>NZ_RQRT01000036.1 GCF_004335005.1 Paracoccus nototheniae | reverse complement strand
CTTCCCGCCCGAGCCGGTGACCGCCGCGACCGGCCATCCCCCCACACGGTTCCGCTGGCGCCGGACCCAGTTCACCACCCTGCGCGCCACCGGCCCCGAACGGATCGCCCCCGAATGGTGGCTGGACGATCCCGCATGGCAGGGCGGCCTGCGCAATTACTGGCGGATCGAGACGGTCGAGGGGCCGCGCCTGTGGATGTTCCACACCCCCCGCAAGGACCACTGGTCGGTGCAGGGGGAATTCGCATGAGGACCGCGACGGGGCCGGGCGGGGTCGTCACACCCCCGGGGGGCGGATCGCGGCGGGCAAATTCTGACGGATCGAACCATGGGCCGGACGGGATGGCGGCACCGGATATCTCCGGCCCGACCGAAGCTTGCCCAACCGGCGCCTGCCCTCCATCACCTGGCCCGGCTTATGCCGAACTCTGCGTGACCACGAATTTCACCTTCCTGACCGGCGCCTCGCATCCCGAGGAACTGGTGACCCGCGCCGCCGAGCTGGGCCTGACCGCCATCGCGATCACCGACCGCAATTCGGTGGCGGGCGTGGTCCGGGCTTTTTCGGCGCTGAAGGAACTGACCCGCCTGCGCGATGAGGCGCTGGCAGAGGCCGGGGCCGCCGGGGCTGAAGGAGGGATGCAAGCGGGCCGCGACGCCGAGACCGAACGCGGGACACGGACAGAGGGCAGCGCACAAGAAGGCAGCGCACAGGCAGGCGGTGAGCAAGCAGGCGGTGGGCCGCAGGCAGAGCGCGGGATGCAGGCCGGAAACGGAACCGCGCCGGGACATGCTGCCACCCGAAAAACCGCCCCAAACAACACCGGGCCCAAATCCGACGGCCCTAAGTCTGACGGCCCTAAGTCTGACGGCCCCAAGTTCGACGGCCCCAAGTTCGACGGCCCCAAGTTCGACGGCCAAGGCAAGACCGGACAGGGGCCGGTGATCCGGTCCCGGCAGATCACCGATCACTCCAGCCGCCAGACCAGGGCGCAGCCGTCCGAGGCCACGGCCCCCTTCCCCCCGGACCAGCCTCTGCCGCGCCTGATCGCCGGGGCGCGGCTGGTGCTGACCGACAGCGCGGTCGAATGGCTGGCTTTGCCCACCGACCTGCCCGCATGGTCGCGGCTGACCCGGCTGCTATCGGTCGGCAAGCGGCGGGCGGCCAAGGGGCAATGCCATATCGTGACCGCCGATCTGATGGACTGGGGTCAGGGCCTGATCCTGATCGCGCGCCCCCCCGATCCGCTGGCCAGCCCCCTGCCAGACAGTCTCCTGCCAGACAGCCCGCTGCCTGACAGTTCGATGCCTGACAGTTCGATGCCCGGCAGTTCAACGCCCGCCGATTCAGGGCCCGCCGATTCAGGGCCCGGCGATCCAAGACCCGCGCAGTCCAGCCCCGTCTCCGCCGACATCGCCCGCATGGCGCAGGCTTTTCCCGGCTGCGTCTATCTGGGCGCGGCGCCCGGCTATGACGGGCAGGATCAGGCGCGGCTGGACCGGATGGCCGGTCTTGCGCAGGCGACGGGGGCGCCCCTGGTCGCGGTGGGCGATGTGTTG
Source organism: Paracoccus nototheniae (assembly GCF_004335005.1). Taxonomy (GTDB): domain Bacteria; phylum Pseudomonadota; class Alphaproteobacteria; order Rhodobacterales; family Rhodobacteraceae; genus Paracoccus; species Paracoccus nototheniae. The sequence goes on along the minus strand of NZ_RQRT01000036.1, from coordinate 41,530 downwards.
ATGCACCGCGCCAGCAGGCGCCCGATGGCCGATGTGCTCAGCTGTCTGCGGCTTGGCTGCACCATCCACGACCTGGGCCTGCGCCGCCTGCCCAATGCCGAACGGCGGCTGAAGGACGGCGCCGACATGATGCGGCTGTTTCATCGCCACCCGCAGGCGCTGGCCCGCACGCTGGACATCGCCGCGCGCTGCACCTTCAGGCTGGACGATCTGCGCTATCATTACCCCGACGAGGCGCTGAACGGCGAACCCGCGCAGGACCGGCTGGCCCGGCTGGCCGCCGCGGGACTGCGCTGGCGCTATCCCAAGGGCGCCCCCGAGGACATGACCGCGCGGGTGGACAAGGAACTGGGGCTGATCGCGCATCTGGGCTATGCGCCCTATTTCCTGACCGTGCATGACATCGTGGCCTTTGCCCGATCGCGCGGCATCCTGTGTCAGGGGCGCGGCTCGGCGGCCAATTCGGTGATCTGCTATCTGCTGGGCATCACCGAGGTGCCGCCCGAATCGATCACACTGATCTTTGAACGCTTCATCAGCCGCGAACGCGGCGAGCCGCCCGATATCGACGTCGATTTCGAACATGAGCGGCGCGAAGAGGTGATCCAGCACATCTACGACCGCTATGGCCGCGACCGGGCCGGGCTGACGGCCACGGTGATCCATTTCCGCGCCCGCGCCGCGATCCGCGAGGTGGGCAAGGTCATGGGGCTGGGACAGGATGTGCTGGCGGCCATGTCGGGGCAGATCTGGGGCTTTTCCTCGGACGCGCCCAAGGCGGACCGGCTGCGCGCCGCCGGTCTGGACCCCGATGATCCGCATCTGGCGATGACCCTGCGGCTGGTGGCCGAGATCACCGGCTTTCCCCGCCATCTCAGCCAGCATGTCGGCGGCTTCGTCATCACCCATGGTCGTCTGGACGAGCTGTGCCCGATCGAGAATGCGGCCATGCAGGATCGCACCGTCATCGAATGGGACAAGGACGATATCGACGCGCTTGGCCTGATGAAGGTCGATGTGCTGGCGCTTGGGATGCTGACCGCGATCCGCAAGGCCTTTGGCCTGCTGGTCGACCACGAGGGGGTGTCCCATGATCTGGCCAGCATCCCGCAGCGTGACGCAACGGTCTATGACATGCTGTGCCGGGCCGATGCGGTCGGGGTGTTTCAGGTCGAAAGCCGGGCGCAGCTGAACTTCCTGCCCCGGATGCGGCCCCGCAACCTGTACGATCTGGTCTGCGAGGTGGCCATCGTGCGGCCCGGCCCCATTCAGGGCGGCATGGTCCATCCCTATCTGGCCCGAAGGCGCGGCCTGGAACCGGTCGAGGATCTGGGCCCGGCGCTGAACAAGGTGCTGGCGCGTACCTATGGGGTGCCGCTGTTTCAGGAACAGGCGATGCAGATCGCGGTCGTCGGCGCGGGCTTTACCCCGGCCGAGGCCGACAAGCTGCGCCGCAGTCTGGCCACATTCAAGCGGATGGGCACCATCGGGGGGTTTCGCGACCGCTTTGTCACCGGCATGTTGCAGCGCGGCTATGACGAGGATTTCGCCCGCCGCTGCTTTGCCCAGATCGAAGGGTTCGGTTCCTATGGCTTTCCCGAAAGCCATGCGGCCAGCTTCGCGCGGCTGGTGTATATCTCGGCCTGGCTCAAGCGGCATCATCAGGCGGTCTTTACCTGCGCGCTGCTGAATTCCCAACCGATGGGGTTCTATGCCCCCGCGCAGCTGGTCCGCGATGCCCGCGACCGGGGCGTCGAGGTGCGGCCCGTCTGCATCAATCTCAGCGCATGGGACAACCGGCTGGAACGCCGCACGGACGGGACGCTGGCGCTGCGGCTTGGCTTTCGCCAGATCAAGGGGCTGCGGGCCGAGGATGCGGTCTGGATCATCGCCGCCCGCGCCAATGGCTATCCCGATGTGGAAAGCGTCTGGCGCCGCGCGGGCGTGCGCCCCGACACGCTGGAACGGCTGGCCGAGGGCGACGCCTTCACCGCCCTGGGCCTGCCCCGGCGCGAGGCTTTGTGGGCGGCCCGTGCGCTGCGGGCACCCAGGCCCCTGCCACTGTTCGGTGCCGATGGTGAAGGGGGCGTTGAGCCTGCGGTCCACCTGCCGCAGATGTCTTTGGGCGAGGCGGTGATCGAGGATTACCTGTCCCTGCGTCTCAGTCTGCGCGCCCATCCGCTGGCGATCCTGCGCCCCGGCCTGCCCGAAAGCCTGCCCCATGACCGGCTGGCCCATGCCGCACCGGGCCGGGTCACGGTGACCGGCCTTGTCATCACCCGCCAGCGCCCCGGCACCGCATCCGGAGTGATCTTTCTGACGCTGGAGGATGAGACCGGCGTGTCGAACGTCGTCGTCTGGTCCCGCGTCTATGAGACCTTCCGCAGCGCTGTCGTGGCGGGCCGCCTGCTGCGCGTGCGGGGCCGGATCGAACGCGACGGCCCGGTCGTGCATGTCATCGCCGAGACGATCGAGGATCTGTCGGCGCGGCTGACCACCCTTGGACGCCCGACGATGATCCAGTCGAACGACGGCCGCGCGGACGAGACGCGCCGGCCGGTCGTCAGCCGGGGCGGTGCCGCCCAGCATCCCCGAACGCAGGCGGGCCGCCTGTTTCCCAGCAGGGATTTCCACTGACCATGCGGACCGATGGCACCTGCGGACCCATGATCACCCCGGCGCTGGCCATCCGGGCCTGTCCCCGGCTATCACAGACCTGTCCCGCGCGTTTTCCGCAACCCCGACAGACCAAGGCCCGCATGATGCCCCCAGACGGCCCGATCCACCTGACGCTGACCGGGACAATCACCCGGCGTGGCAGCCCCGCGAACGTTTGCGCCCCCAAGTTCCCGGCCCCGGCGCGCCCCGGTTTGGCCCCCCTGCCCCGTGCGACGGGCGACGCCGCCCGGTCCGACATCCCGCCTGTCCGGCTGTCCGGTGCCCGCCGCCATCCGCTGTCGCCCCTCACCAGACCCGGCGCCCGGCCCGGCGCCCGGCCCATTATTCCCCGACCCGTCACCCGGCCCGTCGGTCCGGATTTAGACCTGCGCCCGCGTCGGTGCACGCGATCAGGGCCGCGCGCATGATCGCCGCCATCGTCGGCCCCTCGGGCGCGGGCAAGGACACGCTGATCGAGGGCGCGCTGGCGGCATGGCCCGACCTGCGGCTGGCCCGGCGGGTCATCACCCGCCCCTCGGATGCGGGGGGCGAGGATTTCGACGGCGTCACCCAGGCAGCCTTTGCCCGGATGCAGCGGGACGGGCTGTTCGCGCTGGACTGGCAGGCGCATGGGCTGTCCTATGGCATCCCCCGCGATCAGCTGGCGGGCTCGGGGCCGGTGATCTTCAACGGCAGCCGCGCGGCGCTGCCGCAGGCGATGGCGCGGCTGCCGGGGCTGCGGATGGTCTTGGTCACCGCGCCCGTGGCCCTGCTGGCCCGCCGTCTGGCCGCCCGGGGCCGCGAGACGGAAACCGACATTGCCGCCCGGCTGGATCGCGCGGGCTTTGCCATGCCGCCGGGGATCGACCATCTGACGGTCGTGAACGACGACAGCCCCGAACAGGGGGCCGCGCGTCTGCTGGCCGCGCTTCAGCCCGACAGGGCGCTGCGATGACGCAGATGGAACCGGCCCGCCCGATCCTCGGCCATCAGGCACAGATCGGCGATCACGAAGGGGCGCGGCAGCACCGGCCCCAGATGCGCCCGCAACACCTGCGCTGTCGCCTGCGCCTGCGGGGCGGGCAGCTGATCGGTCAGGGTCAGGTGAAAGCGGAACTCTTCCATCACGAAGGGATAGCCCCACCGATCCAGCAGGGCGCGCTGGCGGGGTGTCAGAGTTTCCGGGCGGCGGCGCGCGATCTCGGCATCGGTCAGGGGGGCGCGCAGGGGGTCGGTGGCGCGCATGACCGCCTCGGCCAGCGCCGACAGCGCCGCGTCGCAGCCTTGCGGCAGCAGCGCCAGAAAACCGTGCAGATCATGGATCTCCAGCCCCTCGCAGCGCACCGGCGGCTGCGTGGCGGCCAGAACGTCCAGCGCGCGGATCAGCTGCGCCTCGGGGACCAGGGGGCGGAAGGGTGCGCGGATCGTGCCGTGAAAGCCGTATTTGCGCGGGCTGCGGGTCAGATCGGCCACAGGCCGCGGCAGACCGGGCAGGTCGGGCTGAGCCACGGCCCGGCCCGCCGCCCCGTCCCAGCCCAGCCATGCCTCCATCGCATCGGCGAAAGGCCCCGGTTCCGGGGCGTAATAGACGGCATATCTGGTGAAATCCTGCATCTTCCCGGCCTTACGATGAAACTGTCACACCCGTGTGACGCTTGACTGCCAGATCACCCGCTTTGACCCCGACGTTCAAGACTGGACCCTTTCGCATGACCGACACGATCCTTGCCAATGCCCGCCTCGTTCTGCCCGATGAGGTCATTCACGGCCATCTTGTCCTGCGCGACGGTCGCATCGCCGAGATCGGACAGGGCGCGGCGATCCCGCCCGGCGCGCTGGATTGCGATGGCGATCTGGTCATGCCCGGTCTGGTGGAACTGCACACCGACAATCTGGAACGCCACATGCAGCCCCGCCCCGGCGTCGATTGGCCCCATGCAAGCGCGATCATCGCCCATGACGCGGAACTGGCCAGCGTCGGCATCACCACCGTCTTTGACGCGCTGCGGGTGGGGTCGGTGGTGACCTCGAATAATGCGGGCTATCGCGAATATGCCCGCGCGCTGGCCGACGAGATTCTGGACCTGCGCGCGAAAGGCGCCCTGCGGATCAGCCATTTCCTGCATCTGCGGGCCGAGATCTGTTCGCAGACCCTGCCAGAAGAGATGGCCAAATTCGGCCCCCATGACCGGGTGGGCATCGTCAGCCTGATGGATCACACGCCCGGCGAACGCCAGTTCCGCGACATCACCAAGCTGCGCGACTATGTCATCGGCAAGAAGGGCCTGTCCGAGGCCGAATTTCACGCCCATATCGCCCATCAGCAGGCCCTGCGCGCCCGCGTGGGCGAGGCGCACGAGGCTGCGGCGGTCGCCCATGCGCGGCGCTATGGGGCAGTGCTGGCCAGCCATGACGACACCACCGCGCCTCAGGTCGCGGTCAGCGCCGGTCACGGCTGCCATTTCGCCGAATTTCCCACGACCCATGAGGCCGCGCGGGCCTGCCGCGATCACGGCATCAAGGTGATGATGGGCGCACCGAACCTGATCCGGGGCGGATCGCACAGCGGCAATGTGGCGGCGGCGGATCTGGCGCGGGCGGATCTGCTGGACATCCTGTCATCGGACTACGTCCCCTCGGGGCTGTTGTCGGCGGCCTTGCAGCTGGGCGATCTGTGGGGCGACATGGCGCGGGCGGTGACCACGGTCACGGCGGCGCCCGCGGCGGCGGTCGATCTGGCCGATCGCGGGCGGCTGGCCGTGGGCGCGCGCGCCGATGTGATCCGGGTGACGCGCCTTGGCGCCGCAGGCGCGGTGCGCGGGGTCTGGGTACGGGGTCAACGGATCTGAGCCGGGCCCGCGCCGTCTAACCCCCGGGGGCGGCCTGATCCGGCGCAGGCCCGAAGATGCTGGCATAGGGCACGGCCTCGCCGATGAAATAGCCCTGCATCTTGCGCACCCCAAGCTCGGTCAGGATGTCATAGATCTGGGCCGAGCTGACATGTTCGCCCACGACATCAAGACCAAGATCGGCGCATAGCGCCACCAGCGCCTCGACGATCTTCAGCTCTCGTCGTTTGGGATAGACGACATTGGCCACCAGCCCGCCATCGATCTTGACACAGTTCACGTCCAGATCGGTCAGATAGGAAAACCCCGACAGCCCGGCCCCGAAGTCATCCAGCGCGACCGAACAGCCCAGATCCCGCAGGGTGCGCACATTGATCTTGGCACTGGGCAGATCGTGGATGGCCGAGGTTTCGGTGATCTCGAACTGGATGCGGGCGGGATCGATGCCCGCCTGCGCCACGATCTGCACGATGCCCTGACCGAACCCCGCATCCGACAGCGTGCGCCCCGACATGTTCAGCGAGATATGGATGTCGTCATGCTGGGCCAGCACGGCGGCATGACCCAGAATCGCATGCCGGATGATCCAGTCATCCATCGTGCAGATCATGCTGGTGCGTTCGACCAGCGGCAGGAAGGCGGCGGGGGAATGTTCCTGACCCTTGCGGTCCTGCATCTTGACCAGCACCTCGTAATGGCGACCCGTGCTGTCTGGATCGGTATCGACGATCTGCTGCGCATACAGAATCAGCCGCGATTCATCCATCGCCGAGACGGCATCCGACAACAGCCGCGCGCTTTGGATATCGGCCTGCAGCTGCGGCGTGTCGGGGCTGTCATATTCGACCAGATCGACGCCCCGCGCATAGGCGGCGGCGCAGGCGGCGGCGGCGATGCGGGTCAGCTCTCCGACGCCCAGACTGTCGCCCGACCAGATCACCCCGGAATGGGCGGTGGTCGAGAAATGGACGCTGCCGGTGCGCATCCGGCAGCCGGGCACCTTGTCCAGCGCCGTGCGGACCAAAGCCGCCAGCGCCGGGCGCGGCGCCCCCTGCAGCGTGATGACGAAGGATCCCGACGAGGGCGCCTCATAGACCCGGTCGGCCCCGAATGTCGCCCGCAACATCGCCAGAACCGAGGCCCGCAGCGCCCGCACCAGACGGTCGCCCCCGGCAATGGTCAACTGGTCGGTGTAATTCAGGCCAAGGACACAGATCCCGCGCAGGCCGTCCTTGTCCTCGTGGGTCATCCGCGTCATTCCAATCACACCCGGCCCAATCACGTCAGGCCCATCACATCCGGCCCATCCATGAAGGCCCGTCACCCCGGGCGCGTGACGATGCGGCAGGGCGCTGCTGCTGTCAGAACCCGGCTTTTGCCAAAACTGCACGATGTGGTGCGGAAGGCAAGCCCGCCAATGGCGGGACCGACCCTGCCGTTGCGGCAGACATAAGACGCATGAAGCCTCGATCGAGGGTCGGTCCGAGCCGCCTGACGCCAAGGGAAACGAGGCCATTCGGCCTTTGAGCAGACAAAACCTGTCTATAAGTCAGGTATGTTAAATGATCATAATGTGCGAAACGGTTTGTACAGTTCGTAAATGGTGATGTGATGTACGATCCTTTCCTGATCCTGGCCGACACATTGGGCGTCATGGCGCTTTGCACGATTTTCTACAGCCTTGTGCAAAAGCGCATCACTCATCGCGGTTTGCGTCATGTCAGCGTCGGGCTGGCCTTCGGGGCCGCCGCCATCATCGTGATGCTGCAGCCGGTCGAACTGGGGCCCGGCATCCAGACCGACGCCCGCGGCGCCTTTGTCGGCATGGCCATGGCCTTTGGCGGGCCGCTGGCGGCCTTTGTCGCGGTCTGCCTGGCGGTGGTCGCCCGCCTGCTGATCGGCGGCGAGGGCGCGATCTGGGGCAGCGGGCTGATCGTGACGACGGCGCTGTTCGCCGGGATCTGGTATGCGGCCTACAACACGACCCACACGCGCGGCCGCCGGGCCTGGGTTCTGCTCAGCGTCGCCTCGACCTTGCCGACGTTTCTGGCCTTTGTGCGGTTCCGGATCTGGGATGAACAGCAGATGATCTTCATCACGCTGCTGACCGCCATCCTGATCTTTGTCTTTGGCAAGATGCTGGAAACCGAACAGCGCCGGGGCCGTCGGGAACGCGAACTGGCCATGGCCGCCGCCACCGATGCGCTGACCGGCCTGCCCAATCGCCGCGCCCTGGATGCCTATACCCGAGAGCTGGAAGAATCGGGCGCCGATGACGTCATGCTGCTGCTGCTGGATGTCGATCATTTCAAGCAGATCAATGACGAATACGGCCATGACGAAGGCGACCGCGTGCTGCACACCATCGCGCAGGCGATCACCCGCACGATCCGGGGTGGCGATTTTGCCGCGCGGATCGGCGGCGAGGAATTTGCGGTGATTGTGCGCACCTCGGGGTTTTCCACCGGCCATCAGGTGGCAGAGCGGTTCCGCCAGGCTGTGCAGGTGCCCTATGGCGACCCCGCAGAAGGCCGCGTCTCGACCATCAGCGTCGGCGGATTCTGTTTTGACGGCAAGCCCTTCAGCTATATCAACGGCTATCGGCTGGCCGATCTGGCGCTGTATCAATCCAAGGCCGATGGCCGCAACCGCGCCACCGTCACCCCCCTGCTGCAGGCCGCCTGACGGCGCCGGGGGCGGGGCTGTCCCCGGCTTGGCTGCGACCGAATTGCCCCGGTTGAGGGATATTCGGTTTAGTATACTTGAGCGTGTGCGGTTCCGGGATATGATTGGTTTGTCCTTACCGGTATCGGAACGCCCTCATGACAACCCGCAGCCTTTTCGCCGCCAGTGCGCTGGCCCTGCTGACAGCCTGCGGTGGAAGCGGCGGCGGTGGCGGGTCCGAAACCCCGGTGACGCCCCCCCCGCCCGAGGGGCGGCCGGTCGGCACAGGCCCGTTCGAGGCCTATCAGACCCAACATAACGGCTTTTCCCGAACCCGCATGGACCGGTCCCGGCCCGGCGATGCCGCCGTGCTGGCGGCGTTCGAGGATGGCAACCCCGCCGGACCCGCCGGCTATCGCGACCTGATCGCTTTGACCGAGGCGCAATATGCCGGTCAGATGACCATCGAGGTGATCGCCGAGGTCGATCCCCGCAATGGCAACCGCGCCACCCGCCTGCTGCGCCTGACCGCCGATCAGGCGCCTTTCGAGAACCTGCGCGACGGCGAGCTGGTGACGGCCGGCGGGCAGTATTTCTTCAAGGGCGAAAGCTTTGCCTGGGTGACCATCGATGACGGCCCGCTGCTGTCGGGTCGCCACAGCGAGGGGCTGGAAAACCTGATGCTGGATTTCGACCGCGGCACCGCCGATATCGACATCCGCACCGAGGTTTCCGCCCGTTCGGATGTCGAGATCGGACTGCAGGCGCGGGGTCTGCCCTTCAACGTGGTGACCGGCGCCTATGGCGGGGCCACGACGATCAGCGTGCGCAATCCCGACGTGGCCGAAACCTATGACATCCCCGGTTATCTGCGCGGCTCTGTCGGCGGCAGCCCGACCTATCGCGACGACCGGCACGGGATGACCACCTCGGGGCTGTATACGGCGACCGGGCGGGACGGCGGGCATCGGGTGACGGTGGACGGGGTCTTTGTCGGTGCCGATCCAAATGCCGGGTCTGACGCCGCCCCGAATGGCACCCCGTAAGCTGCCGCGCGGGGTGATCGGGCCGACGCGCCACAGGGGCGGGCTGCTGCGCGGGCTGGTCCTTGCCACCGCCCTGCTATCGCCTGCCCCGGCACTGGCCGACATCACCCACCGTCTGCGTCTGGCCGAAACCGCCGCCCCCGAACGCCTGCGCCTGCGGGTCCATGCGCAGGCGCTGGAGGCGGGCGCCCTGCCCCCCGCAGGCCTTGCCCGGATGCGGCGTGATATGGTGCGGCAGGGCTATTACGCCGATGGCGGCGGGTTGGTGCCAGTGGCGCGCGATGTCTCGGTCGCGCCATTGCTGGCATGGGACGGCAATATCAATGGCGGCCTGCTTCAGGACCGTTTCGTCTTCAACGGCTTGCAATTCGAGGCCGCGCCGGGGCTGGCCGCGAAATCCGGGCTGGTGGCGGGGCTGTCGGCGGGCGGGATTTCGCGGCACGCCTGGCAGACCGGTCGCCTGATTGAGGTCCGGGGCGCGGTCGAGCTGGGCTGGTCGCCCGAACACCGGATCGGGCGGGCGGATGCGATGATCTCGGCCTGTTCGCAAAACCACCTCAGCGGCTGGACCTTTCTGGACCTCTGCGCAACGGCGGCGCGGTACTGGCGGGAACTGGACCGGGGGACGGCCTATCAACGCTCGGCCCAGCTGTCGCGGATCGTGGCGACCGGGACCAGCGCGCATCAGCTGGGGGTCCGCATCAGTCGCGTGTCGGGGGCGGGGCAGGATCAGAACCGCCTGACCCTGTCCGCAGATTCGGTCTGGCCCCTGCTGGCCAGCCGGGCCGAGCTGACCTTGGGCCAGCCCCGCGACGGCACCACCACCCTGCGCACCCGCATGGGGGGCGGGGTCAGCTGGCTGATCCGGGGCCGTCCGGTGGGGCTCGATGTCTTCACGCAGGACCTGCAGGGCGGCGCCTTTCTGGGCGTGCCGCGCCGCGACCGGGTGAACGGACTGACCCTGACGGCCCAGCTGCGCCCCGGCGCATCGCTGCGCATGGGGGTGACCGACAGCAACTCGACAGCAGGCATCGCCGACTATCGCCAGATCACGATGGAGCTGCGGCTGGACGGGCTGCGATAGCGGGCAAGCCAGAGACGGCGGGCCGGTTCGTGGGGCCGCACGCTATTGCAGCGCCGCCAGCCCGCGCCGGGTCTCGGTCGTGGCCAGTTCGTTGTGCAGGCGGGTGAATTCGCGCCGCGCCCGGTCCCGCTGATTGCTGTTAAGATAGGCATAGGCGCGCAGCACCGCCAGATCGCGGCGCAGGCTGCCGGTCAGCCCCTCGATCGCGTCAAAGAATTCGATCGCGCGGCGGTAATCGCGCCGGTTATAGGCCGCCACCCCACGCTGATCCAGAATCTGGCGTTCGACATCCACCCGCTGCGTGCGGGTCAGATCGGTCGCTGCGGCAATGCGCGAGGCGTTGTCGGGCATCCCCATCTTCAGATAGGCCAGTGCCATGCCATATTGCGCATCGCGCCGCTGCGTCGGGTCCAGCCTGCCGCGCAGGGCGGCGTCGAACTGGGCCACGGCCTCCATCGGGCGGTCGAGGTTATAGGTCTGCCATGCCTGCTGATAGATCGCATTGGCCGACCCACCGCCCCCCGAGGGCGCGGGGGCCGCTTGTTGCGCCGGTGCCGCTTGCGGGGCGGGCGCAGGCGCGGCGGTCGCTGCCGGCGCGGGGGCCGGAACTGGCGCCGGGGTCGCCGTCGCGGCTGGCGCAGGCGCCGGTGTTGGGGCCGCAGTGGCTGCAGCGGACGGCGCGGGGGCCGCAGTGGCGGTGGCCGTGGCCGGAGCCTCGGCGGCCCCTGCCGCGTCACTGCCGGTCAGCCGCGCCTGAACCGGCTGCAGGGTCTGGACCATGTCGGGAAACCGCGCCATCGCCTGCGCGAACATCACCTGCATGTCTTCGACCGAGGCGATGGCGCTGGCCTTTTCCAGCGTTGCGATGATGTCGGGCGGGTTCACGCAGGCGCCCAGCACGGCGCGGAACGTGCCAAGCGCCTCGGGGGTCTGACCGGCGGCCTGCTGCGCCTCGGCGATGCGCCAGGCGTTGTTGACCCGGTCGCAGCGCAACAGACCCGGCCGTTCCCCGGCCAGCGCCAGCGCCCGCTCCAGATCATTGGCGTTCAGGGCCGCGTCCAGCAGGCCCTGCCCCTCGTTCGTGTCCAGCAGGGCCATCATCTCGTCCGGGGGGGTCCAGTCGGGAAAGGCGGTGCGCGTGGCGTCGATGGTGGCACGGGCCTGATCGAACTGCCCGGCACCGATCTGGCGAAAGATGGTGTCGATCTCGGGGCCCGGGCCATCCTGCGTCAGACGGGCCAGATCCTCGGGCGGTTGCCAGCCGGGATAGCGGACCTGCAACCGCTGCAGCTCGGACCGGATCGAGGCCTGATCCTGCTGCTGGTAATAAAAGGTCAGGGCCAGCAATTCCTCGGGGTCGGGAGCGGTCTGGGCCTGCGCCATGCCCCCGGCAAGGGCGATCAGGGCGGCAAGGGCTAAGGCTGCGGATCGGGTCATAGGGGAACACACCTTGGATAGGTCGTGACCTGCACGACAAGCGACATCAGATGCAGCGATGCGGGATAATAGGGCTGGTTGGCGTCGAAACGCGGCATCAGCGAACCGACCCCGCCCCCCGCCGCGCAATCGGCCAGACGCGCCACCGCACGATAGCCCGGATGCGCGCTGCGTTCGCTGACCTCGCCCGTCCGGGGGTCGATCCGGGTGGGCGTGCCCTGCCCGTCACCGCCCGAGGTGGTCTGAATATAGGCGCGCACGGCGGGGCTTTGCGCCTGGCCCGACCACAGCGCGAACAGGGGCACGCGCACCGCCTCGTATCCCGACAACGGCGAAAACTCGGGCGGCGCGGGTTGCACGCCTGCCGCATCGATCAGCACCCAATCGGGCACCGGCCCGGCGGCGCCAAGCCTGTCGATCAGGGCGATCCCGTCGCGCGCAGCCTGCGCCAGACGCGGGGTTCCCGCCGCCTCGGCCAGCCGCGACATGGCCAGCGGCATGTAATAGGACGGGTTCACCACCACGCCCGCATCGCGCACAAAGCCAGTCGCGGCGGGCAGAAAGATCACCCCGCCGCCCCCGTCCGGGTGATCGGCCAGACACAGCCGGTCCAGATCCTGCGTGATCGCCATCGCGCGGGTCCGCAAACCGGCATCGGCGCCCTGATCGGCGGCCAGCATCAGCCCCCAGGCATAGAACAGATCGCCGTCGCTGGCATTGTTGCGGTCGGGAACCTGAGGCGAGGTCTCTTGCCGCCAGCGCCATGCCAGCAGCGCATCGTCGCGGATCGCCAGATGCCGTTCGGTCCATGTCACGATGGACTGGCAACTGGCCAGATCGCCGAACAGCGCCGCCAGAACCAGCCCATAACCCTGCCCCTCGGAATGGCTGGCGCCGCTTTGAAAGCCGTCGACGATGCGTCCGTCGGGCGTCAGGCACAGCGCCTTCCACGCCGCCCATGCCTGCTGCAACGGGTGATCGCGATGCGCCAGCGTGCGCACCGCATCACCGGTCTGGGCGGCCCCGCGCGTGGCCCACAGGGCCGATGCGGCGGCGATCATGCTCAGGCAGGCACGTCGGTTCATCTGCGATCCCTCCGCTCGCGCGTGGCGAGGACGTAAAACAGCGCCGGCAACGCCGAGATCAGCGCCAGACCCAGCAGTGCCAGCGTAAACAGAAACGGCGACCAGGAAGCATAATTTCCAAGGATCGTGCGCAGATCGCCGCTCCACAGGCTGCCTTGCAGCACCGGCGGGCGGATCGGGGTCCAGATGTCCCAGACCCCGTCGGGGCGCAGGACTGCCGCCTCGCCGATGGCGGTGCGGTTGGCGATCAGCCGGTCCAGATGGTCGGCCACATCGTCGATCTGCACGCGGGGCGACAGGACCAGCCACAGCGCGCCGGGCTGGGCCGGATCGGGGCGCCACAACAGCGCGGTGCCGGTGCGTCCGCCCATCCAGTCCTGCAACGTCTGTTGCGATCCCAGAAAGGCGGTCTGGCGGAAATCATTGGCATCGCGCCACAGCCGCCCCTGCGAGGTGAAGGCGCCGCCGAACCATCCGCTGATCCGCCCCCGGACCCCGACCGGGGCCGCATCGGCCTGATCCTCGGGCATCTCCAGCCGGAAGGTCGGGGCGGCGGCGGGCGCGGCGGCCTCGGTCACCGGATCGGTGGCGGCGGGCTGTTGCAGCGGGAACAGCAATTGCTGGACCTGGCCCTGCGTCACCCCGGCATCGTCCAGCGGCACAAGGTTCAGCTCGCTCAGCCGGGCGACGGTCAGCGACACGGCGGGATCGGGCACCGGCGGCTGCGACAGGCCCGAGGCCAGCCGGATCGCCTGCGCCTGCAGGCCGGGATCGGCGGCCACGGCTTCGGGCACGCCGACCCGGTCGGGCATCAGCCCCGAAAACGGCGCCGCCAGTCCCGGCAGCACCATCGCGGGCGAGGCCGGGATGTCCAGCGTGCTGTCGCCCAGCACGACCAGCATGTCGGTGCTGCGGATCGGGCAGGCCTCGGTCGCGGGGGCGCCGGGAACCATCATCTCGAAGCTGAGGATATTGCGTCCGGGATTGAGCAGGTTCGCATTGAAGCTGACCGGCAGCGGCGGCAGGATCTGCCCGCCGTCGCGGTCCAGCGGCAGCAGGCGCACGGTCTGGTCGTTGACCTTGACCAGCAGGATCGCGCCCTCGGCCAACGAGCGCGAAAACCCATAGCGCAGCGTCAGCCGCGCTTTCTGATTGGCCAGCAGCAGCCATGTGTCGGGCAGCGTAAAGGGGATATCGCTGCGGAAATAATGGGTGTTGCCCAGAATGTCGCCCGTCCCCAGCCCCGACAGGGGCGTGGGCTGGCCGGGCAGGATCTTGCCCGCCGCCTGGCGCGTCGGGTCCAGCGCGGGCAGCGCGTCGGTCAGGTCGGGCAGCACATCGCCCTGATATTCGACCTGCAGCACGATCGCCCCGGTCGCCCCCTTGCGATAGCTGACCCCGCTGCGATCCGACGCGATCAGCGCCACCGCGGCAAAGCGCGGCGCATCGATCCCATAGAACGAGGTGACGGCCAGCCGCCCCTCGCCCGACAGCGCGCCCATCACCGCGTCCGATGCCTGCCGCAGGATGGCGGGATCGATCCCGTCCTGAACCAGCAGGTCCAGCGATCCGCTGCGCGCCAGCTGCGCGCGCAGGGCGTGGCTGAAACCTTCGGCATCCGGGCGCAGGGCATCGGCGGGCAAGGCGGCGCCGCTGTTCGACAGGTCGATCTCGGTCCAGACGTCGAAGCTGGCCTCGGGGCCGCAAAAGATGCGGTGGGGCTGGGTGACGGACAGCGCGATGGTGTTGGGGCCAGCGGTCAGCCCGGCGGCGGGCAGGGTCACCGTCTGGAACCCGCCGATATTGCGCAGCGGGATCTGCACCGGAGCTGCCCCGTTGATCGACGCGTCAAGCACCGCCGTCTCGGTCAGCACATCGACGCCCGACCGCAGCGCCAGCCGCAATTCGGTGGGGGTGATGATGCTGGCGGGCAAATCCAGCATCAGCTGGGTCGAGGCCGTCTCTCCGGTCAGGCGCAGGATGCCGGGGGCGGGCAGGCTTTGACCGATGCGCACCTCTTTGGGCAGGCTGGCGGTCGGCGCGATCAGGGGCAGCAGCCAGTCGTCACCGGTGGGTAGCGCCTGCAGCGCGCGGTCGCGTTCGACGGGCACCGGCACGGGGGCATCGCCCACCGGCGCCTCGGTGGCGCGGGGCTGCAGCTGGATCATCGGACTGTCCGCCGGGCCGGGCGCGGCAGGGGCCGGTTGGCCGGGCGAGACCTGAGCTGCCGGGGGCTGCCCGGGCGCGGCCTGAACGGGCGCGGTCTGGTCGGGCGCGGTCTGGTCGGGCGCATCTTGCGGCGCCGGATTGCCAGCGGCGCCCGGCAGGCTGATGGTCGGCGGGGCGGCATCCTGCGCCCGCACAAGCGGGGCGGGCGCCACGGCCAGCACGGCGCAGCCCGCCAGCAGCCACAGACCGAAACGACGCGGATGCCGGATCATGGCCGCACCCCCCCGATCATCTCTTCGGGCGTCATGACGCGTTCCTCGCGATGTTCGGGCGTGTCGAAATCGGCGCCAAAGGCCACCAGATGCGCAGGAATGGCCCCTTGCCCCGCCGTCAGGGCGACCCGGCGCCTGCGCGCCGGCTCTTTCGCGAAATCGCGCACCGTCTTGGGCAGAGAGGTCAGCGTCAGCCACAGCACATACCACAGCCCGGCGATCAGCCCCTTGCCCTGCTGGGTCTGACGGCGCTGTTCCAGCCAATGTTCGGACGATCCAAAGATCAGATGCGCCACCGCCTCGCGCACGTCGATATCCTGTTCGGACACGAATTGCAGGTTCAGGACCGTCGCCCCGCTGGCGGCGGTCGAGGTTTTCAGCAGAACCGCCCGCACGTCGCGTTCCAGATGCGGGGCATGGGGAAAGGATGGACGAAAGACGACCTCGCCCCGGATCGCGGGCAGCCGGGGGCGGCCTGCGGCGGCGCTTTCGCGCATCTCCAACCCCACACCGCTGGTCGAGGCGTCAAAGACGGTGACCGGCATCGCCGGGCCGCTGTCCCATCGCAGGCTGCCCTTTTCCTGCATCGCCACACGCGGCGACGCCCGGCGCTGCTGTTTTTCCGACACCGCGCGCAACGAGATGCTGACCAGCAGCATGTTGATGATCGCCCAGATGCCCACCACGGTCAGCACGCTGCGGTCGCCCGGAAAGGCGATCCAGCGCGCGACCAGCGCCGCCACCCCGGCCAGCGTCAGGCCGAACAGGATCAGCAGCGGGCGATAGATGGGCGAGATGTAATCCTCGGCCAGCGTCTCGTCCTTGGCGGTCACGTTGAACTTGGCGGCGCGCGGGCGCAGCACGGTGCGCAGGATCGCCCCGGCCAGATAAGGCGCCTGCGCGATCTCGTAGATCTCGGAAATCAGCGGCCAGCGTTGCCGCGCAAAGACCGCGTTCTGGACCAGCAGCACCACCGCCATATAGCTGAGCACATAGGCCGCAGCCTCTCGCAGGGTGGTGACAAAGATCTCGACCCCGAAGAACAGATAGGTCAGCGGCGCGACCAGATAGGCCAGCCGGATCAGCGGAAACAGCCAGAACGACATCGAGTTGATATAGCACAGCCGCTGCAACGGGTTCAGGCCCTTGCGCAGCAGCGGGTTCTTGAGGATCAGCATCTGCATCATCCCCGCCGCCCACCGTCCGCGCTGCTGGATGAAGGATGCGAAGGTCTCGGGCTGCAGGCCCGCGATCATGGCGCGGTCCAGATACATGCTGCGCCAGCCCTTGGAATGAATTTCCAAAGCCGTCTCGGCATCTTCGGTGATCGTCTCGCCCGCGAAACCGCCGACGCTGTCCAGTGCCTTCCGGCGCAGGACAGCCGCCGATCCGCAAAAGAACGCGCCCCCCCACCGGTCCAGACCGGGATGGATCTT
This sequence comes from Paracoccus nototheniae, assembly GCF_004335005.1. GTDB lineage: Bacteria > Pseudomonadota > Alphaproteobacteria > Rhodobacterales > Rhodobacteraceae > Paracoccus > Paracoccus nototheniae. The sequence continues at coordinate 24,830 of NZ_RQRT01000036.1, read as the reverse complement.
GCCATAGAACATCTCGTTCTCGGGCGGGCATTTCAGGCCCAGATTGCGCTCGATGGGATCCTTGTTGATGAAGAAATGCGGCGTCTGAACCAGAAACAGGCGCGGATCCTGGGTGAAATACCCCACCGTCCGGGCCAAAAAATCGCGCGAGGGGACGTGATCGGCGTCAAAGACCACGACCAGCTCGCCATCCAGCCGGGCCAAAGCCGCGCTCATGTTTCCGGCCTTGGCATGTTCGTTGCGCGCCCGGGTCGAATAGATCACGCCCAGATCCTGACACAGCTGCTGCAGCTGCGACCGGCGCAGGCGCGCGGCCTTGGACAGGTCGGGATCGGGGGATTCGCAGCGCTGATCCGTGCCCCCGTCATCGCACAGCACGACCCGGCGCAGGCGGGCGGGATAGATCATGTTCTTGGCCGCCGACAGGGTGATCGACAGCATCTCGATCGGCTCGTTATAGGACGGCACAAGGATGTCGACGGTCGGCAGATCCTCGGCCCGGACCTGCGGCGGCAGATCGCGCACGACCGGATCGGCGGTGATGAAGGCGTTGAGGAAAAAGACGAAGATCGAATAGATCTCGGTCAGCAGCAGCAGAACCGCAAGGATGAAGGACACGCCGAACTCGACATCCGGCAGGGTCGAGGTCATGCGCCAGACGATATAGCGGATGACCGTGACGCTGGCGATGCTCATCAGCGCGATGCGCGCCACGATATGGGCGGCAAAGGGCTTGAGCACCGTCACGATCACCACCGAGGCCACGCCCAGCATCGCCTGCGCCGCGTTCGAGGTCGGCACCGAGGCCAGAATCATCACCGGCACAAGCGCCACCAGCCACAAGGGCAGGAACCAGCGGGACAGCGATCGGCCTTGGGTCATGGGAAGAGGGCCTTGTGCAAGGGGGCGGCCTTTAGCGGACCATGGGGGCGGCAAGGGGCGACAGCACGCGGGTTTCACCCAGCACCGCACCGGTGACGGGCGGCGCGGTGATGCTGCCGCTGAACAGCGGCGCAAGGGCATCTTGGGCACTGCCCTGCACGCAGTTGCGCAGCACGATGTCCATCACCGTCGCATTGCCCGGCAGCAGACGCTGCGACGAGGTGACCCGGCGCAGGCCCAGCACGCAGACGACATCGTCGCCGAACCGCTGCTCGGTCCAGAAATAGGGGCCGATCTCGTCCTCGTCGGCGGTCAGATCGCCGGCTCTGACCGTGGCAAAGGGCGCGGGCGCCCCGCCGATCCGGCGCAGAAGCGCCTCGAAGTTCAGGCGCGCAGCCCGGCCGCCCAAATCCTGCGCGCGCAGGATCAGCAGGTTTTCCCCCGGCACCGTGGTCCGGTTGTCCAAGGCCACGCGCTGTTCGGATTCGCCCCGCAACCCGCGCTGCATCACCATCACCACGCCCGGCGCGTTGATCCACGCCTGCTGGGGCGCGACGGCGGTAAAGGGGGTGCGCTGCTGCAACTGCGCGGGCGTGGTCAGCAGGCTTTGCGGATCGATGGCGCAAGCCTGCAGCGTGACCGCGGCCCCGATCAGTCCCACGGTGACGACAGCCTTGCGGACGGTGTCACAGCTGCGACGGTACCAACGCATTCACCCACTCCTGCAGGTTGTTAAGTGAACAGTCTAGATCAGTTCCCTCAACTATCGGAAGAGCGCAGGGTGAATTTACACCGACAAGCTGACGCCTGTGGCATTCCTATCATCGCGGACGGGTCCAAAGGCCGCCCTGCCGGGCGTTATTTCCCGGCGGAAATAACGCTTGAAACCTCTGCCCCGCTGGCCTGATATAGCCCGGACCGTGCAACCCGGAGCCTGCCATGCCCGCCCTGTCCCGCCGCCTGATGCTGGCCACATCGCTGGCCGGTCTGCTGTTGCCGCATCTGGCACAGGCGCAGCAGGATGCCCCGGTGGTCGCTGCGGCCTCGGATCTGCAATTCGCGCTGACCCGGATCGCCGGGGATTTCACCGATCAGACCGGGATGCGCGTGCGGCTGACCTTTGGCTCGACCGGAAATTTCGCGCGCCAGATCCGGGCGGGGGCGCCCTTCCAGATCTTTCTGGCCGCCGACGAATCCTTTGTGGCCGATCTGCATGCGGATGGCTTGACCCAAGACGCGGGCGATCTTTACGCGCTTGGCCGCATCGTCCTGATCGCCCCCAAGGGCGGGGATCTGACGCCGGATCCGCAGATGGACCATTTGGCGGCGATGCTGCGGGCGGGCGGGATCACCCGCTTTGCCATCGCCAATCCCGACCACGCCCCCTATGGTCTGCGCGCCCGCGAGGCGCTGATGGCGCGCGGCTTGTGGGATGCGATTTCCCCCACGCTGGTCCTTGGCGAAAATGTCAGTCAGGCGGCGCAATTCGCCTTGTCGGGCGAGGCCTCGGGCGGGATCATCGCCCTGTCGCTGGCCTTGGCCCCCGAACTGGCCGGGCGGGGCGATGTCGCGCTGATCCCCCAGGACATGCACCAGCCGCTGCGCCAGCGGATGGTGCTGCTGCAGGGTGCAGGCCCGGTCGCGCAGGCCTTCTATGCCTATCTGCAGGGCCCCGAGGCGCGCGCGGTCATGCAGCGTTACGGCTTTGATCTGCCGCAGGATTAGGGGATGGACTGGACCGCCCTTGCCCTGTCGCTGCGCCTTGCCGGATGGACCGTGGCGATCCTGCTGCCGGTGTCCATTCTGGCCGGGCGGGCGCTGGCCTATCACCGCTTTCCCGGCAAAAGGCTGGTCGAGGCGCTGATCATGCTGCCCCTTGTCCTGCCGCCCACGGTCTTTGGCTTTTACCTGCTGACGGCCTTTGGCGGCGGCTCTCCGCTTGGGCAGGCATGGGGCCAGGTCTTTGGCGGGCAGCTGGTCTTCAGCTTTCCGGGGCTGGTTCTGGCCTCGGTCATCTTCAATCTGCCCTTTGCCATCCAGCCCGCGCAACGCGGGTTCGAGGCCGTGGCCCCCGATCTGCGAGAGGCCGCCGCCTGCTGCGGCATGTCGCCCCTGCGCCGGTTGTGGCGGATCGAGCTGCCGCTGGCATGGCCCGGCGTGCTGACCGCGCTGGTCCTGACCTTTGCCCATACGCTTGGCGAATTCGGCATCGTGCTGATGGTCGGCGGGTCCATCCCCGGAGAGACCAAGACCATTGCCATCGCCATCTATGACCGCGTCCAGGGCTTTGACGACCGGGGGGCGGCGATCATGTCGGCGACGCTGGTGGGCGTCTCGCTGGCGGCGATCATGGCGACGACTCTGCTGTCTGCCCGCATCGGGCGGAGGCTGGGCTGATGGCGCTGCAGGTGATGGCCCGCGACAAGGGTGCGATTCCGCTGGATCTGGCCTTCCGGGTCGAGCCGGGGCAGCTCATGGCGCTGGTCGGGCCGTCCGGGTCGGGCAAGACGACCCTTCTGCGCACCATCGCCGGGCTGTGGCGCCCGGCAAACGCGCGGGTGGTGGCGGGCGGTGCGGTCTGGCTGGACACGCAGACCGGGGTGGCCTTGTCGCCCGACCTTCGGCGGGTGGGCGTGGTGTTTCAATCCTATGCCCTCTTCCCGCATCTGACGGCGGCGCAGAACGTCGCCTGCGCCATGGGCGATCTGCCCCGCGCCCAAAGGCGGCCCGAGGCGCTGCGGCTGCTGAATCTGGTGGAACTGGGCGGTCTGGCCGACCGCCGCCCCGCGCAACTGTCGGGCGGCCAGCAACAGCGCGTGGCGATCGCCCGGGCGCTGGCCCGGCGCCCGCAGGCGCTGTTGCTGGACGAGCCGTTCTCGGCCGTGGACCGCGCCACGCGCGCGGGGCTGCACGCGCAGATCCTGTCGCTGCGCGCCCATCTGGCCATGCCGGTCGTGCTGGTCACCCATGACATGACCGAGGCGCAGGCGCTGGCCGACCGGATGGTGGTGATCGACAAGGGCCGGATGGTCGCCCAAGGGCCCACCGCCGCCGTGCTGTCCGACCCGGCGGCCCTGCGCGCGGTCGGCCTGCGCGAGGCGGCGGCGATGCTGCACGCCACCGTGCGGCGCCACCACGATGACGGGATGACGGAACTGACCACCGCCACCGGCACGCTGTGGCTGCCCTTTGTCGATGCGGCACCGGGCACGGGGTTGCGGGTGCGGATCATGGCGCATGACGTGATCCTGTCGCGCGCCCGGCCCGAGGGGTTGTCGGCGCAGAACATCCTGCCCGTGCAGGTGATCGACCAGCGCCCGGGCGAAGGCCCGGCGGTGATGGTCCGGCTGGCTGTGGGGTCCGACACGCTGCTGGCCCGCATCACGCGGCGCGCCGCCGATCAGCTGCAATTGCAACCCGGCGATCAGGCCCATGCGATCCTGAAATCCATGTCGGTCGCCCGCGACCACATCGCCCGCGACGCCGCCCCCTAGGGCCGCGCCAGACCTCTTCGCTCAGCCAGTCAGCCCCGCTTTGACCGCAAGTGCCTCAGACCGTGTCCAGATACAGCTCGACCGTTTCCTCGTCCGACAGTTCGGCCATGTAATGCAGCTCCTGCCGCTTGGTCATCAGATAGTTGTCGACCAGATGGGCGGGCAGGATGCGGCGGATGTCGGGGCATTGATCGAACGCCTCGATCGCCGCGCCCCAATCGCCGGGCAGCTGTGCCAGCTGTTTGTCATAGGCATTGCCCTTGAAGGGGGAGGGCGCCTCCAGCCCCTCCTCGATGCCGATCAGGGCGGCGCCCAGAATGGCGGCGATGGTCAGATAGGGGTTCACGTCGCCCCCCGCCACGCGATGTTCGATCCGCCGCGCCTTGGGGTTCGACGACGGGATGCGGATCGCCGCCGTCCGGTTCTCATAGGCCCAACCGATGCCTGTGGGGGCATGGGCATTCGGGACCAGCCGGTCATAGCTGTTCTCATGCGGGGCAAACAGCAGCGTCGATCCGGGCATGGCGCGCAGACAGCCCGCCACGGCATGGCGCAGGGCCTGCGTCCCCTCTTCCCCGCCATTGTCAAAGATGTTCACGCCGTCGCGGTCGAGGATCGAGAAATGCATGTGCATTCCGTTGCCCGCGAACATCTCGTACGGTTTGGCCATGAAGCTGGCAGCAAAGCCATAGGACCGGGCGATGCCCTTGACCAGCATCTTGAACAGCCATGTGTCATCGGCGGCCTTCAGCGGATCGGCCTGATGCATCAGGTTGATTTCGAACTGGCCCGGCCCGGCCTCGGAGATGGCGGTGTCGGCGGGGATGTCCATCGTCTCGCAGGCGTCATAGAGCGCGGTAAAGAACTGGTCGAACGCATCCAGCGCGCGCAGGGACAAGACCTCGCCCCCGGTGCGGCGCTTGCCGGATTTGGGGCTGGGCGGCACGCGCAGGGTCTTGCCGCTGTCGTCGATCAGGAAAAATTCCAGCTCGGTCGCGACCACAGGCGTCAGCCCGGCAGCGACATAGCGTTCGGCCACCCGCGCCAGCGCCTGACGCGGATCGCCGTCATAAGGGGTGCCGTCGGGGTGAAACATCCACAAAGGCAGCAGGCCCGTGGGTGCATCCAGCCAGGGCATGGGCAGAAAGCCCCGCTCGGTCGGCAGCAGCAATCCGTCCGGGTCGCCGGATTCAAACACCAGCGGGCTGTCCTCGACATCCTCGCCCCAGATGTCCAGATTGAGGACGGAATAGGGAAACTTGGTCCCTTCCTCCAGCAGCTTGCCGGCATAGCGCGCCGGCATCCGCTTGCCCCGCGCGACGCCGTTCAGGTCGGCGGCCGCCATGCGGATCGTCTTGACCTCGGGATGTTCGCGCAGCCATTCCATGGATTATCTCATCAATAAGGGGCGATAGCGGATGCGGCGGGCCGCGCCCGGAAGATGGCGGTTCAGCCGCCGGTTCACCCTGCCGAATATCCAGATCAAAGCCAAGGTCGCCGCGACAAAATAAGCCGCCGCAATGGGATAGGCCACGAAGGGGTTGAAGGTGCGGTCGGCGAAATAACTGGCGTAATACAGCGCGTCGCCCTTTTGCTGGAACGCCGGAAAGCCCGAGAAATAGACCAGCGTCGTGGCGTGGAACAGAAAGATCGCCTCGTTGGTATAGCTGGGCCATGCCAGACGCAGCATAGTGGGCCAGATCACCCGGCGAAACCGCTTCCAGCCGGTCAGGCCATAGGCATCGGCGGCCTCGACCTCGCCACGCGGCACCGACATCAGGGCGCCGTGAAAGATCTGCGCGCTATAGGCGGCGGTGTTCAGGATCAGCACGATCAGCGCCCCGGCCCAGGCCCGCGTCAGCCAGCTGGTCTGCACGGTCAGGCCGAACAGATCGATCCCGGCGCGCGGCAGCAGCACCAGCGATTCATAGGCGATGAAGAACTGGATGAACAACGGGCTGCCCCGGAAGACAAAGATGAACGCATCTGCGGGCTTGCGCAGCCACGCATTCGGGCTGGTCTTGGCCAGGGCCAGCGCGGTGGCGATCACGAAGCCCACGGACAGAGCGACAAAGGCGAAATACAGGTTCCAGATCAGCCCCGAGCCGATCAGCGTCGCCTGTTGGCACAGGGTGTAATCGGCACGCGGCAGCAGGCGTTCGCCGATGCCAAGCGACCGCAGGCCGTAATCCATGATCGTCTGGACGCAGCTCATGCCGTCACCCCGGCGCGGGCCGCATCGCCGCCCATTGTCGCCTGGCCCCGCGACAGCCGTTGCGTCACCCGGCCCAGCACCCGGCCCGAGATCCAGGTCATGCCCAGATAAAAGACCAGGATCGCCAGAAAGTAATACAGCCGCCAGTCGGGGTGGGGATAGGTAAAGGCGCTGGTCTTGGACCCACCCAGTTCGCGCGCCCAATAGACGATATCCTCGACCCCCAGCAGGAACAGCAACGGCGTCGCCTTGATCAGGATCATCCACAGGTTCGACAGCCCCGGCAGGGCATAGGTCCACATCTGCGGGATCAGCACGCGCCGGTTCACCTGCGCTGTGGTCATGCCATAGGCCTCGGCCGTTTCCAGCTGCGCGCGGGGCACGGCATTCATGGCGCCCGACAGAACATTGGCGGCAAAGGCGCCAAAGACCACGGAAAAGGCGATGACCGCCAGAAACAGGCCATAGGCATCGTGGACCCACGGCGCGGCGGTGTTCAGCGGCAGCTTGGCCGCCGCGCAGACCACGAAATCATTGCCCTGACGGACCGGCGCGTCCGTATGGCACAGCACCTGATGGCGCAGCCATTCGAAGGCCTGATCCAGCGCGATGGGCACGAACAGGAAAAAGATGATGTCGGGAATGCCCCGCACCATCGAGGTGTAAAGCCCCCCGAACCAGCGCAGCGCCGCCACCCGGGACCGCGACGCCATCGCGCCGCCGAATCCGAACAGCAAGGCGATGGGCGCCGTCACCGCCAGCAGCATCAGCACCGTCCCGAAGCTGGCATAGAACAGAAGATGCGTCCCCGACGTCAGATAGCATGACAGCCAGGCAAGCCCTTCGAGCAGGGATGGATCGGTGCAATATGCAAACATGGAAGGCCCCGCGAGGGCCGCCGCGGGACAGACCCGCAGCGGCAGGTCAGATCATTCGAAGATCAGCGCATCCTCGCCGAACCATTTGACGATCAGCTCGTTCAGGCTGCCGTCTTCCTTCATCGCGGTGATCTGCGCGTCAAAGGTTTCCAGCAATTCCGTGTCGGACTGGCGCAGGCCCATGCCGATGCCCTCGCCCAGAACGACCTGATCCATGCCCTCGACCCAGACCAGCTCTCCGCCGGATTCCTCGACGATGGGGGCCAGGAAGTCGCGGTCGGCCAGCACGGCATCGGCCTCGCCATTGCGGACGGCGGCGATGGTCTGGTCGGGATTGGGGAATTCCAGCAGCGTCGCGCCGGTTTCGGCCACATGGCCCGACTGGATGGTCGAGGTCTGTGCCGCGACGATGGCGCTTTCGACATCCACATCCGCCGACAGGGCGGCATAGGCCGAGGGCGTCGCAGGCGTGTAAGGCTGGGTGAAGGCGATGACCGCCTGCCGTTCGGCGTTGATGTTCATGCCCGCCATGATCGTGTCATAGTTCGACGAGACCAGATTGGGGATGATCGAATCCCAGTCATTGCGGACCCAGGTGCATTCCAGACCGGCGCGTTCGCACAGCGCGTTGCCCAGCTCGATCTCGAAGCCGGTGACCTCGCCGGTGGCGTCGTCGATGAAATTATAGGGGGCATAGGCACCCTCGGTGCCCATCCGCACGGTGGTCTGGGCCAGCGACGCCAGCGGCGCCAGTCCTGCGGTCAGCGCCAGCGCGGCGGCGGCAATGGTCAGGGATTTCATGGATATCTTCTCCTGTTGGGTTTTTTATTGGGCCATCGAGGCGGACAGAAATCCGCGCAGACGGTCGGTCTGCGGGTTCCCGAACAGCTGCGACGGCGGGCCTTCTTCGCAGATCACGCCCTGATGCAGGAACACGACATGATCGCTGACATCGGCGGCCAGCCGCATGTCATGGGTCACAAGGATCATCGTGCGATGTTCGCCCGCCAGATCCTTGATCACGCGCACGACCTCTTGCTGCAATTCGGGGTCCAGCGCGCTGGTGGGTTCGTCAAACAGCAGCGCTTTCGGTTCCATGCACAGCGCGCGGGCGATGGCCGCACGCTGTTGCTGGCCACCCGACAGCTGCGCAGGCCAGGCATCGGCCTTGTCACCGATGCCGACCTTGGCCAGAAGATCGCGGGCCCGGGCCTCGACCAGTCCGCGATCCTCGCCCAACACGGTCACGGGGGCCTCCATCACGTTCTGCAGGATGGTCATGTGCGCCCACAGGTTGAACTGCTGAAAGACCATCGACAGGTTGGTGCGGAACCGGGTGACCTGCGCGCGGTCGGCAGGCGCGCGGTTCTGGCCCTGCCCCTTCCAGCGCACGGCCTCGTTCTCGAACAGGATATCGCCCGCCTGGCTGTTTTCCAGCAGGTTGCAGCAGCGCAGAAGGGTGGATTTGCCGGACCCGGACGAACCGATCAGGCTGATCACATGCCCGCGCGGCGCGGTCATCGAGACGCCCTTCAGCACCTCGAGCTGGCCATAGGCCTTGTGCAACCCGGTGATCTGGATGACCGGGGCGGCGGGATCGGCAGGGGATGAGGTCACGTTCGTCATCCGCATATTGGGCGTGAAACCGTCCCGTTTTGCAACGGGGTGCAGCAGGCAACCTGCCGATAAGCGCAGGTTGCCGCAACGTCAGGTGAAAGCTTACGCAATCTCGATCGAATATTTCTCGATCACGGTGTTGGCCAGCAGGCCCTTGCACATCGCCTCGACCTCGGCGCGGGCCGTGTCAGGGTCGGTGGCGGTCAGGTCCAGTTCGATCAGCTTGCCCTGACGCACGCCCGACACGTCCTTGTGGCCCAGACCGCCCAAGGCGTGGCGGATCGCCTCGCCCTGCGGGTCCAGAACGCCGTCCTTCAGCATGATGGTGACACGTGCTTTCATGATGAGGCGTCCTTTCAGTTGATCGCGGTCGGTTTCAGGCTGGTCGTATTGGCGGGCATCAGGCCAAGACGGCGGGCGACCTCGGTATAGGCATCGGTCAGATTGCCCAGGTCGCGGCGGAAGACGTCCTTGTCCAGCTTTTGGCCGGTCTTGACGTCCCACAACCGGCAGCTGTCCGGGCTGATCTCATCGGCCACGATCAGGCGCATGAAATCATTGTCCCAGACCCGGCCGATCTCGATCTTGAAATCGATCAGCTTGATTCCCGCGCCATAAAAGACCCCCGACAGGAAATCGTTCACACGCAGCGCCAGACTGATGATGTCATCCAGATCCTGCTGCGTCGCCCAACCAAAGGCGATCACATATTCCTCGGAGACCATCGGATCGCCCAGCTCGTCGTTCTTATAGCTGTATTCGACGATCGGACGGGGCAGCAGCGTGCCTTCTTCCAGACCCAGCCGCTTGGACAGAGAGCCTGCGGCAAAATTGCGCACGATCACTTCCAGCGGGATGATCTCGACCTGACGGATCAGCTGCTCGCGCATGTTGATGCGGCGGATGAAGTGGTTCGGCACGCCGATATTCGTCAGCCCGTTCATGAAGAACTCGGACAGACGATTGTTCAGCACGCCCTTGCCTTCGATCGTGGCGCGTTTCTGCGCGTTGAAGGCGGTGGCATCATCCTTGAAATACTGGATCAGCGTGCCCGGCTCGGTCCCTTCGTACAGGATCTTTGCCTTGCCTTCGTAAACCTTCTTGCGCCGCGGTGCCATGGCCCCACCGTCCTTTCGCGTATCCCTGAAGATGCCGCTTAGCGCAGAATGCCACCCGGGGGCAATACGAGGCTTGCGACGAGAGGCCCCGATGGGCATATCAGGGACACAAGACAGTCAGGAGTGATCCATGTCCACCTTCAACGACCGCGAACGCGCCTTCGAAAGCAAATTCGCCCATGATGCCGACCTGCGCTTCAAGGCCGAGGCACGGCGCAACCGCCTGCTGGGCGAATGGGCCGCAGACCTGCTGGGCAAGACCGGCGACGAGGCGCGCAGCTATGCCATGTCGGTCGTCAGCGCCGATTTCGACGAACCGGGCGAGGAAGACGTGTTCCGCAAGGTCGAGGCCGATCTGGTGGGCCATGCCGATGCCGCGACGATCCGCGCCCAGATGGCCGCCCTGACGACCGAGGCCCGTCGTCAGATCGCCGACGAAACCTGATCGCCCGCCGGGCGATGCCATAATGCGAAGGGGTTGGCGATGCCCCCTTTCCCATGCAGAACGGGCGGCGCTTTTTGCGCCGCCCGTTTGATATTCGACATCCGGTGATCGCGGATCAGCGGGCGATGGTGTCGCCGGTGACCGGATCGACGCGCATCTCGACCTCGCGGTTATCCTGAGTGCGGTATTCGACCTCGTAATAGCCGTCATCATCCCATTGCACGTCCTCGATATAGCCCAGTTCGGCGGCCAGATCGGTCTCGATCCCGGCGACGATCTCGGACAGGGGCATCGCATCGGCGGGGGGTGCACCGCGCATCGCGTCCTGCGCCATCACGGCGGCGGGGGTCACGATCAGGGCGGCGGCAGTCAGGCTGCGCAGGAACATCGGTTTCTCCTTCTTGGTCTTGATCTGGCTTGGTCTTGATCTGGCTTGGTCTTGATCTGGGGTCCAAACCCGGCAGCCGCGCCGGTGGTTCCGCGCGCTGTCGGTCCCGTGATCGGGCTGCCACCCCATCTTGCGGCGGCGGTCGCGATGGCCTATATCTAAGGGGTCCGGAGCAATCCGGACTATGGACATAAACGCGCTCGTAATAAGCGGATCGGACCCGGGGGCGGTACCCGGCGACTCCACCAGATCACCCTCGTTGGGGGACAATGGGGTCGAAACAGGATCGACGAACGTCTAAAGGGGTTATGCTTTGTCTCGGTGAGCTACTACCGATATCGGTGCAAATTGTACAGTTGCCAACGACAACCGTGCTCCGATCGCTCTGGCTGCGTAAGCAGTTCGAGAGATCGAAACCTAAGCCCTTGCGCCTAGCAGCGTAAGGCGGGGCCCGCAGGAGCCTGGCAACAGAATCCTGCACCTAATCCCCCCATGTCAAAGACTTGCGAAACGATGACGATGATCGTCAGCGGCTTTCCGCATGGTTTTCCATTTACCACGTGCTCTAAGTTGACTCTTTTGATAAAGAATCATATGCCCGTTTAGCCAGCATCTGCCAGCCTCTTGCTCACATCGGCCCCTGTCGGGCCGCGACCCGAGGCGTTGATGACCCTGTCCGTCCCCCCCTGCCCGACCCCGTCCCCAAGGCCCGACCCCGCTGCAGAAACCGATCCCGATGCCGTGGCCGCGCTGGCCAGCCTGCGCGCCCTGCTGATCTGTCAGCAGCGGGAACTGGGCGCCCGGCTGGACCATCTGCTGGTCGAAGGCGGCGCCATCCGCATCGATGTGGCCATGGCGATGGCCTCGGGCCTGCCGCCGCTTGGGGCGCTGACATGGAACGGCCCTCCGGGCAGCCGCGCGATCAGCGCGGCGGAGGCGCTGGAGATGATCTTGCGGCAGCTGGGGCGCGATCATGGCGCCCAAGGCAAGGCGCTGGCCCGCAAGACCCGCGCCAGCCGCGCCCGGATCGCCACGCTGGTCGCCGCGCGTCAGGCCGAACGCCAGCCCTCCGACGATTTCCTGACCGCCGAACAGGCGGTGATCTTTGGCCATTGGATGCATCCCTGCCCCAAGACCCTGTCCGGCATGACCCTGCCCGAGGAACGGGCGATGACCCCCGACTGGCGTGGCGCGCTGCGCCTTCACGCGCTGTCGGTGCCGCTGCAGATGCTGCAGGCGACTGCGCCGGATCTGGCGCGCGCCCTGCCGGGGATGGATATCGACCCCGGACCGGGCCGGGCGCTGCTGCCCGCCCATCCGCTGACCTGGGACCGGGCGCGGCGCGATCCGCAGATCGCCGAATTGCTGGACCGGGGCGCGATCCGCGATCTGGGTCCGGTCGGCCCGGGTTGGTGGGCGACCTCATCCGTGCGCACGCTGTGGCGGGGCGACAGCCCGTGGCAGATCAAGGCCTCGCTGCCGGTCACGATCACCAATTCGCAGCGGGTGAACAAGCGGCACGAATTGCTGGCGGGGGCTGCCATGTCGGCACGCACACAAGGGCTGGCGGGACGGTTCGGGCCGCTGCGGCTGATCGGCGATCCGCATTGGATGACGCTGGCCCTGCCCGACCGCCCCGAATCGGGGTTGGAGGTGATCCTGCGCCAGAACCCATATCGCGGCGCACGGGGGGGCCGGGTGCTGCAGGTCGCGGGTCTTGTGGCGGAACCGCTGCCGGGCCGCAGCTCGCTGCTGGCGCAGGTGATGGCGGGGCATGATCCCGCCGCATGGTTCGACGCCTATCTGGATTGCGCGGTGGCGCCGCTGCTGCGCCTCTACGATGCGACCGGCATCGCGGTCGAGGCGCATCAGCAGAACGCCCTGCTGGACCTGACCCTTGGCCTGCCAAGCCGCTGCGACATCCGCGACAATCAGGGCTTTTATGTCGCCGATGACAGGGCCGACGACGCCCTGCGCGCCATTCCCCAACTGGTCTATCCCCGTGCCGATGCCGAGGATGCGCTGGCCTACAGCCTGATCGTCAATCAGGTCTTCGGCGTCATTCACCGCATGGCGCTGGACGGGCTGTGGCCCGAGGATCGGGCTTTGCGCGCGCTGGCCGTGCATCTGGCGGGCCTGTCGCGGCTGCCGGGGCATGGGGGTGCTTTGGCCGGGCGCTGGCTGTCGCAGCCGCATCTGCCCGCCAAGGGCAACCTGCTGACACAGCTGGGCGGCGTCGATGAACTGCTGATGCCCGACGAACGCGCGCCGATGATCCGCGTGCCCAATCCCCTGCCAGCCCTCATCGCCCACAAGGCCCTGCGCCATGTCGCCTGAGAGCCGCCCCGAAACCCGCGCCCTGCGCCAGACGATCGAGGCGCTGGCCTTCGAGGGCATCCTGCACCCCGTCCGGGGCGGCTGGATCATCGGCGGGCTGGCGATCCGCGCGCCCCACCGCCTGCAGGCCAGCGGTCGCGTCCGACTGCTTGGTAATCCCTGCGACGATCAGGGCCGCCCGGTCACCATCGGCGCGCTTGGCCGGGGGCTGGCGGCGGCGGGCCATGACCCGCAGACCCTGCTGCGCGCCATGCGGCGCAGCGCGCGGTTCCTGCGCGCGGCAGGTCCGGTCGCGGCGAACCGCCTGCGCCTGACCGATCTGGCGCTGGAGGCCGCGCTGATCGAAGGGCACCCCTATCACCCCGGCTTCAAGGCCCGCACCGGGTTTTCCGACGCCGACAACGCCGCCTTCGGCTCCGAGGGCGCGGCCACGATCCGGCCCCTGTGGCTGCATGTCGATCCGGCGCTGGTGACGCGGACAGGCAGCGATCCTGCTGCAGGCTGGGCGCCGCCCGGCGCGATCCCCGTCCATCCCTGGCAATGGCGACAGATGCAGGCCGACCCCACGGTCCGCGCGCTGCTGGCCGAGGGGCGGCTGGCGCCCCTGACCAACGAGGGTCCGGCGATGCAGGCCACCGCATCCTTGCGGACGCTGGCGGCGCGGGACGGCGGCGATCATCTGAAACTGTCGCTTGGGGTGGGCGTGACCTCGTCCCGGCGCGATCTGGTGCCGTGGTCGGTGGCGGTGGCGCCCGCGATCTCGGACTGGCTGGGCCGGGTGGTGGCCAGCGATCCGGCGCTGGCGGGGCTGGCGATCCTGCCCGAACATGGCGCGGTGATCGTCGCACGCGGGGCGCTTGGCGGCAGGCTGGCCGCGATCCGGCGCAATCCGCCGCCCGTCGGCGCCGTGCCGCTGTCGGCGCTTGGCCTGCGCGAACCGGACGGCCGGCCCCTGATCGCCGACTGGCTGGCCCGGCATGGCACGCGGGCATGGGTCGGCCAGTTGCTGGCGGTGCTGCGGCCGGTCTGGCATCTGATGACCCATCACGCCATCGCGCTGGAGGCGCATGGCCAGAACCTGCTGATCACCCATGACGACGGCTGGCCCACCGGCCTTGTGGCGCGCGATTTCAGCGAAAGTCTGGAATATGTGCCACGCCTGCTGGCCCGGCCCGATCTGGCCCCCGATCTGGGCGCGATCGAGCCTGACATCGATCAGGCCCCGCCCGGCACCTATCACCGCATGGCGGGGTCGGCGGATCTGCGCGATCTGGTGATGGATTGCCTGATCACCCATGTCCTGTCCGATCTGGCCGATCTGCTGCACGACACCGGCCTGATGCCCGAGCCCGCCTTCTGGCAACTGGCCCGCGCCGCCCTGCCCACCATCGCGCCCCATCCCACCGACGCGCCCCTGTTTCCCGCCGAAAGCCTTGCCGCGCGGCTGCTGGGCCATGACGCGACCCATCTTGTTCCCAATCCGCTGAAAGGCCCTGCCATGTCCGCGATCTTCCGGCTGAACGATGTCACCGTCGATCCCTTTGCCCCAGAAGTGCCCGACCTGATGGCCGGGCGCGATCCCGACCGGACCCGCATCGCGCTGCATCTGCCCGACAGCGCCGCCTGCCTGTCACAGATCCTGCGGCTGCGGGCAGCGGGGGCCTCGTGCCATCCGATCCACCCCGAGGTTCCGGCCCAGCAGGCCCGCGATCTGGCCCGGCGGGCGGGCTGCAACCTGATGCTGACGAAAGGAGGGCTGCAGGATCTGGGGCAGGACGCGCCCCACGCGCCGGGCGGGGTGCTGATCCAGACCAGTTCCGGCACCACCGGCGCGCCCAAGATCATTGCCCGCAGTTGGGCCGCCATCCAGACCGAGATCGACGCCTATCTGCGCGCCTTCCCTCAGGCAGCAGGCATGACCCCGGTGATCGCAGCGCCGGTCACCCATTCCTATGGGCTGATCGCGGGGGTGCTGGTGGCCCAAGCGCGCGGCCATGTGCCGGTGGTGCTGGACGGCGCCAATCCGCGCGCGATCCTGCGCAGGCTGGCGCAGATCCCCGACCCGCTGATCTATGCCGCCCCCCCGCTGCTGCATGTGCTGGCCCGGCTGGCTGGTCCCCGCAAGGGGGGCATGGGTGGCCTGCACGCGGCCATGTCCTCGGGGACCGTGCTGCCGCAGCCATGGTTCGACGCGATCCGGGCCGCTGCCGGGCATCTCTTCCAGCAATATGGCTGTTCCGAGGTGGGATGCCTGTCCATCGCCCCCGATCCCCGCACCCCCGAGGATATGGGCGCGCCCCTGCCCCATATCCGCCTGACCGCCGGAACCGACACGCCCGACGCCATCGTGGTCCATGGCGCGGGCGCGCCGGTCCAGACCGGCGATCTGGGCGTGATCGACGCGCGCGGGCATCTGATCTTTGCCGGGCGCGGGGCCGAGGTGATCGATGTGGCGGGCCTGAACGTCTATCCCGCGCAGATCGAGGCCGTGGCCCTGTCCCTGCCGGGCATCGCCGATGCGGTTGCCTTTGCCATCCCCGATCCTGTCGCCCATCAGCGTCCCGCGCTGGCCTATGCGGGCGACGTGTCCGAGGCCGATCTGGACGCCCATCTGACCGCCCGCCTGTCCGCGCGCCAGCGCCCGGCGCGGCTGATCCGCCTGCCCTCTCTGCCGCGCGGCGCCAATGGCAAGATCGCGCGGCGCGATCTGGCCACCACCCTGCTGCCCCCCGCAACGCTATCCGAAACCAGCCCCGCTGCATCCCCCCTGCCGGACCAGAAAGAGGCCGCCCGATGACCGATCCCCGCCCCATCCCGACGCCCGAGGCCGCGATGGCCTGCCTGCGCGCGATCCTTGCCGGACCGATGGCCAATCCCCGCATGGCGGCCTTTGGTCCCGCAGCGCGCTTGGGCCATGACCTTGGTCTTGATTCCACCGCGCTGATGACGCTGATGCTGCATCTGGACGAACAGGGCATCGCCATGGCCGAGGATACGTTCGACCGCGCGCCCGGCCTGACGGTGCAACAACTGGCCGAGGCTCTGGCGGGCGTCACCCCGGCGAAGACCGACGACGAAGACCCCATCGACATCAAGGTCCATTGCGTCGTCAGCTGCCTGTGTCAGGCGCTGAAGGATCGCGGCGGGATCGACCACCGGCCCCTGTATCTGGGCCTGTGGGACGGGCAGGTGATCATCGACGACCGGATGCGCCTGTCCTATCACGCGCCGGATATCGATCATGGCTTCTACCTGCATTGGGCGGAACAGCTGTTCGGGCTGCAGGTCACGCGCTGGTATGACGATGCAGCCCCCAAGGCGGTCAATCTGGATCATCTTCACGCGCTGCTGGCCGGGTGGCGGCCGGGGCAATATGTCATGCCGATGATCGACATGGCCCTGCTGCCGCAGCGCGACAACAAGTTCGCGCAAGACCCCTTTCCCCATTACGCCCTGCTGGAACCCACCGCCGATCCCGACACATGGCTGATGCGCGATCCCGATTTCCGGTGGGAGGGGCCTTTGCCCGCCAGCGATCTGCGCGCGGCCTTTCTGCGACCCACCGTTGCGGGTGGCTTTGCCTTTGACAGCGCCTTGGCCCATCCGGCAACGCCGGATGCCATCGCCCGGATGTATCACGCGACCTTCGACCCGCAGGCCACGCCGCTGATCGACGGCATCCGGCGCATCCTTCAGGCCCATGTCGCGGACCTGCCGCGCGCCGATCTGGAACCGGCCTTGCGCGAACTGCCGGTCATCGCCATCCGCAAATACGCCTATGAACATGCGCTGGCGATCCTTGGCGATATCGAGGGCGCGGATCATGACGCGTTCGAGGAATGCTGCGACCGGATCGCCGCGCTGCATGGCGGGCTGAACGCCGTCCATCTGCGGGCCGTGGCCTTTGCCCGCACGGGCGACGGCTGCGATCTGATGCAGGCGTTGCAGGATCTGGACCGGCTGGCCACGCTGGAACGCGGCATCAAGGCGACGCTGGCGCAATGGTTCGACCGCTGGCAGGGCGCGGGCGCATGAGGATCAACGCCGCCTCGGTCGCCTTCCGGCATCTGACGGTCAGCGCCCGGGATCTGGCCCGCTATACCTTGCGCGAGGGCTTTGACGGGCTGGAGATCTGGGCCCCCCATGCCCGCGCGCTGACCGCCGAATGGGCGGCCCTGCCGCAGCGCCCGGCGGTGCCGATGCTGGCGGGCTATCTGCCGGTTGGCACGCCTGCCTTTCAGCGCACCGAGGCTGCGGCCCTGCTGGCGCTGACCCGTGACTGGGGCGCGCCGCGGCTGCGGCTGTTCGCAGGCGCGACCGGCAGCGCCGATGCGGACCCCGACGGGCGCCGGGCAATCCTGCGCGATCTGTCCGGCGTGGCCGACATGGCCCGCGATCTGGGTGTGACAATCGCCATCGAGACCCATCCCGGCACGCTGGCCGACAGCCTGCCCGCGACGCTGGATCTGCTGGACGCGCTGGATCACCCCGCGGTGGGGATCAATTTCGACGTGCTGCATGTCTGGGAATCGGGTGCCGACCCCGTGGCGGCACTTGCCCGGCTGGCGGGCCATGTCGATCATGTCCATCTGAAATCCGTCACCGCCCGCGACCGCCTGTCGGTCTTTGACCCCACCAATGTCCATGACCCGCAGGGCCGGCGCGACGGCATGTGCCCGCTGATGGCGGGCGCGCTGGATTACGGCGCGATCCTGCCCGCCCTGCCCCGTGATGCGCAGGGCACTCTGGAATGGTTCGGGCCGAAACCGGCGGCGACCATGGCCGCCGACCTGCGCGCCCTGCGGCGGGCGCTTCTGGACCGCGCCGCCTGACCGGCAAGGGGGATGCGCGGCCTAATCCCGGCCCTGCCCCCTTGCCCCCCTTTTCATCGCCGGTCATATGCCTATGCTTGGACGGGGACAGGAAAGGGGACGGCATGGCGCGGCAGGGTCTGGATTACGGCGGAATGATGCATCGCGCGATGCAGGGGCTGATCGCCGAGGTGCTGCGCAAGGTCGCCGCCGACGGGCTGCCGGGCGAACATCATTTCTTCATCACCTTCGACACCCGTGACGAAGGGGTCGAGATGGCCGCATGGCTGCGCGACCGCTATCCCGAGGAAATGACCATCGTCATCCAGCACTGGTTCGACAACCTGACCATCCAGCCCGACCATTTCACCATCACCCTGAACTTTGGCAACCAGCCCGAGCCGCTGAAGATCCCCTTTGACGCGCTGCGCACCTTCGTGGACCCCTCGGTCGAATTCGGCCTGCGATTCGAGACGCAGGACAGCGACGAGGATGATGACGACGAGGATGCCGAGGCCGACGCCGAATTCCAGCTGGATGTTCCCGATGACGGCGACGACAAGCCCCCCTCGGGCGGCGGCGAGGTCGTGCGTCTGGACCGCTGGCGGAAATAACCCGCGATGACCATGCGCGGCCTGTCGGCCTTTCCGATCACCCCCACCGACGAACAGGGCCAGCCCCTGACCGCCGATCTTCGCCGCCTGATCCTGCGTCTGGCGCGGGCAGGCGTGGACAGCATCGGCGTGCTGGGATCGACGGGGGGCTATGCCTATCTGGACGCCCATCAGCGCCGCACGGTCGTGGAAACCGCCCTGGAGGCTGCAGGCGGTCGCGTGCCGGTGATCGCGGGCGTGGGGTCGTTGCGCAGCGACCTCTCGGCCGGACTGGCGCGGCATGCGGCGGATGCGGGCGCGGCGGGGCTGCTGCTGGCGCCCATGTCCTATACGCCGCTGACGGAAGACGAGGTGTTTCACCATTTTCAGACCGTGGCGGACGCATCCGATCTGCCGATCTGCATCTACAACAACCCCTCGACCACGCATTTCACCTTTTCGAACGCGCTGCTGGCGCGTCTGGCCCGCCTGCCCACGGTCACGGCGGTCAAGATGCCCCTGCCGGCAAACGGCGATTTCACGAACCAGTTGGCGGAGCTGCGCGCCGATCTGCCCCAGGGCTTCATCATCGGATACAGCGGGGACTGGGGCTGTCCCGATGCGCTGCTGAACCACGCGGATGGCTGGTTCAGCGTCGCGGCGGGCCTGTGGCCCGACCAGACGCTGACCCTGTCCTGCGCGGCCGGATCGGGCGACCGCTCTGAGACCGGACGCTGGCAGGCCCGCTTTCGCCCGATGTGGGATCTGTTTCAGGCCCATGGCAGCCTGCGCGTGGTCCATGCCTGCGCCCGACTGATGGACCTGACCGATGCGCAGCCACCCCGCCCGATCCTGCCCCTGCCGGAAAGCCTGACCCCCAGCCTGCGTGCCGCCATGCGGGCGCTGGACGGCTAGGGCTGCGCCTGTTTGCGCCAGCATACCATGGTATGCGAATTGCCTATTGCCGCCCCGACCGCTACAACCCCCACGAAACCGTGAGGGAGCGACCCGATGACCATGACCCGCACCGAAACCGACAGCTTCGGCCCGCTGGAGGTTGACGCCTCCAAATACTGGGGCGCGCAGACTCAGCGTTCCATCATCAACTTTCCCATCGGATGGGAACGCCAGCCGGTCCCGATCATCCGCGCGCTTGGTGCGATCAAGCTGGCCGCCGCCCGCGTGAACCGCGCCACCGGCGATCTGCCCGGGGATCTGGCGAATGCGATGGAACAGGCCGCGACCGAGGTGTTTCAGGGCAAGTTCGACGACAACTTCCCGCTGGTCGTCTGGCAGACCGGATCGGGCACGCAATCGAACATGAATGCCAACGAGGTCATCTCGAACCGCGCGATCGAGATCATGGGTGGCCAGCTGGGGTCCAAGAAGCCCGTCCACCCCAACGATCACTGTAATATGGGCCAGTCGTCCAACGATACCTTCCCGACCGCGATGCATGTGGGCATCGCCATGCAGGCCCGGGACGTTCTGCTGCCCGGTCTGGACAAGCTGGCCACCGCGCTCGAGGCGAAATCGGCCGAGTTCAAGGATATCATCAAGATCGGCCGCACCCATACGCAGGATGCGACGCCGCTGACGCTTGGTCAGGAATTCGGCGGCTATGCCCATCAGGTCCGCAAGGGGATCGAGCGGGTGAGCGCCTGCCTGCCCGACATCTATGAACTGGCGCAGGGCGGCACCGCCGTCGGCACCGGGCTGAACACCAAAAAGGGCTGGGACACGGCGATCGCGGCGGAAATCGCCACGATCACCGACCTGCCCTTTGTCACCGCGCCCAACAAGTTCGAGGCGCTGGCCGCCCATGACGCGATGGTCATGTTCTCGGGCGCGCTCAAGACGGTGGCGGGATCGCTGTTCAAGATCGCCAACGACATGCGCCTGCTGGGATCGGGCCCCCGGTCCGGTCTGGGAGAGCTGATCCTGCCGGAAAACGAACCCGGATCGTCGATCATGCCCGGCAAGGTCAACCCGACCCAGGCCGAGGCGCTGACCATGGTCTGCGCGCATGTCATGGGCAATGACGCCGCCGTGGGCTTTGCCGGATCGCAGGGCCATTTCGAGCTGAACGTCTATAACCCGATGATGTCCTATAACGTGCTGCAATCGATGCAGCTTCTGGGCGACGCGGCCAGCAGCTTCACCGACAATATGGTGGTGGGCACGCAGGCCAACGTCAAACGCATCGACCAGCTGATGCGCGAATCGCTGATGCTGGTGACCGCGCTGGCGCCCACGATCGGCTATGACAACGCCACCAAGGTCGCCAAGACGGCGCATAAGAACGGCACCACGCTGCGCGAAGAGGCCATCGCCCTGGGCTTCGTCGATGGCGAGACCTTCGACCGCGTCGTGCGCCCGGAAGACATGATCAGCCCCAAAGGCTGACGTCCAAGGGCGGCGCGCCGGACACCCCGGCGCGCCGCCTCCCGACCCGTAATAGCGAAAACCAGATCGCCCGGCATGGGCCGCGCCGCCAGCGCACAGGCAGAAAGACAAACCCGGCTGACAGGACGGTCCCGGTTCCGGCCTGTCCATTGCGCCCTCTTGCCACTTTCCGGTTCCGCGCCCAGAATGCCTGCAACCCCCAAGGGCATCCCCGGAAAAAGCACGCCATGACCCGGATCATCAACCTGCGTCAGGCCCGCAAACAGCGCGCCCGCACCGAAAAACGCCAGCAGGGCGATACCAACGCTGCCCGCCACGGCGAACCGAAACCCCTGCGCGACGCAAGGCTGGCCGAAGCCCGCCGCGCCGACCGGATCCTCGATGCCCACCAGACACCGCAGGATGGCGATGATTGATCTGCCGGCGATGACCCCGCCGCTCAAGCGTTCGGTGACGATCGACGGCCACCGCACCTCGGTCTCGCTCGAAGATCCGTTCTGGAAGGCCTTGGCAGTCGAGGCCATGGCTCTCGACATCACCCGCAGCACGCTGATCGGCCGCATCGACCATGCCCGCCCCCCAAATGTGGGACTGGCGACCGCGTTGCGGCTGTTCGTGATCGACGCGGTGCAGCGCCGTCTGACCCTTCAGCTTGGCGACACTATCCCCGGGGGGTGAATTGGCCGCAGGCCAAGAGGGGGGCAGGCGGCCCCCTTCCCTCCACCCGCAGACCACCTTCCCGATCAGCGCGCCGAACCGCGCCCGGATCAGCGAATATTCACATGGGTCGAGGTCAGATCCAGCAGCAGCTGTCCCGCATCATCGCGGACTTCGGTGCGCACGGTGGACATCGCCTGCCCCCGCAGCACCCACCGCGCCCGCGCCACCAGATGCCCCTCGCGGCGATTGGCCAGCAGATGCGCGTTCAGGGTCAGGGCGACGGGGAAATTGTCCATCCCCTCCTGCGGCTGCTCGCCGCCCAGCACAAGGCTCATGGCGACGACATCCGCGAACCAGATCAGCGCCCCCGCCTGAACCGAGCCAAGCGAGTTCACAACGCCCTCGGCGATCAGCATCTCTCCCTCGGCCTCATGTTCGTTGACGCCGGTGATTTCGAATTCGATCTGGCCGCGAATGATGCGTTCCGACATGCCTTGCTTCCTTTCCGCTTCGCGCCCGCGCGGCACTCCGCGCGGGACGCAGACCTGCGGGAAGGCGCGTCGCCGCGCCGCACAGGCCGTCCTATCCTTGCGGTGCCCCTATCGGGTCAACCGCGCGATCAGCGACGAGGTGTCCCACCGGCCCCCGCCCATCGTCTGAATGTCCTTGTAGAACTGATCCACAAGGGCCGTGACCGGCAGGGCGGCGCCCAGTTCATCCCCTGCCTTCAGGCAGATCGCCAGATCCTTGCGCATCCAATCGACCGCAAATCCATGGCCGAACGTCCCATCGGCCATCGAGGCATGACGGTTGACCATCTGCCAGCTTCCCGCCGCCCCCTGACTGATCACCTCGACGACATCGGTCACGTCCAGCCCCGCCTTCTGTGCGAATGCCAGCGATTCCGACAGCGCCTGAACCAACCCCGCGATCGCGATCTGGTTGCACATCTTGGTCATCTGTCCCGCGCCCACCGGCCCCATCCGGCGACAGATCTTGGCATAAGCGTCGATCACCGGGGCGGCGCGGTTGAAATCGGCAGCCTCGCCGCCGCACATCACGGATAATTGCCCGCCCTCGGCCCCCGCCTGCCCGCCGGACACCGGCGCATCGACATAGGCGATGCCCGCCGCCGCCGCGATTTCGGCAAGTTCGCGCGTGACCGCCGCGGACACGGTGGTGTGATCGACAAAGACCGCACCCGCCGACATGCCCGCGAATGCCCCGTCATCGCCCAGACAGACCTGCCGCAGATCGTCGTCATTGCCCACGCAGGCCATGACCAGATCCGCGCCCGCCGCCGCCTCGCGCGGGGTCGGCGCGGCAGCGCCGCCATGCTTGGCCACCCAAGCCTCCGCCTTGGCGGCGCTGCGGTTATAGACGCTCACCTCATGGCCCGCCGCCGCCAGATGCCCGGCCATCGGAAAGCCCATCACGCCCAGTCCCAGAAATGCCGTCTTGGCCACATCAGTCTCCCTCAGTTTTTTCACAGGCGCGGATGCGTTGAACTGGCCGCGCGGCTGTCCTATGCAACACACCACCATCCACGCGCTGCGGGGTCAACCCGCGCCGCCGCCCTCCCGCCGCCCGAGGACCTGCCCCGCATGCTGATCTTGTTTCGCTGGCTTCTGCGGCTGACCATCGGCCTGATCGTGCTGATGGTGCTGTCGGCGGGGCTGATCTGGTATTTCGCCATCCGGTCGCTGCCCGATTACACCGCCAGCTATCGGGTGGAGGGCATCGCGGCGCCGGTCGAGATCGTCCGCTCGACCGAGAATGTGCCGCATATCTTCGGCCAGTCCGACGAGGACGTGTTCTTTGCCCTTGGACTTGCCCATGCGCAGGACCGGCTGTTCCAGATGACCCTGCTGCGCCGCGCGGCCCAGGGGCGGCTGGCCGAGGTGCAGGGCCCCCGCGCCGTGGCCGCCGACGATCTGGCCCGCAGGCTGGGCCTTTACAGCAGCGCCCGCGCCTCGCTGGACGCGCAGGACGCGGACACCCGCTCCGCGATGGACGCCTATGCCGCAGGCGTGAACCAATGGATCGGCATCGTGAATGCCGATGCGATGGGCCGGGGCGCACCCGAATTCTTCCTGTTCCCCGATGTGATCACCTTTTGGCAACCGACCGATTCGCTGGCGATCCTCAAGCTGCTGGCCGCCACCGGCTCGGGCGCCGCCGCGGACGAGATCCTGCGTGCCCGCCTGTCGCTGGCCTGGCCGGATCAGGGGCCGCAGATCGTGGCCCGCGCAGGTCTGCCTGCCGAACTGCCCGCCTATGACAGTCTGTTCCCGGGCGCACGGCTTGGCGCCCCCGAACGGCGGCTGGACCCGGCAGCCCTGCGCGATCCCTTCACCTTTCTCGATCCCGGCCAGCCCATCGGCGGCAATGCCTTCGCCGCCGAGCCGCAGCGCACCGCGGCGGACGCGTCGCTTCTGGCCAATGATCTGCATGTCGGGCTGACGGTGCCCTCGCTGTTCTACCTGGCGCGGCTGCAATTGCAGGGCGGCGGCGTGATCGGCGCCACCGTGCCCGGCCTGCCGCTGGTCCTGTCGGGACGCAATCCCCGGCTGTCATGGGGCGTGACGCCGCTGGATCTGGACAATGCCGACATCGCCATCGAAGAGGTTCAGCCCGGCAATCCCGACCGCTATCGCGGCGTGCAGGGCTGGACCCGCTTCCAGACCCGGACCGAGGTGATCCGCGTGCTGGACGCCCCCGCCCGCACCATCACGCTTCGCGATACGGCCAACGGGCCGGTCGTTCCGGGCCTTGATCCGGGTCTGGGCGATGTGACACCCATCGGCCATGTGGCGGCGCTGCGCTGGACGGGCCTGTCGCGGCAAGACACCACCATGTCGGCGCTGATGGGCCTGATGCGCGCCCAAAGCCGCGATCAGGCAGCCCGCACGCTGGCAGGCGTCGTGGCCCCGGCGCTGAATGTGACTCTGGCCGATCGCAGCCGCGTGACCCACCTGACCGCCGG
>NZ_RQRT01000035.1 GCF_004335005.1 Paracoccus nototheniae | reverse complement strand
CTCCCCCGTCTTGCTGCCCCCCGTTTCTCTGCCCGCCCGATCCGCCGTCCCGCCCGGGCGCTGCTGTTGTCGCTGACAGCCCTTGCCGGTCCGGCATTCGCTCAGGACGCGTCCGAACCCTTCGTGCTGGACGAAATCGTTCTGGTCACCTCGGCCTCGTCGATCGCCACGACCATTCAGGACGCGCCCGCCTCGATCACCGTCATAGACCAGTCGGCCATCGAGGCCAGCGGCGCGCGCAATCTGAACGACGTGCTGCGCACCGTGCCGGGCCTGAACCTGACGCGCGGCAATGACGGCACCTCCGGCGTCTCGTTCCGGGGCCTGTCCAGCAGCCGCACCCTGACGCTGATCGATGGCAAGCGGGTCAGCACCCGCAACACCTTTGCGCGCCATTATCAGGGCGACCTGCAGATCGTGCCGCTGGACGCCATCGAACGGATCGAGGTCGTGCGCGGCCCGATGTCCACGCTTTACGGATCCGATGCGATGGGCGGGGTGATCAACATCATCACCAAGAAATCCAGCGACGTCTGGTCCGGATCGGTCACCACCGATTTCGGGATCGGCGATGCGAACACGACCGCCGACAGCCGCTCGATCTCGGCCTATCTGTCTGGGCCGCTTGGCGAAAACCTGAATCTGGCGGCCTGGGCCAAGCTGGCCCAGACCGACACGCCCGACGCGCCCTATGCCATCTCATCCGTGCGCGGGGTCGATACGCCGCTTTACGCCTCGAACGGGGTGCGCACCCGGACGCTTGGCGCCCGCCTGACATGGACGCCGGACGACGCGATGGAATGGGGGGTCGAGGCGCAGAGTTCGGTCGACGATTATCTGGCCCCCGACAATGGCCCGGATGAAAACGAGGTGACCAAGCACAGCCTTGCCCTGACCCATGAATGGGACCTGGGGGCGGGGCAGCTGTCCAGCTATCTGCGCCATGAAACCTCGGGCAACAAGACGCGCAACGGCGACACGGGGGGCTGGAACCCGGCCATCGATTACGACACCACGGTGCTGGAATCGCGCTTTACCAGCCAGACGGCTTTGGGCGAACGCCATGTCGATTATACCCTTGGCGGCCTGATCTCGCATGAGAAGCTGAACGATCCCAACACCACGGCGGGCGCGCTGATCGAAGGTTCGGCCACGACTGCCGCGCTTTACGGCGAAGCCCGGATCGAGCTGAACCCCGATCTGTCGCTGACCGGCGGTCTGCGCGTCGATCACCACGAGGATTTCGGCACCAATGTGACGCCGCGCCTTTACGCCAATTACCGCCTCAGCGATGCGCTGATGCTCAAGGCCGGATATTCGCAGGCCTTCGTCGCCCCCGATCTGCGCAACCTGAACCCGAACTATCAGATGGGGTCGCGCGGGAATGGCTGCAAACCCTATCAGGGCCCCTGCACCATCATCGGCAATCCCGATCTTCAACCCGAAACCTCGGACAATTACGAGATCGGCCTGAACTATCAGGGCAACCGCACCAGCTGGGAGGTGACGGCCTTTTACAACGATGTCGACAACATGCTCAGCGCCCGGCGCACGGGCCTGACCACGCCCGAAGGCACGCCGATCTTCCAGCGCGACAATTTCGACTATGGCAAGACCGCCGGGATCGAGGCGGGGTTCGAGACCGCGCTGACCGACGATCTGATCTGGTCCACCTCGGCCACCCATATCGCCAAGTCGGAATTCAAGTATGGCGATTTCGACACCGCCTATCCGATGGCCACCACGCCCGAATGGAACGTCACCACGGGGCTGGCCTGGCAGGCCGCAGCCCGGCTGAACCTGTCGGGTCAAATCACCTATGTCGGCAAGCAGGCGGGCTATGTGATCGAGGACGGGCTGGTCGTGGGCGGTGACGAACAGGCCTCGGTCCCGGCGGGCCAGAACAGTGACGCCTATTATCTGGTGGATGTCGCGGCGGCATATGACCTGTCGGACAGCGCGACGCTGAACCTCGGCATCGACAATCTTTTTGACCGGCAGCCGGATGCGGATGTCGATTACCGCGAGGATGGCCGCCTGTTCAAGATCGGCCTGACCACCCGCTTCTGACACGGACGGGCGGCAAGTCGCGCAGGACGTGGACATTGCCGCCCGCACACCCCCAAATGGGCGGACCGAAACCAAGGCCGGAGCCGCCCATGACCCATTGCATCCTGATAGGCGCCCCCGTGGACGAGGGGCAGCGCCGCCCCGGCTGTCTGATGGGCCCAGCCGCCTATCGCACCGCCGGTCTGGCCGCCACGCTGACAGCCCTTGGCCACAGTGTCGAGGATCGGGGCGACGTGACCCCCGCGCCCCCGGGCACCGAACGTTGCGCCAACCCGGCGGTTCATCACCTGCCCGAAACCATCGCCTGGACCCGGGCCCTGACGGAGGCCACCCGCGCCGCCCTGCCCCATGGCATGCCCATCATCATGGGCGGCGACCATTCGCTGGCCTTGGGCACCGTCGCGGGCGTCGCCGCCCATGCGCAGGCGCAGGGCCGGGCGCAATTCGTCATCTGGCTGGACGCGCATAGCGATTTCCACACCGTCGCCAGCACCACCTCGGGCAATCTGCATGGCACGCCCATGGCCTATGCCAGCGGTCTGCCCGGCTTCGATCCCTTCCCGCCCTTCCCCGCCCCGATCCCCGGCGAAAACATCTGCATGTTCGGCATCCGCAGCGTCGATCCCGCCGAACTGGCGCTGATGCAACCGACCGAGATCACCGTGAACGACATGCGCGTGCTTGACGAACAGGGCATCGTGGCGCCCTTGCGCGCCTTCCTCGACCGGGTCCGCGCCGCGGACGGGCTGCTGCATGTCAGTCTGGACGTGGATTTCCTCGACCCCTCGATCGCGCCCGCCGTCGGCACCACCGTCCCCGGCGGCGCCACCTTCCGCGAGGCGCATCTGGTCATGGAACTGCTGCACGAATCGAACCTCGTGACCTCGCTGGACCTCGTCGAACTGAACCCCTTCCTCGACGAACGGGGCCGCACCGCGAAACTGATGGTCGATCTGGTCGGCAGCCTGATGGGCCGCAAGGTCTTCGACCGTCCTACCCGCAGCTACGGATAAGGGCGGACCCACCGGCCCGCCCCTTTCACTCTGAAACCACCGGGACAATAACGCCGCCCCTTCTTCTTCATAAAAATATCCCGCGGGGGTCCGGGGGCGCGAAGCCCCCGGCTGCCTCACCAGACCTTGGCTTCGCGGTCATAGAACCGCTGCCCCGCCGCCTTCACGAAAGCTGCCGGATCCAGCTTGGTGACGCCCGCATCGGGCACCACGCCCGCCGCCGCCAGCAGCTTGGCCGAGGCATCATCCGCCCCGATCGCCTTGAGATGCGCGAAGGCATCCGAGACGAAATCCACCGCCGGCTTGAATTTGGCCATTCTGGCCGCATCCTCGGCGCCCAGAACCAGCGCCACGGCGTCGAACAGGACCGAGGGCGATCCGGCCAGCTGCGCCTCGGCGCGACCGCGTTCCTTGGCGATCAGGACGACCGATCCGCCATCGGCCTCGACCGCGGCCTTCAGCGCGTCGACCTTGGCCGCATCACCGCCTTCGCCGACCAGAATGCCGACCTTGCGGCCCGACAGCGTGTGCTTGGCGCGCTTCATGATCGACAGCGCGTCCGAGGGCGCCATGTCGATGGGTTCGCGCATCGGGGTGGCGGCATCGGGCAGATCCTCGGCCAGACCTTCGGCCACGGTTTCGGCCAGATCCTCGTCGATGACCCGCAGATGGCCCAGCACGCGCTGGATCACATGGCCCAGACCCACCTTGGACAGCTCGAAGGTGATCGCGTCCGCGATATGGGTCTGCTCGGTCTCGGTCTGGCTGCGATAGAACAGCCGCGCCTGACTGTAGTGGTCGCCGAACAGCTCGGCCCGCACGCGCAGCTTTTCGTCAGGCTGGTTGCCCAGTTCGGTCATGGATGCGACCGTCGCAAAGCCCTGTTCGCTGGCGCGGGGACCGGGATCCTCGCCGACCTCATGCAGGCTGTTGGGCTCGTAATTGGCGCGTCCCTTGGGAACGGCCATCTGCATCATCCCGTCGCGCTGGAAATTGTGCATCGGGCATTTCGGCGCATTGATCGGGATCTGATGGAAATTCGTCGTCCCAAGCCGCGATTTCTGCGTGTCCAGATAGCTGAACAGCCGCCCCTGCAGCAGCGGGTCGTCCGAAAAATCGATGCCGGGCACGATATTGGTGGGCAGGAAGGCCGCCTGTTCGGTCTCGGCAAAGAAATTGTCCGGATTGCGATCCAGCACCAGACGACCGATCACGCGGACGGGGATATCCTCTTCCGGGATCAGCTTGGTCGCGTCCAGCACGTCATAGGGCTGCTTGGCCGCCCATTCGGCGTCAAAAGTCTGGATGCCCAGATCCCATTCGGGGAAATCGCCAGCCTCGATGGCCTCCCACAGATCCTGCCGGTGGTAATCCTGATTGGCCCCGGCGGTCTTGACGGCCTCGTTCCAGACCTGACTTTGCAGGCCCAGCTTGGGCTTCCAGTGGAATTTGACAAAGGTCGATTTGCCTTGGGCATTCACCAGCCGGAAGGTGTGGACGCCAAAGCCCTCGATCATGCGCAGGCTGCGCGGGATGCCGCGATCCGACATCGCCCACATGACCATATGCATGGATTCGGGCATCAGCGACACGAAATCCCAGAACGTGTCATGCGCGCTGCCGGCCTGAGGATAGCCCTTGTCGGACTCCATCTTGACCGAATGGATCAGGTCGGGAAACTTGATCGCATCCTGAATGAAGAAGACAGGGATATTGTTGCCGACCAGATCCCAGTTGCCTTCCTCGGTATAGAACTTGACCGCGAATCCGCGCACGTCGCGGGGCGTGTCCACGCTGCCCGCGCCACCGGCGACGGTGGAAAAGCGCGTGAAGACCGGCACCCGGGCGCCGACCTTGGAAAACAGCCCCGCCCGGGTCAGTTCGGGAATCGCCTCGGTGCATTCGAAATAACCGTGCGCGCCCGAGCCGCGGGCATGGACGATCCGCTCCGGGATCCGCTCGTGGTCAAAATGGAAAATCTTTTCGCGCAGAACGAAATCTTCCAGCAAAGTCGGCCCGCGGGCCCCCGCCTTCAGGCTGTTCTGATTGTCGGAAATGGGAACACCGTGATTGGTGGTCAGGGCATCTCCGCCCGTCTGATGGGTTTCCCCACCCTTGCCGCGTGTCTCGCTGATATGGGCCATGACGACCTCCTGTTGCTGGCGCGTTGCCCCCCAACGGGGCGCTGGCCCGCAAGTTCCGGCTATGAATTGTTCATCGGCTTGCCCTGACGCGTCCGGCCTGCGATATGCAAAGGGTTGGTGATGCGGACGTGGCGAAATCGGTAGACGCAGCAGACTTTGACAATTGGAGTGCCCGTCGGGAAACCGGCGGTGCAGAACCGCTCAAATTCGGGGAAAGCTGTGGGTTCGCCCGTGCCGATCCCGAGCCAAGCCCCTGTTTTCGGGGGAAGGTGTAGAGACTAGACGGGCGGCGCCTAAACCCTTTTGCGGGGGCATGGCGAAGGGATAGTCCAGACCACGAACGGGGCCCTGCCCCGGCGGCGAAAGTCGAAGTGGTACGAAAATCTGTTTTCTTCGGAAGTGCGGGTTCAAGTCCCGCCGTCCGCACCAACACCCCCTTGGGCGTCTCAGCGACGCCCGCCCGACAGCTGCGCGGCCTGCGGCAGGGCGCGCAGGCGCAGCATCGCCCAGACCCCCAGCACCGGGCCGGGCAACAGCGCCAGAAACACCCACCGCCAGCTGCCCAGAAGATCCGCAACCTGCGGCAGCAGCCAGATCGCCACCACCGTCAGCGCAAAGCCGAACGCCAGCTGCAGGGTCAGCGCGGTGCCCACAAGGTGCGGGTCCGACAGTTCGGACACGGCGGCCGAAAATTGCGCGCTGTCGCCGACGATGCTGATCCCCCAGACCAGCGCGATCAGGCCCAGCAGCCATGCCGGGCCGCCCCATGCCAGCCCGATCAGCCCCGCGCAGGCCCCCGAGACCGCCATCATCCCCGCCGTGGTCAGGCAGCGCCCGATGCGGTCCGACAGCCAACCGCCAAGCGCGCAGCCCAAAAGCCCGCTGGCGATCACCACGAATGTCAGGATCGAGGCATCGCCCAAGGGCAGCGCCCCCGCCTGCCCCGCCGCCAGCGCATAGGCCAGAAACCATGCCCACATGGCGTAAAGCTCCCACATGTGGCCCAGATAGCCCCATGTCGCCAGACGCAGGGGTTTGTCGCGCAGCACGCGCAGGGTCTGGCGCGGATCGAACCGGGCGCGGGCAAAGCCGTGCGGACCCTCGGTCACCGCGCCCGCAAAGATCGCGGCCGAGATCAGCGCCCCAAGGCTGGCGCCCGCGACCACCCATCGCCAGTCCAGATCGCCCCCCAGACCCCGCAGCAGATGCGGCAGGGCCGAGCCAAGCGTCAGTGCGCCGACCAGCAGCCCCATCGCCAGCCCCCGGCCCGCGACGAACCATGTCGCCATCAGCTTCAGCGCCGGGGGATAGACCCCCGCCAGCGCCACGCCCGTCGCCAGCCGCGCCAGCAGCAGGCCGCCAAAGCCCGGTTCCAGCAGCACGCAGGCATTGGCCATCGCCGCCAGCAGGGCGGCGATGGTGATCAGCCGCGTCACCGGCATGATATCGGGCAGATTGACCACCGAGGCCGCCAGCGCGCCCAGCACAAAGCCGATCTGAACCGCATTGGTCAGCCATGCCGCCTGCGATCCCGACAGATCCCAGTGCCCGGCCAGATCGGGACCGATGGCGGTGGTGGAAAACCAGCAGGCCATGGCGCCGATGACGCCGGCGCAGATCAGCGCCAGCGCCCTCCAGCGGCCCGTGGCGGGCTGGGTCAGGTCTCGACCTGCTGCGGCTCGCGCGGGGGGCGGCCGATGATGTCGCGCAGGGCGTCCAGCTCGATGAAATTGTCGGCCTGCCGGCGCAGATCATCGGCGATCATCGGCGGCTGGCTGCGGATGGTCGAGACGACCGACACCCGCACCCCCTGCCGCTGCAGAGCCGCCACCAGCGGACGGAAATCGCCATCGCCCGAAAACAGCACCGCATGATCCAGATGCGGCGCCAACTCCATCGCGTCGACGGCCAGTTCGATATCCATGTTGCCCTTGATCTTGCGGCGACCCAGAGCATCGGTGTATTCGCGCGCCGGTTTGGTGACGACGCAGAACCCATTGTAATGCAGCCAGTCCACCAGCGGGCGGATCGGCGAATATTCATCGCCTTCGATCAGGGCGGTATAGTAATAGGCGCGGGTCAGCTTGCCGCGACGGTCGAATTCCTGTCGAAGCAGCTTATAGTCTATGTCGAACCCCAGAGATCTGGCCGCCGCATAAAGATTGGCCCCGTCTATGAAGATCGCCAATCGGTCGTCTTTGTAAAACATCGGTGTTGCCTTTGGTGAAAGGGCTCTGCGGTGCGGCTGCGGATCAGGGTGAGGGGCCTGAAGCGCGTCGGACCATGATGAGAACCTGTAGGAAATGAGGGAAGCGTGGTTAACCTGTCTTTTGGTATCGTTGCTTTGGGGGCCAACCTGCCCCTGTCGCAGCAGGATCCGGTATCGACCCTGCATTCGATCAGCAGCATTCTGCATACCGCACCGGGCATTTCAATCATGTCGATCAGCCGCATCTGGCGAACCCCCGCCGTCCCGGCAGGATCGGGGCCGGATTACGCCAATGCGGTTGCGCTGATAGAAACCGAACTGTCTTCTTTGGAACTTTTGGCGCTGCTGCATCGGATCGAAGCAGATCATGGCCGCGATCGCAGCGGGGATCGCTGGTCGGCGCGGGTGCTGGATCTGGACCTGATCGCGCTGGACGATCTGGTTCTGCCGGATGCGGACCACCTGCGGGACTGGATGGCGCTGCCCCCCGACCTGCAGCAGGTCCGCACGCCCGACCGGCTGATCCTGCCGCATCCGCGCCTGCAGGACCGCGCCTTCGTGCTGGCCCCTCTGGCCGAGATCGCGCCGGGCTGGTGCCACCCGCTGACCGGGCGCAGCGTCGCGCAGATGCTGGCCGATCTGGGACCACAGGCGCTGGACGGAATGACCCCTGTCGCATGGGGGGAACGGCCCGGTGCGGCTTGACAAGCGGCCCGATGCCGGTCAGGTGTCCTTTTTCGCCCCGAATGTCCGATTCGCAACTGCACAGGTAGATCCATGGCCCGCGTAACGGTTGAAGACTGCGTCGACAAAGTTCCCAACCGCTTTGACCTGGTGATGCTCGCCTCGCATCGCGCCCGCGAGATCACGGCCGGCTCTGCGCCGACCGTGGACCGCGACAATGACAAGAACCCGGTGGTCGCCCTGCGCGAAATCGCCGAAGAAACCCAGCCCGTCGATGATCTGCGCGAGCGGATGATCGAATCGACCCAGACCCAGATCGAGGTCGACGAGCCCGAAGAGGACGCCATGGCCCTGCTGCTGGGCGCCGAGGTGGACCGTCCCAAGCCCGCCGACGAGGAATCCGAGGAACGGATGCTGCGCATGATGCTGGAAGCCAACCAGCGCGCCTGATACGGTCCTGACATGCACGACAAAAGGTCTTCGGCAGCATCATGATTGACGTCGAAGACCTTCTGGCATTGGTCCGGAATTACAACCCGCGCAGCAATGCCGCCCTGATCCGCGACGCCTATGAATATGGCATGCGGATGCACGAGGGGCAGTTCCGCCATTCGGGCGAACCCTATTTCACCCATCCCATCGCCGTCGCCGCCATCCTGACCGAGATGCGGCTGGATGACGCGACCATCGTCACTGCCCTGCTGCACGATACGATCGAGGATACGCGGTCCACCAAGGACGAGGTCACGGCGATGTTTTCCGCCGAGATCGCCGAGCTGGTGGACGGGGTCACCAAGCTGACCAATCTGGAACTGTCCAGCGCCCAGTCCAAGCAGGCCGAGAATTTCCGCAAGCTGTTCATGGCCATGTCGCGCGACATGCGGGTCATTCTGGTCAAGCTGGCCGACCGGCTGCACAACATGCGCACGATCCGGTCGATGCGCCCCGAAAAGCAGGTCCGCAAAGCACGCGAGACGATGGACATCTATGCCCCGCTGGCGGGGCGGATGGGCATGCAATGGATGCGCGAAGAGCTGGAGGATCTGGCCTTCAAGGTCATCAACCCCGAGGCGCGCAGCTCCATCATCCGGCGTTTCGTCAGCCTGCAGCGCGAAA
The DNA here is from genome assembly GCF_004335005.1 of Paracoccus nototheniae. Classification (GTDB taxonomy): domain Bacteria; phylum Pseudomonadota; class Alphaproteobacteria; order Rhodobacterales; family Rhodobacteraceae; genus Paracoccus; species Paracoccus nototheniae. The sequence continues at coordinate 34,600 of NZ_RQRT01000035.1, read as the reverse complement.
GCGGCGACATCATCGGCAAGATCACCGCCGATATCCGCACCGAGCTGGAAAAAGAGGGGATCGAGGCCGATGTCTTTGGCCGCGCCAAAAAGCCCTTCAGCGTCTGGCGCAAGATGCAGGAAAAGCAGCTGGCCTTTTCACGCCTGTCCGACATCTATGGGTTCCGCATCATCACCCGGTCGGAAATGGACAGCTATCGCGCGCTTGGGGTGATCCATCACCGCTGGCGCGCTGTGCCGGGCCGGTTCAAGGATTACATCAGCCAGCCGAAATCGAACGGCTATCGGTCCATCCATACCACCGTGTCGGGCCGCGATGGCAAGCTGGTCGAGGTGCAGATCCGCACCCGTCAGATGCACGAGGTCGCCGAGGCGGGCGTGGCCGCGCATTGGGCCTATCGCGACGGGGTGCGCACCCGGAACCCGTTCGCCGTCGATCCCGCCGAATGGATCGCCCAGCTGACCGACCGTTTCGACACCGAGGATCACAACGAATTCCTCGAACATGTCAAAATGGAGATGTATCAGGATCAGGTCTTCTGTTTCACCCCCAAGGGCGATGTGATGCAGATGCCGCGCGGCGCGACGCCCATCGATTTCGCCTATGCGATCCACACGAGGCTGGGCAATTCCTGCGTCGGCGCCAAGATCGACGGCATTCGCGTGCCGCTGTGGACCCGGCTGAAGAACGGCCAGTCGGTGGACATCATCGCAGCCTCGGGGCAGCGCCCGCAGGCGACGTGGCTGGACATCGTGGTCACGGGCCGCGCCAAGGCCGCGATCCGGCGCAGCTTGCGCGAGGAGGACCGCGACCGCTTCATGCGGCTTGGACGCGAGCTGGTGCGGGTCAGTTTCGAACATGTGGGCCGCAAGGTCACCGACAAGGCGCTGCGCACGGCGGCCCGGCAGATGGGCATCCCCTCGGCCGAAGAATTGCTGGCCCGGATCGGCAGCGCCGAAAATTCGGCCAAAGAGGTTCTGGGCATCCTGTATCCTGAACTGGTCGATCACCATGACGAGATCGACGGCCAGCGCCCCTTTGCCGGGCTGGAGGCGGATGCGAATTTCAAGCGTGCGCCCTGTTGCAACCCGCTGCCCGGCGAACGGATCATCGGCATCACCTATCGTGGCGCGGGCGTGGTCATTCATGCCATCGATTGCCCGGTTCTGGCCGAATTCGAAGAGAGCCCCGACCGGTGGGTCGATCTGCAATGGCGCGAGGGTCGCCACCCGGCGGCCTATTCGACCGTGCTCAATCTGACGATCCGGCATGATGCCGGGGTGCTGGGACGCATCTGCACCTTGATCGGGGCGCAAGGGGCGAATATCTCCAACCTCGAGTTCATTGCGCGCAAGCCCGACTTTTACCGTATCGAGGTCGAGGTCGAATTGCGCGATCATGAACATCTGCACAACCTGCTGACCGCGCTTGAGGCGGAAAGCGATGTGGCGCAGGTCTCGCGCGTGCGCGACCCGGCGCTGAAACCTTAAGGCGGCACAGACGCAGCCTTTGACGGATCGGACGATCTTCGTGTTCAAACGCCGCAAACCTCGCAGCTATGGCCAGATCGCCAGCGACATGATCTATCCGCGCGGCGGCTGGCGGCGGGCCGGGGCCTATGTGGCCCATCGGCTGCGTCGCCTGCCCGATCAGCCGCATCGCATCGCCCGCGGCGTGGCGGCAGGCATCATGGTGAATTTCACGCCGCTGTTCGGGTTTCATTTCCTGTCGGCGGCGGCGGTGGCCTGGATCATCCGCGGCAATATCCTGGCCGCCCTGCTGGCGACATTCGTCGGCAATCCGGTGACGCTGCCGTTTATCGCGCTGATCTCGGTCGGTCTGGGACGCGAGATCCTGGGGCTGGAGGGCGATCTGTCGCCGCAATTCATCTTTCACGAATTCTCCAAGGCCACCGGAGAGCTGTGGCACAATGCCCGCGCCATCTTTGGCCATGGCGAGATGCATTGGTACAATCTGGGCGATTTCGCGACCCAGGTCTTTTGGCCCTATATGGTGGGCGGAATCATTCTGGGCACCGTGGCGGGGATCATCACGCATTATCTGACGGTGCCGATCTTTCTGGCCTATCAGCGACGGCGCGAAAAGAAGATGGCCGACCGGATCGCCCGCGCCTCGGCACTGGCGGCGGAAAGAGCGGCGGCGCGCGGCGCGACCCTGTCCGGCGCCGAGGGGGGCGCTGCCCCCCGTCCTGCGGACTCCCCCCGGGATATTTAGGGACCGTTGCAGGGGGCCTTTCTTTGCGGGTCAGTATCCGCGGGCGCGGTCGACCAGATGGCGGACGGGCTGGCCCGCCATGGCGCGGCGCAGGTTGTCGGCCGCGACCGGGGCAGCGGTGGCGGGGCGCGTCTCGGCGGCGATATGGGGGGTGACGGTGATGCCGGGATGGGCCCAGAAGGGGTGATCGGCGGGCAAGGGCTCGGCCCGGAAGACATCCAGAACGGCATGGGCGGGGCGGCCCTGATCCAGCGCCCTCAGCAGGGCCTGATCGTCGATCAGGGTGCCGCGACCGGGGTTGATGATCCATGACCCCTTCGGCAGGCGCGACAGGCCGCGCGCGTCCAGAAGGTTGCGGGTGTCGGGCGTGTCGGGCAGCAGGCAGATCAGGATCTGGGTTGTGTCCAGCACCTGATCCAGCGCGGTGACCGGTTGCACGGTCACACCGGGCACGGGCCTGCCCGAGGCGCTGATGCCGGTGACGGAGAAGCCGATGGCGGTCAGCATGGCGGCGGTGGCGCGCCCCAACTCTCCCATCCCCAGAACGGTCACCGGGCGGGCGGGCGCCAGCGGCGGGATCTGACCGTGGCGCCAGACGCCGTCCTGCGCATAGCGGTCCATGCCCAGATGCGCGCGCATCGCCCAGCCCGTGCAATATTCGGCCATGCCCTGCGCCAGCCCCGGATCGACCATGCGTGCCAGAGGCTGGGTCAGGGTCGGGTTCGTCACGATCCGTTCGACCCCGGCCCAGAGGCTTTGGACCAGCCGGACATTGCGATAGGGGGTGAAATCGGTGATGTCGCCGCCCGGCGCATAGATGATCGCATCGAAGCGGGCCGGATCGCCGTCGCGCGACAGCCTCATTCCCGGCAGAGCGGCCTGCAGGGCGGGGGCCCATGCGTCCCATGCGCCCTCGCTGGCGGAAAAGCGGACGGTCAGCGGCAGATCAGGCATGGCGGGGTCGGGCATGTGGAGGTCACCTTGGTCTGTGGACATGGGCGGATTGCACCAGGCCAAAGCCCAGCATCAGGATCATCAGCGAGGTGCCGCCATAGCTGACCAGCGGCAGCGGCGATCCCTTGGCGGGCAACAGCCCCATGACCGTCGCCATATTGATGGCGAAATACAAAAAGAACGCCCCCGAGATGCCGATGGTGATCAGGCTGGCAAAGCGGTCGCGATTGGTCAGCGCGGAATAAAGGCAAAAGCCCAGGATCAGCATATACAGCGCCAGCAGGGACGAGGCGCCGATGAAGCCGAATTCCTCGGACAGGACGGTAAAGATGAAATCGGTGTGCTTTTCAGGCAGGAAATTCAGCCGCGATTGCGTGCCCTGCATGAAGCCCCGCCCCGACATTCCGCCCGAACCAAGCGCGATCTGGCTTTGGATGATGTTGTAGCCCGCACCCAAGGGGTCGGATGTCGGATCGAGGAAGGTGTCGATGCGCCGGAACTGATAGTCGCGCAGCAATTGCCAGTCGGTGCCCCGGCTGCGCAGCACCGCCACGACCAGACCCACGGCGGCGGCGATCACCACGCCGAAATACCACAGCGACACCCCTGCCGCGAACATCACCACCCCGCCGCCCGCGACCAGCATGATCGAGGTGCCCAGATCGGGCTGGATCAGCACCAGCGCGGTCGGCGCCAGAATCAGCAGCACCGGCAGGATCACCCACAAGGGCCGCGACACCCGGTCCAGCGGCAGCCAGTCGTAATAGGCCGCCAGCAGCAGAACCAGCGCGATCTTCATCAGCTCGGACGGTTGCAGGCGGATTGGGCCGAAGTCGATCCAGCGCTGCGCGCCCATGCCGATGGTGCCGAACAGATCCACCGCGATCAGCAGCAGAAAGCAGACCGCATAGGCCGCGACCGAGATCCCGCGCCAGAACCACATCGGCACGAAGGCCAGCCCCAGCATCAGGACCATGCCGATGGCAAAACGGACCATCTGGGGTTCCGCCCAGGTGTCCATCCGACCACCGGCCACCGAATACAGCATCAGAAACCCGATGCAGGCCACTGCCGTGATCAAAAGGACCAGCGGCCAGTTGATATACAGGATCTTGCGAAAACCGGTCGGAACCTGGGCTGTCTGATAATCCAGATAGGACATGGCTCAGGCCCTGCTGCGGCCGGGGCGCGGAGCCTCGGGGGTGTACAACTGCATGGCCTGATGACGTTCTTCCATCGCGTCGCGCTGGTCCGAGGGGACGGCGTCCAGCGGCGGCACCCCGCCATTCAGCGCAAACAGCAGGATGTCGCGGGCAACGGGCGCCGCCACCGCCGAGCCGCCGCCGCCATGTTCCACAACCAGCGAAACGGCGTATTTCGGCGCGTCGTAGGGGGCATAGGCCACAAACAGCGCATGGTCGCGCCGAGCCCAGGGCAACTGGTCGTTCGAGATGACGCCGCGCGCGCGTTCGGCCACGGTGATGTTGCGCACCTGACTGGTGCCGGTCTTGCCCGCCATGCGCCAATCCTCGCGCAGGATGCGGGCGCGCCGCGCGGTGCCGCGGGCGCTGTTCATCACCGCATCCATCCCCAACCGCGCGACGCGCAGCGAGCTTTCGGAAATGTCCAGCACGGCTGCCTCGGGGACCGGTTGGCGGACCCCGTCGATGGATCGGATCAGCTGCGGCGCGATTGCCCGCCCCGAGGCGATCCGCGCCGTCATCACCGCCAGCTGCAAGGGCGAGGCCAGCACATAGCCCTGCCCGATCGAGGCGTTCAGGCTGTCGCCCACCTGCCAGCTTTCGCCATAACGTGCCTGTTTCCATGCGCGGTCGGGCGCGATGCCTTCGGCCACTGCCGACATGGGCAGATCGTGGCGCACGCCCAGACCCAGCTTGCGGGCCATGATCGCGATGCGGTCGATGCCCACCCGCTGCGCCAGTTCATAGAAATAGACGTCGCAGCTTTCTTCCAAGCTTTTGATCGCATTGACCGATCCATGCCCGCCCCGGCTCCAGCAGTGAAAGCGGCGGTTGCCAAGGGTGGTATAGCCGGGGCAATAGAAATTGGTTCCCGCGTCGATCACGCCGGACTCCAGCCCGGCCATCAGCGTGACCATCTTGAAGGTCGAGCCGGGGGGATAGACGCCCTGCACGGTCTTGTCGGCCAGCGGGCGATGGTCGTGATCCATCAGCGCGCGGTATTCGGGACTGCTGATCCCGCGCACGAATTTGTTTGGATCAAAGCTGGGCGACGAACAGATCGAGACCAGATCGCCGGTCTGGCAATCCATCACCACGGCGGCGGCGCTTTCAGAGCCCATCCGCTGCGCGGCATAGTTCTGCAGGGCCGCGTCCAGGGTCAGCTGGACGGTGGCGCCCTGTTCGCCCTGCTGGCGCGACAGCTGGCGCATCTCGCGGCCGGCGCTGTTCACCTCGACCCGGCGGGCGCCGGCCTTGCCGCGCAGCACCGTCTCCAGCCGGCCCTCGACGCCGATCTTGCCCAGCTGGAAATCCGGCAGGCGCAGCACCGGATCGGGATCCTCGATCCGCGACAGGTCGTAATCGCTGACCGGGCCGACATAGCCCATGACATGGGCGAAATCGCCCGCCCGCGGATAGGCCCGCGACAGGGCCGATTCGGGCGTCACGCCGGGCAGGGACGGCGCATTGACGGCGATGGCGCTGAACTGTTCCCAGCTCAGGCGGTCGGCCAGCACGATCGGGGTGATGGCGCTGCGGCGGGAAAATTCATCGACCAGCTCGGCGATGCGATCCTCGGTCGTGGGGATCAGATAGGACAGGCGGCGCAGGACGGGTTCGACATCGCCGCCCGCCTCTTCGCGGGTCAGGGTGACGCGGTAATTCTGTTCGTTGCCTGCGATGATGATGCCGTTGCGGTCCAGAATCAGCCCGCGCGAGGGCGGCAGCAGGCGGATCTTGATCGAATTGCCATCCGCCAGCGTGCGGTATTCCTCGGCATGATCCAGCTGCATCGACCGCATCTTCAGCGCCAGGGTGGTGACGGTGGCGATCTGGATGCCCGCCAGCATCAGCCCGCGCCGGGTGATCTGGCGGGTGCTGTCGATGATCTCGCGTTGGGATTTCTTCATGCCATCCGCCCTCGTGTCTATGTCGTCTCGCCATGCCCGCTGCGGCGCAGCCCGATCAGCCAGCGCGCCCCGAACACGACCAGCGGATAGGCCGCCACCGTCGCCAGATATTGCAGGATCACCTGACCAAGGGCCGCCACCGGCAGCATGAACAGGATCTGAGCCAGCCGGTATCCCAGCATCATCACCCCGATCAGGATACCCGTGCGCAGCCATTCAACCATGAATGGCTGGTCGCGCCAACGGGGCTCGCGCAGGCGTGCGGCCTCGGACCCGATCAGCACGATGGCGGCCCACAGGCCCAGAGGGCGCATCAGCAGCACATCCTCGATCAGCACGGCCAGCACGATGACGGGGGCGGCAAGCTGATCGGGGCGGCGCAGCACCCATGCAAAGATCAGCGCCAGCCCCAGATCGGGTCCGGGCCAGCCCATGATGCCTTCGGACAGAGGCAACAGGCGCAGGAACAAAAGCACCCAGACCGAGGCCAGAAAGGCGAGCGTTCCCAGCACGAAGCTGCGGCTTGGGGCCTGAATCACGGCGCGGTTCCCGGGTTCAGCGGATCGGTGGCGCGGGCCGCATCGACGGGCGATTGCGGCAGCTGCGGCCCGATGAATCCGGCCCGCCCGCCGCGAATCACCGCCTGACTGTCCACCACATCCTCGGCCGGGTGGGATCGCAGCACGCGCAGAAATTCCAGCCGTTCGTAATCGGCGGCCATGCGCAGGCGCAGGCGCCCGTCGCTGCCCTGCGCGACCTGTCCGACCAGCAGTCCCGGCGGGAACACCCCGCCATCGCCCGAACTGACCACCCGGTCGCCCGGTCGCACATTGTCGCCCTGTTCGACGAAATCCAGCAGCGGCAGGGGCGTGTTGTCGCCCGTCAGCAGCGCCCGTTCCCCGGTCGGCTGCACCGTCACCGGCAGGCGCGAGGAGGGATCGGTCATCAGCACGACCCGGCTGGTGCGCTGGCCCACGCCGGAAATCCGGCCCACCAGCCCCAGCCCGTCCATCGTGGCCCAACCCTCGACGATGCCGTCCTGCGCGCCCACGTTCAGCAGCACCGACTGACGAAAGGCCGAGCCGCTGTCGACCATCACCACGCCCGTGACGCTAGTCAGGGCCGGATCGATGCGGACATTGTTCTGGGCCAGCAGCTTGGAATTTTCCTGCTCCAGCTGGACGGCGGCCTCTTTCCAGGCGGACATGCGCTGCAATTCGCGGCGCAGTTCCTGATTTTGCTCATAAAGGCGGGCATAGCTTTGAAACCCCGCGACCATCTGCGTCAGCCGCGTCGCGGGCACCAGAGCCCATTCGAACCGTGGCACGATGCGGTCGATCATCGCGGTGCGCATCTGTTCGGCGCGGGGGCTGTCGATGCGCCAGAACAGGAACAGCCCAAGCAGCAGCAGCGCCAGAACAGCGATCAGCACGCGCCGGACGGGCGTGGCGAAATCTGGACCCTTCTGCGCCATTCAGCGCCTCCTGCCGTCAGGCCGGATCAGCTGTCATAGTCGATGACGTGCCGCAGCTGCTTTTCGAATTCCAGCGCCTTGCCGGTGCCAAGCGCCACGCAGCTCATCGGCTGGTCGGCCAGACTGATCGACAGGCCGGTCTGTTCGCGCAGCGCCAGATCCAGCTCGCCCAGCATGGCGCCGCCACCGGTCAGCATCACGCCCCGGTCGACGATATCGGCCGCCAGATCGGGCGGCGTCGCCTCCAGCGCGACCATCACGGCCTCGCAGATGGCCTGAACCGGCTCGGACAGCGCCTCGGCCACCATCGCCTGAGAAATTTCGATTTCCTTGGGAATGCCGTTCAGCAGATCGCGGCCGCGCACCATCAGCGTGGCACCCCGCCCGTCATCGGGCATCCGCGCGGTGCCGATGCTGGTCTTGATGCGTTCGGCGGTCGATTCGCCGATCAGCATGTTCTGATTGCGGCGCAGATAGTTGATGATCGCCTCGTCCATGCGGTCGCCGCCGATGCGGACGGACCGCGCATAAACCACGTCGCCCAGGGACAGCACTGCCACCTCGGTCGTGCCGCCGCCGATATCGACGACCATGCTGCCGGTCGGTTCGGTGATGGGCATGCCCGCGCCGATGGCCGCCGCGATCGGTTCCGCGATCAGGCCCGCTTTGCGCGCACCTGCCGACAGGACCGACTGGCGGATCGCGCGTTTTTCGACCGGCGTCGCGCCATGGGGCACACAGACGATGATCTTGGGCTTGGAAAAGGTCGTGCGCTTGAACACTTTCTTGATGAAATGCTTGATCATCTGTTCGGCGCTGTCGAAATCGGCGATGACGCCTTCGCGCATGGGCCGGATGGCCTCGATGGACCCGGGCGTGCGGCCCAGCATCAGTTTCGCATCCTCGCCCACGGCCAGAACGACGCGCTTGCCGTCCTTGACGTGATAGGCCACGACCGAGGGCTCGTTCAGGATGATGCCCTTGCCCTTGACATAGATCAGCGTGTTCGCCGTCCCAAGATCAATTGCGATGTCGGTCGAAAACAAACCGCCGAATGCCATGCCCTGTATCCTTTCGCGCCGGTTACCCCGGCCTGCCCTGTTCTGATGTCAGCCAAGGGGGCCTGGCCCCCGCCGCCCCTACAGGCGTGGCCCCGTATAGAGCCACGCCGCCCACCCGAAAAGCCCCGATGCGCGCCCGGCGCCGCGAAAGCGGCATCTTGCGCGTCCTGCGGGCGCCAGATCGGCCGCACTAAACCTGGGGGTTCAGTGCGAATACATGGTGATTTGCCGGGCATCGCTGTTCTGCCCGGTCATCGCGCGGCGCAGGATCAGCCGGTTCAGCGCCCCCACATAGGCCTTGACCGATGCCAGAATCGTGTCCGTGTCGGCGGCCTGACCGGTGACGATGCGGCCCTCTTCCTCCATCCGGACGCTGACGGTGGCCTGCGCGTCGGTGCCCTCGGTCACGGCATGGACCTGATACAGCAGCAGCCGCGCCTCGTGCGGAAAGATCTGGCGCACGGCGTTGAAGCAGGCATCGACCGGACCGTCGCCGGTCGTCTCGGCGCGCATTTCCTGACCGCCCACGGTCATGGTCAGATCGGCGGATTGCCCGTCGCTGCCGCAGATGACGCGCAGATGCGTGACCTGCAGATGATCTTCGGCAGTATTGGCGGCGGCGTCCAGCACCAGCGCGATGATGTCGTCGTCATAGACCTCTTTCTTGCGGTCGGCCAAAGCCTTGAAGCGCACGAAGATGTCCTTCAGCTGGTTGTCGCCCACCTCGTATCCCAGATCGGCCAGCTTGGCGCGCAGCGCGGCGCGGCCCGAATGCTTGCCCATGGCGATGTTGTTTTCGGTCAGGCCGATATCGGCGGGGCGCATGATCTCGAAAGTCTCGACGTTTTTCAGCACGCCATCCTGATGGATGCCCGATTCATGCAGAAAGGCGTTCTTGCCGACGATGGCCTTGTTGAACTGGACCGGAAACCCCGACACGGCGGCCACGCGGCGCGAGATGCCCATGATCTTGGTGGTGTCGATGCCTGTCTGATAGGGCAGGATGTCGTTCCTGACCCGCATCGCCATCACCACCTCTTCCAGGGCGGTGTTGCCGGCGCGTTCGCCAAGGCCGTTGATCGTACATTCGATCTGCCGCGCCCCCGCCTCGACGGCGGCCAAGCTGTTGGCGGTCGCCATGCCCAGATCGTTGTGGCAATGCGTCGCAAAGATGATGTCGTCCGCGCCCGGCACCCGTTCCAGCAGCATGCGGATCAGGGCGGCGGATTCGCGCGGCGCGGTGTAACCCACCGTGTCGGGGATGTTGATCGTGGTGGCACCCGCCTTGATGGCGATTTCGACCACCCGGCACAGGTAATCATGTTCCGTCCGCGTCGCGTCCATCGGCGACCATTGCACATTGTCGCACAGGTTGCGGGCATGGGTCACGGTCTGGTGGATGCGGTCTGCCATCTGGTCCATGTCCAGATTGGGGATCGCCCGGTGCAGCGGCGAGGTGCCGATGAAGGTGTGGATGCGGGGGCGTTTTGCGTGCTTCACCGCCTCCCAGCAGCGGTCGATATCGGGGATCTGGGCGCGGGCGAGGCCGCAGATCACGCTGGTCTTCGCCAGCCGGGCGATTTCGGACACGGCGGCGAAATCACCTTCCGAGGCGATGGGAAAGCCCGCCTCGATGATGTCCACGCCCATCTCGTCCAGCATCTGGGCGATTTCCAGCTTTTCGGCATGGGACATGGTGGCGCCGGGCGATTGTTCGCCGTCGCGCAGGGTGGTGTCGAAAATCACGACGCGGTTCTGATCGGTCATCTGTGCAGTCTTTCTTACGAGGCCGTGGGAAAAGGTTCTCCGGGCGCTGACCTGACTGAGCGGTGGCCCGGAAGACCCGCTCAGCGCAGCGTAAGAAGCAGCAGCAGCAGCAGACCACGGGACGGCACGGCCGGACGCGCGCCATGGGGCACGGTCGGGGCAACGGCAAAGGGCATCATCCGGGTCATGGGGCGAATATGCCTCCGCGCGCGACGCTTGAAAAGCCCTGATCTTCACCGCCCGCGAACGAGGCAGTTCGGACGCAGTCCTGCGCCCCGTCATTGTAACGACACATTTTTGCTGGCCCCACCCGCCAAGCCTGCCTATCCTTTCAGCACGACAACCAGAAACGACAACCAACAGATGAGGGAACGATGTCACGCAAGATCGTCGTGGGCTTCGACGGCAGCGATGCCTCGAAACGCGCCCTGGACTTTGCCATCACCCGCGCGCAGGCGCAGGGGGACAATATCCTGATCGCCCATGTGCTGGAGTGGTCGCCCTACAGCTTTCTGACCGCCGCCGAGGTCGAGGAACGCCACCGCCGCCGCAAAGAGGAATTGCAGCGTGCCGAAGCCGCCATCCTGACCCCCATGGTCAAGCGCGTCGAGGATGCGGGCATCCCCTGCACCACCACGCTGCGCTATGGCCATATCGCCGAAACGCTGTGCCGCATCGCGAAAGACGAAGGCGCGGCGATGATCTTTATCGGCCGGATGGGCAATTCCGGCTTTGCCTCGCGCATCTTCGGATCGGTCGCCGCCACGCTGGCGCAGGTCGCGCCGGTGCCCGTGGTGATCGTGCCATGATCCGCGCCGCAACAGGGACAAGACATATGAACAAAGCATCACTTGCGGCGCTGGCCGCGCTGATCGCCAGCCCCGCCGCCGCGCAGGGCATCGACGAGACGATCAACCAGATCTTTGCCAGTTCGACCGGATGGTTCGTCACGCTGATCTTTTCCAACTTTCCGGGCACGACATTTCCCTGGATCGTCGGCTGGCTGGTGATCGCAGCGACCATCTTTACCATCTATTTCGGCTTCATTCAGATCCGCGCCTTTGGCCATGCCCTTGCGCTGGTGCGCGGCGATTATTCGGACCCCAATGACGCGGGCGAGGTCAGCCACTTTCAGGCGCTGACCACCGCCCTGTCGGGCACGGTGGGTCTGGGCAATATCGCGGGCGTCGCGGTGGCCATCGGCATCGGCGGCCCCGGCGCGACCTTCTGGATGATCGTGGCGGGCTTGCTGGGCATGGCCTCCAAGTTCACCGAATGCACGCTTGGCGTCAAATACCGCAATGAATATGCCGACGGCACGGTGTCGGGCGGCCCGATGTATTACATGACCAAGGGTTTTGCCGAACGCGGCCTGCCGGGCGGCAAGTTCATGGCGGTGCTGTTCTCGATCTTCTGCATTCTGGGATCCTTTGGCGGCGGAAACATGTTCCAGGCCAATCAGGCCCATGCCCAGATCACCAATGTCGTGGGCCCCTATCCCGGCTGGATCACCGGCCTTGTGATGGCGATCATCGTCTTTCTGGTCATCGTCGGCGGTCTGAAATCCATCGCCAGCGTGACCGAAAAGATCGTGCCCTTCATGGCTGCGGTCTATGTCGGCACGGCGCTGATCATCATCGGCATGAACTATGACATGATCGGGACCGCCTTCGGCCAGATCTTTGCGGGCGCCTTTACCAATGACGGCGTCGTCGGCGGGGCCATCGGCGCGCTGATCCAGGGCTTTCGCCGCGCGGCCTTTTCCAACGAGGCAGGCGTCGGATCCGCCGCCATCGCCCACAGCGCCGTCCGCACCAAAGAGCCGGTGACAGAGGGCGTGGTATCCCTGCTGGAGCCGTTCATCGACACCGTGGTGATCTGCACCATGACGGCACTGGTCATCATCATCACCGGCCAGCTGATTCAGGATCCGACCACCGGCCTGTTCCTGATCAACGAGGCAGGCGACGGCATCCAGACCGTGACCGGCAACAGTGGCGTGGCCCTGACCTCGGACGCGTTCAGCAGCGCCTTTGGCTGGTTCCGCTATATCCTTGTGCTGGCCGTGGTGCTGTTCGCCTTTTCGACGATGATCTCGTGGAGCTATTACGGCCTCAAGGCCTGGACGTTCCTGTTCGGCGAGGGTCAGACCAAGGAACTGATCTTCAAGGTCATCTTCTGCCTGTTCGTCGTCATCGGCGCCTCGGCCGGGCTGGGCCCCGTCATCGACTTTTCGGATGCGGCGATCTTTGCCATGGCGGTGGTCAACATCCTGGCGCTGTATCTGCTGATGCCGATCGTCAAGGTCGAGATGAACCGCTATCTGTCCCGCCTGAAATCCGGCGAGATCCGCAAGTTCGAATAGACCGGACGGACCCACGCGACAGGGGCGGGCGCGATGATCGCGCCCGCCCCTTTTTGCGTCTTATCGATTGGACAGGATCAGGCCCGGCGCCGGGGCAGCGGGATCAGCTGTTGCGCCGCCCCCGCGAACAGCAGCCACAGAGAGGTTACGACCAGCCCCAGTGTCGCCCAGCTTTCGGGATGGAAATCCACCAGCGCCGCCCAAACCGCAAAGACCACCCATGCCAGCGACATGGGCAGCGACACGAGCCGCCACCGCTCGGTCCGGACGGGGTGGATGAATTTGATGTTGGTGAACATCGCGATGCTCAGCGCGATGACGATCAGCAGGATGACCGTCCAATGCGGCTCGACCGCGAACAGGACCAGCACGACCATGTTCCAGCAGCCGGGAAAGCCCGCAAAGGAATTGTCGCGCGTCTTCATCCGGGTGTCGGCGAAATAGACGACGCTGGCGAACACGATGACGATGATCGCGAACCAGCCCGTCCAGCCCGACAGCAGCCCCGACTGGAACAGCGCAAAGGCGGGGATGAACACATAGGTCAGATAATCGATGATCAGGTCCATCAGCACGCCGTCATAGGCGGGCCAGTTGCGCTTGACCTCGTATCGCCGGGCCAGAGGGCCGTCGATGCCATCGACGACAAAGGCCACGACCAGCCACAGGAACATCATCGCCCAATCGGCTTGAACGGCGGCCAGCATGGCCAGCATGGCAAGGACCGCACCGGTGGCGGTCAGAAGATGGACGGCAAGGGCCTTGTGACGCAACTGCATGGCGGGTTTGTCGCAGGTTGATGACGGCTTCGCAACCGCACTTGGCCCCGTTTAGCGCAGGATCGGCGGACGATCCGGGCGGGAAGCCGGCTCTTCAGGCACGGGTGCGGACAGATCGAACAGCAGCGCACCGGGGGGCGGAGCGGTCTGGGCAAAGGTGATATCGACCCCGCCGGGCTGGGCGGGCAGAAAGGCCAGCGCCTCGGACAGGGCCTTGGCGATGGCGGGCTGGCGATCGACCGGCGCGCCCGCGATCATCACCGCATGGCCCGCGCCCTGAACCCCGACCAGCGCCGCCCCGGCCACCATCCCGCGCAGATCGGCCAGACGTTCGGCCAGCGGCGCGGCCAGCGCATCGGCCACGTCGCGGTCGGGGGCGGAGAGCTGCAGATGCGCCTCGTCCGCCTCGGGGGCAGCCTGCAGGGCGCCGGTCAGCCAGTCCAGCATGGTCGCATCCAGCAGCATCTCGGACGGGTGGCCGGGATTGACCAGCAACCCCGCACCGTCCGATTTCAACAGCCCCGCCAGAATCCGTCCCGGCAGGGCGGCATAGGCCACCGGCTTGCCAAAGAAATCGGCCAGCCGATCCTCGGCATCGCAGGCCAGCGCCGTGCGGACGCCGTCCAGATCAAAGATCTGCAGCTCGACCTCGTCATGGACCGGCTCGCGCAGCAGGGCGACGGACAGCTGGGTATCGGCCAGCCGCGACAGCATCCGCGCGCGCTGCGGCGCATCGGCATCGTGGAAGGGGACCGGGGCAAGATCGTCCAGCGCGCTCATGTCGGGGGGCCTTTCGGGGCAGGATGCGTCCTTGCGTAATGGTCGCACCCGCCCCACGCAAGCGTGATTGCCCCTGACGCGCGCGCCGCCCCATATTGGCGCCATGATGAAACGTCGCACCCTGATCCTGACCGCCGCCGCCACGCTGCCTTTGCTGGCCGCCCCCCGTCTGGCGCAAGCCAGCCTGCAGCCCCTGCTGACCCAGGCCCGGCAAATGGCACCCCTGCGCGCCATCACGCTGTGGCGCGATGATGGCGCGCAGGGGGTCGAATTGGCCGCCCAAGGCTATCACGGGTTCACCCCCGACAGCTCCACGAACATCAAGTCGGCCTCGAAATCGGTGGTCTCGGCCCTGACCGGCATCGCCATCGCGCAAGGTCTGCTGGAGGGCGCGGACCAGCCGATCGCCCCCTTGCTCAGCGGCGATCTGCCCGGCAACCCCGATCCCCGGCTGAACCGCATCACGCTTGGCAATCTGTTGTCGATGCAGGCTGGGCTGGAACGGCAGTCGGGCCAGAATTATGGCCGTTGGGTCAGCAGCCCCAACTGGGTGCGCAGCGCGCTGGCCGCGCCCTTCACGCAGGATCCGGGGACGCGGATGCAATATTCCACCGCCTCGACCCATCTGGTCGCGGCGATCCTGACCCGGGTGACGGGCAGGCCCTTGCTGGATGTGGCGGGCGACTGGCTGGGGCCGGTCCCCGGGTTCCGCATCACCGGATGGGACCGCGATCCGCAGGGCATCTATCTGGGCGGCAATCAGATGGCGATGACCACGCGATCCCTGCTGGCCTTTGGTGCCATGTATGCGCGCGGCGGACAGGCCGGCGGGCGCCAGATCGTGCCCGAGCGTTGGATCGAGGAAAGCTGGCAGTGCCGCACCGCCAGCATCTTCAGCGGGCAGGGCTATGGCTATGGCTGGTTTCTGGGCCAGATGAACGGGCGCGACGTGCGCTATGGCTGGGGCTATGGCGGGCAGATGGTCTATGTCTTTCCCGCGACGCGGCGGCTGCCCGCGATGGCCATGGCGATGACCTCAAACCCGGACCTGCCGTCGGGGCGGACCGGGCATCGCGACGATCTGCACCGGCTGGCAGCCGAGCTGGCAGCCGCAGCCTGAAAAGCGCCGTCTGACAGGCGCGGTACAAAGCGTCAGGGGATGCGGCCCGACGGTCGCATCCTCTTGTTTCAGGCGTCAATCGATCAGCTCGCCCGCCTGGAAGTTCCCCAGATTGCCCAGCAGCTGCCCGATCAGAGAGATTTCGGTCACGCTGCCTTCGGTCACGCGGCGCGACAGGGCGACGACGCGGCCCTGCTCGAGACCAAAGGTCTCGACATTGCTGACCACGCCCGAGGGCGCGAACGAGATGGCGACGACCGTACGGTCAATTTCCTGCGGAGCGGCGGCGCCCATGCGGCGCCAGCGCGATCCGACATAGTACCATCCCGACCCGGTCAGCAGCCCCTGTGCCGAGGGGCGCCCGATCAGCGCGGGAAGATCGTCGATGGTCGTCTGGCCGGGCACCACCTGCGCCAGTTCCAGCGCGGGCGGCACATAGCCGTGATTGCGATAGATGGGTGCACAGGCGGCAAGCCCGAGGACAGCCAGAAACGCCAGTGTCATCAGGGTTCTGATGGCGGTCATGGGCGGGTTCCCTCCTTGGGGCGGTTGACGCGGCCCGCCCTGCCTAGCAAACTCGGGCACCCTGCTCAAGAATATCAATCCGATGCCGGGCGGCTGCTTTCGGGCCGCCCCCCGCCCTTCTTTCATGCGCCAGACCGATCGAGGCCCCGATGACCGCTCCTGACAAGCACCCGCAGCGTTTGCGCACCGCGCATCTGAACCCCAATGCGGTGACCCCCTTTCACCTGCGCCCGGCCGAGGATGTCCGCACCGCCATGGCGGCCGAACTGGGCATCGACGCGCTGTCCAAGCTGGATTTTCAAGGCAAGCTGCGCGGCCATGGCACGGATGGTTGGCTGCTGACCGGCACGCTGACCGCCCGCGTGACCCAGCCCTGCGTGGTCACGCTGAAACCGGTGCGCACCGATATTTCCGAACCCGTGCGCATTCAGTTCACCCCCTGCCTGTCCACCCCCGAGGGCGAAGAGGTCGAGATGCAGGACGAGACGCTGGAACCTCTGGGCGCCTTCATCGACCTCAGCGCCATCATGGTCGAGGCGCTGTCGTTGGCCCTGCCGGAATATCCCCGCGCCAAGGGCGCCGCGCTGACGACCTCAGCCCCTGCGCCCGAGGCGTCCGAAGATGGCGACACCCGCCGCCCCTTTGCCGGGCTGGACAAGCTGCTGGGCGGAGGTCCGCGCGAATCCTGACAGACGCCGCCCCGGCGGCGCTGACAGAATCGGGGCTGCGGCGGACATTGCCGGGCATAAAACCGCCCCGGCCCTTGCATCCATGCCGCAACAGGGCGAAAATCATGGCATATCGGAAGGCCGCCGGGTGCAATCGGGGCCTTCGGGGCTTGCGGGCCAAGGATGGATCGCGTATCTGCGCGGTTCATTTACGAATTCAAATCCAGGGTGCATCTGCGTCGCGGCGCAGCACCCCTCCAAATCAGGTGGTGACATGGCTGTCCCTCAGAATCGCGTAACCCGGTCCAAGCGCAACATGCGCCGTGCGCATGATGCGCTGGTCGCGGGCAACCCGAACGAATGCTCGAACTGCGGCGAGCTGAAGCGTCCGCACCACGTCTGCCCGTCCTGCGGCCATTACGCGGACCGCGAAGTGATCGCGCAGGCGAAAGAGATCGACCTGGACGACGACGCGGCCTGATCCCGGCTCGCAGCGTCCCGTGATGACCGTCTCCTCCGCGAGCACACCGGCACCGCGCGTCCCCGATCAAGGGGGCAGCGTGGTGATATCGGTTGACGCCATGGGGGGTGACCGTGGCCCTTCGGTCGTGGTCGCCGGCATGGCCGAAAGCGCCGAAAAGAACCCCGAGATCCGCTTTATCGTCCATGGCGACGAAGCGCAGCTGACGGGTTTGATCGCGCGCCGCAAGGTGCTGGCCGGACGATGCGACATCCGCCATGCGGGGGGCGTCGTCACCATGCACGACAAGCCCAGCCAGATCATCCGCAAGGGCGAAGGCACGTCCATGTGGTCCGCCATCGAATCGGTCCGTCAGGCCGAGGCGCAGGTGGCCGTGTCCTGCGGCAATACCGGCGCGCTGATGGCGCTGTCGATGCTGCGCCTGCGCAAGCTGCCGGGCGTGAACCGTCCCGCCATCGCCTGCCTGTGGCCCTCGCGCGGTCCGCAGGGGTTCAACATCATGCTGGATGTGGGCGCCGATATCCGCGCTGACGCGCATGATCTGCTGCAATATGCGCTGATGGGCGCGTCCTATGCCCGCAACGGCATGGGGATCGAGCTGCCGCGCGTCGGCCTGCTGAATGTGGGCACCGAGGAACACAAGGGCCGCGCCGAGCTGCGTCAGGCCCATGAGATGATCGAACAGGCCGCCCCCGGCAGCTATACCTATGTGGGCTTTGTAGAGGGGGGCGATCTGCCCTCGGACCGCGTGGATGTGATCGTCACCGACGGCTTCACCGGCAATGTCGCCCTGAAGACCGGCGAGGGCACCGCCCGGCTGGTCGGCGATTTCCTGAAAGAGGCGTTCTCGAATTCGATCATGTCAAAATTCGCGGCACTGGTGGCGATGACCTCGTTGAAGCGGCTGCAAAAGCGCATCGACCCGCGCCGGGTGAATGGCGGCATCTTTCTGGGCCTGAACGGCACGGTCGTGAAATCGCATGGCTCGGCCGACGCGACCGGCGTGTCGGCGGCCATCAAGCTGGCCTTCACCCTGGCCAAATCCGGCTTTCAGGACCGTCTGGCCGCCCGCGTGGCGCAAGGCACGGCGGCAGCATCCGCAACCACAGGCGGAACAGGAGAGCCCTCGTGACCCGACGTTCCGTCATCCGTGGCACCGGCCATTACCTGCCCGACCGCGTCGTCGAGAACAGCTGGTTCGAGGGGCGTCTGGACACCACCGACGAATGGATCCGGTCACGCACCGGGATCGAGCGGCGCCACTTCGCCGCCGAAGGGCAGATGACCAGCGACCTGGGCCTGCGCGCCGCCCAAGCCGCGCTGCAGCGGGCCGGGATGGTGGCGGACGATATCGACGGCATCGTGCTGGCGACATCGACCCCCGATTTCACCTTTCCAGCCGTGGCGACGATGGTTCAGGCGGGTCTGGGGATGACGCGCGGCTTTGCCTATGACGTGCAGGCGGTTTGCGCGGGGTTCGTCTTTGCGCTGGCCAATGCCGATGCAATGATCCGCGCCGGACAGGCCGACCGCATTCTGGTGATCGGGGCCGAGACGTTTTCCCGTATCATGGACTGGACCGACCGGGGCACCTGCGTGCTGTTCGGCGACGGGGCCGGTGCCGTGGTGCTGGAGGCGCAAGAGGGCGCGGGCACCAGCGACGATCGCGGCATCCTGTCCAGCGATCTGAACAGCGACGGCAAGTATCGCGACCTGCTGTATGTCGATGGCGGCGTGTCCTCGACCGGGACTGCGGGACAGCTGCGCATGCAGGGCAATCTGGTCTTTCGCCATGCGGTCGAGAAGCTGGCCCGCACTGCCCATACCGCGCTGGACAAGGCCGGACTGACCGGCGCGGATGTCGACTGGCTGGTTCCGCATCAGGCCAATCTGCGCATCATCACCGCGACCGCCCAGAAGATGGGCCTGCCCCTGGACAAGGTCGTGCTGACCGTGGCCGATCACGGCAACACCTCGGCGGCATCGATCCCGCTGGCGCTGTCTGTGGCGGATGGTCAGGGGCGGTTCACCCCCGGACAGGTTCTGGTGGCCGAGGCGATCGGCGGCGGGCTGAGCTGGGGTGCGGTCGTTCTGCGCTGGTGACGGCTGCGGGCGACCTAGGGGGCGCGCTGCCCCAACCCTCGACTTCGCCGCTGAAAAGATCCATCGGACCTTTTTCCGGTGCCGCTCAGCCCCGGAATATTTTCGCCAGAATGAAAGACCGGGTTATTTGAGCAGCGCGTCCTTGCTGGCGCGGCGGTTCGGGCCGGTTGCGGGGCGTCGCGTGCGGTCGTGACCGGATTGGCAGGCCACGCACAGCTTGACGCCGGGCTGGGCCAGGCGCCGCGCTTGCGGGATCGGTTCGTCGCATTCGGCGCAATGGGTGGCGCTGTCGCCTTGGGCCGCGCGGCGGGCGGCGGTCTGGCGGGCGCGGGCGATCGCCTCGGCCGTGGAAATCTCGATCTGGTCGTTGACCGCATCGTCGCGGGCCCATCCGCCTGCCATGGCATTCTCCTGTTCCTGTCCTGACCAAGATGGGGGTGCCGCAGAGCTTTGCAATGACCGGCCCCAAGGGGGGACGGGCGCGATCCCGCCGGAATGTCGGGACAAGTGTCGGGCGGGGAACGATTTCCCGCCCTTCTCGTTGACAGGCAACAGAAATCAAATCATCCTTCCAGCAGCGAAGAGGAACCACCATGGGCGACAAGACCTTGACCCGGATGGACTTGGCAGAAGCGGTTTTCCGCGATGTCGGTCTGTCCCGCCATGAATCGGCGCAACTGGTGGAAAGTGTTCTTGACCATATTTCGGACGCGCTTGTCCGGGGCGAACAGGTCAAGATTTCATCCTTTGGCACGTTTTCGGTGCGCGACAAAAACGAACGCATCGGTCGCAATCCCAAGACCGGGGAAGAAGTCCCGATCACCCCACGTCGTGTGCTGTCCTTCCGCCCCTCGCATCTGATGAAAGATCGCGTGGCGGACGGCAACAAGCGATAAGGCCGCAACCCGGGCATGGCCAAGGGCGCAGAGGCATTCCGGTCGATCGGAGAGGTGGCCAAGCTGATCGGCGTGGCACCGCATGTCCTGCGCTATTGGGAAACCCAGTTCACCGCCCTGAAACCGATGAAGCGTCCCGATGGGCGGCGCTATTACCGCCCCGCCGATGTCGATCTGGCGGCGGGCATCTGTGCGATGCTGCGCGATGACGGGCTGACCATCCGGGGCGCGCGCAAGCTGATTGCCGATGACCGGGGCGAGGCCGTGCGCAGGCGCGGCGTCGCGCATCTGGAAGGCCGGATGGCGACCCATTCTGACGCGGGCGATCAGGACGCGATGTTCAGCCCGCCCGTGTCGGATGTCGCATCCGAGGGTTCGCCGCAGATCGTGCCGTCACAGGCCGATGCACCGCTGGCACAGGCCGATGCTGCCCCGCATACCGCCCCTGCCCCGCATCCCAGCATGGCTCCGGTCGCCCCGCTGGCGCTTTTTCCCGAAACCGGACCGGCGCCGCAGACGATCGTCTGGCTGGCCCGGCTGACCGATCTGGCGCAGCATCTGCGCCAGATCACCCCTGCCGATCCGCGCTGGTCGCGGGTCCGGCCCGCAGCGCTTCGCCTTGGACAGGCGATGTTGCGGCTTGTGTGACGGGTCATTGCGATTTGACGCAGATTTCCGCCGCCCGGCCCTTGTGCTTGTCCGCCGGATCGCACTATAGGGTGCTCGTCGGGCCGTGGCGCAGCCTGGTTAGCGCGTCCGTCTGGGGGACGGAAGGCCGAGAGTTCGAATCTCTCCGGCCCGACCATTCCGAAAACGCCCATTCCTTTGCGGGGGTGGGCGTTTCCCTTTCCCCCCATCCCTTGCAGGAGAGTTCAGGATGAACGGCGTTCTGCCCGACAGCCAGATCCGCAGCCTGATCGCGCAGGGCACGATCCGCGCCGATCTGCCCGTGACCCCCGAACAGATCCAGCCGGCCAGTCTGGACCTGCGCCTTGGCGCCACCGCCTATCGCCTGCGCGCCAGCTTTCTGGCCGGGCGGGGCCGGACCATCGCAGCGCGGCTGGACGATTTTTGCATGCATCAGATGGATCTGACGGCGGGTGCTGTGCTGGAACGGGGATGCGTCTATCTGATCCCGCTGCAGGAACGCATCGCGCTGCCCGCCGGGATGTCGGCGGTGGCGAATGCCAAATCCTCGACCGGGCGCCTGGATCTGTTGACCCGGCTGGTCACCGATGACGGCACCGAATTCGACCGCCTGCCCGAGGGGTATGACGGCCCGCTTTATGCCGAGATCTGTCCGCGCAGCTTTTCCGTTCTGGTCCGGCCCGGCATGCGGCTGAACCAGCTGCGGCTGCGGCGCGGGCAATCGGTTCTCAGCGATCCGCAGCTGGTGGCCCTGAACGAGGCGCAGCCGCTGGTCGGAGGGGCGCCTGCGCTGATCGATCAGGGTCTGGGATTTTCGGTCGATCTGCGCCCGGCCTCGGGCGATCTGGTGGGTTATCGCGCGCGCCCGCATAGCGGCGTGATCGATCTGGACCGGATCGGCGAATACCCCGCCGCCGAATTCTGGGACGAATTGCGCACAACCGAAGGGCGGCTGATTCTGGATCCCGGCGCGTTCTATATCCTCGTCAGCCGTGAATCGGTGGCGATCCCTGCCGATTATGCTGCCGAGATGGCCCCCTATCTGGCGATGGTGGGCGAATTCCGGGTCCATTATGCCGGGTTCTTCGATCCGGGTTTTGGCATCGGGGACAGCGGCGCCGGCGCACGCGGCGTGCTGGAGGTGCGCTGCCACGAGGCACCCTTTGTGCTGGAACATGGCCAGACGGTCGGGCGGCTGGTCTATGAACGCATGAGCGCCCGGCCCGAGCGGCTGTATGGCGAAGGGATCAAGTCCAACTATCAGGGGCAGGGCCTGAAACTGGCCAAGCAGTTCCGCTAAAGCGGTCCGGTCTGCCACAGGCGGACCTTCAGCCCGCCATGCGCCACGATCGGCCCCGGTGCCTGCCACGGCAGTCCGGTGGCCTTGGCCAATCCCGCCTCGCTGGTGACGATGCCGATGCGCCAGCCTCGAAAGCGGCTGCGGAACACCTCTCCCATCCGGGCATGCAGGCCGAACAGCGGGCCCTTGCCACCGATCCGCGCACCATAGGGCGGGTTGACGATGACGATGCCCGGGGCGCAATCGGGGCGCTGCAGATCGGCGATCTGGCAGGGCTGGAACTGCACCGCATCGCTGACGCCCGCGCGGGCGGCGTTGGCAAGGCTCATCCGGATGGCGCCCGGGTCGCGGTCGCTGCCGATGAATGGCCCGCTGGCCGCGCGCGGGTGGACCGCGGCCTTCAGACGCGCAAAAGCGGCCTCGTCGTAATTGGCCAGTTGCTGGAAGGCAAAGGACCGGCTGCGCCCCGGCGCCAGCCCAAGCGCCATGTCGGCGGCCTCCAGCACGAAGGTGCCGGACCCGCACATCGCGTCCAGAACCGGCTGGCTGCCGTCGAATCCCATCTGGGCCAGAAACATCGCCGCCATGGTCTCGCGCATGGGGGCCTTGGCGACGGCCTCTTTATGGCCGCGCTTGTGCAGCGATTCGCCGGTCGTATCGATGCTGAAGGTGACCAGATCATCCTCGATCCGGGCCTTGACGGTGATCTTCGCATCATCGGCCAGGGGCGCGCCCAGTTCTTCGGTGATGGCGCGCTCGATGCGCTGCGTGGCCGCACCCGCGTGATAGATCTTGGACGCGCGGCAGACCGAATCGACCTTGATCGCCAGATCGGGGCGCAACAGGTCGGCCCAGGGGAATTTGCGCGACCGCTTGTCCAACTGGGCCAGATGCATGGCGCGAAAGCCGCCGATGCGGGCCAGAACCCGGGTAGCGCCGCGCAGATGCAGGTTCGCGCGCCATACATCGGGCCAGCCGCCCCGGATGGTGACGCCGCCGGGCTGAACGACCGGAGTCCAACCCAAGGCCACGGCCTCGGCCGCCAGCGGCGCCTCAAGACCCGGAGTGGCGACCAGAAAGATGTCGAAATCGGAATTGTCCATGGCGCAGCCCTAGCGCGGGCTGCGCGACAAGGCCAGAGCCGCCGCGCGGTGGCGGGCGGCGTCAGCGCCTCAGCGGCGGGTCAGACGGCTGAGCGTGCGCATCTTCTTGGCCAGATCGGCGGTCTGGTTGGGGCGACGCTGGCCCGGCTGACCTGCGACGGGCGGCTTGCCCTTGCCCCGCGACATCTTGCCCACGCCCTTGTTGATCCCCCAGTTCATCGCCCGCCGCATGACGATCCGGGTAAACATGTTGAACAGCATATTCATATTCATCGTCGTACCTTTTCACTCGTCGTCGAACAGACCTCCGGGAACGGCGTCCGGACCCTCTGGTTCCATATCATCATCGTCACCGGTCCCCGCAAGGGGCAGGCCCAGCCCCTCGGCAGGCGGACGCGATTCCAGCAGGCCCGCCGCCCGCAATTCGGACAGACCGGGCAGATCGCGCGCAGATTCCAGCCCGAAATGATCCAGAAACGCCTCGGTCACCACAAACGTCGCGGGGCGTCCGGGGCTGAGCCTGCGGCGGCCCATGCGGACCCAGCCCATCTCGATCAGCTGGTCCAGCGTGCCGCGACTGACCGCGACGCCGCGGATCTCTTCGATCTCGGTGCGGGTGACGGGCTGATGATAGGCGATGATCGCCAGCGTCTCGATGGCGGCGCGCGACAGGCGGCGGGTCTCGACCGTCTCGGACTGCATCAGGAAGGACAGATCGGGCGCGGTACGAAAGGCATAGCCGTCGCCGATCCGCTCCAACACCACGCCGCGTCCGGCGTAAAGGCGGCGCAGCCCGGCCAGCGCCTCGGCGGGATCGCAGCCATGGGGCATCCGGGCGGCCAGATCGCGCACCGTCAGGGGCGTGGTCGCGGCGAACAGGATCGCCTCGACCATCCGTTCCTGCTGGGACAGGGGCTGCGGGACGAAATCCCGGACGGGGTCAGCGGCGGTCGTCATAAGGGCGCGTCATCGGATCGGGACCGGTAATGGATGGGGGCGAACATGCCCGCCTGCCGTATCTCCAGCCGGCCCTGTCGCGCAAGCTCCAGCGAGGCGGCAAAGGTCGCCGCCGTCGCGCTGCGCCGCCGCTTGGGGTCGGCCTGCCAGCCCTCGGGCAGAAAGACCGACAGATCAGTCCAGCCGCCGGTAAAGCCGATCAGGCGGCGCATCCGTTCCAGCGCCTGTTCCATGGTGAAGACATCGTGCCGGTCGAAAGCATAGGGGCGGAATTCGTCGCGCGTCTTCAGCCGGGCATAGGCGCGCATCAGGTCGATCAGCCCCGCCTGCCATTCAGTGCGCCGATGGCTGGCGACGACTTCGGGGGCGCCGCGCGCAAAGCGGCTTTGGCCAAGCCGGTCGCGGCCCATCAGCCGGGCGGCGACCTGGCGCATCGCAGCCAGCCGTTCCAGCTGAAAGGCCAGATGCTGGGCCATATCCTCGGCGGACGGCCCCTCGGCCTGAGGGTCGGGGGGCAGCAGCAGGCGCGATTTCAGAAAGGCCAGCCAGGCGGCCATGACCAGATAATCCGCCGCCAGTTCGATCCTCAGCGCGCGGGCCTCTTCGACAAAGGTCAGGTATTGTTCGGCCAGATCCAGCACGCGGATCTTCATCAGATCGACCTTTTGCGTGCGCGCCAGCGTCAGCAGCAAATCCAGCGGCCCCTCGTACCCGTCCACATCGACGATCAGCGCCTCGTCCGCGCGGCGCTGCGCCACGTCGGTCGCGTCGAAGCCGCCATCCGGCACCGCCGACAGCGTGGGCTGAGGCGACAGCGGGGCTGGGGGCGACAGCGGGGCTGGGTCGTCGGGTCGGGTCACCGGCTATCCTTGACTGTGATAGGTCAGAGTCCCGCCCGCAGGCCGCCCTGTCAAGCGACCAGCGCCTGCCATTCGGCCCGCAGCGCAGCGATATCGGCGGGCGCGGGTTCTGTGCGCAAGGCCAGCGCCGCATCGGCGCGGCGGATGGCGTCGGCGTTCATCGCGCCTGCCGCATGCACCACAGGCCCCATGCTGGCGATCGTCCCGTTGCAATGCAGAACCAGATCGCAGCCCGCCGCGATCGAGGCAGTGGCCCGCTCCGCCTCGGTTCCCGACAGGGCATTCATGGTGATGTCATCGGTCATCAGCAGGCCGTCGAAACCGATCCGGTCGCGGATCAGCCCGATCATCCGGGCCGAGGCCGTGGCGGGCGCATCGTCCAGCGCGGTAAAGCGGATATGCGCGGTCATGCCCATCGGCAGATCGGCCAGCGCGCGGAAGGGGGCGAAATCCAGCGCGTCCAGATCGTCCAGAGCCGCGTCCACCACCGGCAGGCCGTGATGGCTGTCGGCCTGCGCCCGGCCATGGCCGGGCATGTGCTTGACGACCGGCAGCACCCCCGCCGCCAGCAACCCATCGGCTGCCGCACGGCCCAGTTCGGCCACCCGGGCCGGATCGGTGCCCAGACAGCGGTTGCGCAGGAACGGATGGGTCGCGTCCTGCGCCACGTCCAGCGTGGGGGCGCAATCGCTGTCGATGCCCACCGCGCGCAATTCCTGTCCGATCAGGTGATAGCGCAGCCACATCGCGCGCGGTCCCGCCGCCGCCTGATCCAGCGGCGCGGGCCAGTCGGCCCAATGCGGCCCGCGCAGGCGCTGGACGCGCCCGCCTTCCTGATCGACGGTGATGACCGCGTCGCGCCCAAGCGCGGCGCGCAGATCGCCGGTCAGGCGGCGCAGCTGGTCGGGGCTGTCGACATTGCGCCCGAACAGGATAAAGCCCCAAGGGTCAGCCTCGCGAAAGAACGCGGCCTCGTCAGGGGTCAGCGTCAGGCCGGCGATGCCGCCCAGGATCGTCGCGCCATGGGCCATTGGGTCAGCCGCCAAGCGCCAGACAATCCGTTCCCGACGATTGCAGCGCCGAACAGAACTGCCGCGCCTCGGACAGCGAATCAAAGCCCGCCACGCGCAGCCGCCAGAAGGTCCGGCCATTCGACTGGTGTTCCTGAATGACCGGCGACTTGCCCGAGAACAGGCCGCCATTGCGCCCGGCCAGCCGCTGCCATTCGCCCGTGGCAATGGCGTTGCTGTCAAAGGCGCCGACCTGAACAAGGGCACCACCGGCACTGCTGGCGGCGGCGACAGGCGCAGGTTCCGGCGCGGCGGGTGCCGCGGCCAGGGTTTCGGGCCGGGCCGCAGGGGCCTCGGCCACGGCGGATTGTGCCACGGCGGGCTCGGCGGCGGCGGCGGCGGGCGCTGCGGCAACGCGGGTCACACGCGGACGCGGCGCCGGACGGGTCGAGGCGACCAGCATGCCCGGGGTGGCCTCGGCCTGAGCCAGAGCCAGCGCTTCGGTGATGGCGGTGGCCTGTGCGGGCACGCCGTTCTCATCCGTGACGACCTCGGTCACCGGACCCTCGCTGGCGGGGGCGTCGATGATCGCGGCCTCGCTGACGGCCTGATCGGCCAGCGCGCGTTCGGATGCAGCGGCGGCTTCGGCAGCGGCCAATGCGCGCGCCTCGCTGTCCGACAGCGGCACGATGGGCTCGCCCGCGAAGGTCAGCGGCGTTTCCGACGGGTTCGAGGGTTCGCGGGCCAGCGCGCCAAGGCTGCCCATCGGGACGTCATCGTCAGTCAGACCGACGGGGGCGGGGGCGATGGCGACTTCCTGTGCGGGGGCCAGCGCCTCGCCTCCGGCGACCGAATTCACGGCCAGACCGGTGTGGTTGGTCAACTGGCCGCCGGGATTTTCGGGGGTGGTGCGGGCGTCGCCCTGAATGGCGCGGATGACCGGCACACCGGACACGTCGCGCGACACCATCTGCCAGCCCCAGGCCAGCAGCCCGACCATCAGCCCGACCGAAGCGACGGCGCCGACATAATGCGTCAGCCGCGCCAGACGGGCCGAAAACCCGTCATTTTCGGCCAACCCACCGGGTTGCGTCTGCGCGCCCGACCCGTCCGGCTGGCCGTTCCAGCCCGCCTGATCGTAAGAGAATTCACGCTTCACCTTGTGACGCGAGAACACATAGCCGCCTTCGCGGAAATCCATCACTGCCATATTCGCCTGCCCGCCGGTTGTTCCGGATTACGTTTTGCCTGCTACTCACCTCTTCCGGCAGCGACGCGTTCAGTCAGCGCATTTCTTCTGCCGGAGTGACGCCGAGAATAGCGAGACCGCTTGAAATAACAACGCCAACCGCCCGGACGAGCGCAATTTTTCCCTGACTTGTGACCGTGTCACCATCCTGAATGAAGCGCAGCGAGGCGTCTTCATTGCCACGATTCCACAGCGAATGCAGGTCGGATGCCAGTTCATACAGGAAGAAGGCGATGCGATGCGGCTCGTGCGCGCGTGCCGCATGTTCGACCAGACGCGGCCACCCGGCGACCTTGCGGGCCAGTTCCAGTTCCGCCGGATGCGCCAGAACGGACAAATCGGCAGAGGCCAGCGTCGAATCGCCGACATCCATCCCGGCCTCGGTCGCGCGGCGCAGAACCGAATTCACCCGGGCATTGGCGTATTGCACATACCAGACGGGATTGTCCTTGGACTGTTCCAGCACGCGGGCAAAGTCGAAATCCAGCGCTGCGTCGTTCTTGCGCGTCAGCATGATGAAACGGGTGACATCGGCCCCGGCCTCTTCCACCACATCCCGCAGGGTGACGAAGGTGCCCGCGCGTTTGGACATCTTGAACGGCTCGCCGTTCTTGTACAGCTTCACCAACTGGATCAGCTTGACGTCCAGCGGCACGCGACCGTTGGACAGCGCCTTAACGGCGGCGTTCATCCGCTTGACGTAGCCGCCGTGATCGGCGCCGAACACGTCGATCAGCTGATCGAAGCCCCGGTCGATCTTGTCCCAATGGTACGCGATGTCGGGAGCGAAATAGGTCCACGCCCCGTCCGATTTCTGGATCGGGCGGTCCACATCATCGCCATGCGCGGATGACCGGAACAGCAGCTGTTCGCGCGCTTCCCAATCCTCGGGGAGCTTGCCCTTGGGGGGCTCCAGCGTGCCGCGATAGATCAGGCCCATCGCGTCCAGCCGGGCGATCGCGGATTCGATCCGGCCGGTACCATACAGCGCCTTCTCGCTGGAATAGACATCCATCTGCACGCCCAGAATGGCCAGATCGCCGCGGATCTGTTCCATCATCTGTTCGGTGGCGAAATCGCGGATGTCTTCCAGCCAGTCGGCCTCGGGGCGGTCCAGCAGGCTGTCGCCGTATTTTTCCTTCAGCGCCTCGCCCACCGGGATCAGGTAATCGCCGGGATACAGCCCCTCGCGGATTTCCGGCTCCAGCCCGTTCGCCTCGCGGTAACGCTCATAGGCGGACCGGGCCAGCACATCGACCTGCGCGCCGCCGTCGTTGATGTAATATTCGCGAGTCACGTCATGGCCGGAAAAGGCCAGCAGCCGCGCCAGCGCATCGCCGAAGACCGCGCCGCGCACATGGCCCACATGCATCGGCCCGGTCGGGTTGGCGCTGACGAATTCCACGTTGACCTTGGACCCCGCGCCCATGTCGGACCGACCGAAATCCGGTCCCGCCTGCAGCGCGGCGGTGATCACGCCCTGCCAGACGACCGGCGACAGGCGCAGGTTCAGAAAGCCCGGCCCCGCGACGTCGGCCTTGGCGATGCGCGGATCGGTCAGGCGGGCGACCAGAGCGTCGGCGATCGCGCGCGGCTTCAGGCCGGCGGGCTTGGCCAGCACCATCGCGGCATTGGTGGCCATGTCGCCATGCGCCGGATCGCGCGGCGGCTCGACCGTGACATTGCCATAATCGAGGCCCGCAGGCAGTTCGCCCGCCGCCACCATCTGGTCCAGCGCCGCGACGACGACCGAGCGGAGATCCGTGAAAAGGTTCATCATGAGCTTCCTGATTGACCCAAAGGGGTTAACGCCCAAGGTCGGTCAAGGTCAACACATAGCCCCCGCCCGCGGTCCGATTCCCGCCTGTGGGGCCGCTTTCGGGCAGGGTTGGGCCAGCCCGGAGGCGACCGGGGTCGTCGGACCGGCGCCTTGGCGTCGCGGATGGCGCGACAAGGTCCGCGCGGGGGTGGCGGGTTCGGCACCGGCGCGATCGGGCCCCTTCCAGCAAAAGATTGACGCGGCACGCCAATTGGTCTAGGCGGTGCGGGCCTGCATCCGGCAGACATCAAGGCGGGGCGTCCGTGACTGCGTCCCAACTTTGCCGCTTTGGCGCCCCGACAGGCGCGCGGCATGGAACGCAACGTGCCCGTGACGGGCGCGGCTTAATGGAAAGCCCCGAATGACCAAATTCTCCGATCTGAAGCTTGACCCCAAGGTGCTGCAGGCCGTGCTCGAGGCCGGCTATGAAACACCGACGCCGATCCAGATGGGCGCCATCCCGCCCGCGCTGGAAGGCCGCGACGTCCTTGGGATCGCGCAGACCGGAACCGGCAAGACGGCGGGCTTCGTGCTGCCGATGATCACGCTTCTGGGTCGCGGACGGGCGCGCGCGCGCATGCCGCGCAGCCTGGTTCTGTGCCCGACGCGCGAACTGGCCGCCCAAGTGGCCGAGAATTTCGACACCTATTCCAAATATACCCGCCTGAACAAGGCGCTGCTGATCGGCGGCGTCAGCTTTGGCGAACAGGACAAGCTGATCGACCGGGGCGTCGACGTGCTGATCGCGACGCCGGGCCGTCTGCTGGATCATGTCGAACGCGGCAAGCTGCTGCTGACCGGCGTGCAGATCATGGTCGTGGACGAGGCCGACCGCATGCTGGACATGGGCTTTATCCCCGATATCGAACGCATCTTCCAGCTGACGCCCTTTACCCGCCAGACACTGTTCTTCAGCGCCACCATGGCGCCGGAAATCGAGCGGATCACCAACACCTTCCTGCATTCGCCCGAACGGGTCGAGGTCGCGCGTCAGGCCACCGCCAGTGAAACCATCACACAGCGTCTGGTCGAGATGGCGCCCGCGCGCCGCGACGTGGCCGCCCGCCAGAAACGCGATCTGCTGCGCGCCCTGATCGATGCCGAGGGCGATCTGCTGACCAACGCGATCATCTTCTGCAACCGCAAGACCGATGTGGATATCGTCTCCAAGTCGCTGGTCAAATACGGCTATGACGCGGCCCCCATCCATGGCGATCTGGATCAAAGCCAGCGCACCCGCACGCTGGAATCCTTCCGCGACGGCAAGCTGCGGCTGCTGGTCGCGTCGGATGTGGCGGCACGCGGGCTGGATATTCCGGCGGTCAGCCATGTCTTCAACTTCGACATGCCCAGCCATGCCGAAGATTACGTCCACCGCATCGGCCGCACGGGCCGTGCCGGGCGCCTTGGCACCGCCGTCAGCATCTCGACCCCATCGGACGAGAAATATCTGGCCGCCATCGAACAGCTGGTCAAGCAGACCCTGCCCCGTGTGTCGATGCCCGAAGGCTATGCCGTGTCGGATGCGCCCTCGGCGGATGACACCGCAGCGCCCAAGGGCCGCGAAGGCCGGGGCCGCGGGGATCGCAAGTCCGATGACCGCAAAACGGACGACCGCGCCGGCGAGGATCGCAAGGGCGGTTCGCGCGAACGCAGCCGTCGTCGCCGCGACGCCGAGCCGCAATCCATGACCCCCATCGCCCCCGTGGCCGAGGCGCTGCCCGAGGCCCGCGCAGCCATCCACGCCGAGGCCCCCCAAGAGGTTCACGAGATCCGTACCGAAGCCCCCCAGGCCGAAACCCGCGCCGACGCCCTGCCCAACGCCCGTCACGAACCGCGCCCGGAACCGAGGGCCGAACAGCCACGCCGCGAAGAGGCCCGCCGGGACGAACCCCGTCGCGAAGAACCCCGCCGTGATGAAGCCCGTCGTGAAGAGCCGCGCCGCGATGACCGCCGGGGCGAACGCCGCGACGGACGCCGGGGCCGCGATCAGGATGGCCGCAGCAACGAAGGCCGCAATCACGAAGGCCGGGGACATCAGGTGATGGGCATGGGCGATCACGTCCCGCCCTTCATGCTGGTCGAATTGCGCAGCATCGGCCTGTCCGATGATGTCGCCCCCAAGGCCGCGCCGGATGCTGCCGCCCCCGCCGCAGCCGAGCCGACCCCGGTTTCCGAAGCCAAACCCGCCCGCCGCAGCCGCGGTCGGGGCCGTGGCAAGGCGCAGGCCGATCCCGAGGCGCAGCCCACCGCCCTGACCGATGGTCCGGCTCAGGACACCCCCGCACCCGACGCTGCGGTGGCCGAGACCCCTGCCGCCAACACCGCCGTGGCCGAGGCTCCTGCCGAACCCGTGGCAGAGGCCGCTCCGGCCAAGCCCAAGCGCAGCCGCAGCCGCAAGACCCCCACAGCCGAGGCAGAGGCCGCGCCGGTTGCTGAAGCCGAGGCACCCGCCGACAAACCCAAGCGCACCCGCCGCAAGGCCGCATCCGCCGACGCGGCCCCCGCCCCGGATGCCGGGACCGAGGCGCCCAAGCCCGCACGCCGCCGCCGCAAGGCCGCCGACGCCGAGGCCACCCCCGAGGCGGCCTCTGCCGACGCCGCCCCTGGGGACAAGCCCAAGCGGACCCGCCGCAAAAAGGCCGACGCCGCCGTCGACGAACCCAAGGGTGCTGACGCCGGGGCGTGATGCGCAAGGCTTTGCGACCTCCGATTCTGACGCGCAGGGGCCGACCGCCCCTGCGCCGTCTGTTTCCAGACCTGATCCTTGGCCTGATCGCCGCCCTTGGCCTGGCGCCCTTCGGCCTTTGGGCCGCGACCCCGCTGGCGCTTGGTGTCCTGATCTGGCGGCTGGCCCGCGCCCGCCCGGCGGCGGTCTTCTGGCACAGCCTTGCGGCGGGCTTCGGCTGGTTCGCCCTGTCGCTGTCATGGATCGTAGAGCCGTTCCTTGTCGACATTGCCCGCCACGGCTGGATGGCACCCTTTGCGCTGATCCTGATGGCGCTTGGCGGCGCGTTTTTCTGGGCGCTGCCCGCATGGATGGCCGCCCGGCTGGCGCAGGGCTGGCGACGCCAGGCGGCAGCGATCGCGGCTGCGCTGATCCTGTCGGACTGGCTGCGCGGCTGGATCTTCACCGGCTTTCCCTGGGCGCAGATCGGCCATGGCTGGATCGGCACCCCGGTGGCCCAGACCGCCGCCCTGACGGGCGCGCTTGGCCTAGGCAGCCTGACCATGGCAATGGCCACCCTGCCCACCCTGCTGTGGCGCCCGTCGCCTGTGGGCCAGCCCCCCCGCCTTCCCGCCCTGCTGCCCGGCATCGCCGTCGCACTGGCGCTCCTGTCGGCAGCTTGGGCGGGCGGGCTGGCCCGCCTTGCAGCGCCGATGCCCGCCGATACCGATCTGACCCTGCGCGTGGTCCAGCCCAACGCCGCCCAGCACCTGAAATGGGATCCCGACTGGTCCGCCGTCTTCTTCCAGCGGCTGCTGGATCTCTCGGCCGAGCCGGGACCGCGCGATCTGGTCATCTGGCCCGAAACGGCGGTGAATTTCCTTCTGGAAGACGCCGGCCCCGTCCTGCCCCGGATATCACAGGCCGCAGGCGCCCCCCTGATCATGGGCATCCAGCGGCGCGAGGGCAGCCGCTTCTTCAACAGCCTTGCCAGCATCGCACCGGGCGGGCAGGTCACCGACATCTATGACAAATTCCATCTGGTCCCGTTCGGCGAATATATCCCCTGGGGCGATGCGCTGGAACGGATCGGCATCACCGCCTTTGCCGCCCGTCAGGGCAACGGCTATTCCGCCGGGCCGGGACCGGCGATCCTGTCCGTCCCCGGCATCCCCGATTTTCAGCCGCTGATCTGCTACGAAGCGATCTTTCCCCAGCACCTGCGCCATCTCGACCAGCGCCCCGACTGGCTGCTACAGGCCACCAATGACGCATGGTTCGGCGCGATCTCGGGCCCCTATCAGCATCTGGATCAGGCCCGCCTGCGCGCGATCGAAACCGGCCTGCCGCTGGTCCGCGCCGCCAATACCGGCGTCAGCGCCGTGATCGACGCAAGGGGCAGCCTCCGCGCCTCCCTGCCGCTGAACGAGGCGGGCCGCATCGACGCCCCCCTGCCCGGCGCCTTGCCCCCGACCCCATGGCTGCGGACGGGCAATGCCCCGATCCTGATCCTGCTGGCCCTGATCCTGACCGCCACCGCATGGCCCTGCCGCCGCAAAAACGGCTGAGACCCCTTTCATCTTGGCGCAAATATCCGCGGGGGGCCGCCGCAGGCGGCGGGGGCGGCAGCCCCCTGCCACGCGCGCCACCAGACGCCCAGCCCTTCTGCAAGTCGCCCTGCTTGGTCAGTCGCGGATAAACCGGCTGTCCTTGATCTGATCCCAAGCCCAGACCACCTCGGACAGGCGATCCTCGTCGGAGCGGTCGCCGCCATTCATGTCGGGATGCAGATCCTTGACCAGCGACTTGTACTGCTTGCGGATCTCGGTGCGGGTCCAGTGATCCTTGGCCTCGAGGATGTCCAGCGCGCGACGCTCGGTGGGGGGCAGCTTGCGGGCGCTGGACTGCGCGCGCGATTCCGGGGCGGTGCCATTGGCGCCCAGAATCTCCAGCGGGTCGCTGACGCCGTGACGGGCCCATTTATCCTCGGCAGCGGCACGACCGAAGGGCTTGGTGGGACGTTCCCACACGGTGGCATTGTCGATGAACTGCTGGAACTCTTCCTCGGACTGGCCCTGAAAATAATTCCAGTTGGCGTTGTAATCGCGGACATGCTCTTTGCAGAACCAGAAGTAATCGTCCAGATTGCGGGGATTCTTGGGGGCGCGGTACTGGCCGGGCTCGTTGCAGCCCTCTCGCTCGCAGATGCGGGTCGAGGTTTCGAACGCCCCCGACATGCCACGCCGCCCCTTGGTCTTGCGCTTCTTGTCCTTGGCGGCGGATATATCGAAACCAAACGGGTCGTTCTTGCTCATTGTCGGGCACCTTTGCGACTCGGAGGCGGCAGTCTAGGCTATTTGGCGCCACATGAAAGGCCTTGACGAAAGGATATGCGGATGATCGCGGACAAGATGACCACGCGCCTTGGGGCGCTGACCCCCACCCGGCTGGAGGTGGTTGACGAAAGCGAGGGCCATCGCGGCCATGCGGGCTTTCGCGAGGGTGGCGAAAGCCATTTCCGCATCCGCATCGCCAGTCCGGCCTTTGCGGGCCTGTCGCGGATCGAACGGCACCGGCTGGTCCACCGCATCCTGGGCGACATCGTGCCGCAGATCCACGCATTGGCCCTGGAGCTGTCCGAAAGCTGACCCGTTAGCGCCCCCACC
>NZ_RQRT01000034.1 GCF_004335005.1 Paracoccus nototheniae | reverse complement strand
TTGCGCCCCATCTTGCGGGCCGCGCAGATGCTCGATGGTCACGATATGGGTGGCATGGCAGGCCGCCAGCAGCCGGATGCAGGCATTCACCGGCTCATAGACCAGACCGTCCGGCGTCAGCCGCCCCGACAGCACCGTGCAGGCCCCGCAATCACCCTCGGCGCAGCCCTCCTTGGTGCCGGTCAGGCGGCGGACCAGACGCAGATGGTCCAGAAGCGTGTCCGAGGCCCCCACATCGCTCAGGCCCACCGGGCGGTCGTTCAACAGAAACTGCAGCTGCGTCATCGCGTGGCCTTTGTCGCATCGCCCGGGCCAATAAGCCGGAGCTTGGGTTGAGGGGCCGGATCACCGGGCCGGTCGATCGGGCCCGGAACGGAGGGGCCCGGAAGACGGAGGGGCCCGGAAAACGGAGGGCCCGGAAGACAGGGGGCCCGGGTGGCTGGCCCCAGTCAATGCACCCCAGTCAATGCGCCCCGGTCGGCAAGCCCGGCCGCATCCGGCGCCCGTGACGCGTGGCCCTAGGCAATGCAGCCGCTCGGACAGACCAAGAGATCGCCCCCATCCCTGCCGCCCGGGCGGCACCAAGATCGCCGTCCCACACCCGATGCTAGGCCCAAATCCACCCTTGCGAAATCCGCCCCAACATAGAAGACTTTACACGTCTCATTGAAAGCGGACCAGTTCCATGTCCTATCTCGAAAGCCTCCGCGTCTTCGTCCGCGTTGTCGAACTCGGATCAATCACCGCAGGAGGACGCGATCTGCGGCTGTCCCCGGCAGTTGCCTCGAACCGCATCAAGGATCTGGAAAACCGCTATGGCGTGCGGCTGCTGAACCGCACCACGCGCAAGCTGACCCCGACCGAAATCGGCCGCGCCTTCTATGACCATGCCCGCCGCGTGATCGAGACCCTGGACGAGGCCGAGGCGCTGGTCTCGGGCTTTTCCGGGCGCCCGCAGGGGGTGATCCGGCTGACCGCGCCTCTGGGCTTGGGGCGACGGCTGATCGCGCCGCTGATCCCGGCCTTTTGCGCGGCCAATCCCGGCGTGGACATCCGCCTGCGTCTGTCGGACCGCAGCGTCAATATCGTCGAGGATGCCATCGATCTGGCCTTCTTTCTGGGCGAGCCAGAGGATTCGGCCCTGAAATGGCGCCGCATCGCGCCCTGCCCGCGCGTGCTGGTCGCCGCACCCGCCTATCTGGAAGCGGCGGGCACGCCCGCCCATCCCGACGATCTGGCAAGCCATAATTGCCTGCTGCTGCGCTATCCGCGCAGTCCGGAATATTACTGGACGCTGCAGACCCCCGAAGGGCCGCGCAAGATGATGGTGCAGGGCCGCTTCGACACCGATGACGGCGATGTGCTGACCCATTGGGCACTGGAGGGCCACGGCATCGCCAACCGCCCCGCCTATGAGGTCAGCGCCGATATCGAGGCCGGGCGACTGGTCCGCGTCCTGCCCGACCATCCGCCCCTGCCCTCGCAATTCGGCTGCCTGACCCCGCATCGCCGGTTGCAGGATCCCAAGGTGCGCCTGTTCGCCGATTACGCCATGCGCGAATTGAAACCGCTCTTCTGACGGCCGGTGCGCAGGCCTTGGGAACCTTGCCTGGGGCGCGGATCATCGGCGCGGGGGATCGCCTCCCGCGGCTGCGCCTGACGGAGAGGGGAGGATCAGGGGCTGCCGCCCCCATCGCGTTTCGCGATCCCCCGCGGATATTTAAGTGAAGAAGAATGGGGCCCGGCGGCCTTTCTTCTTCACTCAAATATCCATCTTGTCAGGTCGCGCCAAAAAGCCCCCGGCATTGTGCCGGGGGCTTTCGTCGTCACGGGCCCCGATCAGGCGGCGGCCTGGCGCCGTTTCGCGTCCCTAAAGCCCTGCGACCCCGGCGGCGCCGACCTGCCGGAACCAGCGGCGGATCAGGGCGCGTTCCTCATCCTCCATCCCGGTGATGTTGGCGGGGGGCATCGCATTGGTCAGACCGGCCTGCACATGGATCTCTCGTGCGGCACGGGCGATGTCCGAGGGGGTTTCCAGCAGCAGGCCCTTGGGGGCGTGATGGATCCCCTCCCACACCGGTTCGCGGGCATGGCACATCGAACAGCGCCCGATCACCGCATTCGCGGCCTCCTGAAATTCCGGCGCTTCGGCGAACCGCGCCTCGACCCCGGTCAGCGGGCGGGCCATCGCCTCGTCATAGCTGTCGCGGTTCGCGCCAAGCGCCGACAGCCACATCACCGCCACGAACAGCATCGCCGTCACCGCCCAGGTCCACCAGCGATAGCCCCCCCGGGCATGCATCGTGTTGAAGAAATGCCGGATCGTCACCCCCATCAGAAAGATCAGCGCCGCGATCAGCCAGTTGTATTCGCTGGCAAAGGCCAGAGGGTAATGGTTCGACAGCATCAGGAAGATGACCGGCAGCGTCAGATAGTTGTTATGGGTCGATCGCAGCTTGGCGATCTTGCCGTATCTGGGATCAGGCGCCCGGCCCGCCTTGAGATCGGCCACCACGATGCGCTGGTTGGGCATGATCACCAGAAACACGTTCGCGGTCATGATCGTCGCGGTGAAGGCCCCCAGATGCAGCAGCGCCGCGCGGCCTGTGAAGACCTGATCATAGGCCCAGCCCATCGCCACCAGCGCCGCGAACAGCAGCAGCATCAGCGCGGTGGGCCGGTTGCCAAGCGGCGATTTGCACAGCCCGTCATAGATCAGCCAGCCCAAGGCCAGCGACCCCGCCGAGATCCCGATCGCCTGCCACAGCGCCAGGTCGGCCTTGGAGGGCTCGATCAGATAGAGGCTCGCCCCGGCCCAATAGGTCACCATCAACAGCGCCGCGCCCGACAGCCAGGTGGCATAGCTTTCCCATTTGAACCAGGTCAGGTGTTCGGGCATCCGTTCGGGCGCCACCAGATATTTCTGGATGTGATAGAAGCCGCCGCCATGGACCTGCCATTCCTCGCCATGCGCGCCGGGTGGCAGATGCGCGCCCTTCTGCAGCCCCAGATCCAGCGCGATGAAATAGAACGACGAGCCGATCCAGGCGATCGCCGTGATGACATGGGTCCAGCGGATCGCGAACGCCACCCACTCCCACAGGATGATACCGTCGGGGACCATCTCAGCTGCCCCGATAGGTCGAAAAGCCGAAGGGCGAGACCAGCAGCGGAACATGGTAGTGGTCGTCCCGCGACATTCCGAAGCGGATCGGGATCACGTCCAGAAAGCGCGGATCCTCGGCCGGAATGCCGGTCGTGTCCATCCAGTCGCCGGCGTGGAATTCCAGCTCGTAGATGCCGGTCGCGAAGGCATCCCCGGGCAGGATCGGGCCGTCGGTGCGGCCGTCCTGATTGGTCACCATCCGGGCAACCTCGCGGCGTTCATGGCCAACCAAGGCATGCAGGACCACAACCATCCCCGCCGCGGGCAAACCCCGCGACACGTCCAGAACATGAGTCGTCAGATATCCAGCCATCGCAAATCCCTCGCTGTCCGTCAAAGCCCGCCCGACCATAGCCGATCGCGGGAAAGCTGCGACCTCTGTCATCGGAAAGGCATTCTTTAGAAAATCGGTGTAATCGATCGGGGGTCCGCTGCCTAATGATCGGACAGGCGCCCGGCTTCGGCCAGCTCGGCCTCGTCCGCGGGGGCCGCGCCGTTATAGAACCAGTTCAGCGCCACCGCCGAGACCGCCGCCAGAAGAATGCCCGAATGGATCAGCGGATGGATCGCATGGGGCAGCCATTGTTTGAAATTCGGCGCGACCAGCGGGATCATCGCCATGCCGATGCTGATCGCCACCACGAACAGGTTATGGCGGTTCGCGGTGAAATCGACGCGAGACAGGATGCGCACGCCGGTGGCCGCGACCATGCCGAACATGACCAGACCCGCGCCGCCCAGAACGGTCGTCGGCAGGCTTTCGACCAGCGCGCCCATCTTGGGGATCAGCCCCAGCACGATCATGATCGCCCCGCCCGCCACGCAGACAAAGCGCGACCGGATGCCGGTGACGCCCACCAGCCCGACATTCTGGGAAAACGAGGTATAGGGAAAGGTGTTGAAGATCCCGCCCAGCATCGTGCCCAGACCATCCGCCCTCAGACCCGCCGCCAGCGATTTCGAATTGACCGGACGCTTGCACATGTCCGACAGGGCCAGAAACATGCCGGTCGATTCGATCATCACCACGATCATCACCAGCACCATCGTGGCGATCATCACCGGATCAAAGGTCGGCAGGCCGAAATGGAACGGCTTGATCAGCGCGAACCACTGGGCCTCGCCCACCTTGTCGAACTGCATCAGCCCCATCAGGGCCGCCGCGATCCCGCCCACGGCGATGCCCAGAAGCACGGCGATATTGGCCATGAACCCCCGGCCAAAGCGCGAGATCGCCAGGATCGTGCCCAGCACCAGCACCGCGATCATGATATTGGTCCCCGAGGCATAGGCCGGGTTCTGCACGCTCGGCGCCAGCCGCAAGCCTTCCGGCGCGCCGCCTTCCGCCACGGCCTGATCCAGCCAGGCCTGCTGCGCGGGATCGACCAGCAGGGGCGCCGTCGGTCCCGCAGGCAGACCAAAGATCCAGTTGATGCCGATGGGCATCAGGCTGATGCCGATGGCCAGAATGACCGTGCCGGTCACCACCGGCGGAAAGAACCGCAGCACCCGACCGATCAGCGGCGCCAGCAGCATGGCGATCAGCCCCGCGGCGATCACCGCCCCGAAAAGCGCGCGCGCGCCCTCGGTCCCCGGCTCTTGCCCGGCAATGGCGACCATCGGCCCCACGGCGGCAAAGGTCACGCCCATCATCACCGGCATGCGGATGCCGAAATACTGCGTCATCCCCAGACTTTGGATCATCGTGGCCAGCCCGCAGACGAACAGATCGGCCGAGATCAGGAACGCCACCTCTTCGGGCGGCAGCTGCAGGGCGCGGCCCACGATCAGCGGCACCGCGATGGCGCCCGCATACATGACCAGCACATGCTGGAACCCCAGGGTGATCAGCCGCCCGGCGGGCAGCATCTGATCGACCGGATGGATGCCGGTCGGCGCTGGATGATCTGTCATGGTGTCTCCCCTTTGGATGATGGCGGTTTGGGACCGCTCTGTCTTCAGGGCTAGCCTCAGTGGGGCAATTTCCGAAATTGATTTTCACCGCGGACCTTGCGCATGCCCCCCGGCTGCATGAAAAGATGGCATGAAAATGGGCCATTTCACCGCTGCCGGATTTTCCATTCGCACAAGGAAAACCGCGCCCGGACCTGAAAGCCCCATCAAATCGGGGCCTTGGCTTTTCCACTTGCGAGCGGCGATTTTCGCCCGCATCTAAAGACAGCATTAACAAGGGACGCAGAATGGCTGAACCCATCCGCCGCCGTGGGCGCCCCCCGAAGGTTGGCGCCCTGAAAGCCGACCCCGAGGCACCCGGAACCGTGCAGGCGCTGAACCGCGCGCTGGACCTGCTGGACCTGCTGGCAGCCCATCCCGGCCTGACCCTGTCCGAAGTGGCCAGCGGCGCCGGTCAGCCCGCCTCGACCGTGCACCGCGTTCTGCACACGCTGGCGCTGCGCGGGATGGTGGAAAGCGATCCGGCGACGCAGGCCTGGACGATCGGGCCGCAGGCCTTCCGGCTTGGCGCGGCCTTCATGCACCGCGCGGGCATCGTCGACCGCGCACGCCCGATCCTGCGCGCGCTGATGGATCACACCGGAGAGACCGCCAATCTGGGCATCCTGCAGGGCGACAGCGTGCTTTTCCTCAGCCAGGTCGAAACGACCGAGACGATCCGGGCGTTTTTCCCACCGGGCACCCGCGCGGCGCTGCACGCCTCGGGGATCGGCAAGGCGCTGCTGGCCTTTGGCCGCCCGGATCTGTTCGACATGGTGACGGCGCGCGGCCCGCTGGCGCGGTTCACCGACCAGACCCTGACC
The DNA here is from genome assembly GCF_004335005.1 of Paracoccus nototheniae. Lineage (GTDB taxonomy): Bacteria > Pseudomonadota > Alphaproteobacteria > Rhodobacterales > Rhodobacteraceae > Paracoccus > Paracoccus nototheniae. Next base: position 39,377 of record NZ_RQRT01000034.1, on the reverse strand, counting down.
GATCCGCAGGCCCTGCAGGCCGATCTGGCCCGCATCCGCCATCGCGGCTTTGCGCTGGATGACGAGGAGCGCAGCCGTGGCATGCGCTGCATCGCGGCCCCGGTCTTTGATCTGGGCAGCGAGGCGGTGGCGGGCCTGTCGGTCAGCGGGCCCGCCCATCGGATCGGGGCGGAACATGTCAAGACCCTGGGCGCCGTGGTCACCGCCGCCGCGACCGCACTGACCGAGGCGATGGGCGGGCGGATGCCCTGACAGGCGCGCCCGCCAATCCGTCCCGCCGCTGCACCTTTGGCAAGCGCCCACGATCTTAGCGAAATCCTTGATACAGCATTCGCCGCCTGCCCGCTTGCCGTCGCGCGCGTCCCGGGCTTTTGTGGCATCACGACATTCACGCCCGGAGGCCCCGATGCGCTACAGCCGCGATCTGACAGGATATGGCGAAACCACCCCCGACCCGCGATGGCCCGGCGGTGCCCGGATCGCGGTTCAGATCGTGGTGAATTACGAAGAGGGCGGCGAGAACAGCATCGAACATGGCGACCCCGCCTCCGAGGCGTTCCTGTCCGAGATCATCGGCGCCCAGCCCTGGCCCGGCCAGCGGCACTGGAACATGGAATCGATCTATGATTATGGCGCGCGGTCGGGTTTCTGGCGGCTGCACCGGTTGCTGAAAGACATTCCCGTCACCGTCTATGGCGTCGCCACCGCGCTGGAGCGCAGCCCCGCACAGGTCGCGGCCATGCAGGACGCGGGCTGGGAAATCGCCACCCATGGCCTGAAATGGATCGATTACCGCAACGTCCCGCGCGAGGTCGAGGCCGACCATATCGCGCAGGCCGTGGCCCTGCACGAGGCGGTGACCGGCGAACGCCCCCACGGATTTTATCAGGGCCGCACCTCGATGAACACGGTCGCGCTCGGCTGCGAGGAAGGCGGCTTTGCCTATCTGGCCGACACCATCGCCGACGATCTGCCCTATTGGCACGTGCATAACGAACGGCCCCAGCTGATGGTGCCCTATACGATGGACGCCAATGACATGCGGTTTTCGTCGGGTCAGGGGTTCGGCACCGGCACAGATTTCTTCGACTATCTGCGCGACAGCTTTGACATGCTGTATGCCGAGGGCGCGGCAGGTGCCCCCAAGATGATGTCGATCGGCCTGCATTGCCGGCTGGCAGGCCGTCCCGGTCGCGCCATGGCAATCCAGCGCTTTCTGGATCATGCCCGCGCGCATGAGGGCGTCTGGTTCGCCAGCCGTCTGGACATCGCCCGCCACTGGGCCGAGGAACATCCGTTCCAGCCCCGCCTGCGCCCCTCACAGATGCCGCGCGCCGATTTCGTCGCCCGCTTTGGCAGCATCTATGAACATTCGCCGTTCATCGCCGAACGGGTCTGGGACGCCGAGATGGGCGCCGTCCATGACAGCGCGCAGGGTCTGGCAGCCCGCATGGCGCAGATCTTTCGCCAGTCGTCCGATGCCGAACGCCTTGGCGTGCTGAACGCCCATCCCGATCTGGCAGGCAAGCTGGCACAGGCTAAGCGCCTGACCGCAGACAGCAGCGCCGAACAGGCCAGCGCCGGTCTGGACGCGCTGACCGACGCGGAACGGCAGGATTTCACCCGACTGAACGACGCCTATGTGGCCAAGCACGGCTTTCCCTTCATCATCGCGGTCCGCGATCATGACAAGGCGGGCATCCTTGCGGCCATGCAGACCCGTCTGGACAATGACACCCGAACCGAACGCGCCACAGCCGAGGCGCAGGTCACCCGCATCGCCACCCTCCGCCTCAAGGAACTTCTGACATGACCGACACCGGCCCCCACCAGACTGGCCCCAAACAGACCGGCCTCATCCAGACTGGCCCCGCAGGCGCCCCCACCGGCGACATCGCCCAATTGCCCGCCGAAGATGCGACCACCGCGCGCATCCGCTATGCCGGTCCCGTGGCGGGACTGCCGCCGCAGACCGGCATGACCACCGACACGGCGGTCTTCACCGATGCCTATGCCGTCATCCCGCGCACGGTGATGCGCGACATCGTGACCAGCTATCTGCCGGGCTGGCAGGGCATGCGGCTGTGGATGCTGGCCCGGCCCCTGACCGGCTTTGCCGAAACCTTCAGCCAGTACATCGTCGAACTGGCCGAAGGCGGCGGCAGCGACACCCCCGATGACGATCCCGAGATCCAGCACGCGATCTTTGTCACCGGCGGCGACATGCAGGTCGTCATCGACGGCACCGAACATCGGCTGACGCCCGGAGGCTTTGCCTATATCCCCCCCGGCACGCCCTGGCAGATCCGCAACCGCACGGCGGGGCCTGCCGGCTTCCACTGGTGGCGCAAGCGCTGGCAGCCCGCCGCAGGGACCGACCGGCCCGACCCGATCGTGGTGCAGGAACAGGATATCGCGCCCTCGATGATGCCCGACACGGATGGCGCGTGGGGCACGACCCGCTTCATGGACCCCGCCGATCTGCGCCACGACATGCATATCACCGTGGTGACGTTCAAACCCGGCGGCTCGATCCCCTTTGCGGAAACCCATGTGATGGAACACGGGCTTTTCGTGCTGGAGGGCAAGGCCGTCTATCGCCTGAACCGGGACTGGGTCGAGGTTGGCCCCGGCGATTACATGTGGCTGCGCGCCTTCTGCCCGCAGGCCTGCTATGCGGGCGGCCCCGGTCCGTTCCGCTATCTGCTTTACAAGGATGTGAACCGCCACGCGACCCTCTGGCCGCATCGATAAAAGCGCGCCGCTCCCTCTCGGCCCCGATATCCTGCGGGGGTCGCCGGCTGGTCCGCCATCGGACCAGCCGGCGACGGGGCACACCCCCCCCCAACCTCCGCGCGGCGCGGGAAACTCCACCCCGACCTGTGCGTTTCTTCCCGACATGCACAGAAAAAGGCCGGTCCCATGATCCGCACCCTCGCTGCCACGATGCTTGCCATTCTGCCGGTCACCCCGTTGCTGGCGCAGGATGTGGCGCCCTATCTCGACGACCGCTCGACGGCAGAACGGGTGGTAGCGTCGCTTTACAACGCCATAGACCGTCAGGAATACCTGCGCGCCCACAGCTATTTCGACCCCGAGACCGCACCCGATTACGACGGCTTCCGTCAGGGCTATGCGACCACGCAAAGCGTCCGGCTGCGCCATGGAGAACCGATCTCGGATGGCGCTGCGGGCACGCTGCACCACGCCCTGCCGGTGGCCATCGAGGCGGTCACCGACGAAGGCACGACCGTCTATACCGGCTGTTATCGCCTCAGTCAGGTCCAGCCCGCCGCGCAGGAACTGCCGCCCTTTCGCCCCATAGCCATCGATGCCGGGGATCTGACGGAAACCGACGCCCCCTTCGACACGGCGATGGGCACCTGCGATCTGTAACCCCGGCAAGGCGGCGCGACGCCGGTCTCAGATCTTCGTCGCGCCCACCGCTGGCGTCACGGCCCGCGCCCGCACCCGCGCCTCGCGCCAGGTGATATAGCTGATCGCCGCGATCATCAGCCCGCCGCCCAGAATGACCCACCCGTCCAACGGCTCGTGAAAGACCAGAACCCCCACCAGACTGGCCCAGATCAGCTGCAGGAAGGTCACCGGCTGCGTCACCGCCAAAGGCGCCGCCGCAAAGGCCCGGGTCATTGTGTAATGGCCGGCGGTGGCAAAGACCGCAACCAGCCCCAGCCAGCCCACCTGCACCAGACTGGGCGGCACCCATTGCGCGATCGCCAGCGGCGCCAGCCCCACCGAAACCATCAGCGACATCATCGCCACGACCACCGCCGCAGGCACCCGGCCCGACAATTGCTTGGCCACCAGATAGGATGCCCCGAAGGCCACCGAGGCAAACACCTGCGACAGATGTCCCGGATCCAGTCCGCGCAGCCCCGGCCGCAGCACGATCAGCGCGCCCAGCAGCGCCACGCCCACAGCCGCCATCCGCCGCGCCGCCAGCCGCTCGCCCAGAAACAGCGCCGCGCCAAGCGTCACGATGATCGGGTTCAGAAACCCGATCGCCGTCACCTCGGCCACGGTGATCCGCGACATGGCATAGAACCACGCGACCACCGCCACCACATGCAGCGCCCCGCGCAGCGCGAACAGACCCCAGATGTCTTTGGGAAACCCGCCGCGCAGCGCGCCGACGATCACCGGGGCCAGAAACACCATCCCGAACAGAAACCGGATGAAGGCCGCCTGCGCCGCAGGCAGCGCGCCCTCCAGCCCCCGCACGATGGTGTTGACGGCAACAAAGCAAAAGCCCGTCGCCAGCATCCAGCCCATGCCGACCAGATCCCGGCGCGTATGAGGTTCAATCTGCATCATCTGCAAATGTCGGCTTTTCCCCGCCGAAGCAAGCCCCAGAAAGCGCCCCCGCGCCCATTCACCTTGGCGATCAATATCCCGGGGTGAGCCGCGTCCGCAAAAAGGTCCGGTGGACCTTTTTCAACGGCGAACGGGCAGAGCCCCGGTTCCCAAGCGTCACAACTGCGCCGCAACCTCTTCCGAAATGTCGAAATTCCCGGTCACGGTCTGCACATCGTCATCGTCTTCCAGCGTGTCGATCAGGCGCATCAGCTTTTGCGCGGTCTCCAGATCGGTGACCTCGGTCGGCGCCTGCGGCTTCCAGATCAGCTTGGCGGTCTCGGATTCGCCCAAGGCTGCCTCAAGAGCAGACGACACCTCGGCCAGCGCCGTATCCGCGCAATAAATCCAATGACCCTCGTCATCGCTTTCCACATCGTCGGCGCCCGCCTCCAATGCTGCCATCATGACCGTGTCGGCATCCCCTGCCGAGGCCGGATAGACGATCTCGCCCACCCGGTCGAACATGAAGCTGACCGATCCGGTCTGACCCATATCGCCGCCCGACTTGGTGAAATAGCTGCGCACGTTCGACGCGGTGCGGTTGCGGTTGTCGGTCATCGCCTCGACCACCAGCGCGATGCCATTGGGGCCATAACCCTCATAGCGGATCTCGTCATAGCTTTCCGCGTCGCCGCCCTGCGACTTCTTGATCGCGCGGTCGATCACGTCCTTGGGGACCGATTTCGCCTTGGCCTCCTTGACGGCCATCCGCAGACGCGGGTTCTTTTCGGGATCGGGATCGCCCATCTTGGCGGCCACGGTGATTTCTTTCGCCAGCTTGGAAAACAGCTTGGAGCGCAGTTTATCCTGCCGCCCCTTGCGATGCTGGATGTTGGCCCATTTGGAATGACCTGCCATGTCGGGTCGTCCTTCGTCATGCGGTAAAACAGGAATGTCGCGCGCTTTTAATCCAGCCTGCCCCCCCATCGCAAGGCGAACCGAAGCGCGGGTCGCAGCGTTCCCCAGAACGGTGCCTCGCCCTGATGCCCCCGACCCCAATCCGGAGCCATGATGACCACAGACCAGATGATGCTGTTCGCCCTGCTGGGCGCGATCGTGGCCCTGATGCTGTGGGGGCGGTGGCGGTATGACCTTGTCGCCTTTGCCGGGCTGATGGCGGCGGTGCTGTTGGGTCTGGTGCCGACCACCGAGGCGTTTTCCGGCTTTGGCAACCCCACCACGCTGATCGTCGCGCTGGTCCTGATCGCGACGGCGGGGCTGACGCGGTCGGGCGCGGTGGCGCGGCTGGCGCGCCTGATGTCAGGACGCGACCGGGGCACGACCGGCCATATCATGCTGTTCGGGGGCGTCGGGGCGCTGCTGTCGGGCTTTATGAACAACATCGCCGCGCTGGCCATGCTGATGCCGGTGGATCTGCAGACCGGGCGCAAGCTGGGCCGCGCGGCCGGGCTGACGCTGATGCCGCTGGCCTTTGCCACGATCCTTGGCGGCATGCTGACGCTGATCGGCACACCACCGAACCTGATCGTCTCGGGCTTTCGCGCCGATGTGCTGGGCGAGCCCTATCGCATGTTCGATTTCCTGCCCGTGGGCGGCGCGGTGGCGCTGGCGGGTCTGAGTTTCATCGCCCTGATCGGCTGGCGCCTGATCCCCCGCACGCAGGATGACGAAGGCGGCGGCGACAGCGACGGGCCGCAGCGCCGCTATGTCACGACGCTGGTGGTGACCGAGACCAGCCTGACCGCCGCGCGGCTGATCCGCGACGCCCGTACCGAGGCCTCGGGCGCCGGGGTGCGCATCACCGGCGTGATTCGCCGCGGCCATGACATCGAAGGCCCGCTGGACGATCAGATGCTGGAGGATGGCGATATCCTGATCCTGCGCAGCACCCCCGGCGCGCTGGACGAGTTCCGCTCGACCTCGAACCTGGCCTTTCCGGACGGGCGGCAGGAGCCCCGCGCCCGCAAGGATGCCGAGGGGCAGCAACTGATCGAATGCCTCGTCTCGGTCGCGGCCGAGATCGCGGGCCGCTCGGCCCAATCCTTCGGCCTGGCCAACCGCCATGACAGCGTGCTGATCGGATTGCGCCGCGACGGGGTGGCGTTGCGGCGCGGTCTTCCGCGGCAGGAACTGCGTGCGGGCGACATGATGCTGATGCTGGTCCCGGAAAGCCGGGTGGACGACATGCTGGCCGCGACCGGCCTCTTGCGTCTGGACGGCGGCAGTTTGCCGGTGCAGCGCGAACGCCATATGCGCACGGCGCTGTTGATCTTCGGGCTGGCCGTGCTGGCCGCCACCTTCGAGCTGACGACCATGCCCATCGCGCTTGGCTGCGTCATCATCGCCTATGTTCTGTTCGGCGTGCTGTCGGTGCAAGAGCTGTATGATCACGTGGACTGGCCGATCATCGTCCTGCTGGGATCGATGATTCCGCTTGGGCTGGCGCTGGATGCGACGGGGGGATCGGCGCTGATCGCACAGGCACTTGCGCAGGTCACGCAAGGCTATCCGGCCTGGATGGCATTGGCCCTGCTGATGGGCGGTACGATGTTCCTGTCGGACGTGCTGAACAACAATGCCACCACGATCATCGCCGCCCCGGTCAGCATCCGTCTGGCCGAACAGCTTGGCGTGAATCCCGATGCCTTCCTGATGGGGGTCGCGGTCGCGGCGTCCTGCGCGTTCCTGACCCCGATCGGACATCAGAACAACACGCTGATTCTGGGGCCGGGAAATTACCGGTTCGGCGATTACTGGCGGATGGGTCTGCCGTTGGAGATCATCGTGATGATCGTCGCCGTGCCCCTGCTGCTGATCGTCTGGCCGCTGTGATGGGACGGGGCGCGGGTTCTGACAGATCAGCCATCCGACGCGGCCCACCCCGAAACGCAAAACGCGGCCCCCCGGGGGCCGCGATGCAGCGGGGCCTTTTGGCCCGATCCGTACAAAGACGGATTACAGTGCGGCAGCGCCGCCCAGAATGCGACGGACTTCGCCGTCACGCGTCAGGCCTTTGGCCGACAGGTCTTCATCCGACAGCTGGCTCAGACGGTTCAGAGCCTTCATCTGCGGGCTGGCTTCGGCCAGCATGATCATGAAACGTCCGACGGCGCGGAACGGTGCCAGCAGTGCGGAACCCGAAAAGCCATTGGACGGACGGTCGACAGAAGCGATGGTTGCCATGTGGAAACTCCTTGCAAAGCAGAAAGGTCGTTTCCTCCCCTGACACCTAGATCGGCTTTCCGCGGCCGAATCACAACCGACGATGCTGCATGGCAGCATTGCGGCTGGATCAACTGCGACAGCATGGCTTACCCATGCAGCGGCCAGACCAGCGGGATCACGATCGCCGCCACCAGCGCCATCAGCAGGTTCAGCGGCAAGCCGACCTTGATGAAATCGGCAAAGCGATAGCCGCCCGGACCATAGACCAGCGTGTTCGTCTGATAACCGATCGGGGTGGCGAAACTGGCGCTGGCGCCCATCATCACCGCCACGACCAGCGGACGCGGATCGACCCCAAGCGTCAGACCCAGACTGATCGCCACCGGGGTCACGATGACCGCGACGGCGTTGTTCGTAACCGTCTCGGTCAGGACCGTCGCCAGCATATAGACCGCCAGCACCAGCGCCCAGGGCGGCAGGTTGACCATGCCCGGCGCGACCCAGTTCACCACCAGTTGCACCGCGCCGCTGCTTTCCAGCCCAGCCCCCACGGCCAGCATGGCAAAGATCAGCGCCATCAGGCGGCCGTCGACAAAGGACAAGGCCTCATCCGCATCGATGCAGCGCGTGCCCAGCACGACCGCGACACCGATAAAGGCCAGCAGCAGGATCGGCGCGATCTCAAAGGCCGACAGAACAACCACGCCCAGCAGCACCCCCACCACGATGGGCGCATGGCGGCGGCGATAGGCGCGGTCGGACGGCGCGTTGACCTCGACCATCTCCATGTCGCTGGCCAGACGCTGAATATCGGCCGAGGCCCCCTCCAGCAGCAGCGTGTCGCCGACGCGCACGACCAGATCATCCAGTTGGCGGCCGATATTCTGATTCTTGCGATGCGCCGCCAGCACATAGACGCCATAGCGCCTGCGCAGCCGCATCGAGCCAAGCGATCGCCCGATCATGTGACAGCCCGGCGTGATCAGAACCTCGACCGTCGAGGTCTCGACCGAGCTCAGCTTGTCGACCATCCGCAGCCCCTTGTGGTTCTGCAGGCCCAGCACCTCGGACATGGGGGTGCGCAGCACGACGCGGTCGCCCTCTTCCAGCTGCACCGAGGTCAGATCGCGCCGCAGCGAGGCGTCGCCGCGCAGCACGTCGATCACCCGGGCGCTGTCTCGGGCAAAGATGTCCACATCGTCCAGCCCCTTGCCGATCAGGGTCGAGCCTTCGGGAATCGCCACCTCGGTAAAGAACTTCATCTTGCTGCGCCCGGACAGCAGCTGCGACATCGAATCGCGGTCGGGCAGCAGGCGCGGGGCAAAGATCATCAGATAGATCACCCCCACCACGGCCATCGGCAGGCCCACCCAGGTGATCTCGAAGATGGTGAAATGCTCCATCCCCGAGGCCCGTGCCACCCCATCCACCAGCAGGTTGGTCGATGTGCCGATCAGCGTCATCGTGCCGCCCAGAATCGACAGATAGGACAGCGGGATCAGCAGTTTGGACGGAGATTTCCCCATCTCCTTGGCCAATTGCATGAAAATCGGCATCATCACCACGACTAGCGGCGTGTTGTTCACAAAGGCCGACATCACGCAGACCAGACAAGAGACCAGCCCAAGCGTCAGCATCGGATGGGCGCCCGCATGCCGCGCCGCGCGCTGACCGATCCAGTCCAGCGCCCCGGTCCGCACCAGCCCGCCGACGATGATGAACATGAAGGCGATCGTCCAGGGCGCCGAATTCGACAGCACCCCGGCAATCGCCGTCGTATCCAGAATCCCCAGGGAAAGCAGGGTGACCGCACCCAGAATCGCGGTGACCTCGGGCGGATAGGTTTCGCGGATGAACAGGGTCAGCATCGCGATGATGATGAAGATGGTGACAACCGCACTGGTCGTCCCGGTCAATTCAAATCCGAACATTCACAACCCGATCCTGAGGTGGCTTCGCGCACCTTGCGCCGGAACCCCGACGCCCTGCAAGCCGTCTTCGCAAGCGCAGCAAAGCCTTGGGCCCCGCCTTTTCGTCTTCATAAATAACCTGCAGGGGGTTGCCGTCTGACGCCCCATTGGTCCGCGGACCAGCGGGCGACGGGGACGCAAAGTCCCCCCGGTCCAGCGCCGCCAGCCGCGTGGGCGTCGACGGTCCAAGACAGACTGCACCGCCGCCATGTCCGCACCGCCCCGGCTATTCTCAGACCGGATGCGTGGCCGCCAGCCGCCCGCCATCCTGCACCGGGGCGATGCTTCGGGCCAATCCTGTGCGGTCATCGGTCTCGACCAGCACGCCCGACAGGGTCGCCTCGCCCTCGGCAGGGGTAAAGCGGTCGCGGGCCATCCCGGTGATGAAGCGCCGCAGGGGTTCGGTCTTTTCCATGCCGATGACGCTGTCGTAATCGCCGCACATGCCCGCATCCGACAGATAGGCCGTGCCGCGCGACAGGATCTGCGCATCCGCCGTCGGTACATGGGTATGGGTGCCCACGACCATCGACGCGCGGCTGTCGCAGAAATGCCCGACGGCCATCTTTTCGCTGGTCGCCTCGGCATGGATATCGACCAGCGCGGCCTGCACCATGCCACCCGCCGGATGGGCGCGCAGCACGCCGTCCAGCGCCGAGAACGGATCATCATAGGGCCGCGACATGAACACCTGACCCAGTGCCTGCACAATCAGCAGTTTGCGCCCGCGCGCATCGCTGATAATCGTATGGCCACGCCCCGGCGCCTCGCGCGCGAAGTTCAGGGGCCGGACGATTCGCGGCTCGCGCTCGATAAAGGTCAGCATGTCCTTTTGATCGAAGGCATGGTCGCCAAGCGTCAGCGCATCGGCGCCCGCCTCCAGCAACAGCTGCGCATGACCCGCAGTCACGCCGCGCCCGCCGCTGGCATTTTCCGCGTTCACGACCACAAGGTCGGCCTTCAGCCGGGCCCGCAGCCCCGCCAGCCGTTCGGTGATCGCCCGACGCCCCGCGCGGCCCATCACATCGCCAAGAAAGAGAATTTTCATCTGGACCTGCTATGTCAAAGCCCGCCACGGCTCAAGCCCCGTCGCAACCGGCGGGACAGGGGCGGCAGGCGGACAGCAAAAAGGGCCGCCCGAGGGCAGCCCTTTCCGTTAGCTCGCAATCAGCGTCGGTTCAGACGAACTGCACGTTGGTTGCCGATTCGCGACCGTCACGGCCACGCTCCAGCTCGAACGTCACTTTTTGGCCATCGGCCGGAGCCGACAGGCCCGCGCGCTCAAGAGCCGAAATGTGCAGGAAAACGTCCTGACGGCCGCCTTCCGGTTGAATGAAGCCGAAGCCTTTGGTGCTGTTGAACCATTTCACGGTGCCGTTGGCCATCGTGAGATCTCCTGTCTTAGGTTACCACCCGCAGAATGCAGTGGCTTGGCCGTCAGATTAACAAAGCAGACTGAAGGCAGAACCAGACAGGATGCAGAGAATTTAACGTAGCCAAGCCTTAGTAGCCCCGCCTGATCATCCTTGCAAGAGAAATCTGGTGCCGGCTGAGGGATTTGAACCCCCGACCCCCTGATTACAAATCAGACGCTCTACCACTGAGCTAAGCCGGCATCTTTCGCCCGGTTACCGCGAGACAGGCCTTTGCGCAAGTCATGCGTGGCGCCGCCCGGCCCCGCCCAGATTGGTGCGTGCCAGCAGGGCCACGGCCAGCAGCCCCACCGCCACGACCAGCAGGGCTGCGGGCGCGGCATTGCCCAGATCTTCCAGACTGGCGCGCTCATGCGTGCGGGTGGCCAGCGTTTCGAAATTGAAGGGCCGCAGCAGCAGCGTCGCGGGCAGCTCTTTGACGCAATCGACAAAGACCAGCAGCAGCGCCGCCCCCACCGATCCGCGCATCATCGGCAGATAGACGGCGCGCAGCACCCCCGCATTGGCCCGCCCCAGGGACCGCGCCGCCATCGGCAGCGACGGCGGCACCCGGGTAAAGGCCGCGTCGATCGCCCCCTGCCCGATCGCAAAGAACCGCACCAGATAGGCCAGAACGATGGCCGTGCCGGTGCCGGTCAGAATCAGCCCCGGATCGGTGCCGGTCAGCGCCAGCCAGCCATCGGCCACCCGGTGATCCAGGCCCGCCAGCGGGATCAGCAGCCCCACCGCCAGCACCGCCCCCGGCGCGGCATAGCCGATGGTCGTGACCGGCATCAGCAGGCGCGGCAGCGCGCTGCCCGACAGCCGCGCGCCATAGACCATGATCAATGCCAGCACGACCGTCAGCACGGCTGCGACGCCGCCAAGCGACACGGTATGCCAGGCCGCCCGCGCCAGACCCGGCGACAGCCAACCCTGCGGATAGGACGCCGCATAGGTCGCGATCACCCCCACCGGCAGCACGAAGCCCATCGCAAAGGGCAGCGCACAGGCCAGCATCGCAGCCAGCCCTGGCAGCAGGCGCAGGCGCTGACGCTGGATCGGGCGCGGCTGGCGGGCGCTTTGGTGATAGCGGGCGCGCCTGCGGGCGAATCGCTCCCACAGGGCCAGTGCCATGATCAGGGCCAGCATGGCGCAGGCGATCTGGGCCGCGCCGCCCGCATTGCGCCGTTCCAGCCATGTGGTGAAGATGCCGGTGTTCAGCGTCTGCACGCCGAAATAGCTGACGACGCCGTAATCGGCGACCGCCTCCATCATCGCGATGGCACTGCCCGCCACGATTGCCGGACGCGCCAGCGGCAGACCGACGCGGGCGAACAGCCCCCAGGGGCCGGTCCCCAGCGCGCGGGCGACCTCATACGCGCTGCCCGATTGTTCGTGCAGCGCCGCGCGGGTCAGCAGATAGACGTAAGGGTAAAGCGCTGCGGCCAGCACCACGATCGCCGCCTCGATAGAGCGGATGCGCGGGAACCAGTAATCGCGCGCGGTCTCCCATCCGAACCAGCCGCGCAGGGCGATCTGCACGGGGCCGGAATAATCCAGAAAATCCGCCAGCGCATAGGCGCCGATATAGGCCGGCACGGCCAGCGGCAGCAGCAGCAGCCATTGCAGCACCCCCCGGCCTGGAAAATCATACATGCTGACCAGCCAGGCCGCCCCCGTGCCCATCGCGGCGGCCAACAGCCCGGTGCCCAAAGCCAGCGCAACCGTGTTGCCGAAATAGCGCGGCATGACCGTCGACAGCAGATGCGGCCAGATGTTGTCCGTGGGGTTCAGCGCCAGCCAGGCCACCGACAGGACCGGCATCAGGACCAGCCCCGCCACAAGCACCGCCGCCAGCGACCAGCCGCGCCCGCCGCCCTGCCGCAGGGCATGATCGGGATGACGGCTGCGCTGTGGCTCTGGGGCGGTCCGGGTCATGGCCCGGCGATAGGGCAAAGCGGTTTGACTGTCCACGCCGGACAAGTAATCTGCGCGCCACATGGGCCACCGGGCCCGATCAGAACAAGAAGACGGGGACAGACATGCAGATGGTTTTCCACATGGGGGTGCACGGCACCGACGGCGACCGGCTGCTGACCACCCTGCTTGAGAATCGCGACACCCTGCATGCGGCAGGGACCGAGGTGGTGGTCCCCGACCGCCATCGCGGCATCTTCGACGAGGCCACCAAATCGCTGAACGGCGGTTCCGCCACCCCCGAGATGGAAGAGATCATGCTGGATGCGATGCTGGACAGCGACCAGCCGTCCCGTGTGGTGATGTCGACCTGGACCTTTCAGGGGGCGCCGGGCCGGGCGGTCGGACGCACGGGGCTTTACCCCAAGATCGTGCAGCGGACCTCGGCGCTGGCGCAGCTGTTCCCTTCGGCCCAGACCGAGTTCTTCCTGGCGATCCGCAACCCGGCCACGCTGCTGGCCGAGGTGCTGCCGCAGTTCAGCGGCAACGGCTATGAGGATCTGATGCAGGGCTGTCATCCGCTGGACCTGCGCTGGCGCGATGCGATCCAGCGGCTGATGCAGGCCGCCCAGGGGCGCCGCGTGGTGATCTGGTGCCACGAGGACGTGCCGCTGATCTGGCCCGAGGTGGTGCGCCTGATCGCAGCCCTGCCCGCCGATGCGCCGCTGACCGGCATGCTGTCCTATATGCACGATCTGGTCGGCGATGCCGGGCTGGAAGCGCTGAGTGGGGCGATGGCCGGGCGCGATCAGACCAACGTGGCGCAGCGCCGCAAGGTCTATGCCGATATTCTGGCCAGCCATGCCCTGCCCGGCGTACTGGATCAGGACATCGACCTGCCCGGCTGGACGCAGGATCTGGTCGATGAGGTGACCGAGAATTACCGCAGCGACGTGGCCGAGATCACCGTGCTGCCCGGCGTTGAATTCATCCTGCCGTAAGGCCAGGACAAGGCGCCTTCCGCGCCGGACGACCAGGGCGACGACTGTCAAACAGGACCAGGGGGGCGGCGCCCGCCCCCCCGACCGTCCGCCCGCCCTCAGACCATCCCGAGCGCGGCCTTGTACATATCCAGAATCGCCTCTTCCTCGGCGATGTCGTCCTTGTCGCGGCGGCGCAGGGCGATGATCTGCTTCATGACCTTGGTGTCATAGCCGCGGGCCTTGGCCTCGGCCATCACCTCTTTCTGGCGTTCGGCAATGTCCTTTTTCTCGGCTTCCAGCTGTTCGAACTGTTCGATGAACTGGCGCAGCTCGTCGGCGGCGACTCCATAGGCTTGATCGTCCGGCATGGGTTGGGTTCCTTCCTTATGGTTCGGCCCGCAACGGGGGTCCGCATCTCAGCCCTGCCTGTTAGGCGGTCTTGTTGCGCGGTGCAATCGCCGCTAGGGGACGGCGCAAGGCGGCCTGCGCGAAAGGCCGCGCGCCACCCTGACCGAGCCCCAGCCAGAAGGAAAATCCCATGACCCTCTATGACTGGATCATCTGGACCGGAGCCGCCCTGACCCTTGCCGGCCTTGCGGCCCTTGTCTGGTGCATCTGGACCGTCACCCGCGCGCGGCGCCGGGGGATGGACGACGCCGCCCTGCGCGACAAGATGCGCGGCGTGCTGGCGGTGAACATGGCGGCGCTGGCGGCATCCACCATCGGGTTGATGGCGGTGGTGATCGGGATCATCCTGAAACCCTGAACCGCGATTGCCGATGTCCGCGGGGCCGGAGCCCTTGACTTTCGCGGCAACTTCCGCCATCTGACCCCTATCGCCGTCAACTGCCGCGTGAGCAGCCACGGGCCCTGCCCGACCGACGCCGACATTCATTCCAGTTTCCCATTCACGCGGGGAGGCAGCAGGCATCCTCGTATCACGCCTGCACCCCTGCCACGTGCCGCGCACAAGATGTGCGGCCCCTGCCTTTGCGTCCGATACGAGGGATGCGAGGGACGAAAGATTTCATGGAACAGAACAACACCCGTCGCCGCCCGAACCGTGGCGGCAAGTCCACCCCAAGCCGCGCGCCCCATGCCGCGTTTTCGAACGAAGGCCGCAGCGCCCCGGCGCGCGAACCGATCACCGTCGGCCCCTTTGCCGATATGGGCATCGATCACCGCATCAACGCCAATATCATCGCCATGGGCCTGACCACGCCCACCCCAATTCAGGAACAGGGCATCCCGGCCATCGTGAACGGGCGTGACGTGCTGGGTCTGGCCCAGACCGGCACCGGCAAGACGGCGGCCTTCGGCCTGCCGATGCTGACCCGGCTGATCAACTATGGCAAGAAGCCCGATCCGCGCACCTGCCGCGCGCTGATCCTGGCACCGACCCGCGAACTGGCCACCCAGATCGCCACCAATATCGATGCCTATGCCGAAGGCACGCCGATCCGGTCGTTCCGGGTCGTCGGCGGCGCCTCGATCAACACCCAGACCGAGCGGCTGTCGCGCGGCGTCGACGTGCTGATCGCCACGCCCGGCCGTCTGATGGACCTGATCGAGCGTCGCGCGATCAGCCTTGAGGCCACCACCTATCTGGTGCTGGACGAGGCCGACCAGATGCTGGACATCGGCTTCATCCACACGCTGCGCAAGATCGCCCGGATGCTGCCGCGCGAACGTCAGACGCTGATGTTCTCGGCCACCATGCCCAAGCTGATGTCGGAACTGTCCGACACCTATCTGACCAACCCGCTGAAGGTCGCCGTGAACCCCCCGGGTCAGGCCGCCAAGAAAATCGAGCAGGGCGTCCATTTCGTGGGTCAGGGCGAAAAGGCCAAGCTGCTGGCCGATTACATGTCCAAGCACACGACCGAGATGGCGATGGTCTTTGGCCGCACCAAGCATGGCTGCGACAAGCTGGCCAAGCTGCTGGACAGCTGGGGCTTCGCGGTCGCCGCGATCCACGGCAACAAATCGCAGGGTCAGCGCGAACGCGCGCTGGAGGCGTTCCGCAAGGGCGAGACCAAGGTTCTGGTCGCGACCGACGTGGCGGCGCGCGGTCTGGATATCCCCGATGTGGCGCATATCTATAACTATGATCTGCCCAACGTGCCGGAAAACTATGTCCACCGCATCGGCCGGACCGCCCGCGCCGGTCGCGACGGTCGCGCCGTGGCGTTCTGTTCCCCCGCCGAGCTGGGAGAGCTGCGCGCCATCGAAAAGGCGATGAAGAACACCATTCCGGTGATCGGCGGCGACGTGCCCTCGGCCGCCGCAGCAGCAGCGGCGGGTTCGCCCGGCGGGCCGCAGCGCGGTCGCGGCAAGCCGATGGGTGGTGGCAAGACCATGGATGCGGGTGCGGGCCGTCGTCCGGCGCGTCGCCCTTCGCGCGCGCCCAAAAGCCGCATCGCGTAAGCGGCGCCCATCCCTGCCCCGGCCTTGGTCGGGCGGCGCTGTCGCGTCGTGGATATTTGAATGAAGAAGAAGCCGCGGGATGCCAATCCTGCGGCTTTGGCTTGTGGGGGCGGGGGCTAGTGGGTATGCGGCGGCGTCATGGCGAAACTGTATTTCCATTATTCCACGATGAATGCGGGCAAAAGCACCCTGCTGTTGCAGGCGGCCTATAATTACCGCGAGCGCGGGATGGAGGTGCTGCTGCTGACGGCGGCACTGGACGACCGGGCGGGCATGGGCCGGATCGGCAGCCGGATCGGCATTGCCCAGGCCGCGGCGACATTCGACAGCGGATCGGACCTGTGGGGGGTGATTGCCGAATGCGCACCCCGCCCGGCCTGCGTGTTTCTGGACGAGGCGCAGTTTCTGACCCCCGATCAGGTCTGGCAACTGGCGCGGGTGGCCGATGATCTGGGCATTCCGGTCATGTGCTATGGGCTGCGGGTCGATTTCCGGGGCGAGCTGTTTCCCGGCTCGGCGGCGTTGCTGGCGCTGGCGGATGATCTGCGCGAGGTGCGCACGATCTGTCATTGCGGGCGCAAGGCCACGATGGTGATCCGCCGCGATGCCACGGGCCATGCGACCGCCACGGGCGCGCAGGTGCAGGTTGGCGGGAACGAGACCTATGTCTCGCTCTGCCGCCGTCACTGGCGCGCGGCGATGGGCAACTGACGAATTCTTGACCCATCGGCGCCCGCGTCCGTTGCGGGCCTGCGGACCATGATGTAACCATCACGCTAAACCTGCAGGGGATACGGGATGCGCGCAGTATGGCTTTGGATTGCGACGGTGCTGGCTTTGGCCGCCCCCGCGCAGGCGTTCGACACCAATGCGACCTCGGCCTGGGTCTATGACGTGCAGACCGGCACGGTGCTGATGGAAAAGAACGCGGACGTGCCGCTGCCGCCCGCCTCGATGTCCAAGCTGATGACGCTGACCATGCTGTTCGAGGCGATCCATGACGGGCGCTATACGATGGAGAGCACCTTTCCCGTCTCGGTCAAGGCCTGGCGCATGGGCGGATCGAAGATGTTCGTGGAACCCGCAGACACCCCCACCGTGGGCGAGCTGATCAATGGCATCATCGTCAATTCCGGCAATGACGCCTGCGTCGTGGTCGCCGAAGGCATGGCCGGCACCGAAGAGGCCTTTGCCGAGCGGATGACGGAGCGTGCCGCCCAGCTGGGGATGACCCATACGAACCTGACCAATGCCTCGGGCTGGCCCGACCCGGAGCATCGCATGTCGATGCATGATCTGGGCCTGCTGGCCGCCTATATGATTCGCGAATTTCCCGAACTTTATGAAAAGTTCTCCATGACCTCTTATACCTACAAGGGCCGGGTGCCGTCGAATGCGAACAACCGCAACCCGCTGCTGCGGCTTGGGACCGGCGAATGGGTGGCCGACGGGCTGAAGACCGGCCATACGCAAGAGGCCGGATACGGGCTGGTCGGGTCGGCTATTCAGGACGGACGGCGGATCATCTTTGTGATTTCGGGGCTGGACAGCGACCGCGCGCGGGCCGAGGAATCGGAACGCATCGTCAACTGGGCCTTCCGCGAATTCTCGATGAACACGCTGGTTCCGGCGGGTGAGACGGTGATGGAGGCGCCGGTCTGGCTGGGCACCGAAAGCCGCGTCGGCCTGACCACCGAAGGCGGCGTCAACGTGCTGGTGCCCATCGCCGTGCGCGATCAGGTCCGGGTCGAGGTCGTCTATGACGGGCCGATCCCCGCGCCGATCGCCATGGGCGATCCGATCGCGCGGCTGGTGGTCACCGTGCCCGGCCGCCCCGATACGGTGACCCCGCTGATCGCCGCCGCCGACGTTCCCGAGGCCGGGTTCATCGGCCGGATGCGGGGTGCCGTGATGCAATTGGGCCAGCGTGCGATCAGCGCCGTCACCGGCTGATGCTGATCAGTTTCGAAGGCATCGACGGCTGTGGCAAGTCCACGCAGGCCCGGCTGCTGGCCGACGCGCTGCGGGCCGAGGGGCGTGATGTCGTCCTGACCCGCGAGCCCGGCGGCAGTCCGGGGGCCGAAGAAATCCGCCGCCTGCTGGTCGAGGGCGCGGGCGAACGCTGGTCGCCCGAGACCGAATGCCTGCTGTTCACCGCCGCGCGGCGCGATCATCTGGAACGCACCATCCGACCGGCTCTGGCGGCGGGCCGGACCGTCGTGACCGACCGCTTTGCCGACAGCACCCGCGTTTATCAGGGGGCAGCGCGCGGCGATCTGCGCGCCATGGTCGACCGTCTGCATGATCTGATGATCGGGATCGAGCCCGACCGCACCTTCGTGCTGCAGATCGAGCCCGCGACCGGGCTTGCACGCGGCGCGGCGCGCGGCGGGGCCGAGGACCGGTTCGAAAGCCTGGGCCTGAGCTTTCAGGAACGGCTGGCGACGGGGTTTCGCGCGCTGGCCGGGGACTATCCCGACCGCGTGCGGCTGATCGACGGCAGCGGCGGTCAGGCCGAGGTCGCGGCCCGCATCCGGGCCGCCCTGTGAAGACCGAGATCACCGATATTCCCGAACCCGACCGCGTGCCGGGCGCCCCTCATCCGCGCCACGCCCCGCGCGTGATCGGTCAGGGCGCGGCCATCGCGGCCTTTACCGAGGCCGCGCGCGGCGGTCGTCTGCATCACGCCTGGCTGCTGACCGGGCCGCGCGGCGTGGGCAAGGCGACGCTGGCATGGTCCATCGCGCGCTGGCTGCTGGCGGGCGGCGACAGCGCCGATCTGACCGTCGATCCCGCCACCCCCGAAGCCCGCCGCATCAGCGCCCTGTCCGAGCCGCGCCTGCAGCTGATCCGCCGTCCCTGGGACGACAAGGCCGGGCGGTTGCGGGCCGAGATCACCGTGGACGAGATCCGCAGGCTGCTGTCGTTCTTTCACCTCTCGGCGGCGGAAGGCGGGCGCCGCGTCGCGATCATCGACGCCGCCGACGACATGAACACCGCCGCCGCCAATGCCCTGCTGAAGGTGCTGGAGGAACCGCCCCGCGACGCGCTGATCCTGCTGATCGCTCATCAGCCTGCGGGGCTGTTGCCGACGATCCGGTCGCGCTGCCGCACGCTGCGCCTGTCGCCGCTGGCGCCGCGTCAGATGGCGGGCATTCTGGCCGATCTGGGAATCGACGAGGATGCCGAGGCGCTGGCCGCCCTGTCCGACGGCTCGGTCGGCGAGGCGTTGCGTCTGGCCGGTCAGGGGGGCCTCGACCGCTATCAGGATCTGGTCGATCTGTTCGCCACCCTGCCCCGCATGGACCGGCTGGCCGCGTCCCGCTTTGCCGAAGCGGCGGCGGGCCGGGCGGGGGCCGGGGGCGATCCCTTCGATCTGACGATCACCGTGCTGGACCGGTTTCTGACCCGCATGGCGCGGGCGGGCCTGATGGGCGCCCCCCTGCCGCAGGCCGCGCGGGGCGAGGGCGCGCTGATGGCCCGCCTGTCGCCCGATGACATCGCCGCGCGTCTGTGGGCCGGGGCGCAGGCGCGGCTGTCGGCCCGCGCCCGCGCGGGCCGGGCGGTCAACCTTGACCCTGCCGCGCTGGTGATGGATATGGTGCTGGAGTTGGCACAGCTGCCGCCCGCCCAATCCGCCCCACCACCCAGAGGTTGACCGATGCAGGACGCGACCCCCTTGTCGCTGGTAGACAGCCATTGCCATCTGGATTTCCCCGATTTCGACGGCGAACATGACGCCCTGATCGCGCGCGCCCATGCGGCGGGGGTGACCCGGATGGTCACGATCTGCACGAAACTGCGGCAGGAACCCGCCGTCCGCGCGCTGGCCGAGGCGCATCCCGGCGTCTTCTACGCGGCAGGCACCCATCCGATGAGCGTGGCGGATGAACCCATGGTCACGCTGGACCAGCTGCTGGCGCTGGCCGATCATCCCAAATTCGTGGCGATCGGCGAAACCGGCCTCGATTATCACTACACTGCCGAGAGCGCGCGCGTACAGGCCGACAGCCTGCGCATCCATATCGAGGCCGCGCGCCGGACTCGCCTGCCGCTGATCATCCATGCCCGCGACGCGGATGCCGACATGGCCCGCATCCTGACGGAAGAACATGGCGCCGGGGCCTTCACCTGCGTGATGCATTGCTTCAGCTCCACCCCCGCGCTGGCGCAGGCGGCGCTGGATCTGGGGTTCTATCTGTCGATGTCGGGCATCGCGGCCTTTCCCCGGTCGTCCGATCTGCGCGCAATCTTTGCCGCAGCCCCGCTGGACCGCATTCTGGTGGAAACCGACAGCCCCTATCTGGCCCCGCCTCCGCATCGCGGACGCCGGAACGAGCCCGCCTATGTCGCCCATACCGCAGCCATCGGCGCGCAGGTCTTTGGCCTGTCGCTGCCGGATTTCGCGGCCCGCACCACGGCCAATTTCGACCGGCTGTTCTGGAAGGCCGCCGCGTGACGACGCCCCCGATCCACCCGACGATCCGCGCCACGATCCTGGGCTGCGGATCGTCGGGCGGGGTGCCGCGCCTTGGCAACCGATGGGGCGATTGCGACCCGTCCGAGCCGCGCAACCGCCGCCGTCGCTGTTCACTGCTGGTCGAACGGGACGGGCCGGACGGCACCACGCAGGTGCTGATCGACACCGGCCCCGATCTGGTCCCGCAGATGCTGGACGCGCATGTCGCGGTGCTGGATGCGGTGGTCTATACCCATGCCCATGCCGATCATGTCCATGGCATCGACGATCTGCGCCAGCTGGTCTTCAACGCGGGCCGCATCCTGCCGCTGCATGCCGACGCCCCCACCGCCGATGCGCTGACCACCCGCTTCGGCTATGTCTTCGAAACACCCGAAGGCAGCCAGTACCCGCCCATCTGCGCGCTGCGTCCGATCACCGGCGCGATCACCATCGACGGCCCCGGCGGAGCCATCACCCTGATCCCCTTCCGCGTCCAGCACGGAGAAATCACGGCCCTGGGGTTCCGCATCGGCGGCCTCGTCTATCTGCCCGACGTGTCCGCCATCCCCGAACCCGCATGGCCGCTGATCGCGGACGCGCCGGTCTTCATCTGCGACGCGCTGCGCCCCCAGCCCCATCCCAGCCACGCCCATCTGGCACTGGCGCTGGACTGGATCGAACGGTCGCAAAGCCCCCGCGCCATCCTGACCAACATGCATATCGAGATGGACTACGCCACCATCGCGGCCACCACGCCCGCGCATGTCACCCCCGCCCATGACGGGCTGCAGATCACAACGACTGCCACGACGCCCGATCTGCCCGCCGCGCTATGAGCACGCTGTTCACGATCATCCTGCCGGTCTTTCTGATCGTGGGCTTTGGCTATCTGGTGGCCTGGCGCGGCTGGTTCGGGGCCAGCGCGGTCGACGGGCTGATGAGTTTCGCGCAGAATTTCGCTGTCCCGACGCTGTTGTTCGTGTCGATGGCGCGGCTGGATCTGGGGACCGAGTTTCGCGCCCAGCTGCTGATCCCGTTTTACGCGGGTGCTTTCGCGGCTTACGGGTTGGGCTGGGCGGGCGCGCGCTATCTGTTCAAGCGCCCGCCGATGGATTGCGTGGCGATCGGCTTTGTCTGCCTGTTTTCCAACAGCCTTCTGCTGGGCGTCCCGATCACCGAACGCGCCTATGGGCCGGATGCACTGGCAGGCAACTGGGCGATCATCGCGATGCATTCGCCGCTGCTGTACACCTTCGGGATCACGGTGATGGAATTCACCCGGGCGCGCGGCAGCGGGCTGTCGGTCGGGCGCATCTCGCTGCGGGCGCTGACGGGCGTCTTGCGCACATCGCTGGTCATCGGCATCCTGTCGGGGCTGGCGGTGAACCTGCTGACGCAGGCCGGTCTGGTCCTGCCGCAGGGCTTTTGGGACGCCGCCGACATGATCGCCCGCGCCGCCCTGCCCGCCGCCCTTTTCGGCCTTGGCGGTGTCCTTTATCGCTATCGCCCCGAGGGGGATATGGGCGCCATCGCGCTGTGCTGCGGGGCGTCGCTGATCCTGCACCCGGCCATCGCCTTTGGCACCGGCCATCTGCTGGGGCTGGACCGCGACGGCATGCGATCGGCGGTCATGACCGCCTCGATGGCGCCGGGCGTGAACGCCTATCTCTTCGCCAATATCTACGGTGCCGCCCGCCGGGTCGCCGCCTCCAGCGTCCTGATCGCCACGGCGCTGTCGACCCTGTCCATCTGGATGTGGATCAACCTGCTGCCCTGACCCCCTTTCTTCTTCATGACAATATCCCGGGGGTCCGGGGGCTGACCCCCGGCACTCGCGGGACGCAACATTTCCTCAGATCGGCACCCGCAGCGCGCCCAAAGGCTCTTCCAGCACCCGCTCTTCATAGCCGAAATGCGACCGGATCGCCCGGTCCAGCGCCGCAAACCGCGCCCCGCACAGATCGAAACCCTCCGGGTCCGGCCTGCGGACCAGTGCCTCGGCCGCGCGGCGCAGATCATCAATCAGCGCGTGGATCACCCGGTGCTCGGCCATCAGACGCGCGATGACCGGCGCCAGCGCCCGTCCCCCGGCGGACGACAGGGCCGGGAACATCCATTCCTCTTCGATATCGTGATGGTTCTACAGCAGCGCGCAATCGCGCCCGCAGGCGGTCCCAAAGGCCGCCATGTTCCGCGCCAGACGCGTGCGGGCGATGGCGGGGGCCAACGCCACCGCCTCTGCCCTGCCCGAACGGATCTGCCGCAGCAGATGCGCCACCCCGTCCAGCTCGGCCCGATACATGTCATGGATCGCGGCCAGCCGGCGGCCATGCGCCCGCTCGGCCCGGGTGATCCCCGGATAGGCCGGAGCGGCGGGACGCGCGGTCTCGTCCTCCAGCTCTTGCGGGGTCAGGATCATCGCGGGGTGACGCCCCGGATGCGTTCCGACCGGCGGCGCAACAGCTCGACCGTGGTCAGCAGCGCGATAGAAAAGATCACCAGCAGCGTCGCCACGGCAAGGATCGCCGGGCTGATCTGTTCGCGGATGCCGTTCCACATCTGGCGCGGAATGGTCTGCTGATCGGGGCCTGCGATGAACAGCACCGCCACCACCTCGTCGAACGAGGTGACAAAGGCGAACAGCGCGCCCGACACCACGCCCGGCAGAATCAGCGGCATCGTCACCTTGAAGAAGGTCCGGCGCGGATTGGCGCCAAGCGACGCCGCCGCCCGGTTCAGCGACTGATCGAAGCCCACCAAAGTCGCCGTCACGGTGATGATGACAAAGGGAATGCCAAGCGTCGCATGCGCCAGGATCACCCCCAGATAGGTGCCCGCCAGCCGCCCGCATTGCGGATCCACGCCCAGAAAGGTCAGCAGCTCGCAGGGGTTCGAATAGAAAAAGAACATCCCCGTCGCGGTGATGATCAGCGGCACGATCATCGGAGAGATCAGGATCGCCATGATCGCGCGGCGATAGGGCATCTCGGGGCGCGACAGGCCAAGGGCGGCCAGCGTGCCAAGGCCGGTGGCCACGATGGTCGAACAGATGCCGATGATGATCGAGTTCTTGGCCGCCTTGACCCAGTTCGCATTGGTCCAGGCATCCGACCAGAAGGCCCAGCCCGTGGCCGTCGGATCCTGCATCCCGAAGGTCAGCAGGCTTTTGTACCAGCGGGTGCTATAGCCTTCCGGGTCAAAGGACAGCATCCGGTCGGTAAAGGTGAAATAGGGCTCGGCATTGAAGCTCAGCGGGATGATGACGATGATCGGCGCAATCAGGAACACGAAGATTAGTGCGCAGACGGTCAGATAGGTGTAATGCCACACCCGCTCCAGCGGGCTTGCATAGGTCGGAAGTGCCATTCGCTTACCCCAGTTTCAGGTTGTCGACGCCGACAAGGCGATCATAAAGCCAATAGAGGATCAGCACCGATCCCAGAAGCAGCGCGGCCAGTGCCGCCGCCATCGACCAGTTCAGCGTGCCGGTCATGTGCTGGGCAATCATGTTGGAAATCAGCTGCCCCGAAGATCCGCCGACCAGCGCGGGCGTGATGTAATAGCCGACCGCCAGAATGAAGACCAGCATCGCCCCCGCCCCCAGCCCCGGCAGCGTCTGCGGGAAATAGACCCGGCGGAACGCGGTCCAGCTGGTCGCGCCCAGACTGCGCGCGGCGCGGACATAGGTCGGGTTGATCGTGCGCATCACGGAATACAGCGGCAGGATCATGAAGGGCAGCAGGATATGCGTCATCGCGATGATCGTGCCAGTCCGGTTATAGATCATCTGCAACCGCTGATCGCCCAGGATCACCCCGAGCCAGACAAGGATGTCGTTGATCACGCCCTGCTGTTGCAGCAGCACCATCCAACTGGTCGTGCGCACCAGAAGCGAGGTCCAGAAGGGCAGCAGCACCAGGATCATCAGCAGGTTCGACTTGCGCATCGGCAGCGTCGCCAGCAGATGCGCGATCGGAAAGCCCAGGATGAAGGTCAGCGCCGTGATCACCGCCGACAGCCAGAAGGTCCGCCAGAACAGCGTCGCATAGATGCGCTGCTGGGGTTCGACCTGCTGGATGGCGCCGGTCTCGTCCCGGGTGCGGTCCACGGCGGCAAGATAGAAATTCGCGGTCAGCGGGGTCGAGGCCTCTCTCATGACCGACCACAGACGGGGATTGCCCCAATCCTCGTTGATCTCCAGCAGCGCCGCCTCGTATGGCGGCTCCAGCCCGCCCCGCACCTGACGCCCGGTCGAGGTGAACAGCGACCGTGTGCCCGGCATGTCATAATTGATCCGGGTGCCGACCACGCCGATGCTGCGCACCTCGGCGCTGGCGACCAGATCGGTGGCCAGTGCCGTCCATGCGGCCTCGTCGGGCGGCGTGCCGCGTTCGGTTTCGGCGAACCAGGCCGAGACCTGCGGCATGTTCGCCGAAAACCCGTCATTGTGGAAGGATCGCGACAGCATCTGCCCGATCGGCACCACGAAGGTGATCAGGATGAAGGCCAGCAGCGGCAGCACCAGCAGAAAGGCCCTGCGGCGGGCGCGGCGCTGGCTGCGCACCAGCGCGCGCGCAAGGGGCTGGCCGTCGCTGGTCGTCAGCAGACCGGACCCCACGCCCGATGCGGTGGTGGCGATGGCGGCATGAGGGTCAAGTGCGGCATTGGCCATGATGTTTCCCGGCAGTCAGGGCCGCCGCACCCCCAAACGGGGCGCGGCGGCGTTTCAGGTCAGGATCAGGACGAGGCCAGCCAGCTGTTGAACCGCTCGGTCAGTTCGGCGGCATGGTCGGCCCAGAATTCGGGATCGTCCATCACCGCCGTTTCCAGCGCATCGGGGCTGGTGGGCATATGCGGGCCCATCTCGGTCGTGCCATCCTGATACAGCCCCACCAGAGAGGCCGAGGATTGCCGCGCCGGGCCATAGGCGATGTATTTCGCCTGATCGGCCAGCCGCTGCGTGTCGGTGGCGAATTTCAGATATTCCATCGCCGCTTCGGGGTTCGGCGCATCGACCGGGATCACGAACATGTCCATGTCCATGTACTGGCCGTCCCAGATGATCTCGAAGGGCTGGTTCTCGGCCACCATCGCATCGAAGACGCGCCCGTTATAGGCGGTGGTCATCGTCACCTCGCCATCGGCCAGCAGCTGCACGGGCTGGGCACCGGCCTCCCACCAGACGGTCTGGTCCTTGATCGTGTCCAGCTTGTCGAAGGCGCGCTGCACACCCTCATCCGTGCCCAGCACATCATAGACCTCGGCGGCAGGAACGCCATCGGCGATCAGTGCCAGATACAGCGTGCGCTTGGGGTTGCGGGGCAGGCCACGCTGGCCGGGGAAGGTCTCGGTATCGAAGAAATCCGCCGCGGTACTGGGCGCCTCGCCCTCGAACTTGGTGGTGTTGAAGGCGATGACCGTGCCCCAGACGATGTTCGCCACGGCGCAATCCAGCAGCGCGCCGGGCACGAAGTCATCGGCGGCGGGGGTGCCATCGGGCGCTGCGGGCAGCATCGCCGGGTCGATCTCGACCAGCGCGCCCTCGTCGCACATGCGGATGGCGTCGCTGACCTCGACGTCGAACACATCGCCGGTGACGTTGTTCGCCTCGACCTGCGCGCGCAGCGGGGTGGCGGGGTTGTCGGCGGCGATCATGTTGACGGTGATGCCGGTTTCTGCGGTGAAGGGCTTGTTATAGGCCTCGACCTGGCTGACCTCATAGGCTCCGCCCCAGGACACGACGTTCAGGTCCTGCGCCGAGGCGCCAAAGGCCAGTCCGCTCAGCGCGGTGGACAGGATCAGGGTGGTTTTCATCATAGCTCTCCCGGTTGGTTGGATCGGACATTGGTGTCCGTTGTGATTGGCCCCCTTGGGGGGCTGAGGCCGGGCGAGAGGCCTCGCCCGGCCCGGATGCGATCAGCTGGCCAGCCAGCTGTTGAAACGCTCGTTCAGTTCGGCGTCGCGGTCGACCCAGAATTCCAGATCGGAAGCCAGCGCGCCGCCCATATTCGCCTCTGTGGTGGGCAGGTTGGGGCCCATCGGTTCCTCGGTGCCGTCGATATTGCCGACCATCGCGGCGGCCGACCGGCGCGGCGGGCCATAGCTGATGAATTCGGCGGCACGGGCCTGCGGCGCGGGGGCCGTGGACCATGCGACGAATTCCAGCGCCTCTTCCAGATTGGGGGCGCCTGCGGGGATCACCCAGCCCTCCATCTCATAGATCTGGCCGTCCCAGATGATCTCGAAGGGCTGGCCGTCGGCCTGCGCCGCGTTGAAGATCCGCCCGTTGAAAGCATAGGCCATGCTGACCTCGCCATCCGCCAGCAACTGCGGAGGCTGGGCACCGGCTTCCCACCAGATCACCTCGGATTTGATGCTGTCCAGCTTGGCAAAGGCGCGGTCCACGCCCTCGGGGGTGGCCAGAACCTCATAGACCTCGGCGGCAGGCACGCCATCGGCCATCAGGGCCAGTTCCAGATTGAACTTGGCCCCGTTGCGCATCGTGCGCTTGCCGGGGAAACCTTCCAGATCAAAGAAGTCGGCAGGGGTCGCGGGCTTGGCATCGGCAAAGGCGTCGTCGTTGAAGGCCAGAACCATCGAGTAGACGTCGGTGCCGACGAAACATTCGGTCACCGCGCCTTCGATGAAATCATCCGCCGCCGCCGTGCCATCCTCGGCGGGCAGCAGGATCGCGGGGTCGATGACCTCCAGCGCGCCCTCGTCACACAGGCGCACCGCATCGGCATATTCGACCGAGGCGACGTCGATGGTCACATTGCCCGCCTCGACCTGCGCCTTGATGGGGGTCGCGGGATTGTCGGCATCCGACATCCGCACCGCGATGCCGGTTTCCGCGGTGAACGGCTTGGCATAGGCCTCCAGATGGCTGTTGCCATAGGCGCCGCCCCAGGACAGCAGGTTCACATCGGCAAATGCCGGGCCGGACACAAGACCAAGGGCGGTGCCCAGAGTAAGCAGACGTTTCATCATATTCTCCAACTGAGACGCAAAAGCGGGGCCGCATGACCATGCGGTGGGGCGGCGCGGAATGGCCCCGCGCCGCCGATCTGTCAGACCGGATCCAGCGCGCGCGCATCCTGCGGATGCCAGCCGATGCGGATCGCCTGCCCCGGCTCCAGCCGCGTCTGGCCGATCGTGTTGCGCATCTTCATCACGAAATTGTCGCTGCCCGCGACCTTCAGCCGGGCGCGCAGGATGTCGCCCATATAGACGACCTGCAGCACCTCGGCCTCGATCGTATGGGCGCCTTCGGACATCATCTCGGGCTTGAACTCCACCCGCTCGGGACGGATCGAGACGGTGGTGCGCTGGCCGGTTTCGCGGATGTTCACGGCGGTGGCGTCGATCACCCCGCCGCCGTCCAGCCGCACGAGGGCCTTGTCGCCCTCCAGCCGCTCGATCGTGCCGGGCAGGGCATTATTCTCGCCGATGAAGCCCGCGACAAAGCTGTTTTCCGGGCGTTCGTACAGGTCCGAGGGCGCGGCCAGCTGCTGGATGCGCCCGTCATTGAAGACGGCGATGCGGTCCGACATGGTCAGCGCCTCGCCCTGATCATGCGTCACATAGACGACGGTGATTCCCAGTTTCTCATGCAGGCTTTTGATTTCGAACTGCATATGTTCGCGCAGCTGCTTGTCCAGCGCGCCCAGTGGTTCGTCCATCAGCACCAGTTCCGGGTCGAACACCAGCGCCCGGGCCAGCGCGATCCGCTGTTGCTGGCCGCCCGACAACTGCGCGGGGCGGCGGTTGGCGAACTTGCCCATCTGCACCATGTCCAGCGCGCGCGAGATGCGGGTATTGCGCTCGTCCGAGGACATGCCGCGCACCTCCAGCGGAAAGGACAGGTTTTCCCCCACCGTCATATGCGGAAACAGCGCATAGTTCTGAAAGACCATGCCGATCCCGCGCTTGTGCGGCGGCACCTGATTGATCGGACGCCCGGCCAGACGGATCTCTCCGTGGGTCGCGGTCTCGAACCCTGCCAGCATCATCAGGCAGGTCGTCTTGCCCGACCCTGACGGGCCCAGCATGGTCACGAATTCCCCCTTGGCAATCGAAAGGTTCAGGTCTTTGACGACAAGCGTCTGTCCGTCATAGCTTTTTTGCACATGCTCGAAGGCGACGAATGCGTCGCCGTGGCGGTCGTCCAGCAAAAGGCGCTCTCCCTGTTGTCATTGGTTATCCAGCGCAAGGGAAAGGTTAAGCGCCGCTTCACGCGGCTGGCAACACCAATTGCGACATTTCATGCCGCCAACGCGTCGCGCCCGGCAACCCTTTCAAGGTTACCGGGCGCGCAGCTGCACTGTGTGCAGAATTGGCCGAAGGCTGCCCGTTAATCAGGCAGTACGAAACGGTCAGGCCGGACGCTTGGGCCCTTTGCGATGGGTCTTGGCGGCACCGGGGGCCTTGTCGGCGGCAGGACGCGACTTGGCCCAGGCAGGCTTGGCACCGGCATCGGACGAGGATTTCTTCTTCCACGCCTTGACCGCACCATGCGGACCTTCGCTGCGCGCCTCGACCGGGGCTGCGGCATCATCGGGGATCCAGCCACCGCGAGCGGACTTGACGCGGGCCTGATGGCCCTCTTCCGCCTGCACGGGGCGCGGCGCACGGGGGGCGGGCTTGCGCCCCTCGGAGCGGTTGTCGGTCCGGGTCTCGCCGCGCGGCGCACGGGGTGCGCGTTCGGGCTGCGCGTCCAGATCGGGCTCGCCTTCCATCCGGCGCATGGTCACCTCGGGGGTGATTTCCATGAAATCGCCGAACCGGGCAGCCTGATCGGCTGCGATCTGCACATAGGACAGATCCTGCTTGACCCGGATCGCGCCGATGCCGTCACGGGTGATCCCGCCCGCATCGCAGATCTTGGGCAGCAGCCAGCGCGCTTCAGCGCGGCCCGAATGGCCGACCGACAGGGTGAACCAGACCGAGGCCCCGAATTCACGCTGCACGCGCGGCGCCATGGGTGCGGGGGCGGCATGCGCCTCGGACAATTCCTCGGCGGCGGGACGGCCTTCGCGCCACATCTTCAGGAAGGCGGTCGCGACCTGTTCGGCCCCGAACTTTTCCAGCAGCTGCGCGGCCAAAGCCGCATCCTCGCCCGCCGGTTCGGTCAGGCCGGGATGATCCAGCATGCGCTGGTCGTCACGGGCGCGAACCTCGTCTGCGGTCGGGGCCTCCAGCCATTCGGCGGTGACGCGGGCATTCTGCAGCAGACGCTGTGCGCGACGATAATCGGCCGAGGGCACGATCAGCGCCGAGATGCCCTTGGACCCGGCCCGGCCGGTGCGGCCCGAACGGTGCAGCAGCGTGTCGGGATTGGTCGGCAGATCGGCATGGATCACCAGCTCCAGCCCCGGCAGATCGATGCCGCGCGCGGCAACGTCAGTGGCGATGCAGACGCGGGCACGCCCGTCGCGCAGCGCCTGCAGGGCATGGGTGCGTTCGGCCTGGGACAACTCGCCCGACAGCGCCACGCATTTGAAACCCCGGTTCGACATGCGGGCCAGCAGATGGTTCACATTCGCCCGGGTCTTGCAGAAGACGATGGCATTGGGCGCCTCGTGGATGCGCAGCAGGTTGAAGATCGCCGGTTCGCGGTCGCGCGCCGTCACCGTATAGGCGCGATAGGCGATGTCGCCGTGCTGGCGGGCCTCGCCCATGGCGGCGATGCGCAGCGCGTCACGCTGAAAATCGCGGGCCAGTTTTTCGATGGCCGAGGGCACCGTGGCCGAGAACATCAGCGTGCGGCGTTCCACCGGAGCGGCGCCGAGGATGTATTCCAGATCTTCGCGGAACCCCAGATCCAGCATCTCGTCGGCTTCGTCCAGAACGGCGGCGCGCAGGTCCGACAGATCCAGGCTGCCCCGGTCGATATGGTCGCGCAGACGGCCCGGCGTGCCGACGACGATCTGGGCGCCGCGCTGCAGCGCGCGCTTTTCGTTGCGGTAATCCATGCCGCCGACGCAGGTGGCGATCTGCGCGCCGGTTCCGGCATACAGCCATTCCAGTTCGCGGGCGACCTGCAGTGCCAGTTCGCGCGTGGGGGCGATGGCCAATGCCAGAGGCTGGTGGCCCTGCAGCATCTGTCCCGCGTCGTCCAGCATCTCGGCGCCGATCGCCAGACCAAAGGCCACGGTCTTGCCCGACCCGGTCTGGGCCGAGACCAGCACGTCGCGGCCCTGAGCCTCGTCGGCCAGAACGGCGCTCTGCACGCTGGTCAGACTTTCATAGCCCTTGCCGGCCAACGCCGCCTGCAACGGTGCGGGGATATTCAGATCATTCATGTGATTCGCCAAATGCGGGGATGCAAGCCTGGTGCCGACACCCGATGGGCGGCACCTATCGTCGCTGCGACCGGCCCACCCTGCACCCGCCGCCCCGGACATTCAGGGGCCAAAGACGGTGCATTAGGCGACCCGGCGCGCAAAGTCCATGCCCAATCTTGCACGCCTTGCGGCATGCGGATCAGGGCGCGGTGCGCGCGGCCTCCTGCCGGGCGGCGATTTCCCGGCGCATGGTGCGGCGGATCTCGGCGGCGCGCCAGCGCTTGGTGTCGACGTCGTCCTGCGGATCGGCGCGCGGCACCGGCACGGGATGGCCGTCGGCATTCACCGCGACCATGGTGAAATAGCATGAATTGGTGTGGCGGCGATTGCCCGAACGGATGTTTTCCGCCTCGACCCGGATGCCGACCTCCATCGAGGTGCGGCCGGTATGGTTCACGCGGGCGCGGAAAGTCACCAGCTCGCCCACATGGATCGGCTCCTTGAAGGTCACCTGATCCACCGACAGCGTCACCGCATACTCCGCCGACCAGCGCGACGCGCAGGCATAGGCCACCCGGTCCAGCAGCGCCAGCAGCGCGCCGCCATGCACCTTGCCGCTGAAATTCGCCATATCGGGCGTCATCAGCACCGTCATTTCTAGCCCGCGCTTGTCCATGATCGTCCCCGTCCTTTGTCGTGCTTCGGGTGTAGTGACGGCCCCGTGACATCGCCACCAAAAAAGCCGCAGGGCGCTTGACGCACGGCCCCCTGCCCGCCACCAAGGCAGCGACATCAAGGGGACCATCATGCCGCCACCGATCACGCCGACCCTGCGTCAGTCCCTGTGGGTCTGGGCGCGCATCGCCGCCCTGTCCTTTGGCGGGCCTGCGGGCCAGATCGCCGTCATGCACCGGATTCTGGTCGATGAACAACGATGGATCGACGAGCCGCGCTTTCTGCATGCGCTGAACTTCTGCATGCTGCTGCCCGGTCCCGAGGCACAGCAGCTGGCAACCTATGTCGGCTGGCTGACGGCGGGCGTGCGCGGCGCGCTGATCGCCGGGGTGCTGTTCATCCTGCCCGGCGCCGTCTCGATCATGGCGCTGTCATGGGTCTATGTCACGCTTGGCGATCTGCCCGCAATCGAGGGGCTGTTCTTTGGCCTGAAGGCCGCCGTGCTGGCGATCGTGGTGCAGGCGGTGATCAAGCTGGCGCGGCGCGCACTGCCCGGTCCGGGACTGCGTCTGCTGGCGCTGGCGGCGTTTCTGGCGCTGTTTCTGTTTCAGGCGCCCTTCCCGCTGGTCATCGCCGTGGCGGCGCTGACCGGGGCGCTGACCCTGCGCGGCGCGCCCGGCCCGGACAGCGCGCAGGCCCTGCCCCAGCCCGATGCCCGCGCCGCCCGCATCGCGGCGGTCTGGGCGCTGGCCTTGTGGCTGGTGCCGGTCGCGGCGCTGCTGATGCTGGCGCCGGACAGCGTCTTCACCGATATCGCGGTGTTCTTTTCCAAGCTGGCCGTGCTGACCTTTGGCGGCGCCTATGCGGTGCTGGCATGGGTCGCGCAAGAGGCCGCGGGCCCCCTGGGCTGGCTGGCCCCCGGCGAGATGCTGGACGGTCTGGGCATGGCCGAAACCACCCCCGGCCCGCTGATCATGGTGCTGCAATTCGTGGGCTTTCTGGCCGCCCTGCGCGAGGCGGGCTGGGCCAATCCCCTGCTGGCCGGAACGGTGGGCGGGCTGCTGGCGACATGGGTGACCTTTGCGCCCTGCTTTGCGTGGATCTTTCTGGGGGCGCCCTACATGGAGCGTTTGCGCGCCAATGTCCGGCTGGCGGGCGCGCTGCGGGCCGTGACGGCGGCGGTGGTGGGGGTGATCCTGAACCTTGGCCTGTGGTTCGCCATCCATCTCATCTGGCGGCAGACGGTGATGGTTCAGTCAGGCCCCCTGCAGGCGGAACTGCCCGTCTGGTCCTCGCTGGACCCGGCGGCGGCGGGTTTGTCGGCGCTGGCCCTGCTGGCGGCGCTGCGCTTTCGTGTCGGCATGGTGCCTTTGCTGGCGGGCGCTGCACTGGCCGGGATGGCGCTGCATCTGGCGGGGCTGACCAGCGCCTGAACCACCCCCCTTGCGCAACGCGACGCGCATCGCTAGCTTTCGATCTGCAAACCGTTGGGGTGTCCCGTTCAGGGGCTGAGAGGCGTCAGCCAACCCATCGAACCTGATCCGGGTCATACCGGCGGAGGGAACGGTGCAGATGCCAGCGGCCCCACCCGTGGTCCGCCTTTTGTCCCCGCCCCCTGTGCCCGGTCATGACCCCGACCATGCCAAGGGGGACGACGTGACGACAGCCATTGCCCTGACCATCGCAGGCTCTGACAGCGGGGGCGGCGCGGGGATTCAGGCCGATCTCAAGACATTCTCGGCGCTTGGCTGCTATGGCGCCAGCGTGATCACCGCGCTGACCGCCCAGAACACCCGCGCCGTGACGATGATCGACCCCGCCCGCCCGGCGATGATCGCGGCGCAGATGGCGGGGGTGCTGGACGATCTGGACGTCGCCGCGATCAAGCTGGGGATGCTGGGCGGAGCCGAC
This sequence comes from Paracoccus nototheniae, assembly GCF_004335005.1. Lineage (GTDB taxonomy): Bacteria > Pseudomonadota > Alphaproteobacteria > Rhodobacterales > Rhodobacteraceae > Paracoccus > Paracoccus nototheniae. The sequence continues at coordinate 5,828 of NZ_RQRT01000034.1, read as the reverse complement.
GCCATCCGCACCGTCGCGCAGGGGCTGGCGGACTATCACGGGCCGGTGGTGCTGGACCCGGTGATGGTCGCCAAATCCGGCGATGCGCTGCTGCCGGATGATGCCATCGCCACGCTGCGCGAGGTGATGCTGCCCTGCGCCACCCTGCTGACCCCGAACCTGCCCGAGGCCGCGCGCCTGCTGGGCACCGCCCCGGCCCAAGACCTTGATCAGATGGCGCGGCAGGGTGCCGCGCTGCGGGCGATGGGCGCACAGGCGGTGCTGATGAAGGGCGGTCATGCGACGGGGTCGGTCTGCACCGATCTGCTGGTGACCGCGCAGGGCGTAACGCCCCTGACCGCGCCCCGGCAGGCGACCCGCAACACCCATGGCACCGGCTGCACCCTGTCGGCGGCGATCGCCGCAGGGCTGGCGCAGGGGATGGACCTGCCGGGCGCGGTGGCCATGGCCCATCGCTATTTGCAGCGCGCGCTGGCGGCGGCGGACGATCTGCACGTCGGGTCCGGGCATGGCCCGGTGCATCATTTCCACGCGGTCTGGCCCCATGGCTGATGTCACCATCATCGGCGCCGGGGTCGCGGGCCTGTTTGCCGCGCATGAGTTGACCCGGCGGGGTCTGGCCGTGCGCATCCTCGACCGGAATGGCCCGCCGGGGCCGCATGGCTGTTCATGGTGGGCGGGCGGCATGCTGGCGCCCCTGTGCGAGGGCGTGACGGCAGAGCCCGTCATCACCCGCCTTGGTGCAACAGCCGCCGACGCATGGGCCGGGGTCACCCCGGTCACCCGCCACGGCACGCTGGTGCTGGCACTGGACCGCGACCGGGCCGAGCTGGCCCGCTTTGCCCGCCGCGCCAGCGGTCATCAGCCCTGCGACAGCGCCGATCTGGAACCAGACCTGCCCCCCCGGCAGGGGCTGCATTTCCCGTCCGAGGCGCATCTGGACCCCCGCCGCGCCTTGGCGGATCTGGTCGCCGCGCTGGCCGCGCGCGGCGTCACCGTCGAACGGGCCGAGGCCGATCCTCGCGACATCGCAGGCCCGGTGATCGACGCGCGCGGGCTGGCCTCGACCCTGCCCGGCCTGCGCGGCGTGCGGGGCGAGATGATAGTGCTGCACGCGCCCGACATCACCCTGTCGCGCCCGGTCCGCCTGCTGCATCCGCGCCATCCGCTGTACATCGTGCCGCGCGAGGGCGGGTTGTTCATGCTGGGCGCCACGCAGATCGAAAGCGCATCCCGCGCCCCCGTCAGCGCCCGGTCCGTGCTGGAGCTGTTATCGGCGGCCTATGCGCTGGACCCGCGCTTTGCCGAAAGCGCGGTCGTGGAACTGGGCACCGACCTGCGCCCGGCTTTTGCCGATCATATCCCCCGCGTGACCCTGCGGGGCGGGGTGATCCATCTGAACGGCCTCTTTCGCCACGGCTATCTGATGGCGCCCGCACTGGCGGCCACCGCCGCCGATTACCTGACCACCGGAACAAAGGGAGCGTTGTTTCATGAGGATTGAGGTGAACGGAGACCCCCGCGACATCAAAGCCACCACCGTGGCCGATGCGCTGGCGGAACTGGGCTGGGCCAAGGCCCGCGTCGCCACCGCGCTGAACGGCGACTTTCTGCCCTCGGCAGCGCGTGCGGGTCAGACCCTGCGCGACGGCGACCGGCTGGAAGTGCTGGCGCCCATGCAGGGGGGCTGAGCGAATGCGCGATTTCTATGGCATCACCCTGCCCGGCGCGATGATGCTGGGCACTGCGCAATACCCCTCGCCCGCGATCATGGAGGCGGCGTTCCGCGCCAGCGGCGCCGCCGTCGCCACCGTGTCCCTGCGCCGCGAGGCCGGGATGGGTGGGGCGGGAATGGGGGCCGGGATGGGGACAGGTCAGGCCTTCTGGGACATCATCAGGGGGCTGGGGCTGCGCGTCCTGCCCAACACCGCAGGCTGTCACACCGCACGAGAGGCCGTGACCACCGCCCGCATGGCCCGCGAGGTGTTCGAGACCGACTGGATCAAGCTGGAGGTGATCGGCCATGCCGACACGCTGCAACCCGACCCCTTCGGCCTGCTGGAGGCGGCAGAAACCCTGTGCGCCGACGGCTTCCACGTCTTCCCCTATACGACCGAGGATCAGGTGCTGGCGCAGCGGCTGGTCGATGCGGGCTGCCGGGTGCTGATGCCATGGGGCGCGCCGATCGGGTCGGGGATGGGCCTGAACAACCGCCATGGCCTGCGCAGCCTGCGCGCCGCCTTTCCCGACATTCCCATGGTCATCGACGCGGGTCTGGGCCTGCCCAGCCATGCTGCCGACGCCATGGAAATGGGCTTTGACGCCGTGCTGCTGAACAGCGCCGTCGCGCAGGCGGGCGATCCGGTCGCCATGGCCCGCGCCTTCGGACTGGCCGTGCAGGCGGGCGCTTTGGCGCGGGGCGCCGATCCGATGGGGGTGCGGGATATGGGCGTGCCCTCGACGCCCCTGCTGGGAAAGGCATGGTTGTGATGCTGCCGCGATTTTATCCGATCTTCGACGATGTGGCCTGGCTGGACCGCGCCCTGCCCCTGGGCGTGCGGCTGGTCCAGCTGCGGCTGAAAGACCGCGCGCCCGACGATCTGCGCGACCAGATCCGGCGCGGGCTGGCGCTGGCCCGCCATCATGGCGCGGCGCTGGTCGTGAACGATCACTGGCAGATCGCCATCGACGAGGGCGCCGACTGGTTGCATCTGGGGCAAGAGGATCTGGACGGCGCCGATCTGGCCGCCATCCGCCGCGCCGGGCTGCGGCTTGGGCTGTCCACCCATGATCACGCCGAACTGGAGCGCGCGCTGGCGCTGGCGCCCGATTATGTGGCCCTTGGGCCGGTCTATCCGACGATCCTCAAGCAGATGAAATGGCACAGCCAAGGGCTGGACCGGGTCACCGAATGGAAGCGGCTGGTCGGTCCGATCCCGCTGATCGCCATTGGCGGCATGTCGGTGGCCCGCGCGCCGGGCGCCTTTGCGGCGGGCGCGGATGTGGTCTCTGCCGTCACCGACATCACCCTGCATCCCGACCCCGAGGCGCGGATCGCAGACTGGATGGCGGTGACGGCATGAACCGCTATGCCCGCCAACTGCCCCAGATCGGGCCCGCAGGACAGGCGCGTCTGGCCGATGCCCATGTGCTGATCGTGGGGGCCGGGGGGCTGGGCTGCCCGGCGCTGCAGTATCTGGTGGCGGCGGGGGTGGGCCGGATCACGCTGGTCGATCCCGACCGGATCGAGGTCACCAACCTGCACCGCCAGCCACTGTATCGCAGCGATCAGACGGGCCAGCCCAAGGCCCTTGCCGCCGCCGCCACCATGGCCGCGCTGAACCCCGATGTGCAGGTCATCCCCCGCGTGGAATGGCTGACCCCCGCCAATGCGCCCGCGCTGATGGAGGATGCCGATGCGGTGCTGGATTGCGCCGACAGTTTCGCGGTCAGCCTGACCCTGTCGGATGCCTGCATGGCGGCAGGCAAGCCGCTGATTGCGGGATCGGCGCTGGCCCTGTCGGGCTATGCGCTGGCCTGCGGGGCGGGGGCGCCCAGCCTGCGGGCGGTGTTCCCCGACCTGCCGCTGCGGGGCGCCAATTGCGCCACCGCCGGGGTGCTGGGGCCGGTCGTCGGCATGATTGGCGCGCTGCAGGCGCAGATGGCGCTGGCATGGCTGGTGGGGCTGGACCCCTCGCCCTTGGGGCGGCTGATCAGCTTTGACGCGGCCCGCTGGCGGATGGGCGGGTTTCGCTTTGACCGTGCGCCCGAGCCTGTGGCCCCGCTGCCCTTCATCGCCGCCAGCCAGATCGACCCCGGCGATCTGCTGATCGACCTGCGGGCCGAGGCCGCGCCCTTTCCCGGCGCAACCCATATTCCGCCCGACCGCATCGGCGACCTGGAGCCCGGCACGGCCCCGCGAGTCGTGCTGGCCTGCCGCACCGGCCTGCGCGCGCAGAATGCCGGGCAGATCCTGCAATCGCGCTGGCCGGGGTCCATCGCCCTGCTGGCCCTGACCGATCCCGACCTAGGAGAGACCCCTTGAAAGCCCTGACCCTTGCCTTGGCCGCACTGGCCCTGCCCGTCCCGACGGCCCATGCCCAGACCAGCGAAGGCCAGACCACAGAAAGCCAGACCACCCAAAGCCAGAGCGCCGATCGTCAGGCAGTCGGGGCCCGGACGGAACCGACCGATCTGACCGTCATGCTGGACTGGTTCGTCAATCCCGATCACGCCCCGATCGTCCTGGCCGAGGAACTGGGCTATTTCACCGATGCCGGGCTGGCGGTCGAGATGGTGACCCCCTCGGACCCCAACGATCCGCCGCGCATGGTGGCGGCGGGGCGGGTGGATATCGCCGTCAGCTATCAGCCGCAGCTGCATCTGTCGCGCCATCAGGGCCTGCCCGTGACCCGCGTCGGCACGCTGGTCGAGACACCCCTGACCTGCCTTGTCGTGCTGGCGGAGAGCGGGATCGAGACCCCCGCCGATCTGGCGGGCCACAAGGTCGGTTTTGCCGTCGCGGGCGTGCAGGAGGTGATGCTAGACGCGATGCTGGCCGATGGCGGTCTGGCACCGGGCGATGTCGAACAGATCAATATCGGCTGGTCGATCGCGCCGGCGCTGATGTCGGGGCAGGTGGACGGCGTCATCGGCGCCTTTCGCAATTTCGAGCTGAACCAGCTGCGGCTGGAGGGGTTCGAAGGGCGGTGTCTTTACCCCGAAGCGCATGGCATCCCCGCCTATGACGAGCTGATCTATCTGGCCGATCCCGCCCGCATGGACCGCGCGGCGGTGGCGGCGTTTCTGGGGGCCACCGAACGCGCCACGGCCTTCATCAAGAACGACCCGGATGCGGCCTGGGCGATGTTCGCGGCCACCGCATCCGAATTGCAGACACCCCTGAACGAGGCCGCATGGGCCGATACATGGCCCCGCTTTGCCGCCCGCCCCGCCGCGCTGGATGCGGGCCGCTATCTGCGGTTCGAGGCGTTTCTGCACGATCGCGGCGCCACGCCGGGCGGGCTGCCCCTGTCCGATCTGGCCATCGACGTGAACGCGCCATGAGCCTGCCCGATTACGGCCGCGCCTTTGCGCTGTGGCGAACGGCGGCGGGGGCGGATTGGGACCGCTATGTCGGCCATGATTTCGTGTGCCAGCTGGCGGCAGGCACCCTGCCCCGCGCCAGCTTCCTGCATTATCTGCAGCAGGATTACGTCTTCCTGCTGCATTTCGCGCGGGCCTGGGCGCTGGTCTTTGCCAAATCCGACCGGCTGTCGGAAATGCGCGCGGCATCGCTGATCGCGCATGGCCTGCTGCATGACGAGATGCCCCTGCATGTGAGCCTCTGCGCGCGTGAGGGGATATCCGAGGAGATGCTGCAGGCGACCCCGGAATCGCCCGCCAACATGGCCTATACCCGCTATGTGCATGCCACCGGCTATGCGGGCGATCTGCTGGATTTGCTGGCGGCGCTGGCCCCCTGCGTGCTGGGCTATGGCGAGATCGGGCGGCGGCATGCGGCCAGTGTCGGGCCCTATGGAGACTGGACCGCGACCTATGGCGGGGCGGATTACCAGCGCCTGTGCGTTGAGGTGGGCGCGCTGACCGATGCGGCGCTGGAAGCGCGGCTTGGGCCGGACTGGCCCCGCCTGCCCCGCGCGGTGGCGCTGGCGCGCCATTTCAGCCAGGCCACCCAGCTGGAGGCGGGGTTCTGGCAGATGGGGTTGGACCGGGCATGAGCGGGACGTGGTGGCGCGGGTGGAAGGGGGGCGCTGCCCCCCGTCCTGCGGACTCCCCCCGGGATATTTTTGTGAAGAAGAAGGGGG
>NZ_RQRT01000033.1 GCF_004335005.1 Paracoccus nototheniae | reverse complement strand
GGCGTTAGGCTGGCGGCATGTCACCCTTGCCCCCGCCCCGACCCGTGGTTGCCGTTCTGGCTGTCGTCATCCGCGACGATCAGGTGCTGCTGGTCCGGCGTGCCAATCCGCCCGATGCCGGGTTCTGGGGCTTTCCCGGCGGCAAGGTCGAGGCCGGAGAGACCCTGCTGGCCGCTGCGAAACGCGAATTGCTGGAAGAGACCGGCGTGACCGCCCGCGCTGATAGGGTGCTGACCGCGCTGGATGCGCTGGACCGGGCGGAAACCGGAGAATTGCGCCATCATCATGTGCTGGTCGCGGTCCTGTGCCACTGGCAGCAGGGTCAGCCTCAGGCTGCCGATGATGCGCTGGAGGCGGGCTGGGTCGCGTTGGCCGATCTGGACAAGGACCGCCTGCTCAGCCGCGATGTCGTGGCGGTGGCGCAGATGGCGGCCCGGATGGCGGGGCCTTGATCCCGCACCGCCGCCCTTCGCGCGGCCCCCTGCCACGCCACTTCCCAAATGACCGGTTTTCCTGTATTGCCCCAGACATCTGCGACGTGAGGCCCAGCCCCGGGGCACATGCAAAGGATTGGGGCGGCGGCAATGGGGCCGCGATACATGACATGGGTGGCCGGAGGGCCGGTGCACCCTTTGAGGAAATCAGATGTTTGATGAAGTGAAAAAATCAATCCAGTGGGGCGAAGAAACGCTGACCCTGGAAACGGGCAAGGTTGCCCGTCAGGCCGACGGCAGCGTCATCGCCACCCTGGGCGAGACCAGCGTCATGGCCAACGTGACCTTTGCCAAGGCACCCAAGCCCGGTCAGGACTTCTTCCCGCTGACCGTGCATTATCAGGAAAAATACTATGCCGCCGGTAAGGTTCCGGGCGGTTTCTTCAAGCGCGAGGCGCGCCCTTCGGAAAAAGAGACGCTGACCGCGCGTCTGATCGACCGTCCGATCCGCCCGCTGTTCGCCCCCGGCTTCAAGCATGAAGTGCTGGTGATGTGCACCGTGCTGAGCCATGATCTGGTCAACGATCCCGACATGGTCGCGATGATCGCAGCCTCTGCCGCGCTGACCATCTCGGGCGTGCCCTTCATGGGCCCGATCGCAGCGGCCCGCGTCGGCTTCTCGAACGGCGAATATGTGCTGAACCCCGAGGTTCAGGACATGGACAAGCTGCGCATGAACCCCGAACAGCGTCTGGATCTGGTCGTCGCGGGCACCCGCGATGCCGTGATGATGGTCGAATCGGAAGCCTATGAGCTGACCGAGGACGAAATTCTGGGCGCCGTGAAATTCGGCCATGACGCGATCAAGCCGGTCATCGACCTGATCATCGAACTGGCCGAAGAGGCCGCCAAAGAGCCCTTCGACTATCAGGCCCCCGATTACAGCGCGCTCTATGCTCGCGTGAAATCCCTGGGCGAGGCCGACATGCGCGCCGCCTATGCGATCCGCGACAAGGCCGATCGTCAGGATGCGGTTGCGGCTGCCAAGGCAGCGGTCAAGGCCGCCCTGTCCGAGGATGAACTGGCCGACACCAATCTGGGTTCGGCGCTGAAAAAGCTGGAATCGGGCATTCTGCGCGGTGACATCATCAACGGTGGCGCCCGCATCGACGGTCGCGACACCAAGACGGTGCGCTCGATCGTATCCGAAGTCGGCATCCTGCCGCGCACGCACGGATCGTCGCTGTTCACGCGCGGCGAAACGCAGGCGCTGGTCGTGACCACGCTTGGCACCGGCGATGACGAACAGATCATCGACGCGCTGCACGGCAATTCGCGCTCGAACTTCCTGCTGCATTACAACTTCCCCCCCTATTCGGTGGGCGAAGTGGGTCGCGTCGGCAGCCCCGGCCGTCGCGAGATCGGCCATGGCAAGCTGGCATGGCGCGCGCTGCAGGCGGTTCTGCCCGCACCGACCGATTTCCCCTATACCATCCGCGTCGTGTCCGAGATCACCGAATCGAACGGCTCGTCCTCGATGGCGTCGATCTGCGGCGGTTCGCTGTCGATGATGGATGCCGGCGTGCCGCTGAAGGCGCCGGTCGCTGGTGTGGCCATGGGCCTGATCCTGGAAGACGATGGCCGCTACGCCGTCCTGACCGACATTCTGGGTGACGAAGATCATCTGGGCGACATGGACTTCAAGGTTGCGGGGACCGAAAACGGGATCACCAGCCTGCAGATGGACATCAAGGTCGCGGGCATCACGCCCGAGATCATGGAGCAGGCTCTGGCGCAGGCGCGCGACGGTCGTCTGCACATTCTGGGCGAGATGGCCAAGGCCCTGACCGCCGGTCGCAACGAGTTCAGTGCGCATGCTCCGCGCATCGAGACGATGCAGATCCCGACCGACAAGATCCGTGAAGTCATCGGCTCGGGCGGCAAGGTCATCCGCGAGATCGTCGAGGTTTCGGGTGCCAAGGTCGACATCAACGACGAAGGCATCATCAAGATCGCCTCGGCCAATGCCGATTCGATCAAGAAAGCCTATGACATGATCTATTCGATCGTGGCCGAACCCGAAGAGGGCAAGGTCTATGTCGGCAAGGTCGTAAAGCTGGTCGACTTTGGCGCCTTCGTGAACTTCTTCGGCAAGCGCGACGGTCTGGTCCATGTCAGCCAGATCGCGGGCCGCCGCCTGTCCCATCCGAACGAGATCCTGAAAGAGGGTCAAGAGGTCAAGGTCAAGCTGCTGGGCTTTGACGACCGCGGCAAGGTCCGCCTTGGCATGAAGATGGTCGATCAGGAGACCGGCGCCGAGATCGAGGAAAAGCAGCAGGAATCGGCCGAAGGCTGATCGTGAGCTGATGACAGGGGCGGCCCCGGATCTTTCGGGGCCGCCCTTTTTACAGGCGATGTCGGGCGGGAACGGACAGGATGCACGCGATCTTCATGGTGACCGACGAACGCCTGTCGGACATTGCGGCTGTGCAGGCCAAGCGGATCGCGCAGCAATGGGACTGCGATGTCCATGTCTTCGTCGAGCGCCGCGATCCCGGCATCGCGCTGCGCGAGGTCCGGCAGGACGACCGGATCACCTATCACTACGAGGAACTGGGGCATCTGCTGCCCGAGGGTTTGCCCGAGGATCGCAAATGGCCGAAGATCGTGTATCTGCGGCTGTTCGCGCCGTCGGTGCTGCCCCATTATGACCGGCTGCTGTATCTGGATGTCGACATCCTGTCGCTGCGCGCCGAGCCGGCGATCTGGGACGTGGACCTGCCTGCGGGCTTGGGGGCCGTCAGCGACATCGCCACGCTGGAGCGGGCGCCCTATGACATCAAGGCGCTGACGCGCGACGAATGGCTGGCCACGATCGGCGTCACTTCGGGGCGTTATCTGAACTCCGGGGTGCTGCTGATCGACACGGCCCGGTGGGCGCAATACGATTTCGCGCAGGTGCTGCTGGAATATTTCCGACGCTTTCCCGATGCGGTGCGGTTCGATCAGGATTTCCTGGCCCATCTGTTCGATGGTCGCTGGACCGAGCTGAGTCCCCGCATGAATTATCAGGCCTGCGTTCTTGAACTGGGACTGATGGGGGCCGTCGGACCGGTCTTCGTGCATTTCTGCCGGACCCACAAGCCGTGGCATGGGGATACCAGCGGGTGGCGGGCGCCGACCGATCCGCGCTATACGGAACTCTATCGACAGATGTTGATGGCCGAGGGTCTGGATCCGGCCGCGCATCTGCGCCCCAGCACGGTCAATGCCCTGCGTCGCTGCCGCTATGGTCTTCGGGCGTGGATGCGGCGCCGGTTTGGTCTGGTCACCGCGCGGGAAAGACGCGATATGCGCCATTGGCAGGACCGCTCTCGGGCGTTCGAGCGTTTCATGCGCGACGGGCTGGCCTCGGGCCGGTTCGCCGACGAGACTCGCGCCACGATGGAGAACCGACTCAGCCCGCCGGTCTTCGATGGCCGCTTTGCCGTCGCCGCCGAAAGCCGGTTGCCGGAATGACGACCCGAAAGGCCACAGCCCGTGCATGACGACGCCCCCCTGCTGATCCTCACCATGAAATGGGGCACGCTGTATTCCAGCGCCGATGTGAACCGGCTGGCGGCGCAGGTGCGGCGGCATCTGGACCGGCCGCACCGGTTCATCTGTTTCACCGACGATGCCGCCGGGCTGGACGCGGGGGTTCAGGCGATGCCTTTGCCCGAACTGGGCTTGCCTGCGGGACATGCCGATACGCGCTGGCGCAAGCTGGCGTTGTTCCGCCGCGATCTGGGCGGCCCTGATGCGGCCCTGTCGGGGACGGCGCTGTTTCTGGATCTGGATCTTGTGGTGGTCGACGATCTGGGGCCGTTCTTCGACCTTCCGGGCGATTTCTTCATCATCCGCGACGACGATCTGTTTCGCGCCAAGCCGCTGCGCCGGATCAATCCGGGCCGCGACCGGTTCCTGCACAGCGTCGGCAATTCCAGCGTCTTTCGCTATCGCGTGGGCGATCATGCCTATGTGCTGGACGCCTATCTGGCCGATCCGGCAGCGGCCACCGCCGGGTATGAGATCAGCCAGCAGTTCCAGTCGGCGCAACTGGCCCGTCACGGCCATCTGCATTACTGGCCCAAGGGCTGGTGCGTCAGCTTCAAGAACGATTGCGTTCCGCGCCATCTGGCCAGCTATCTGCGCGATCCGTCATTGCCGGCGGGGGCAAAGATCGTCCTGTTCGCCGGGGCACCGAAGATGGAGGATGTCTTTGCCGGGCGGGGCCATAAATGGTACCGGCGCATCGGCGATATCGGCTGGCTGCGCCGCGCATGGGAACGCCCGTGATCCGCGACGCCTTTCGCCGGTTCAAGCAGCGCCGCCGTCAGGCCCGCGCGATGGCCGACATCGCGGCGCGACCCACCGGGCCGGGCCGGGCGCATGGGCTGGGGTCAGAGCTGATCGTGTCGCTGACCAGCTATCCGGCGCGCTTCGGGACACTTCTTCCCACCCTGCAGGCGCTGACGCTGCAAAGCGTGCAGCCGGATCGCGTGATCCTGTGGCTGGACGATGGCGACGCCCTTCACCTGCCGCCCGACATCCGCAGCATGGCGGGGCTGGAGATCCGGACCTGTCCGGCGTGGCGGTCCTATAAGAAGATCGTTCAGACCCTGATCGCCCATCCTGGGGCCTTTGTGGTGACGGCGGATGATGATCTGTATTACGCCTTCGACTGGCTGGAAGGGCTGACCGACGCCGCAGGCGCAGGCGCCCGGATCGCCTGCCATCGCGCGCATCAGGTGGTCCTGCACAACGATCGCCCCGCCCCCTATGAGCAGTGGCGCCACAATCTGGACGCGCCCGATGCCGGGCCGCTGGTCTTTCCGACCGGCGTGTCGGGGGTGATCTATGCGCCCGGCGTCTTTCATCCCGATGTGACGCGGGACGATCTGTTCATGCGTCTGGCGCCGGGGGCGGATGATCTGTGGCTGTACTGGATGGGGCGGATGGCGGGATCGGCCCCGGTCAAGATCGGCGGTCGCAACCGCATTCTGGAATGGCAGGGCAGTCAGGAAACCAGCCTGAGGGCCGTCAACCGCCCCGCCCAAGGAATGGGCGGCAATGACCGTGCCATTGCCGCCCTGATGGACCATTACGGCTGGCCGCGCTGGCCGGGCTGACCGATCAGGCCGGATCCTTGGCGAAGCGCAGATAGGGCAGCTTGATGTCCAGCGGGCCGAACCGAGCCTCGGCGGCCTTGTCGTCCAGCGACAGCGCGACGATCACGTCCTGACCCGGCACCCAGTTGGCGGGGGTGGCGATGGGGACGCCGTCGGTCTTGCGCACCGCATCCAGCGCCCGCAGGATTTCCGCAAAATTGCGACCCACGGACATCGGATAGGTCATCGTCAGGCGGACCTTTTTGTCGGGGCCGATGATGAAGACGGTGCGGACGGTGGCCGAATGGGCAGGGGTGCGCCCCTCGGTCGGCAGATAATATTCGGCGGGCAGCATGTCATAGGCCTTGGCCACGGCAAGATCGCTGTCGTCGATGATCGCGAAATTGGCCGGAACGCCGGCCAGTTTGCCGATATCGGCCTTCCATTTCTGGTGATCGTCCACGCTGTCCACGGACACGCCCAGAACCTTGGTGCCGCGCGCCTCGAATTCGGGGACCAACTGGGCCACGGCGCTGAACTCGGTCGTGCAGACGGGGGTGAAATCGCGGGGATGGCTGAAGATCACCGCATAGCTGTCGCCCAGCCAGTCGTGAAACCGGATCGGCCCCTCGGTCGAGGGGGCGGTGAAATCGGGGGCGATGTCATTGATGCGCAGGGACATGGGGGTCCTTTCGGATGGGTTGCGTCACAGGGGAACATAAGCCGCCCGGCGCGGATTGCCAGTGCCGCAGCGGGCCGGTCCCGCAGGGGGGCCTTGCGAAGTGCAGTCCGCAGTGACAGGCTTTGGCGCAAATGACAGATGAGGAAAGCGAGATGACCGGTTTGCTGGATCAGCGGAAATTCTATATCGACGGCGCTTGGGTTGCCCCCGCCGTGGCGCGCGACCTTGAGGTGATCGACCCTTCGACCGAGGAGCCGGTGGCGGTGATCTCGGTCGGGGATCAGGCGGATACGGATGCGGCGGTGGCGGCGGCCAAGCGGGCCTTTCCGGGCTGGGCCGCCACGCCGCCCGCCGAACGGCTGGCCGTGGTCGAACGGATCCTGTCCATCTATGAGCGGCGGATGCCCGATCTGGCCCGCGCCATGAGCCTTGAGATGGGCGCGCCGCAGGACATGGCGCTGGAGGATCAGGCCGAGGCCGGGGCCTGGCACACGCGGAATTTCATCACCGCCTTTCGCGATTTCCAGTTCATCCGCCCCTTGGGCGATCACGCCCCCACGACCATGATCGCATGGGAGCCGGTGGGCGTCGTCGGCCTGATCACGCCGTGGAACTGGCCGATGAATCAGGTCACGCTGAAGGTCATCCCGGCGCTGCTGGCGGGCGATACCTGTGTGCTGAAACCCTCCGAGATCGCGCCCTTGTCCTCAATGGTCTTTGCCGAGATCCTGGACGAGGCCGGGGTGCCTGCGGGGGTCTTCAATCTGGTGAATGGCGACGGTATGGGCGTGGGCAGCCAGCTGTCGGTGCATCCTGATGTCGCGATGATCAGCTTTACCGGGTCGACCCGCGCGGGCATCGCGATCAGCAAGGCGGCGGCCGACAGCCTGAAAAAAGTCGTGCTGGAACTGGGCGGCAAGGGCGCCAATCTGGTCTTTGCCGATGCGGACGACAAGGCGGTCGCGCGGGGCGCGCGGCATTGTTTCAACAATACCGGCCAATCCTGCAACGCGCCGACCCGGATGCTGGTCGAACGCTCGGCCTATGACCGGGCGGTCGAGGTGGCTGCGCGCGTCGCCTCGGAAACCACGGTGGCCAGCGCCCATGGTCCCGGCCCGCATATCGGCCCCGTGGTCAGCAAGGATCAGTGGGACAAGATCCAGGGGTTGATCCAGGCAGGCATCGACGAGGGGGCACGGCTGGTCGCAGGCGGCACCGGCCTGCCCGAGGGCGTGAACCGGGGCTATTTCGTGCGGCCCACGGTCTTTGCCGATGTGACGAATGACATGACCGTCGCGCGGCAGGAGATCTTTGGCCCGGTCCTGTCGATCATCCCCTTTGACAGCGAGGACGAGGCCGTGCGGATTGCCAATGACACGCCTTACGGCCTGACCAACTATGTCCAGTCGCAGGATGGCGCGCGCCGCAACCGTCTGGCCCGCCAGCTGCAGGCGGGCATGGTCGAGATGAACGGCCAGTCGCGCGGCGCCGGGGCGCCCTTTGGCGGGGTGAAGGCCTCTGGCCGGGCGCGCGAAGGCGGGCTGATGGGGCTGGAGGAGTTCATGGACAGCAAGGCCATCAGCGGATGGGACAGCGAGGCCTGAGGCTTTGCCCGCCCATTCGGGTTCGGGCGGCAGCCGGGGGGACGTCACGTCCCCCGGACCCCCCTGTGGGATATTTCCGGACCGATGCAGGGTCAAAGGTGCCGCGCCTGAGATGCGATCGCGGGGCGGGATGGCGGTCCCGCGCGGCTGCGGGGCCCCTTGATGGGGGCCCGTGGGCGCTTTTGCCGGCCCAAGGGCTTGCTTGGGTGATCAGGTGATCTCGGCCAGAAAGATATAGCCCGCGCCGTAGATCGTCTTGATCAGGCGCGGGTTTTTCGGATCTTCGCCCAGTTTGGTGCGCAGGCGCGAGATGCGGACATCCATGGCGCGGTCGAAGCTGTCGCCGGCCGTGCCGCCCAGGGTTTCCAGCATCTGGGCGCGGGTGATCAGGCGGCGGGGGTTGTCGGTGAACAGGCGCAGCACCTCGGCTTCGGCATGGCTCAGCGGCGTTTCGGTGCCGTCGGGGGCAGTCAGCAGATAGCGGTCGAAATCGGCGCTCCACCCGGCAAAGCGCAGGGTGCGGGGGCGGTTGGCCATGCCTTGGGACGGGCGGCGCAGGCGGGCGCGGATGCGGGCCACGACTTCGGCGGGCTCAAAGGGCTTGGTGATATAGTCGTCGGCGCCCAGTTCCAGCCCCGTCACCCGGTCCTGCACCTGCGCGCGGCCCGAAATGATGATGATCGCCGCGCCCGAATCGGCAGCCAGCCGGTGGACCAGCGCCAGACCGTCGCGATCGGGCAGGCCCAGATCGATCAGGCAAGCATCGGGGGTGATGCGGCGCAGCGCGGCCTCGAATTCCGTGGCGCGGGCAAAGGACTGGGTGCGGAAGCCCGCCTGTTCCAATGCGGCGGACAGCAAGCGGCGGATCTGGGGTTCGTCATCCAGAATCGCGATCAGCGGCGCATCGGTCATGGTCTGTCCTGTCCGTGGGGCGAAGGCGTCAGCGAGGCGGCCAGAACGGCGGCCAGCCGCGCCTGCGTGAAGGGCTTGGTCAGCACCGGGCCGGGGGCGCGGGCGCGCAGCGGATGGCCCGGCGGCAGCGACGTCATCAGGATCAGCGGCACGGGGGTCGCACTGGTCGCATCGGCCAGATCGGGGCCCAGCCCGTCGCCCAGCTGGATGTCGGACAGGATCACGCCCAGACCCGGCAGGTCGGTCAGGGCGCGGGCCTCGGACAGGCTGGCGGCCTCGATCACCGCATGGCCCAGACCTGTCAGCTGGTCGCGGACCTGCGCGCGGACCTGATCGTCATCCTCGACCAGCAGGACCATCCGGCGGGCCACCGGGCGCCAGGGCAGGCGCAGCACCACCTGCGCGCCGCGCGGGCCGTTCGACAGGCGCAGCGTGCCGCCGACCATCTTGGTCTGGTCATAGACCATCGACAGCCCAAGCCCCGAGCCCTGGCCCTTTTTGGTGGTGAAGAACGGTTCGGTCGCGCGGGACAGGGCCTCGGGGGTAAAACCGGGGCCGGTATCGCCGACCGTCAGCTCCAGCCAGTCGCCGTTGCGCCGCGCCTTCAGCGTGATGCGGCCCGGCGGGGTGATCGCGGCATTGGCGTTCAGCACAAGGTTCAGCAGCGAATCCTGCAGCGCGCCGGGGTCCAGCAGCAGCGGCCCGGGCGGCAGGGCCACGGCCAGATCCAGCCTTGTGCCGCTGGTCAGAGAGGGCCGCGACAGGGCCGCCAGATCGGCCAGCAGCGCGGGCAGATCGACCGGTTCCAGCGCCGGGTCGCGCGCGCCGGTGATCCGGGCCAGCCGGTCCAGAAGCGTGGCGCCACGCCGCGCGGCGGCCAGCGTCGCCTGCACATCCTCGGCGGCGTCGGGGGGCAGATCGACCGTGTCGATCCGGGTGGCCAGCCGCGCCTGCAGCCCCAGAATGATCGTCAGCAGATTGCCGAAATCATGCGCCATCCCCGAGGTCAGCCGGGCCGCCAGATTGCGCCGCGCCGAATGGGCCAGGGCCTCGCGCGCCTGAACCTCGGCGCTGACATCGGTGGACAGGATATAGACGCCCTGCCCGTCGCGATCGGGCGTCAGGGCGATGCGGATGCGCCGCCCCGAGGTCGGGTGCGTGATCTCGAACACCTGCGGATCGCCGGACAGGGCGCGTTCCATATAGGGGCGTAAGGTGCGGGCGGTGGCGGCCCCCAGGGCCTGTTCCAGCGTCAGCCCGACGATATCGCCCGCAGCGCCGGGAAAGATCACCGGCAGGCGGCGGTTGGAAAAGGTATAGCGGTACTGGGCATCCATATGGGCGATATGGGCGGGCACCATCTCGGTCACCTGCCTTGTGCGGGCCTCGGTCCGGGTCAGGATGCGCTGCGCCTCGGACAGGGCGGCATTGGTGGCGGCCAGCTTGCGGTTGGCGGCGGCCAGCCGTTCGGCATTCAGCAGCACCTGTTCGGACAGCGCGTCCGAGCGCGCGCGCAGCAGCGCCTCTTGCCGCTTGATGTCGGTGATGTCTGTATAGACGGTGACCCAGCCCCCTTGCGACAGGGGCGCGCCCTCGACCGCGACCCACCGGCCGTCGGCGCGTTCGCGTTCGAAATAATGGGGCTGAAAGGTGCGGGCCTGCGCCACGCGAAAGGCGACCGCCGCATCGGGGTCGTCCTGCGTGCCGTATTCGCCGCGCAGGACAAGATAGCGGATCGTGTCGTCAAAGCTGGTGCCGGGCCGGGTCAGCGCATCGGGCAGATCGAACATCGCCTGATATTGCCGGTTCGACAGCGCCAGCCGCAGGTCGGCGTCAAAGATCGACAGGGCCTGACCGATCAGGTTCAGGCCCGACCGGGTCAGGTCGGCGCGGATCTCGGCCCGTGTGACGGGGTCGGCCTCGGGCTGGTGCATGGGGTCTTCCTCCGCTTCCAGCAGTAGCATCGGGGACGAAGGGTGCAAGCGCCGTAACATTTTGTTGGATTCGGGCAAAACTGGCGCAAGGATTGGCGCCAATGGTGCAAGGGTCACCGGGGCGGAGGAGGTCCCGGCTGATGACGCGCCCGGATCGTCGGTCCGGGGCCCGCGTCGCAAGGGAGGACAGATGATGCAGCCAACGACGCCCCCGGGCGATCTGCGATCCGTACCCGCGTTGCTGGCGCGCAACGCGGTGCGGTTCGGCGACCGGCCCGCCTATCGCGAGAAGGAATACGGGATCTGGCAAAGCTGGACCTGGGCGCAGGCGGCTGATGACATCCGGGCGCTGGCGATGGGGCTGATGGCGCAGGGACTGGCGCCCGGCGATCATCTGGCGATCATCGGGCGCAACCGCCCCGCCCATTACTGGGCGATGATCGCCGCGCAGATGTGCGGGGCGATCCCGGTGCCCCTGTATCAGGACGCGGTGGCCGAAGAGATGGCCTATGTGCTGGATCATTGCGGCGCCCGCTTCGTGATCTGCGGCGATCAGGAACAGGTCGACAAGGTCCGCGAGGTCGAGGAAACGACCGGCGCCGGAGCCCGCATCATCTATACCGACCGCCGGGGCATGCGGAAATACGATGCGACGCAGATGAGCGCCCTGGCCGATGTGCAGGCGCAGGGCCGGGCGCAGGCTGCCGAACTGGGACCGCGGCTGGACGCGATCATCGCGGCGCTGGATTACGACAGCACCTGCGTGATGCTGTATACCAGCGGCACCACCGGCAAGCCCAAGGGCGTCGTGCTGTCCAACCGCAACATCATCGAGACGGCAAAGAACACCGCGCAGTTCGACCACCTGACCGAGGCCGAAGAGATCGTCGCCTATCTGCCGATGGCCTGGGTCGGCGATTTCATCTTTTCGGTGGGGCAGGCGATGTGGTCGGGCTTTACCGTGAACTGCCCCGAAGGCGCGCATACGATGATGACCGACATGCGAGAGATCGGCCCGACCTATTTCTTCGCCCCGCCCCGGGTCTTCGAAGGGCAGCTGACATCGGTGATGATCCGGATGGAGGATGCCGGGCGGATCAAGCGCTGGCTGTTCCGGCGCGGCATGGCGGTGGCGCATCGCGCCGGGCCCGCGCTGCTGGACGGCAAGCCGGTGGGCATGGCCGACCGGCTTGCCTATGGCCTTGGCAAGCTGTTCGTCTTTGGCCCGCTGAAGAACACGCTTGGCCTCAGCCGGGTGCGCGTCGGCTATACGGCGGGCGAGGCGATCGGCCCCGAGATCTTTGATTTCTATCGCTCGCTTGGGATCAATCTGAAACAGCTGTATGGCCAGACCGAGGCATCGGTCTTTATCACCCAGCAGCCCGACGGGCAGGTCCGGTCCGATACGGTGGGCGTGCCCAGCCCCGGCGTCGAGGTCCGCATCGGCGAAAACGGCGAGGTTTATTACCGCAGCCCCGGCACCTTCGTCGAATATTACAAGAACGCCGACAGCACCGCCTCGACCAAGGATGCGCAAGGCTGGGTCGCCACCGGCGATGCGGGCTTCTTCGAACCGGACAGCGGCCATCTGCGCATCATCGACCGCGCCAAGGATGTCGGAAAGATGGCCGATGGGTCGATGTTCGCGCCCAAATATGTCGAGAACAAGCTGAAATTCTATCCCAACATCCTCGAGGCCGTGGTCATCGGCAATGGCCGCGATTTCTGCACCGCGATGATCAATATCGACCTGACGGCGGTGGGCAACTGGGCGGAACGGAACAATATCGCCTATGGCAGCTATCAGGAACTGGCCGGTCACGCGCAGGTCTATGACCAGATCCGCGACCATGTCGCGGCGGTGAACGAATCCGTCGCCGGCGATCCGATGCTGTCGGGTTGCCAGATCCACCGCTTTCTGGTCCTGCACAAGGAACTGGACCCCGATGATGGCGAGATGACCCGCACCCGCAAGGTGCGCCGCGCCGTGATCACCCAGAAATACGCCGATCTGGTGACGGCGCTTTATGACGGATCGCCCAGCATCCACACCCGCACCGAGGTCACCTACGAGGATGGCCGCAAGGGCCATATCAGCGCGACCCTGCAGATCTGCGATGTGCCGGTCTTTGGCGATGCGGGCGCAAGAAAGGCGGCGGCGGAATGATGATGCAGGATCACAGGGCGCACGCCGCGCGCCAGACCGGCCCCGTGGTGATGGAGCTGAAGAACATCACCCTGCGCTTTGGCGGCGTGGTGGCGATCAAGGATATCAGCTTCGACATCCGCCAGGGCGAGATCCGCGCCATCATCGGCCCGAACGGGGCGGGCAAATCCTCGATGCTGAACGTCATCTCGGGGTTCTATCATCCGCAAGAGGGGCAGGTGATCTTCAAGGGCACCCCGCGCGGCCCGATGAAGCCCTTTCAGGTGGCCCGGCTTGGGATCGCGCGCACCTTCCAGAACATCGCCCTGTTCGAGGGGATGACGGTGCTGGACAATATCATGACGGGTCGGCTGAACCGCATGAAGGCCGGGTTTCTGGCGCAGGCCCTGTGGTGGGGCAAGGCCGAACGCGAAGAGACCCAGAACCGCGCCGCCGTCGAACGGATCATCGACTTTCTGGAAATCCAGAACATCCGCAAGACGCCCGTGGGCCGTCTGCCCTATGGGCTGAAAAAGCGCGTCGAACTGGCCCGCGCACTGGCCGCCGAACCGCAGCTGTTGCTGCTGGACGAACCGATGGCCGGAATGAACGTCGAGGAGAAAGAGGACATGAGCCGCTTTATCCTCGATCTGAACGACGAATTCGGCACCACGATCTGCCTGATCGAACATGACATGGGCGTGGTGATGGATCTCAGCGACCGGGTGGTGGTGATGGATTACGGCCGCAAGATCGGCGACGGCACACCGGCCGAGGTGCGTGGCAATCAGGCGGTGATCGACGCCTATCTGGGGGTGGCCCATGACTGACCGCGATCCAAGGGAGGGCCAGTGATGGACCAATTCATCTTTGCCGCCGAGGTGGTGCTGAACGGGCTGATGACCGGCGTGATGTATGCGCTGGTGGCGCTTGGCTTCGTGCTGATCTTCAAGGCCTCGGGCGTGTTCAACTATGCTCAGGGGGTGCTGGCGCTGTTCGCGGCGCTGACGCTGGTGGGCATCCAGAACGGACAGGTGCCCTTTGCCCATCTGATCAATGCGGCGCTTGGCACGCAGCTGCATCATTTCGGCTGGACCGTGCCTTCGGCCCTGGCCATCGCGCTGACGGCGCTGGTCATGGTGGGGCTGGCTTTCCTGATCGAAAAGCTAGTCCTGCAGCATCTGGTGGGACAAGAGCCGATCATCCTGTTCATGGCGACGATCGGCCTGGCCTATTTCCTGGAGGGCTTCGGCGACGTGATGTGGGGCGCCGACATCAAGACGCTGGACGTGGGCCTGCCGCAGGGTATCTCGGACGGGATCGAGGCCGCGACTGCCGAATGGTTCGGCTATGGCTTCTTCATCGACCGGCTGGATCTGTGGGCGACGCTGATCGCGGCGCTGCTGGTCGTGTCGCTTGTGGCCTTCGCGCAATACACCAAACAGGGCCGGGCGATGCGGGCGGTGGCCGACGATCATCAGGCGGCGCTGTCGGTGGGCATCTCGTTGCGCTTCATCTGGGTGATGGTCTGGTCCATTGCGGGCTTCGTGGCGCTGGTCGCAGGGATCATGTGGGGCACGAAATCGGGCGTCCAGTTCAGCCTGTCGCTGATCGCGCTCAAGGCGCTGCCGGTGCTGATGCTGGGCGGCTTCACCTCGATCCCCGGCGCCATCGTCGGCGGGCTGATCATCGGCGTGGGCGAAAAGCTGTTCGAATTCACCATCGGCCCGATGGTCGGTGGCGCGACCGAGACCTGGTTCGCCTATGTCCTCGCCCTGATCTTCCTCGTGTTCCGGCCCCAGGGCCTGTTCGGCGAGCGCATCATCGAGAGGGTCTGAGGGTGGACGGAATGGAAGCCTCCGGCGGGGATATTTTGGCCAAGATGAAAGCGGCATGGCTTCATCTTGGTACAAATATCCCGGGGGTGCGGGGGCTGGCCCCCGCTGCAACGGCACTGCAGGGAGCGGATGGATGATCTATCGTGAGGCGGGCGACTTCAAGACCAGCTATCGGGCGGATGGGCAGACCTTTCCGCTCTGGCTGGACCGGTGGGGATATTACGCCGTGCTGGCGGTGGCCTTCGGGATCATTCCCTTTGTCATCAACGATTACTGGGCCAATGCGGTGCTGGTGCCGTTCCTGATCTATGCGATCGCGGCTTTGGGGCTGAACATCCTGACGGGCTATGCGGGGCAGGTCAGCCTGGGGACCGGGGGGTTCATGGCGGTGGGCGCCTATGCGGTCTACAAGCTGATGACCTCTTTTCCCGATGTCAGCATCCTGATCCATATTCTGCTGGCCGGGGCGATCACGGCGGTGGTGGGCGTGCTGTTCGGCCTGCCCAGCCTGCGCATCAAGGGGTTCTATCTGGCGGTGGCCACATTGGCGGCGCAGTTCTTTCTGGTGTGGCTGTTCAACAAGGTGCCGTGGTTCTACAACTATTCCGCTTCGGGGCAGATCACCGCGCCCACGCGCGAGGTTCTGGGCTTTGCCGTCACCGGGCCCACGACCAGCGCACCGGCCAAATATCTGGTCTGTCTGGTGCTGGCCTTTCTGCTGGCCTGGCTGGCGCGCAACCTGACGCGCGGGTCGATCGGGCGCAAATGGATGGCGATCCGTGACATGGATATCGCCGCCGAGATCATCGGCGTCGATCCGTTGCGCGCGAAACTGTCGGCCTTTGCGGTCAGCAGCTTTTTCATCGGCATCGCCGGGGCCCTGCTGTTCGCCGTCTATCTGGGGGCGGCCGAAGTGGGCGAGGCCTTTGGCATCAACAAAAGCTTTCTGGTTCTGTTCATGATCATCATCGGCGGGCTGGGCAGCATCTTCGGCAGCTTTGCGGGCGCGGCCTTCATGGTCCTGCTGCCGGTCCTGCTGAAGAACGTGCTGGTGGGCAACCTTGGCTGGCCCACCGATCTGGCCGCCCATATCGAGCTGATGATCGTGGGCGCGCTGATCGTGACCTTTCTGATCGTCGAGCCGCATGGGCTGGCGCGCCTGTGGCGCCTGACCAAGGAAAAGCTGCGGCTCTGGCCGTTTCCGCACTGATTTCGCTGCATGGGCCGGGCGACCGGACCGCACTCTCTGGGAGGAGACCCCGCAATGAAACTGACCTTTCCCGCCGTTCTGGCCGCGACGCTGATGGCCGCAAGTCCGGTTCTTGCCGATCTGGTGGTGCCGAACCTCAGCTATCGGACCGGGCCTTACGGGGCCAATGGCACGCAATATGCCGACGGGTTCAACGATTACTTCACCCTGCTGAACGAACGCGATGGCGGCATCGGCGGGCAGATCATTCAGGTTCCCGAATGCGAGACGGCCTATAACACCGAAAAGGGCGTCGAATGCTATGAGGCGACCAAGGACACCGGGGCGCTGATCTATAACCCGCTGTCCACCGGCATTACCTATCAGCTGATCCCCAAGGTCGCGGTGGACAAGAAGGTGCTGTACACGCCGGGGTATGGCCGGACCTCGGCCAAGAACGGGCGGGTCTTTGAATGGGTCTTCAACGCGCCCGCCAATTACTGGGACGGGGCCTCGGTCGCGGTCAAGTATCTGCTGGATCAGAATGACGGCAGCCTTGATGGCAAGACGATCGCGCTGGTCTATCACAACAGCGCCTATGGCAAGGAGCCGATCCGCACCCTGCAGGAGCTGGGTGAAAAGCACGGCTTCACCCTGACCGAACTGCCGGTCGAGGCGCCGGGGCAGGAACAGAAAAGCCAGTGGCTGCAGATCCGCCGCGACCGGCCCGATTACGTCATCATGTATGGCTGGGGCGTCATGAACCAGGTCGCCATCCAGGAGGCCGCCAATATCCGCTTTCCGATGGAGAATTTCATCGGCATCTGGTGGGCCGGGTCGGAAATCGACGTGCAGCCTGCCGGGGCCGCAGCGGACGGCTATAAGTCGCTGACCTTCAACGGGGTGGGGATGGATTATCCCCTGTATGACGATCTGCAGACCCATGTGATCGATCCCGGCAAGGCCAGTCAGGGTGGCCAGCATGTCGGATCTGCAGTCTATTCGCGGGGCATGTATGCGGCGGTGGTCATCGCCGAGGCGATCCGCACCGCGCAGGAGATCGCAGGTACGCCTGAAATCGATCCCGAACAGCTGCGCGAGGGATTCGAGAACCTCGTGATCACGCCCGAACGGCTGGTCGAGCTGGGTCTGCCCGATTTCGGCCCCGAGATCGCGATGAGCTGCGAGAACCATGGCGGCAGCGGCATGGCCCGTCTGCAGCAATGGGACGCGACCGCCGGCCAATGGAACCTGATCACCGAGTTCACCGAGCCCGATCAGGATGTGCTGGGCCCGCTGATCGAAGAGGACAGCGCCGCCTATGCCGCCGAGGCCGGGATCACGCCGCGCGATTGCTGACATCCTGCCCCGGCGGCGCCGTCCGCCGCCGGGGATCATCTGCCGGAAGGGACAGCCCATGTTCGACGCCGAAAATCGAGAGACGCTGCTGGACGTCAATAATATCGAAGTGATCTACAACCACGTCATTCTGGTGCTGAAGGGCGTCAGCCTGACCGTGCCCAAGGGCGGCATCACCGCGCTTCTGGGCGGCAACGGGGCGGGCAAGACGACGACGCTGAAGGCGATCTCGAACCTTCTGGCCAGCGAACGGGGCGAGGTGACCAAGGGCGCGATCACCTATGAGGGCCAGAACATCACCGCGCTGGACCCGGCGGCCCTTGTGCGGCGCGGCGTCATTCAGGTGATGGAGGGGCGCCATTGCTTTGAGCACCTGACGGTCGAGGAGAACCTGCTGACCGGCGCCTATACCCGGCGCGACGGGTCCGCCGCGATCAGGCGCGATCTTGAGATGGTCTATGAATACTTTCCGCGTCTGCGCGAGCGGCGGAAAAGTCAGGCGGGCTATACCTCGGGCGGGGAACAGCAGATGACCGCGATGGGCCGCGCGCTGATGAGCCGCCCCCAGATGATCCTGCTGGACGAGCCGTCGATGGGGCTGGCGCCGCAGCTGGTCGAGCAGATCTTTCAGATCGTCAAGGCCGTGAACGAGGGCGAGGGCGTGACCTTCCTGCTGGCCGAGCAGAACACCAACGTCGCCCTGCGCTTTGCCCATCAGGGCTATATTCTGGAAAATGGCCGGGTGGTGATGGAGGGGCCGGCCGCGCAGCTGCGCGAGAACCCCGATGTCAAGGAATTCTATCTGGGCATGTCGGACGAGGGACGCAAATCGTTCCGCGACGTGCGCAGCTATCGCCGCCGCAAACGCTGGCTGGCGTGACAGGGGACGATCATGGCATTTTATGACGATCTGGAAACCCGCGATGCGGCGGCGCGCGATCAGGCGATGGCGGCAGCCCTGCCTCTGGCGATCGCCCGCGCCCGGACGGCGCCCGCGCTGGCGCGTCTGTTGCGCGATGTGGACCCCGACGGGGTGACCGACCGCGCGGCGCTGGCCCGCCTGCCGGTGATCCGCAAGGCGGAACTGTCCGAGGCGCAGGCCAAGCATCCGCCCTTTGGCGGCTTCACCACCCGGCGCGCCGCCGAATTCGACCATGTGTTCCAAAGCCCCGGCCCGATCTATGAACCGGGACGGCGCGAGGGTGACTGGTGGCGATTGGGGCGGTTCCTGCATGCCTCGGGGGTGGGGCGCGGTGATATCGTGCAGAACTGTTTCGGCTATCACCTGACGCCTGCCGGGATGATGTTCGAATCGGGCGCGCGGGCCGTCGATGCCGCCGTGCTGCCCGCGGGGACCGGCCAGACCGACCTGCAGGTGCGGGCGGCGGTCGATATCGGCACGACCTGCTATGCGGGCACGCCCGATTTCCTCAAGGTGATCCTGGACCGTGCCGATCAGATGAACGCCGTTCTGTCGCTGACCCGGGCCGTGGTGGGCGGGGGCGCGCTGTTTCCGTCGCTGCGCCAGCTTTATGCGGATCGGGGGATCGTGACGCGGCAATGCTATGCCACCGCCGATCTTGGCAATATCGCCTATGAATCCGATGCGGTGGACGGGATGATCGTGGATGAGGGCGTGATCGTGGAAATCGTGCGCCCCGGCACCGGCGATCCGGTCCCCGAAGGCGAGGTGGGCGAGGTTCTGGTGACCACGCTGAACCCCGATTACCCGCTGATCCGCTTTGCCACCGGCGATCTGTCGGCGGTCCTTCCCGGCACCAGCCCTTGCGGTCGTACGAACATGCGTATCAAGGGGTGGATGGGCCGCGCCGATCAGACCACCAAGATCAAGGGCATGTTCGTGCGCCCCGAACAGGTCGCGGCCCTTGTCGCCCGCCACCCCGAGGTCGCCCGCGCCCGGGTGATCGCCGACCGGCAGGGGCAGATGGACGTGATGACCGTCCAGCTGGAAACCGCCGCACCGGGGGGCGATTACGCGGCCTCGGTCCTTGAGGCGCTGAAGCTGCGCGGCACCGTCGAACTGGTGGCGCCCGGCAGCCTGCCCAATGACGGCAAGGTCATCGAGGACCGGCGCAGCTATGGGTAAGACATTAAGGAAGCGTTACCAAATAGATGGCATTTGACCCGTTAACTTGTTTGTAACCCTGCCAGCCGCGACAGTGACATCGGACCGAAACAAAGGGTGTCATCATGGCTGCGGCAAAGGGTTTGAACAAACCGTCGATCATCATCAAACGCGTCGAGGCCGCGGCGGAATCCGGTCATCACGGCGGCGCGTGGAAGGTCGCCTATGCGGATTTCGTCACCGCGATGATGGCGTTCTTTCTGCTGATGTGGCTGCTGAGCGTCACGACCGAGGAACAAAAGACCGGGCTTGCCGATTACTTCGCACCCTCGGTGATCCAGACGCCCTCGTCTGAAAAGACCGGTTCGGGCGACGGTCAGGACGAAGGCGTGCGCCACGCCGTCGAGGCACCCCTGCCCGACAGCAACAGCGCCGGAGATTTCGAAGAGGTGGCCCGCGCGGTTCAGGACAGCCTGACCGGAACGGGGGCCGAATCGGCGCAGCTGACAAACCTGCTGCAGCATGTCGTCACCCGCATGACAGACGAGGGGCTGGTGATCGAACTGGGTGATCTGACCGATGCGCCGCTGTTCGTCGAGGATACCGCACAGCCTCAGCCCGCGCTGAACGAACTGGCCGGCATCATCGCCCGCGTCGTGGGGCGGGTCACGAATGATGTCGCCATCTCGGGGCATGTGCGGGCCTATCCTGAAACGCTGGTCGCCTCGCCGGTCTGGCCGCTGTCGGATGCGCGGGCCCATACCCTGCGCAACCTTCTGAAAACGAACGGCTTCGATGAAGGCCGGGTGCAGCGCGTGTCCGGCTATGCCGATCGCAAGAACCGCCGGTCCAATCCGATGGACCCGCTGAACAACCGGATCGAGCTGATTTTACTGAGATAGGATCGCCGGTTAGGACGATCTTAAACCTTGTCGGGCAGGGTCATGGGCAACAGCGTAACACAAGGGTGTCTGTCCATGTCCATCTCCTCAGCGATGAATGCCGGTGTGTCCGGACTGGCGGCGAACTCGTCGCGCCTTGGAACGATCTCGGACAATATCGCGAATGCCTCGACCTATGGCTATAAACGGGTTGAGACGGAATTCGCCTCGATGGTGGTTGGGCAGGGCAGCGGGCTTTATACGGCGGGGGGGGTCCGCACCTCCACACAGCGGGTGATCACCCAGGACGGGGCGCCGGTCACCACCTCGCACCCGCTGGATCTGGCGATGACCGGGCGTGGGATGCTGCCGGTGACCACGCTGGCCGATGTGAACAGCGGTGAAGATCCGACCTTGTTGATGACGCGAACCGGATCGTTCCGGCCCGACGCCAACGGACTTTTGCGCACCGAAGGCGGGCTGGTCCTGATGGGCTGGCCGACGGCGGCGGATGGCACCATGCCGCTGGTCCCGCGCGATTCCTCGGCGGCGCTGGTGCCGATCCTGATCGAATCGAACCGGCCCGTGGGCGATCCGACCTCGCGGATCACCATCGGGGCCAATCTGCCCGCCACCGAAACCGCGGACACGGCCACCGGCGATGCGATCCCGGTTCAGGTCGAATATTACGGCAATCTGGGCAATTCCGAAAAACTGAACGTGACCTTTACCCCCGAATTGACCACACCCGGCGGGCTGTCGAACAGCTGGCTGGTGGAGGTTCGGGATACGGCTTCGGCGAATGCGGTGATTTCGACCTTTCGGGTCGAATTCGACGGCAGTCAGGCTTTGGGCGGCAGGATCGCCAATGTCACCGCGCTGACTGGCAATGCCTATGATGCGGCGGCGGGCACGATCGATCTGGATGTCGGCGGAGGAGAGATCGAGCTGGTCATTGGTGTGCCGGGCGGCGCCTCGGGGCTGACGCAGCTGGCCTCGCCCTTCTCGCCGTCCAATATCGGGCGCAACGGCTCTCCGGCCGGACAGCTGGTCAAGGTCGAGATCGATGCGGCGGGCAAGGTGAATGCGACCTATGACACCGGCTTCATCAAGACGCTGTACCGCATTCCGGTCATCGACGTGTCGAACCCCAACGGGTTGGAGGCCGCAGCCGGTCAGGCCTTCAAGCCTTCGCGCGAATCGGGCAGCTTTTTCCTGTGGGATGCCGGCAGCGGCCCCACCGGCGGGATCGCGGCCTATGCCCGCGAGGCGTCCACCACCGACATCGCGCAAGAGCTGACCAACCTGATCACCACGCAGCGCGCCTATTCGTCGAACGCCAAGATCATCCAGACCGTCGACGAGATGCTGCAGGAAACCAGCAACATCAAACGCTGATCCCAGCCCTGACGGGCCTGCCTGAAGGAGGCTGGATATGAGCATTGCCGCAGCGATCTCAAACGCAATGTCGGGTCTGGGCGCGACGGCGCGGGGCACCGAAACGGTGGCAGGCAACATCGCCAATGTCATGACGCCCGGCTATGCCCGACGCCAGGTCACGCTCAGCGCCAACACTCTGGGCGGTGGTGTGCGCATCGACGGGATTGCCCGCATCGTGAACGCCACGTTGGTCTCCGAGGTGCGGCTGGCCGCCTCCTCGATCGGTGAGGGGGCGACCCGCACGGTCTTTCACCAAAGGATGGAGGCTGTGGTCGGCCTTCCCGGGGGCGCCACGTCCCTGTCCTCGGCGCTGACCAATCTTCAGACCGCCCTCAGCGCGGCCGCCACGCGCCCGGATGATGAATTGCGTCTGGCACAGGTGGTCAGTGCCGCAGACCTTCTGGGCCGGCGGTTGAACGATGCCTCGGACGCGGTCCAGTCGGCCCGCAGCACGGCTCAGCGTGCCATCCAGTCCGAGGTGGCAGAGCTGAACACCTCGTTAGAGCGGGTCGCCACGCTGAACACCCGGATCGCCATCCTCGATTCCGACGGGCGTGACGCCACCCCGCTGATGGATGAGCGCCAGCGCCTGATCGACCGGATTGCCCCCATCGTGCCCATTCAGGAGGTAACGCGCGAACAGGGCAAGGTCGCCCTGTTCACGATCGAGGGCGCGGTGCTGCTGGACGGCAGCCTGCCCGCACGGCTGGACTTTGCCGGGGCTGATCATGTCGCCGCCGGCCAGCTTGTCGGCGCGCCGCTGCAGCTGCTGACCCTGAACGGCACGGCCCTGACGGCTGGACAGATGCGGTTGTTCAGCGGCGGGTCGCTGTCGGCCAACTTTCAGATCCGGGATGTGCTGGCCCCGCAGATGCAATCCGAACTGGACGATCTGGCCTTTGATCTGCATCAGAGACTGGCCGATCCTTTGGTCGATCCGACCCTGACGCCTGCCGGGACGGGCCTTTTCACCGATGCCGGCGCGCGCGCCGATGCGGCCGGTACGGTCGGGCTGGCCGGACGGATCACTTTGAACACAGCCGTCGATCCGTCTCAGGGCGGGCAATTGTGGCGTCTGCGATCGGGCCTTGAGGCCTTGCCCGGGGGGCCGGTGGGGCAGTCCGATATCCTGCTGGCTTTCGCGCAGGCGCTGGATTCCTCGCAGCCTGCCCCGGCGGGCAGCGGCTTTACCGGCACCGAGGGTCTGGCGACCCGCTTTGGCGTCATCGAATCGCGGGTCGCCTCCCGCAGGGTGGATGCGCAGTCCGAACTGGCCAACCGCAACGCCCGCCAGTCGACGGTCATGTCCAGCCTGATGTCAGATGGCGTGGACAGCGATGCGGAAATGCAGCGCCTGCTGCACTATGAACAATCCTATGCCGCCAATGCCCGCGTCCTGATGGCCGTGGACGACATGATCAACCAGATCCTGAGGATGTAAGCCCGTGACCTTGAACAGTATCGGTGATCAGGCGCGCGCTTATGCGCTGACGGTTGCCACGAACCGGACCAAGACGACCCTGGCGACCCTGACAGAAGAACTGGCCTCGGGCATGGTGGCCGATCTGGGCCAGCGGCTGGACGGCAATACCCGCGCCTTGAACGAGATAGAGGGCCGGATGGTCCTGACCCGCCAGCTGAACCAGAATGCCAGTGAAGCCGCTGTTCAGCTGCGCGCGGTTCAGGACATGTTCGAAGGCATTCGTGCCAGCACAAGCGATCTGGGGATCAGCCTCTCGGCGGATATCTTCATCGACGGCAGCCTGCTGATCGGGACCGGTCTGGCTCAGGCGGTGGATGCTTTCGACATTTCCATCCGTCGGCTGAACGGCACGAACAGCAACCGGCACCTGATGTCGGGCGATGCCAGCGGAACTGTGCCACTGATCGACGCCTCGTTGATCATGGACCAGCTTGTCGCCATCACTGCGGGGATGAGCACGGCGGATGACGTGGCGATGGCGATTTCGAACTGGTTCGACGCGCCAAGCGGCGGCGGAGGATTTCTGGATGTGGCCTATTCCGGGGGCCTTGGGCCCGCGCAGAAGATTTCTGTGGGCGACGGCATGGCAGTCGAAATGACGACGACCGCCGCCTCGCCTGCCGTCCGCGACCTTCTCAAGGGTCTGGCCACCGGGGCGATTGTCCAGCGCGGTGTCCTCGGAGCAGATCAGGCGGAACGCGGGCGCTTGATGAAGCTGAGCGGCGATCTGCTGACGGCCGCCGACAGCGCCGTTCTGGGCGAGATGGGGCGGGTCGGCGTGGCCCAACAGTCGGTCGAACGCGCTCAGGCCACGAATGGCGCGGTGCTGAACACGCTTGATCTTGCGCGCAACGACCTGTTGCGGGCCGATCCTTTGGAAACGACCGCGGCCCTGACCGAGGTGAAGGCCCAACTGGACACGATCTATGCCGTGACCGCGCGGCTTTCAAAGCTCCGGCTGGTGGATTTCCTGCGGTGAAAGCGGTTCTGCACGCGGTCATTCTGTGGCTGGCTTTGGCGATGTCGGCACTGGCTGTGCCGGTGCGGATCAAGGATCTTGCCGATTTCGACGGGGTCCGGGGCAACGATCTGGTGGGCTATGGTCTGGTGGTCGGCCTTGATGGAACCGGCGACGGGATGCGCAACGCACCGTTCACCGAGGA
Organism: Paracoccus nototheniae; assembly: GCF_004335005.1. Lineage (GTDB taxonomy): Bacteria > Pseudomonadota > Alphaproteobacteria > Rhodobacterales > Rhodobacteraceae > Paracoccus > Paracoccus nototheniae. The sequence continues at coordinate 21,618 of NZ_RQRT01000033.1, read as the reverse complement.
CATGCTGGCCGGTTTGCTGGAAAGGCTGGGCGTCAATGTCACCGAGGATGCCCTGCGATCCAGAAACGTGGCGGCGGTGATCGTGACCGGCACTCTTCCCCCCTTTGCCAGATCGGGCAGCCGGATCGATGTCAATGTCTCGGCCATCGGGGATGCAAAGAGCCTGTTGGGCGGCACATTGGTGATGACGCCCATGAAGGCTGCGGACGGTAATATCTATGCCGTGGCGCAAGGCTCGATCATTGCGGGAGGCGTGGCGGCCCAAGGCGATGCCGCGCGTGTGGTCGAAGGCGTACCGACCACCGGCACCATCCCCGTCGGCGCCCGGGTCGAACGCGAGGTCGAATTCGACTTTGCCGGTATCGACAATATCCGCATCGCGTTGCGCAATGCTGATTTCACCACGGCGACCCGGGTCGAGGATGTGATCAACCGGGATTTCAACCGCCAGCTGGCCGTGACATTGGACAGCGGAACCGTCGTCGTCAACTTTCGCGGCCTGGGCGAGGTCAATCCCGCCCGCGTCGTCGGCCGGATCGAAAACCTGATGGTCGAGCCCGAGGACCGCGCCAAGGTCGTCATCGACCATAAATCCGGCACGATCGTTGTCGGCGAACGGGTCAGAATCTCGCGTGTTGCGGTGTCGCAAGGTAACCTGACATTACGGGTGGCCGAGGCCCCGCTGGTCGCGCAGCCCAATCCCTTTGCCAATGGCGAAACGGTCACCGTCCCACGCACGGATGTCGAGCTGCGGCAGGAACCCGGCATCGGCTTTGTCGAGGTCGCAGGCGAAACCAACCTCAGCGATCTCGTGGAGGGCCTGAATGCGCTTGGCGTGCGTCCGCGCGACATGATCGATATTCTGAAATCGATCCATTCCGCCGGGGCCCTGCATGCCGATCTGATTGTCGAATAGGGTCAGGCCCGCAGCGAACCGGTCAGTGCCGACAAGGCCAGTGCGGCGGTGCCGGCTCTTGTCTGACGATAAAACCGCCCCTGCAACATTGCCATCAGTGCTTGGGGCCCGGGCCGTGTCAGCATGGTCCCCAGATGGTCCAGCGCCGTACGGCTGTCCGGGGGCAGGTCCAGGCAGGCCAGGCTGGTGTGATTGGCACGCAGCCAGCCGCCGAAATCGCCCGCCATCAGCTGGCGCAGGCGGGCCGACAGCGCGGGAAGGGTGTCGTTGCGACCGACCTCGCTGCGGGGATGCTGGCGATACAGCAGCGCCGGGCGAGGGTCGTGGATCAGCCGGGCCCGATGGGCCGCCATCAGCTGATAGGCCCACCAGTCATGGGCAATGATCCCCGCCTGCCGGGCATGGGGGGCTGCGTTTTGCAAAAGTCTGACGGCGCTGGAATTGAAAACCGATGTATTGCCCGCCATACACGCCTGAACCAGTGCGTTCCGGATGCCGAAGGGTCGGCGGAAGCGGCGCGATTCCGCGATGGGTTTCAGGCGGGCATCGGTGATGATCGTGCGCGCGGCATAATGGCCGGGACCGGGCAGAGGGTTCAGCACCTCGACCGCTCGGGCCAGTTTATGGGGAAGCCACAGGTCGTCCTGATCGCAAAAAGCGGCCATCGCGCCCCGCGGGACATGATCGATCAGCGACAGGAAATTCATCGTGGCCCCGGCCCGGGGACCGTCGATCAGGGTGACCCGGCCCTGTCCGTAGCGACCGGAAAATTCAGCCACTCTGTCTTGTGTTCCATCAGTCGATCCATCATCCGAGACGATCAGCGACCAGTCCTCATGGGTTTGATCGGCAAGGCTGTCCAACTGGGTGGTCAGATGCGCCGCTCCCTGAAAGCTGGCCAGCAGGATCACGACATGAGAGGTTGGCATGGCGGTCCCTTTGCCTCTGACGACATGACCCGAAGGCGATTGCGCCCCCGGGTCGTGCAGGTTCTGGCCCCTTGGGGCCGCAAGGGCAAGAGATCTCAGCCAGGCTGCAGGGCGATATCCTCGATAAGGACCGCGCTGACCGGTAGCTTGGTCACCGTCTTTGTTGCGGTCATAAGGCTCTTGCGCAGCAACACCAGATTGCGGTCGGCGGTATAGTTGCCATCAAACCCGCCGGTATTGGCATGGATCATCAGCGCGCGCAGCAGGGCGTCGCGCAGGGCATGTTCCTTGCGACCAAGCGCATCGATGCTGGCCGCATTCGTCTGCAGGGTCAGCGTCAGGATCATCATGTCGCGCATATCGCCCTGCCGGACCAGTGGCACGAAGAATTGCGACGGAAAGGTGAAAAAGCCTTCCTCGCCAAAGGCGGCAGAGGCATCGCCGCCGTGATCGTCAGCCGCAACGGGGGGCTTAGGTTCAGCGTGATCGTCTGCGACAGGGTCGACCGCCGCGTGGTCTGCGGCGGCATGATCGGGGGCGGCGGGATCTGCACTGGTATCGGCCGGGCCGCGCAACATGTCGCCGGCAAATGCGCCGCCGACAAGCGCCGCAACCGGCAGGGAGAGGGTCACAAGTTTACGGATCACGGGCGCACCTCAATAAGGCAGGATGATGTCGGCGGCCTGCTGGCCATAGCGTGGTTGCTGCACGTCGGTGATCTGACCGCGACCGCCATACGAGATTCGCGCGCCGGCGATCCGATCATAGGCGATCTCGTTGCTGCGGGCGATGTCGGCGGGACGGACAAAGCCGGTGACGGTCAGTTCGCGCAGCTCGAAATTGACGCGCACTTCTTGCGTGCCCTCAATCTGCAGGGTGCCGTTGGGCAATGTGTCGACCACTGTCGCCGCCACCCGAAGGGTCAGCTGGTCGCGGCGGGTGATATTGCCATTGCCGCGATAGGAGGAGGTCGACGAGGCATCGGCCAGATTGTCGAAACTGGCCCCCTCGGGCAGTTTGTCGGACAGGCGTTGCGGAATGCCGACCATCTGCGGAATTGACAGGCTTTCGCCGGAACTGCGATTGCGGCCCGAACTGTTCGAAATATTCGCGCTGTCGTCGATTTCGATCACCACGGTCAGAATGTCACCCCGGATGGCCGCCCGACGATCGCTGATCAGCGAGGATTGCGAGCCTGCCCACAGCGAGGCTGCTGCTTCGGGGCGGCCCGAATCCAGCGGCAGGTTCAGCGGCGGGTTGGTCATCGCCAGAAATTCCTCGGTCTCTTGCGGCGAGGACAGCTCGGGCGGGCGGCCCAGACCGGCGGCGCGCGAGCAGCCCGAGGCGGCCAGAGCCAGGCAGAGCAGCATGGCGGGTTTCATCGCGTTTCCTTTCACTTGATCACGGCCAGCGAACCGTCGGGCATCACCTGCGCCGTCACCGTGCTGCGCGATCCCATGTTCATCACGCGGATCAGCGCGCCGGCGGCGCCGTCGGACAGGGCGCGGCCCTCGGTGTCGATGCGCAGCGCACCGCGTTGAAAGGACAGGCGCACTATCTGGTTGCGTCCGACCAGGCGCGGGGCCTGCAGCATGTTTGCGTGAAGGGGGCGCCCCTCATAGACGGTGATGCGGGTCTGCATTCCGATAACCTGCGACGGGTCGGTCAGGCCCGGACGGTCGGTCTCGATGACGCGCAGGTCGGCGGGGCCGATGACGCTGCCCGCAGGCAGAGTGCGCGCGGCGCCCAGCCCACCCGCAAGGGCCGCACCGGGCAACAGCACAAGGGCCAGAACCAGTGCCCGCATCACCGCACCTGCACCGTGGCGCTGAGCATCTGGTCGGCGGCAGTGATGACCTTGGCATTCAGCTCGTAACCGCGCTGTGCCTTGATCAGTTCGGTGATCTCGCGCACCGCATCGACCGAGCTTTCCTCAAGATATCCCTGTCGCAGCGTGCCCAGCCCGTCCTGGCCGGGATCGACGACCTGCGCGCCGCCGGATGCGGCGGTTTCGATGAACAGGTTCGACCCGATTGCCTCCAGCCCCTTTTCATTGGCAAAGCCCGCCAAGGTGATCTGGCCCAGCAGCTCCGGTTCGATCCGGTCGCTGAAATAGCCATAGACCTCGCCATCGGCATTGATCGTGATGGCGCGGGCATCGTCGGGAATGGCGATTTCGGGCACCAGCGGATAGCCGTCCGAGGTCACGATCAGCCCCTCGGGCGATCGTTTCAGTCCGCCGTCGCGCGTATAACCCGAGATTCCCGAAGGCAGCGTCACCTCCAGATAGCCGTCGCCTTCGATCGCCAGATCCAGATCGCCGCCGGTCTGGATCAGGGCGCCCTGCTGCAGGCTGATGCTGACGGCGGTGGGGCGCACGCCCAGACCCAGCTGCACGCCGGCGGGAATGACTGTGCCATCGGCGGCGGTCACGCTGCCAGGGCGGGATGCCTGTTGGTAGTGCAGGTCGGCAAATTCGGCGCGCCGGGCATTATAGCCGGTGGTGGACATGTTCGCGAGGTTGTTCGAGATCACCTCGACGCGGGTCTGCTGGGCGCTCATGCCGGTGGCGGCGATCTGCAGGGCTCTCATGGGATGTTCCTTATCGGGTCATGGCGGTGATCGCGCCGCGGATCCGCTGATCCTCGCGATCCAGAAAGGACTGGCCCAGCTCGTAGGCGCGCTGAACCTCGATCATGCGGGTGATCTCGAAGATCGGATCGACATTCGAATCTTCCAGAAATCCCTGACGGATCTGGGGGTTTTCGACCGTTTCCGGCGCGCCTTCCAGCGTAAAGCCGGTGCCACCCTGATGGGTCAGATCGACACCTTCCGGCGCGGTGAAGAGGCCGATCCGACCAAAGGGCAGCCCGTTCGAGGACAAGGTGCCATCCGCCCCCACCGCGACCGAAGCGGCGCCTGCGGGCAGGATCACCGGGGCCTGCCCTTCGTCCAGCAGGCGATGGCCGGCGGCGGTCATCAGTTCCCCCTCGGCGGAGGGCATGAAGGCGCCGGCGCGGGTCAGGCGCAGCCCGTCGGGCGCCTCGACCAGAAAGAACCCTGCGCCTTCGATGGCCAGATCCAGATTGTTGTTCGTCTGCGTCATTGCGCCCTGCCGCAGGTCCAGCATCCGGCCGCGCGCATGGGCCATGGACAGGGTGTCGCCCTGCCGGTCCAGCGCGGTCAGATGTTCCGCAAAGATCACCCCCTCGCGGCGGAATCCGGTGGTGCTGGCATTGGCGATGTTGTTGGCGACGACGCGCATTTCGGCCATCAGGCCGGATTGGCGGGTCAGGCTGGCATAGATGGCGTTGTCCATGTCAGCTGCCCGCGATCCGGGGGATGATCTCGCCAAGATAGAAATCCGACAGGGCGGTGGTCATGAAGCTCATCGAGACCCAGAAGACGACCAGCATCAGCCCCACCTTGGGCACGAAGGTCAGTGTCATCTCCTGCACCGAGGTCAGCGCCTGAAAGAGGCCGATCACGACCCCCGCGACCAGCGCCACCCCCAGCATCGGGGCCGAGATGCGGACCGAGATCAGCAGCGCCTGACGCAGCATGTCGAACAGGACCGTCTCGCCCATCAGACCGGCATCCGCAGGATATCCTGATACGCCTCGACCACCTTGTCGCGGATCGCGACGACGGTGTTCAGCGTCAGTTCGGCCTCGGCGATGGTCTGGACCAGTTCCTGCGTGCTCAGCTGTCCGGTCATGGCCCTGGTCGACACCGCGTCGACCTGGGCCATCTGCGCTGCGAAATCCTCGGCGGCCTGTCCGACGCGTTCCAGCATGCGCGGCGCCGATCCGGCATCGGGCGAGACCGCGCTGCGGGCGGCGGAATAGGCATTGGCGGCATTCAGTCCGGTGATCATGGCAAGCCCTTTCAACGGCGAAGAAGATCAAGAAGCGACGCGCCCATCTGGCGGGTCTGTTCGAACATGCGCAGATTGGCCTCGTAGCTGCGGCCCGCCTCGCGCGAGTCGGCCAGCTCGATCACCAGATCGACATTCGAGCCGTCGTAATATCCATCCGCATCGGCCAAAGGATGCGCGGGGTCGTGGATGCGGGGCGGGGTGGTCTGGTCCAGACGCATCCGGCCTGCCGCGACCTCTCCGGTGGGGCGGCCAAGGCGCACGGCCTCTTCGAAACTGACCAGCTTGCGGCGATAGCCGGGCGTGTCGGCATTGGCGATGTTTTCAGCCGTGTGGCGCAGGCGTTCGGTCTGCGCGCGCATGCCCGAGGCTGCCAGCCGCAGCGGTGTGATGGGATCGGTCATGCCCATACCCCCTTATCTGCGGCCCAGACTGGACCGGATCAGATCCAGCCCCGAGCGATAGATGGCCAGCGACATGTCATGCTGACGCTTGACCTCGGCCCCGCGCACCATCTCCTCCTCCAGCGAGACCGAGTTGCCGTTGGGCGAGACGGGGCTCTCTGCCTCGGTCACCCGCGCACCGGCGGGGGACCATCGCGGGCTGTCCATATGCCGGGCATGGCTGACCCGCAGCACCCCCGCCGCCCGTTCCTGCCGATAGGTTTCGGCGAAGTCGGGCAGGTCGCGCGCCCGGTATCCGGGCGTGTCGGCATTGGCGATATTGCGCGCCGTTTCGATGTGGCGCTGTTGAACATGCAGACCCATGGCGCGGGCCATCTGCATCATTTCGATCTTTTCGAACATGAGGCTTCTCCTCGGCTGACGTTAAACCCGGTCTTAACCCCAATAGGTTTAGAAACCGTTTCAGGCACCGGCCCCCGGACGGCTGAAAAGGACCACAGGATGGATAAACTTGAATCGATCGCGCGCCGCCTGTCGCAGCTGCGGCTGGCCCGTTATCACGGCCGGGTGCAGGCGATCCGCGCGGGCCTGATCAGCGCGGAAGGGCTGAACACCCATGCCGCTGTCGGCGACCGGGTGATGATCACGTCGGGCGCGGGCGATCTGGGCGGCGAAATCGTCGGCCTGACCCCGCGCAGCGCCCAGATCCTGCCCGAGGGGACGCTGGAAGGGCTGTCGGTCGGCGCCGGGGTCGAGCTGGTGTTCGCGCCGCGAATCGCCCCCTCGGATGGCTGGATCGGGCGGATCATCGACCCGCTTGGTCAGCCGCTGGACGGGCGCCCGCTGCCGCAGGGGGCCGTCTGGCGCAGCTTCCGGGCCGAGGCTCCGCCCGCCGCGTCGCGCAAGCGGTTGGGCGCGCGGCTGGCCACCGGGCTGGCGGTCTTTGACACACTGCTGCCTCTGGTCGAGGGGCAGCGGATCGGCCTGTTCGCCGGGTCGGGGGTGGGGAAATCGACGCTGCTGTCGCAGATGGCCCGGGGTGTGCAGGCCGATGTGGTGGTCATCGCCATGATCGGTGAACGGGGCCGCGAGCTGCGCGAATTCGTCGAACGCACGCTTGGCCCCGAGGGGATGGCGCGGGCGGTGATCGTGACCGCGACCTCGGACCGGTCACCGCTGATCCGGCGGCGCTGTGCCTGGGCTGCGATGGCCTTGGCCGAACATTTCCGCGATCAGGGCCGTCATGTGCTGTTTCTGGCCGATTCGATCACCCGCTTTGCCGAGGCGCATCGCGAAATCGCGTTGGCGGCGGGCGAACCGCCCAGCTATCGCGGCTTTCCGCCCTCGGTGTCGAACCTGATCATGGCGCTGGCGGAACGCGCCGGTCCGGGCCCCGAAGGGGCGGGCGACATCACCGGGATCTTCAGCGTGCTGGTGGCGGGGTCCGATATGGACGAACCGGTGGCCGATATCATGCGCGGCACGCTGGACGGTCATGTGGTGCTGGACCGCACGATCGCCGAACGCGGGCGCTATCCGGCGGTGGATGTGGTCCGGTCGGTCTCTCGTGCGCTGCCCGAGGCGGCCAGTGCGGTCGAAAACGCCCTGATCGCCCGCGCCCGCGCCGCCCTTGGTGCCTATGCCGAATCAGAGCTGATGATCCGGGCGGGGCTTTATGCACCGGGATCGGATGTTAAGCTGGACGAAGCGGTTCGAATTTATCCGCAACTGGAGGATTTCACGGCCCGTCGCTGCAAGACCGTGGCTGACAGTTTTGCCGCACTGGAGGCGGCGTTGCGCCTGCCCTTGCGGATGCGGACGTGACATCGGGATGAAACCAGCCGCGGGTCCGGCGCGTTAGCCAAGTTAATGATTGTTATAAGGAGACCTGCCGGCATTGCGTCGGGAATCCTGATTTGCGAGTGTCCGGCGGCCAGAGAAAGAAGGGCGGTATGGCGATCACCGAATATTTTATCCGCTTTCTTCAACGGCGTGACAGTCTGCCAGACCGCGATCTTGCGCGCCTGAGGGCATTGAGAACCCAGCATGTGTCCTTTGCCCCCGGAGAGGTGATCGTGCCTGCCGACAGGCTGGCGCAACGCAGTTGCATGATGCTGCGCGGCCTGTCCGCGCGGTCGCACAAGCTGGTCGGCCGCCCCGAGGAACGCGTGATCACCGCCCTGCATGTGCCGGGCGATTTCGTCGACCTGCACGGCTTTGTACTGGCCGGGCTGGAGCATTCGGTGATCGCCGTCGGTCACGCCGAGGTGGAATTCGTCGATCATGACGAACTGACCGAGATCACCGAGAATTTCCCCCATCTGACGCGGCTTTTGTGGATGGCGACGCTGATCGATGCGGCGGTCCACCGCCAATGGCTGGTCGCGGCGGCCTCGCTGCGATCCAGCGCGCATCTGGCCCATCTTCTGTGCGAGATCTATACCCGGCTGAACGCCGTCGGTGCAGCGGCCAATCATCAATTCTCGCTGCCGCTGCTGCAGCGCGAGCTGGCCGATATCCTGGGCTATTCGCCGATCCATGTGAACCGCGCGGTGCGCGATCTGCGCGACCGCGGGCTGATCCGCTGGTCGGGCGCCGATGTGACGGTGCTGGACTGGAAGGGGCTGGCGGTGCTGGCACGGTTCGATCCGACCTATCTGGATATGGAACGCCAAAGCCGCTGATCCCGACAGGCACAGCGCGCCTCAGGGTCGCTCTGCTATTCGCACAGCCGCCAGCCGCCGTTCCGGGCTGCCATGTCCAGATGCAGGTGGTCGTCATGGGCGGCATTCGATCCCGGTCCCAGCACTGTGGTGAACAGCAGGCAGGCGCTGCCTTGCGCGGCTTTCAGCAGGCTTTCGGCGGCATCCCCGTCGCCCTGACGCGGCTGAACGGGCATCGGCTCGGCATCCTCGAAGACGAACCCCATCACGTCGACTGCATTGCCATAGCCATGTTCCGACGGTTTGGGATCGGCCTTACCCGTGCCTATCCGGTCGCGGCAGTTATAGGCCGGGCCGGTCTGCAGGGCGGTCAGGCGCGGCGCGTCGGGCATCAGCGCCACCGCCGGGCGCAGGAACCCTTGGGTCCACAGCGCCAGCGACCGCGCCGTGGTGCAGCGCATCACCGGCTCTCCGGTCAGGGCGATGCCGGGCAGGATCTCGGTCACGCGCAGGGGGCGGGCGATGCCGCAATCGCGCAGGTCGGGATCGGCGACGGGGGGTTCCTGCGTAAACCGCGTGCCCAGCATCTGCAGGGTCAGGCGGCAGGCGGTGAAATCGGCATCGCTTTCGGCCAGAGTGAACCAGACCGGAGGCGGCGGCGGGCCAAAGGGCTCGCGTGCCGGGGCCCCGGTGGTGGTCTCTGGGGTCGTGTCGGGGGTGGCGTCATCGGTTGCGGTTTCAGATGGCGCGGTTTCGGGAGGCACGGTCTGGGGCAAATCGGTCTGGGACGCGGCAGAACCGGACCCGCGTGGATCGGTGGCCGCATCATCCCCGGCCGCATCGTCTCCGGTCGGGGCAGGCTGTGCGGCCTCTGACGCAGCGGCGTCATCGGGCGACGGCTCGGGCCGCTCTGGCGGGCGGTCGTCACCGGTCACCGCAGGGGCGGCATCCGTCCCTGCGGGCGGGCGGTCCTGTGCGCCTGCGGGCAGGGCTGTCGCCAGCGCGCAAGCCAGCAGCAGGGGCCGGAACGGCATCAGGGCTGCGCCTCGTTCAGCGGCGGCACGATGAACCCCTCGGGCAGGGCACCGCTCAGCGCGTCGCTGAGAGGATCGGCGGGCTGGGTCGCGGTCGGGGCGGTGCCATCGGACACGGCACCGGGCTGGCCCGGACTGGCGCCATCGATCGCCTGATCCAGAATGCCGGTCAGCGGGTCCGTGGCCGCGTTGGGCGCCGAAGGCGTGGCGACGGGGGCACCCGGCGTCGGATCGGGCAGCGCCAGCGGCTGCTGGGGGTCGGTGACCGGCACCGTGGCGGTGCCCTCGGGCATGGCGATGGCGGCGACGGGGGGCTGGGTGGCCTGACCCGCGCCGGTGACATCGGCGATGGTGACGCCCGAGTTCAGAAACTCGACCGTGGTCCCGCCGATGGACACCATGCGGGCCAGTTCCTCGGCATCCCAGTTGGTCAGCCGCACGCAGCCGTTGGAGGCGTTGCGAAACAGCTGCGACGGCGTCGGGGTGCCGTGGATGCCATAGGTCGGCTTGGTCAGCCCGATCCAGACCGAACCGACCGGGCCGTTCGGCCCCGGCGGGATGACCAGCGGACGGTCGTTCCCTTCCTGCCGGAAATTCACGTCGGGGTTATAGGTATAATTCGGGTTCATCGCGACATTGCGCACCTGATGCGTCCCGGCGGGCGAGGGCGTGGCGGTCGAGCCGATGGTTGCCGGATAATCCACCACCATCTGTCCCCGCGCGTCGTAACCTGCGACACGGCGGTTGTCCTTGTCGATGATGATCCGCGCCACCGTTCCGCGCAGCGGCGGGTTGGGCGCCATCACCCGGATCGTCGCGCCGGGCACAAGGGGGGTGCCGGGGTTCAGAAAGGCGATGAAATTCTCGTCCATGTGAAACCGCTCGCCCAAGCGTTCGGCGACGCTGGTATAGGCCATTTCCGGCATCAGCGCCTTTTCGGCGTAATCGGTGGGGATCGAGGCGACCAGCCCGGCCGCATCCTCGGGGGTGATCACATAGGTCTGGGTGACGGGCCGGGTAGCATAGGATTGCAGCAGGTTCCAGACATGCGGGTCCATGACCCCGTCCTGCGGCAGGCCGGTGCGCCGTTCGAAGGCCTTGATCGCGCTTTGGCTCATCCCGCCCTTGAACCCGTCGATGACGCCCGGAGAGGTGCCCGACCGGTCCAGCAGCAGCTGCACCTTGGCCGTCAGCGCCGAACGCCCTGAAGGCAGGTCGCTGCCGTCATATTGCGCGGCCTCGATCTGGTCGGCGGTAAAGGGCAGGTCTGTCTGCTGGGCCGTTGCGGGCATCGCGACAAGGCCAGCCAGCGCCAGACACAAGGCCAGCGCAGCCGGGAGGGGCATGGCCGGACGAAATACGGGAAGGGGCATCATGGGAGGCTCCGATCGGTCGGGGTCAGCATCGGGGATTTGGCGAGCAAAGGCCAGATAGACCGAGGTTCACGTTCCGGTCAATTCGATGTTGCCTTCCGCAACCGGCGCGCGCAGCCTGCCACGGGGAACAAAAGAGGGCGCCTTGCCATGACCAGACCACCGATCCGGATGCCGGGGCAGCCCGTCCCGGCAGCACCCGCAAGGTCAGCCCGCCTTGCGCGGCAGGGCTGAGCCATGGCCCTTGAGGATGTGCAGCCCGGTCGGGCGACCCCGTTCAGGGCCGCGCCGGCATTCAGCCCGGCGCCGCGCTGCCCCCTGACAAAAGGGCGCGGCTGATGGCGCCGGTGACGGTCGGGTTGGCCGCGATGGTCACGCTGCTGCTGATGGCCGCGCTGCGGGTGCCCATCGCCCTGGCGCTGGCCGGCGTCGCCTCGGCGGGCAGTGTCCTGATCTTTGCCGGGCAGGGCGGATCGCTGATCTCGGGCGCGGCCTTTGGTCAGACCGGTGTCGCTTTGGCAGCCGATGTCCGCGAATTGCTGAGCGCGCCGGATCTGTGGATGGTGCCGCTGGTGATCGCCCTTGGCAATATCGCGCTGTGTTCGGGGATCGCCACGCGGATCTATGACGCCGCCGTCGTCTGGCTGCATCCCCTGCGCGGCGGCATGGCGATGGCCTCGCTGCTGGGCTGCGGAGGGTTCGCGGCCCTGTCGGGATCGTCCATCGCCTGCGCCTCGACCATGGGGCGGATCTGCGTCCCCGAGATGGTCCGGCAGGGCTATGATCCCCGGCTGGCGGCGGGCTCGGTCGCGGTCGGCGGCACGTTGGGGTCGCTGATCCCGCCATCGGTGCTGTTCATCCTGTATGGCGTCTTTACCCAGACCCCGGTGGCGCAGCTGTTTCTGGCGGGCATCCTGCCGGGCTTTCTGTCGCTGGCGGGGATGCTGGCCGTGGTGGTCTGGTGGGTCGGTCATGACCCAAAGGCCGCCCCCCGGCCAGAGCCCCGGCAGAAGGGCGCCACCCGGGCCGAGGCCGCATGGGCCGCATGGCCGCCCTTGCTGCTGTTTGCGGTCATCGTGGGCGGCATCCTGTCGGGGCTGTTCAGCGCCACCGCAGCCGCTGCCGTGGCGGTCGTGCTGGCGATCGGCATCGGGTTCGCCCAAGGGCGGCTGACGCCGGATGTGCTGTGGCATGCGATCCGGGACAGCGTCATGCAATCGGGGGCGATCCTGCTGATTGCCGTCGCGGCCAAGGTGTTTCTGGGCTTTGTCGCCCTGACCGGCCTGTCGGCGGCGCTGGTGGCTTGGGTCGCGGATGCGCAGATCCCGTTCGCGGCGCTGATGCTGGGCGTCGTCGTGGTCTATCTGCTGCTGGGGATGGTTCTGGACCCGTTGGGCATTCTGGTCCTGACCCTGCCCTTTGTGGCGCCGCTGGTGCAGGCCTATGATCTGAACCTGATCTGGTTCGGCGTCATCGTCGTCAAGCTGCTGGAGATCGGGCTGATCACCCCGCCCGTGGGCCTGAACGTCTTTGTCGTCAGCACGGTCACCCCAAGCGTCGGGATCGGGCGCATCTTCGAAGGGGTCGGGCGGTTTCTGGCCGTCGATATTCTGGTGCTGGCCCTGCTGGTGCTGTTTCCGGTCCTGTCGCTGGCCCTTCCGGGGATGATCCGATGAGCGATGGACCCATCCTGAACGAGACCGGGACGCAGCGCATGATCGGCTATCGCCTGGATGTGGGGCAGGGCGATGGTTGCGCGCGCTGCGTGCTGGATCTGGATGACCGGCATCTGAACCGTCAGGGCATGCTGCATGGCGGGCTGTCGGCGGTGCTTCTGGACAGCGCGATGGGGGCGGCGGGCAGCCTGACGGTGGACGCCTCGGGGCGTCATCCCTTTACCACGCTGTCGCTGACGATGAACTATCTGGCGCCGGGCCGCCCCGGACGGATCACCGCGACAGGCCGCGTCACCGGCGGCGGGCGCAGCACTCTGTTCATCGAGGGACAGTTGCGCCATGAGGACGGCACGCTGATCGCCACCGCGACCGGCGTGTTCCGCAAATCGCCGAAGGGGCCCGCATGACCGACCTGACCAACCCTCATTGCGAGATCAGCGATCTTGGCGACCGTCTGGTCGTGGAGAACCGCAATGCCGCGCGCCGCAACGCCCTGACGCCCGAGTTCTATGACGGTCTGCACCACGCCCTGCGGCTGGCCGCCGACAGCCCCCGCATCGGCGCGGTGCTGTTGATGGGCGAGGGGGATTTCTTCTGCGCGGGCGGCGATCTGAGCATGCTGATCACCGCGCAGTCGATGGACGAGGACAGCCGCCGCGCCCGCATCGACGAGCTGAACGATCTGATCCGCGCCGTGGTCCATTGCCCCCGCCCGGTGATCGCCGTGGTCGAGGGTGGTGCTGCGGGCGCGGGCCTGTCGCTGGCGCTGGCCTGCGACATGGTGATCTCGGCCCGCGATGCGCGGTTCACGGCGGCCTATGTAACAGCGGGGCTGGTGCCCGATGGCGGGCTGACGGCGGCGCTGGCGGCGGGTCTGCCGCCGCAGCTGGCCGCCCAGATGGCGCTGACCGGCCAGCCGGTGGGCGCCGAACGGCTGCACGCGCTTGGCCTGATCAACGAACTGACCGACCCGGGCGAGGCGATCATGGCCGCGATGGCGCTGGCCGATCATCTGGCGCGCGGTCCGGCCGATGCGCAGGCCGCGATCAAGCGCCTGATGACCGGCGCCCGCGCCGCGATCTTCGAGGCGCAGATGATCGCCGAGCGTGACGCCATGGCCCTTGCGCTGGCCGCCCCGGAAGCGGCCGAGGGCGTCACCGCCTTTCTGGCCAAGCGCCCCACCGACTTCCGCCGCCTGCGCGAGGGGTAAGGGTTGCCGGGGCCCGAGGGCTGGCCCCTTTGGCTGTCTTGGGCCCCGGCGGCCCCGTCAGGAAAGGCTCCGGCAGGAAAGGCCCCGGCAGGCCGATCCCCCCGGCAGTGCGGTATCAGCCCTTCAGAACCAGTCGGTGACGGGGCGGATAGAACTGCCGCGAAAAGGACACCGGCAGGCCGTCCAGCGTGTTCACACGCTCGATCGTCATGACCGGGGTTCCGGTGGCGACCAGCAGGTTGACCGCGCATGATCCGCTGGCGGCCTCGGCCAGGATCGAATAGCGGTCCTGCGCCACGGGCAGGTTGCGCGCCAGCCATTCCTGCGGCGGGATGGTGCCGAAAACGCGGGCATCCGGCAGGTTCAGAACGCGCGGGTTCAGCCAGATCGCCTCGCAGCAATGCGGGCTGTCATCGGCCATATGGCGCGATTTGACCAGAATCATGCTGTCGCCCGCATCGACCTGCAGGGCCTGCATCGCCTCGGGGCTGGGCGGACGGGCCAGACAATCTGTCATCTGATAGCCGTAAATCGCGCCAAGCGCCTCGATCTCGTCGCGGATCACCGGCAAGGACAGGGTGGCGCGGCGCGACGAGGTCGCGGTGACGCGCGTGCCCACCTTGCGGCGGCGCTGCACGATGCCGCTATCGGCCAGTTCGCGCAGGGCGCGGTTGACGGTAGCCCGTGCGCAGCCCATTTCGCGCGACAGGACATGTTCGGTGGGGATCAGGCTGCCCGGAGGCCATTCGCCGGACCGGATCCGGTCCAGCACATCGGCGCGGACCGCCTGCCATGTATTCAGACGCCGACGATCGCCATCAGGCCCCGAAGATCGTATCAAGGTCGAAGAACCCGCATGCAAGTCGGACATATACATTACTCATTAAAGGATACCGGACCAGTATTTGACAGGACAAATGATCGGAGCGAAAGCTGTCCAAATCGCCAACCGGCCAGTCTGCGCCTGCATGCCTGAAACCTGTGCGCCACGCGTCCCCGCGACCCCTGCAGCAGGGCGCTTTTCTTTTCACGCATCTCTGCTAAATGCATATGCTGCAAATACCAAGGCGGGCCGATGCGCTTATCCCTTCCCAAATCCTCGGGCCCGGTCGCGCCGCGCGCCGCGGCGACCCAGTTGACCTCATGGGGCGTGCTGGTGGCGATCAGCCTGTGCCACATGATCAACGATGTGATGCAGTCGATGCTGGCGGCGATCTATCCGCTGCTGCAGGTCGAGTTCCAGCTGAGCTATACCCAGATCGGGATCATGACATTCGCCTTTCAGGTCACGGCCTCGCTGTTGCAGCCGCTTATCGGGATGGCGACCGACCGCCACCCGCAGCCGCGATCGCTGCCCTTCGGCATGGTGTCGACCCTGACGGGGGTGGTGCTGCTGGCTTTGGCGCACAGGTACGAGATGTTGCTGGCGGGGGCGATGCTGATCGGCATCGGCTCGGCGGTGTTTCATCCCGAAAGCTCGCGCGTGGCGCGGCTGGCCTCGGGCGGGCGGTTCGGCACGGCGCAGTCGCTGTTCCAGTTGGGCGGCAATGGCGGGCAGGCGATGGGGCCGCTGCTGGCAGCCTTTATCGTAGTGCCGCTTGGTCGTCCCGCCGTGGCATGGTTCGCCGTGGCCGCAGCCCTTGGCGCCGCGATCCTGTGGCAGGTCGGCACCTGGGCCGAGGAACGCCGCCGCGCCAGCGCGGCCAGCACCGACCGGACCCTGCGCCTGCCGCGCAAGACGGTGATCCGGGCGATTGCCGTGCTGGCGGTGCTGGTCTTTACGAAGAACATCTACAGCGCCTCGATGACCAGCTATTTTACCTTTTTCACCATCGAGAAATTCGGCCTGTCCACGCAGGGCGCGCAGATCATGCTGTTTCTGTTTCTTGTCGGCATGGCCGGGGGCGTGATGCTGGGCGGGGTGATCGGCGACCGGGTGGGGCCGCTGACAGTCATCTGGGTGTCGATTCTGGGCGTGCTGCCGCTGACGCTGGCCCTGCCGCATGTGGGGCTGGTGCCGACGGGCATTCTGGCGGTGCTGATCGGACTGATCCTCGCCTCGGCCTTTCCGGCCATCGTGGTCTTTGCGCAAGAGCTTGTGCCGGGCCGCACCGGCATGATCGCGGGGCTGTTCTTTGGCTTTTCCTTCGGGATGGGCGGGATCGCGGCGGCGGCGCTTGGGGTTCTGGCCGATGCGCGGGGGATTGAGACGGTGTTCCTGATCTGCTCGGTCCTGCCGGTGCTGGGGCTGCTGACGGTGCTGCTGCCGCGCCGGACGGTGTGATCCGGGGTGGCCGCGCCCGTCATCATCCATATCGGCCCCGACGGCCCCGCCGACCGGGTGCTGGCCCGGATGTTTGAGGCCAATGGCCACCCTGTCGCCCATCACGAGGGCGGGCGTCTGGCCGCCGACATCCTGTATGCGATGGGGCAGGGCAAGCGTCCGCTGCGCGACTGGCCGCAGGCGCGGCTGTTCGCGGGCCTGTTTCGCCACAAGCCGCATTGGCGCCCACCGCTTGAGGCCTGGCGCTGCGCCGCTTTCCTGCGCAAGGCGCTGCCGCATGCGCATTTCCTGCTGACCATCCCGTCGCCCGAGGACTGGTCCCTGACCCGCGCCGGGACCGATGCGCTGGCCTGTCACGCCTTTGATCAGGCGCATCGACCCGATCCCCTGCCACCCGCCGCCCTGCCCGCCCTGTGGCAGGACCAGCTTGCCGATCATCTGGACCGGATGCGGGCGCTGTTCGGGGATGATCCGCGCCTGATCGAGGCCGATCTGGCCATCGACAGCCCCGCTGATCTGGCCGCCCGGCTGAACGCGCTGCTGCCCATGACGCAGGTGCCCCGCGCCCGCTGGCCGGGCCGGGATACCGCGCCGGGCAAGGGGCTGATGGTGCTGCTGGACAGCCCCGATCCGGCGCCCGCCCCTTTGGGCTGGGCCGAGGATGTGGCGCGTTTCTGTCTGGCCGGGCTGGACCCCCTTGCCCCCGGCAGCGGCGATGGGCTGTCGCCCCATGCCTGCCATTGGGACGGCGAACGGGTGACCTCGGCCAACGGCGCGCTGCGTCAGTTCGCGGCTGTCGCGGCCCCCGGCGATCCGCCCGTGGCCTTGGCGCGAGAGGGGCGGCATTTCAAGCTGATCCGGGCCGAGGGGGTGATCAACGACATCCTGCGCCTGAACCGCCGCGATCCGGTCTGGATCGACATGGAGGACAGCCGCTGGCTGGGCAGCCCCCAAGGCGCGGCGTTGGACCGGCCCGTTTTGTGCCACAACCGCCGCGCGGGCGCGGTGAACGCAGTCCTGTGGCCGCTGCCCGACCAGCATGCCATCGGTCTGCCCGGTTTCGACCCCGGTGCCGCCCCCGACGACATCCCCTTTGAGGACAAAGAGGATCGGCTGGTCTGGCGCGGCATGATCTCGGGGTCGGAAATGCGCCCCGGCGTCAAGCCGGGGGCGGCCAGCCATACCTGGCTGGCCCGCCTGGCCGATGCCCCGACGCCCGAGGCGCGGGCCGAGGCGTGGCAGGGGCTGTGCCGCACCAACCGCATGGATTTTATCCGTCGCCTGCAGGGCCATCCCGATGTCGATATCGGCATCGTCATGGCCCCAGCCTTTCGCCATTTCGCCGATGACCCGCTGCTGGCGCCCTATTGCAGGCCGCGCATGGCCCCGGCGCAGTTCCGGCGCTTTCGCTATCAGCTATGCCTGACGGGCTATGACCACGGGTCGAACTTCATCTCGGGGCTGGATCAGAACGGGGTGCTGCTGGCCGAGGATGATGGCTGGCAGGTGTTCTATTCGGGCCGCTTCCGGCCTTGGGTGCATTTCATCCCCGTGGCCCGCCATGCTGCGGATATTCATGACAAGCTGGCATGGGCGCGCGCCCATCCGGATGAATGCCGCGCCATGTCGCAGGCGGCGCGGGCCGAGGCGGCGCATCTGCGCGACCCGGCGGCGCGGGTGCGGATGATGCAGCTGATCCTCGACGGGTTGGCAAAGGCGCGCTAGAACCCGGGCCATGACAACGATCCGCATCACCCCGCTGACCGCCGCCGCCTTTGCCCCCTATGGCGATGTGCTGGCCCCGAAACCCGCGCCCGACCGCCTGATCAATGCGGGCCGGTGCGAACGCCACCACGCGCTGGCCACGGTTCAGCGGGCGGGGGGCGAGGCGATCGTCTCGATCTTTCGCAGCGAACCGGTCAGCCTGCCCTATGACTGCACGCTGCTGGAACGCCATCCGCTTGGGTCGCAAGCATTCATGCCGCTTGGGCCGGACCCGTGGCTGTCGGTGGTGGCCCCCGATCTGGACGGACGGCCCGGCACGCCCTTGGCCTTTCTGGTCCCCGCAGGGACGGGCGTGAACCTGCGCGCGGGCGTTTGGCATGGGGTGCTGACGCCGCTGGACCGGGCGGCCGATTTTCTGGTCGTCGACCGCGACGGCGACGGCCTGAACCTTGAAGAAGTCGCCATCCCCCCGGTGCGGATCACCGCATGAGCCCCGATTATGCGTTCGAGGCCGCCGCCCTTGCCAGCGGCGCGCGGCTGGTGGCGGGCGTGGACGAGGCCGGGCGCGGACCTTTGGCGGGGCCGGTGACGGCGGCGGCGGTGATCCTTGATCCAGCGACCATCCCCCCCGGTCTGAACGACAGCAAGCAGCTGACCGCCCGGCGGCGCGAGGCGCTGGCCGACTGGCTGATGACCCATTGCGACTGGTCCGTCGCCCATGTCGGCGTGGACGAGATCGACAGCCTGAACATCCTGCGCGCCAGCCACGTCGCCATGTGCCGCGCCTTGGATGGCCTGCGCCAGCGTCCCTGTCATGTGCTGGTCGATGGCAACATGCTGCCCCGCGATCTGGATCTGCCCGCCCAGGCCGTGGTCAAGGGCGACGCGCGCTGCCTGACCATTGCCGCCGCTTCGGTCATCGCCAAGGTGTTGCGCGATCGCATCATGGTGGATTTGGCGCAACAGCATCCCGGATATGGCTGGGATGTGAATGCCGGATATCCCACCCCTGCCCATAAACGCGCCCTGCTAGATCTGGGGGTCACCCCACATCATAGGCGCAGCTTCAAGCCCGTCCACAATATCTTGTGTAAAGCCTGATTGTTAAGGCACTGATTCGAAAAAGAAATTGACGGCGAATCGACTTTGAATCATCTTTGGGGGCAGATCAGACCGGCACAAGCCGGCATTCCCCAGAGGCAGAGCAATGACGAAAACCAAGGACCAGCGCACGGATTCCGTGCGCCCGTTACCGCTGAACCAGATCCTTGGCGGGGATTGTATCGAGATCATGAACAGCCTGCCCGCAGGCAGCGTCGATCTGATCTTTGCCGATCCGCCCTATAACCTGCAGCTCAAGGGTGATCTGCACCGGCCCGACAATTCCAAGGTCGATGCGGTCGACGATCACTGGGACCAGTTTTCCAGCTTTGCCGTCTATGACGCCTTTACCCGCGACTGGCTGGCCGCCGCGCGGCGGTTGCTGAAACCCAGCGGGGCGATCTGGGTGATCGGCAGCTATCACAACATCTTCCGCGTCGGCGCCGAGCTGCAGAACCAGAATTTCTGGATCATGAATGATGTGATCTGGCGCAAATCGAACCCGATGCCGAATTTCCGCGGCAAGCGGCTGACCAATGCGCATGAGACGCTGATCTGGGCGGCCAAATCCGAAGCCTCGAAATACACGTTCAATTATGAGGCGCTGAAATCCCTGAACGAGGGCATTCAGATGCGCAGCGACTGGGTGCTGCCGATCTGCAATGGCGGCGAGCGGCTGAAGGATGCGGCGGGCGACAAGGCCCATCCGACCCAGAAACCCGAATCGCTGCTGCACCGGGTGATCGTCGGCACGACCAATCCCGGCGACGTGGTCCTTGATCCGTTCTTTGGCACCGGCACGACCGGCGCCGTCGCCAAGATGCTGGGCCGCGATTACATCGGCATCGAACGCGAGGAGGCCTATCGCGAGGTCGCCACCCGCCGCCTGTCCCGCGTCCGCCGCTTTGACAGCGACGCCATCGCCACCACCCGCGCCAAGCGCGCCGAGGTGCGCATCCCGTTCGGTCAGGTGATCGAACGCGGCATGCTGCGCCCGGGGGAAGAGCTGTTTTCCCTTGGCAACCGCCACAAGGCCAAGGTGCGTGCCGATGGCAGCCTGATCGGCAATGACGTCAAGGGCAGCATCCATCAGGTGGGCGCCGCACTGGAAGGCGCGCCCAGCTGCAACGGCTGGACCTATTGGCATTTCCGGCGCGAGGGCAAGATGATCCCGCTGGACATCCTGCGCCAGCAGATCCGCGCCGAGCTGGAGGGCGAGGTTCCCCGGCCCAACTGACCCCCATTCCTTTCGCCAGTTCCGCCCCTGCGCCCGTCGCGGGGCCGGAACCACCTTGCCCCGCCATGCCCAGCATGGCGGGGTTTTTTCTGCCGTGTCCCGCCCGGTTCAGGTCATCCGTTTCAGGGTGCCGTCACGCCATGCGACCTGATGCAGGATCGCCATCGCAACATGGCCCAGAATCAGCACGCCCATGATCCAGGCCATCTCGCCATGAAAATTGCTGCCGATCGCGGTGGCGGTCTGAACCACCTGATCGGGGCTGCGCGGCGCAAAGATCGGGAATCCGAACGGGGCAAAGGCACGCTCATTGCCCCAGGCCCGCAGCAGGGCCGCTGTCGGCACCGCCAGCATCAGCGCGTAGAGGCTGAAATGCCCCAGCCTTGCCGCATAGCCCAGCAATCCCGGCCCATGATCCGGGCGGCGGCCCCGGTTCAGGATCGCCCAGACCACCCGGCAGACGATCAGCACGAACAGGATCGTGCCGACCTGCGTATGATTGGCGGACAGACGGGCCGCAAGGGGATGGTCCTCGCCCAGAATGGCCTCGCTGCAAATGCCGCCGAATTGCCAGACCAGCAGCGCCGCGATGGCCCAGTGAAAGAACCGCGAAAGGGCGCCATAGCGCGCGGGGCTGTCTGCGATCGTCATGGGCCTTGCTCCGTCATCTGGCATCCTTGCTTGGGGCGAAGGGGCGTGCCACCCGTTCGCCCGGATGCGTCGGCGGGCAGTCTGCCACGCAAATCCCCAACCAATCCCCAACGGGTTGCCCCGTCACGCCCCGATGAATTCCCGGACGAATTCCGTTGCGGGTTTGGCGCGTATGTCGGCGGGTTTTCCGATCTGTTCGATGCGGCCCATGGACATGACGACGACCAGATCGGCCAGCTCCATCGCCTCGTCCTGATCGTGGGTGACGAAGACGGAGGTGAGGCCGGTCTCGTCATGGATGTCGCGCAGGCCTTGGCGCAGTTCCTTGCGGACCTTTGCGTCCAGGGCGCCGAAGGGCTCGTCCAGCAGCAGCATGCGCGGCTCGATGGCTAGGGCGCGGGCCAGGGCCACGCGCTGGCGCTGGCCGCCCGACAGCTGGGTGGGATAGCGGGTGGCGATCTGGGGCAGCTGGATCAGGTCCAGCAGTTTCATCACGCGGCGGTCGATCTCGGCCTTGGGGGGGCGGGATGCGCGGGGG
>NZ_RQRT01000032.1 GCF_004335005.1 Paracoccus nototheniae | reverse complement strand
CGGGCGGACAGCCTTTGGGAGGGGTTTCGGGCCTGTCTTGGGGCGCGTCAGGGGGCTGCCAAAGACCGCGGCGGCCTTTGGCAGCGGTAGATTATCCCTCGATGCGGGTGAAGTCGGCGATCTGGCGGCCGGCGTCGCGGATGCGCGAGAGCAGGTTGAGGCGGTTGCGGCGCAGGATCTGGCTGTCGGTGTTGACCTGCACGGCCTCGAAGAAGGCATCGATGGGGGTGCGCAGGGCAGCGATGGCGGACATGGCGGCGGGGAAATCCTGTGCTGCCATGGCCGTGCGGATCGCCGGGCCGGCGGTGTCCAACGCGGTGAAGAGGGCGCGTTCCTCGTCCGTCTCGGCGAACTTGACGTCGGCGCCGAAGCTGTATTCGACGCCGTCTTTTTCCTCGGCCTGGGTCAGGATGTTGCCGGCGCGCTTGAGGCCCTGGGTGAGGTTTTTTCCGTCCTCGGTCCTGAGCATGTCGTTGAGGGCGGTGGCACTGTTCACCACCTGCACGAGGTCGTCATTGCCCTCCTGCGCGAGGACGGCGTCGATGATGTCGTGACGGACGCCCTGATCGCGGAGATGGACCTTGAGGCGGTCGTGGAGGAAGGCGAGGAGGTCGGCTGGCGCGTCAGTGAGCCACATTATCGTCGCATCGCGATGCGACACCGCGTCCGCTAGCTCCTTCTCCAGCGAAGATAGTTTCTCGATACATTCTTCCCGCGTTCTTCCCTCGCTGCTCAATAGCGTGGGGCGCCAGCTTTGATCAGCTAACTTAGTCTTTAGGTCCGTGACAGCTGACTCCTCATCCTTCCCAAGGTCACGGGCCAATAGGACAAAATGGTTCTCAAAGTAGTCTTCGACGAACTTCAGCAAAGGTAGCGGGATTTTGTTGTCAATTAACAACTTGATGGCACCGATACCTGCACGACGAAGAGCATATGGATCTTTAGAGCCTGTCGGCTTCTCATTAACGGCCCAAAAACCCATCAAGATGAACAGCTTGTCGGCCAGCGCCACCGCCACCGACACGGGTGCGGTCGGCACCGCATCCGAAGGCCCAAGCGGCGCGTAATGGTCGCGGGCGGCGTTGGCCACGGCTTCGGGCTCTCCGGCCTCCAGCGCGTAGTAGCGGCCCATGGTGCCTTGCAGCTCGGGGAATTCGCCGACCATGGCGGAGCGCAGGTCCAGCTTGGCCAGACGCGCGGCGCGTTCAGCTTGGGTCGCGTCGGCGCCGACCAGCGGGGCGATCTCGCGGGCCAAGGCCGCGATGCGCTCGATGCGGTCGGCTTGCGAGCCCAGCTTGTTGTGGAAGGTCACCGAAGACAGCCCCTCGGCCCACGCCTTCATGCCCGACTTCGCCTCGCGCAGGTCGTTGTCCCAGAAGAAGGCGGCATCCGACAGGCGGGCGGCCAGCACGCGCTGGTTGCCGGCCAGGATGGTGGCGCCGTCATCGGGGGTCGCGATATTGGCGACGGTGACAAAACCCTCAATCCGGCCGGTGCGGGGATTGCGGGCCGAGAAGAATTTCTGATGTTCCTTCATCGAGGTCTGCAGAACCTCGGGGGGCAGGGACAGGAAACGGTCCTCGATCACGCCCATCAGGGGGACGGGCCATTCGACAAGGCCCGCGACCTCGGCCAGCAGCGCCTCGTCGGGGACGATCTGCCAGCCGCGCGCAAAGGCCAGATTGTCGGCCTGCGACCGGATTTCAGAGGCGCGTTCCTCGGCATCCAGCATGACATGGGCGCGGCGCAGTTTCGCGGCGTAATCGTCAAAGCCCGAGACGGTGAAGGCGTCGGGGGCCATGAAGCGGTGGCCGCGCGTGACATTGCCCGCCGCGATGCCATCGACGCTCACGGGGACAATCTCGGCCCCGGCCTCATCCGAAAGGATGCACAGGATCGAATGCAGCGGGCGCACCCAACGCAGGGTGCCCGCACCCCAACGCATGGATTTGGGCCAGGGGAAATTGCGGATCGTGGTTTCCAGCACCTCGGCGACGATGGCGCTGGCGGGGCGACCGGGATGGGTGATCGTGGCGAACCAGACCTGACCCTTCTTGTCGTCGCGGGCCTGCAACTGATCGCGGGTCAGGCCGGTCGAGCGCAAGAACCCCTCCAGCGCCTTTTCGGGGGCGTCCGTGCGGGGGCCCTTTCGCTCCTCGGTCGTGGTGGGGCTGTTGGGGGTCAGTCCCTCGATGGTCAGGGTCAGGCGGCGCGGGGTCGAGAAGGCCCCGGCGCCGGCATAGGTCAGGCCGGCCTGCACCAGCCCCTCGGTCACAAGGCGCCGCAGATCCTCGCGCGCGCGGGCCTGCATGCGGGCGGGGATTTCCTCGGAAAACAGTTCGATCAGCAGGTCGGGCATCAGTCCATCACTCCGCGTTCCGGGGTCTTGTCAACATATTGGTGCCAGCCATAGACGCGGCCATCGGGATAGACGGCCAGCACCCGGTCCACATCGGGGCGGATGTCGCTGACCGACAGGACGGCGCGGGCGGTGCCATCCGCCAGATCGGCGCCGATCCGGGCCGCGTCGAAGCAGGCGAACCAGCGCGGGCCGACCAGCGGCGTGGCGCCCTCGAAGGGCAGGGCGTCGGCGGGCATGCCCGCGACCGTGGCACAGGCGCGCCAGCGCAGCGGAGAGCTGTCCGCGTCGATCCCCTCGAACCCGGTCAGGGTCAGGGGCGTCTCGCCTGCGGGGGTGGTCACCGACAGGGCGGCGCCGGGGCCGTTCGGGTCGATGGGGTCGTAATAGCCGTATTCCTGCGCATACCACATGCCCCCACCCGCAGCCAGCGCGCTGCCCAGCAGGGCCAGCGCGGCGATCCTGCCCCAGTTCATGCGGCGACCCCGCCCGCCGCATCCGTGGTCAGGAACAGATCGGCGCAGCCCTTGGCCAGCGCCCGCACCCGTCCGATATAGGCCTGACGTTCGGTCACGCTGATGACGCCGCGCGCATCCAGCAGGTTGAAGATGTGGCTGGCCTTGATCGCCTGATCATAGGCGGGATGGGCCATCGGGATGGTGCGACCGGCGCTGTCGGTCGGATCGGCGGTCAGGATGCGGGCGCATTCGGCCTCGGCATCCTTGAAATGCTGGAACAGCATGTCCGTGTCGGCCTGATCGAAATTCCAGCGGCTGTATTCCTGTTCGGTCTGGCGAAAGATGTCGCCATAGCTCAGCGGGATGGGCGCGTCGGGGGCGTTGAAGGGCATGTCCATGACATGTTCGGCCCCCAGCACATACATGGCCAGCCGTTCCAGCCCATAGGTCAGCTCTCCGCTGACGGGTTTGCAATCATGGCCGCCGACCTGCTGGAAATAGGTGAACTGGCTGACCTCCATCCCGTCGCACCAGACCTCCCATCCCAGGCCCCATGCGCCAAGCGTGGGGGATTCCCAGTCATCCTCAACAAAGCGGACGTCATGGACCATCGGGTCCAGCCCGATGGCGCGCAGGCTGCCCAGATACAGATCCTGCAGATCGGGCGGGGAGGGTTTGATGATCACCTGAAACTGATAGTAATGCTGCAACCGGTTGGGGTTCTCGCCATAGCGCCCGTCGGTCGGACGGCGCGAGGGCTGGACATAGGCCGCAGCCCAGGACCGGCCCCCAAGGGCGCGCAGCGTGGTCGCCGGGTGAAACGTGCCCGCGCCGACCTCCATGTCATAGGGTTGCAGGATGGCGCAGCCCTGTGCCGCCCAATAGGTCTGGAGGCGCAGGATGACCTCCTGAAAGCTGCGGGGTCGGTTGGGGCTGGTCATCGGGGCATCCTTTTGCGTAGATCGGGGGCAGGGCGCCCGCGTCTTCTAGGCGCGCGGTGGGACAGGGTCAATAAAGGCCGGGCAGCGGGCAGCGATCCCGCGACCAACGGGGGGCAGGGGCAGATGACGGGCAGGACGATCGCGATGGGGCGCGTGGCGGCGGTGCTTTTGGCCGGGCTCCTGGCGGGTGCAATGCCGGGCGCGGCGCTGGCGCAGGATGCGCTGATCCGGCTGGAGGCCAGGCGCGGCCCCGAGGCGGCTGCGGCGGCGCAGGGATGGGCCGAACGGTTCGACGATGTGGTGACGCTGGCGCTGCCGGGCGGCTGGACCGGCATCGCGCTTGGGCCGCTGGACGCGGCCGGGGCCGAGGCGCGGCTGCGGCAGTTGCGCGCGGCGGGTCAGGTGCCTGCCGACAGTTTTGTCAGCGTGCCCCCGGCGGGCACCGCGCTGACGCCTGTGGGCGACGGTGGCGGGGCGCTACGGCCCGCGATGGATACGGCAGGCGCGCCCGACGTTGCCCCCCCGGCGCCGCCCGCCCCGTCCGGCTTTCTGCGGCTGGAATCCTTTGCCGAGCGGGCCGAGGCTGAGGCCGCCCTGACCCGCACGCGCGAGGAGTTCCCCGAAGCCGGGCTGTGGGCCCTGCCCGATGGCTGGTTCGCCGTGGCGCTTGGCCCGGTCAGCGATGCGGCCGGGCAGGCCTGGTTGCCGGTGTTGTCGCGGGCCGACCTGATCCCCGACGATGCGATGCTGGTCGATGCCGCCGATCTGGGACAAGCGCTGGATGCGGGTCAGGCCCCCGGCCTGTCCGATCCCGACGGCCCCCAACCCTTGCCGCCGCTGGACGAGGTGCAGCGCGCCCTGCGATGGGCGGGCCATTATGCCGGAGAGATCGACGGCACCGACGGCCCCATGACCCGGGCCGCCATTCAGGCGCAGATCGCGCAAGGCCGCGCCTCGACCGATCCGGGCACGGCGCTGCGGCTGCTGATCGAACATCGCAGCGCATGGCAGGCCGAGATGGGGTTGCAGAGCCTGCCCGACAGACCCACCGGCCTGACGGTCACCGCGCCCATGCAGGCGCTACAATTCGACCGGGCGGAACGGGCGCTGTCGATCTATGGGCCGCGCGACGGTTCCGGGGCGGCGATGATCCTGTTCAGCCAGCCGGGCGGGCAACAGGAATTGCTGGATCTGGCCGGGCTGGTCACGGCGCTTGGCTGGGTGCCCGCACCCGAACGCAGCATCCGGCGGGGCCATGTCACCCTGCGCGGCACGAATGATGTCCATATCGGCGCCGCCGAGGGCTGGGTCCGCGATGGCCGGGCCGAGGGCTTTGTGCTGATCTGGCCCGCCTCGGATCCCGCCACCCAGACCCGCATTCTGGCCGAGATCAGCGACAGCCTGACCCGCCACGCACCCGGCGTGAACGAGGCCGCCCCGGCGCCCGCCGCTGCCGTGCCCGGATCGGCGACGCCCACCCCGGACGCGCCTGCCTCTGACGCACCATTGATGCCTTAGGCCCGCCAGAACCGCGGCAGCAGCAGGACCAGCACCGACACCAGCTCCAACCGGCCCAGAAACATGCCAAAGGTCATCAGCCATTTGGCCGAGGTCGGGAATTCGGCGATCGAGCCGTTTCTGGTGATCTCGGGGCCCCAGACCGGGCCGATATTGGCGATGGCGGTCCATGCGGCGGTCAGGGCCGTGCGCGGATGCAGCCCGGTCAGCGACAGCCCGACGATCAGCAGGCCAAAGGTCAGAAAGAACAGCGTGAAAAACGCCATGACCGAATCGACCACGTCCTGATCCAGCGGCTGGCCGTCATAGCGCAGCGGATAGACGCGGTGGGGCGAATGCATGCGGCGGATCTGGGCGCGGACGGCCTCGAACAACACCAGATAGCGAAAGACCTTGACCGAACAGCCCGTCGATCCGGTGCAGCCGCCGATCAGCCCGCAGATGATCAGCACCGTCAGCGACAGATGCCCCCAGCCCGTCATGTCGGTCGAGGCAAAGCCGGTGCCGGAAAAAGTCGAGATGGTGTTGAATACGGTCTCTCGTAAAATTTCCTCGGGGTGGCCGGTCTGGCCCAGCCACAGCATCCGATACGCGAGGATGATGATGCAGGCATAGGCGATCCAGCGCAGATAGGCCCGCACCTGCGTGTCGCGCCACAAGGGACGCGCCTGCCCGCGCATCAGCTGCACCATCCGGATGAACGGGATCGAGGCCAGGATCATGAACACGCAGGCCGCCCATTCCGCAGGCCCCAGAAACGCGCCGAAGCTGGCGTCGTAATTCGAGAACCCGCCGGTCGAAACGGTGCTGAAGGCCTGCACGACGGCGTCGAACCCGGTCATTCCCAGCAGCAGATAGGTGACGATGCAGGCCCCTGTCAGAATCAGATACAGCTGGGTCATCTGGCCCGCGATCTCTCCGGCGCGGGGCAGAACCTTGCCAAGCGTGTCGAAGCCTTCCGACCGGAAGAACTGCATCCCGCCGACCTTCATGACCGGCAGAAAGACCATCGCGACGACGACGATCCCAAGGCCCCCGGCCCAATGCAGGATCGCGCGCCACAGATGGATGCCGCGCGCCAGATCGTCCAGCTGCGGAAAGACCGTCGTGCCGGTGGTTGTAAAGCCCGACATCGATTCGAACATCGCATCGGTAAAGCTGGCATCGGGTGCGCCCAGCATGAAGGGCAGCGATCCGAACAGGGGCAGGACCAGCCAGATCCCCGAGGTCAGCAGGAAGGCCTGATGCAGGCTCAGATGGTCATACCGCCCCGCCGTCGCGGTCGAGATCATCACGCCCGTGACCACCGTCAGCATGCCGGATTCCAGAAAGACCACCCAATGCGGGTCGCCGGCCCACCAGTCCACCGCCATCGGCGCCAGCATGAACAGCCCGAGAACGGTCAGGATCCTTCCGATCGGGTGGGCTACGGGGCGGATGTCGATCATCGAACCTGCTTGCCGCGCCGTTGCGGTGCCGTCAAGCGGGACCGCACGGGGTGGATCGCGGCCCCCTTGGGCGGGGTGTGCGCGATGGTGCGACCACCGCCGCCCCTTGAACGGCGCCCCCGGGCAGGTTACCTTTTGTGCAACTTGTCATCGGAGGGCGTGTGTCATGACGCCCAAGCGTCCTGCGGGTGCGGACGCGGTCCCGAGAAATACGGTCGAACCGTCGGGCACCCGACATCCCGGGGAAGGGCCGCTTTATGCTGCGCTGGACCTTGGGACCAATTCTTGCCGGATGCTGATTGCCCGTCCGACGGGCAGTCAGTTTCAGGTCATCGACAGCTTCTCCAAGCCGGTTCAGC
Organism: Paracoccus nototheniae; assembly: GCF_004335005.1. GTDB lineage: Bacteria > Pseudomonadota > Alphaproteobacteria > Rhodobacterales > Rhodobacteraceae > Paracoccus > Paracoccus nototheniae. The sequence continues at coordinate 39,957 of NZ_RQRT01000032.1, read as the reverse complement.
TTGGTCAGGGGCTGGAGGCTTCGGGTCGGCTGTCACGCAGTTCGATGGCCCGGACCGTGCATGCGCTGCAGGTCTGCAAGCGCAAGCTGGACCAGCACAAGGTCGTCAACATGCGTCTGGTGGCCACCGAGGCCTGCCGGCGGGCGCGCAACAGCCGCGATTTCCTGCGCACCATCCGGCGCGAGACCGGCCTGCCGATCGAGATTATCGGCTCCGAGGAAGAGGCGCAGCTGGCGGTGATCAGCTGTGCGCCTCTGGTCAGCCAGAAGACCGAGACGCTGATGGTCGTCGATATCGGCGGCGGCTCGACCGAGCTGGTCTGGATCGATCTGGAGGATGTCGAGCCCAAGGAACGGCCGCGCGCGATCATGCGGCTGTCCGAGGGGTTCGGCAATCCGCAGCCCGGCGGCGCGCGGGTCGTGGACTGGATCAGCGTGCCTTTGGGCGTGGCGACGCTGCGCGACCAGTTTTCCGATGTCGAGGACGATCAGGGCCGGTTCGCGCTGATGAGCTGGTTCTTTGAAGAGGCGCTGGCCAATTTCACCCCCTATGCCGACGGATCGCCCGATGAGGGGTTCCAGATCATCGGCACTTCGGGGACGGTCACCACGGTCGCGGCCAGTTTTCTGGGCCTGCGCCGTTATGACCGGACCAAGGTGGACGGGTTGGAGATGACCAGCGATCAGATCGACCGGGTGATCCATTCCTATCTGCAGCTTGGCCCCGAAGGTCGGCGCACGGATCCACGCATCGGGCGCGAACGCCATGCGCTGATCATGTCGGGGGCGGCGATTTTGCAGACTTTGATGCGCGTCTGGCCCACCAATAAGCTGTCCGTGGCCGATCGCGGCCTGCGAGAGGGGTTGCTTTACGCCCAGATGGTGCGCGATGGGGTGCTGACGCCGGACGGCCTGAACGGAGTGGCATGAGATGACGAAGACACCGACAAGCCGGGACGGCAAGACCAGCGGGCGGGGCGCCCGCGATCTGCGGGTGCGGGTGAAATCGGCCAAGGGGCGGAAACTGTCGTCCACCCTGTGGCTGGAACGGCAGCTGAACGACCCCTATGTGGTGCGCGCCAAGCGCGAGGGCTATCGCGGGCGGGCGGCCTACAAGATCCTGGAACTGGACGACAAGTACCGCTTTCTGGTGCCCGGCGCCCGCGTCGTCGATCTGGGCTGCGCACCGGGCGGCTGGTGTCAGGTCGCCGTGGCGCGGGTGAACGCACTTGGCGAGAAATCGGGCAAGAAAGTCGGTCGGGTGCTGGGGCTGGATCTGCAGGAGGTCGATCCCATCGCGGGCGCCGAGATCCATGTGCTGGATTTCCTGTCCGAAGGCGCCGACGATCTGGTCAAGGGCTGGCTGGGCGGGCCCGCCGATGTGGTGATGTCGGATATGGCGGCCTCATCCTCGGGGCATAAGGGCACCGACCATATCCGCATCGTGGCTCTGGTCGAGGCGGCGGCGCAGCTGGCCTTCGATGTGCTGGAGCCGGGCGGCACTTTCGTCGCCAAGGTTCTGGCGGGCGGCGCCGAGGTCGAGATGCAGACCCTGCTGAAAAAGCGGTTCACCAAGGTCGTGAACGTCAAGCCCCCCGCCAGCCGCAGCGATTCATCCGAGAAGTTCGTGGTGGCGACGGGGTTCAAGGGACGCGAGGCGTTGGGCGAGGATCTGGGCGGGGCGTTCGGCGAGGACTGACGCCGGGGTGCTTGCGTCCCGCGACGGCAGGGGGACTTTGCGTCCCCCCCAGCCCGCGCGCGGGCGTTCGGCGCTGAAAAAGGTCCACCGGACCTTTTTCCGGGCGCGCCTCACCCCCTGCAGGATATTTTCGTGAAGAAGAAGGGGCGGGGCTTTTCGGGATCAGGATGTGCGCATCTGGGTGCGGAAGGCCTCGGGCGTCCGGCCGGTGGCGGTGACGAAGGCGCGGGTGAAATGGGTGTGGCTGGCATAGCCCAGATCCTGCGCGATGCGCGCGGTCGGGCGGTCGGTGTGGCGCAGCAGTTCAGCGGCGCGTTCCAGACGCAGCTCGTGCAGCAATTCGACCGCGCGGCGGCCCCGGGCCTGATGGCAGGCGCGGTCCAGCTGGGTCAGGGTCGTGTCCAGATCCTGCGCCAGATCGGCCAGCGTGCGCCATGTCCCCATCTCGATCGCGGCCAGCGCCAGAAAGCGCTCGACCAGCGGTCGGTCGGGTGGGGATTGTGGCGTCCCGGGGCAATGGTCGCGTTCGGGCTCCAGCCGTGACAGGCGCAGCGACAGCAGGTTCAGATGGCAGCTCAGCGCGGCGCGATCGGGCCTGCGCGCGGCCTCGTCCACCAGATCGCGCAGGGTGACCAGAAACGCGGTGGCGCCAGCGCCGACGCAGCCTGCGATCATGGTCCGGGGCAAAGCCGGGTCCAGATCGGCGGTCAGTTCCGGCGCGATCATCAGCACATGCCCCCCGGCGCCCGACAGAGGCCGGGCGGTGAAGGCGGTGCCCGCCGGGATATAGCGCACATCGCCCGGCCCCAGCACCACGTCCCGGCGCGGGAATTGCAGGCGCATCCGCCCCGACGCCACCCAGATCAGCACATGATCGGGCCGGGTGCGGGGCAGGGCGGGGCTGCCGCGCAGATCGGCCGGACCACCCCATGCAAAAGCCTCGAGCGGGATCAGCCGCAGGCTGGCACGGCGGGGCGCGAAACGGCGCGAGGCGGGGGCCACCCGCACGGTCAGCGCGTCGGGCACCACCACCCGGCCCAAAGGCGCGATGCCCGCGCGCCAAGGCAGCGGGGCGATGCCATCGTCGGGGATGGTGGCGGCGGTTACGGCCTGACCGGTCGCTGTCGCACGGCCCGGGCCGTATGGCCTGAGGCGCGTCGGAGAGAAGGGAAATCCCCCCTTCCAGTCGGTGCGATCCCAAAGCGACATAGGTTCCGGGTCCGATCGGCGTTGCGGGTGACGGGCGCAGGAAGACACCCCATGCGCGAACTATTGCGACACAAGGTTAAAACACAATTAATGGTTGTCAGGTTTCGCGATCAGGGCGCGCGATGCAATCCAAAGTTGCTTGTCTGCCACATCTGCCAGTCCCGCATGCGGATCCGGAACCATTTCCGCTGCGCCCTTGCATATTGGCGCGAGGCGATGACGGCCCGGTCGCGGGCATCGGCCAAGCTGAGATCGCCCTGCAGATGGGCGATCAGTTCGGGCGCACCGATGGCCTTGGCCCATTGGGCGCCGGGAACCCAGAGGGACAGCATCGCGCGAGCCTCGTCCAGCGCGCCTTGCGCCAGCATCGTGTCGAAGCGGCTGGCAATGCGGGTTGCCAGCCAGTCGCGGTCGCTGGTGATCACGATGCGCTGGCAATCGGCGGCGGCCAGCAGCGGGGGCGGCGTCTCGGCCTGCCAATCGGCGATGCCGCGCCCGGTGGCGCGCCAGACCTCCCATGCGCGCTGGACGCGGACGGGGTTTTGCAGGTCGATCTGCGCGCGGGTGGGCGCGTCCAGTTCGGCCACCATCGCGGCCAGCCCGCCCGGCATCCGCAGTCGCGCATCGGCCTGCAGACGCAGGTCGGCGGGCGTGGCGGGGATCTGGGCCAGCCCCTGGGTCAGGGCGGTCAGATAAAGGCCGGTGCCGCCCACGACGATCAGCCGCTGCCCGGTCAGGCCCGCCACCTGACGCAGCCAGTCGCCCACCGAATAGGTCTGTCCCGGCGTGACATGACCGTACAGCGCATGCGGCGCCACAGCCTGATCGGCCGCCGTCGGACGGGCGGTCAGCACCTGCCAGCAGGACCAGACCTGCAATGCATCGGCATTGACCACCAGCCCGCCCTGTGCCTGCGCGACCGCCAGCGCCAGCGCCGATTTGCCACTGGCCGTCGGTCCCGCGATCAGCAGGTGGCGCGTGGCGTCGATCTGTGTCAGGTCGGGGTCCAGCATGGGGCATCCGGGCAGTTGATCCGGCCGCCCTTTTGCGACATTTAACGGCGCGATGAAAGCGACCGGCGACAGGAGCCCCCAATGACCACCGAGACCCCCCGTCAATATGGCCGCGTGATGCTGAAAATCTCGGGCGAGGCGCTGATGGGCGATCAGGGCTATGGCCTGCATCCGCCCACCGTCGCCCGCATCGCCAGCGAGGTCGAGGCCGTGCAGGCGATGGGCGTCGAGGTCTGCATGGTCATCGGCGGCGGCAACATCTTTCGCGGCCTGCAAGGCAGCGCGCAGGGGATGGAACGCACCACCGCCGATTACATGGGGATGCTGGCCACGGTGATGAACGCGCTGGCCATGCAATCCGCGCTGGAAGGCCGGGGCCTGCATTGCCGCGTGATCAGCGCGATCCGCATGGACGAGGTCTGCGAGCCCTATATCCGCCGCCGCGCCATCCGCCATCTTGAAAAGAAGCGCATCGTGATCTTTGCCGCAGGCACCGGAAACCCCTATTTCACCACCGACACGGCGGCGACGCTGCGCGCCTCGGAAATGACCTGCGAGGCGATCTTCAAGGGCACCAAGGTGGACGGCGTCTATGACAAGGATCCGAACAAATTTTCGGATGCCAAGCGCTATGACACGGTTAGCTATGACGAGGCCCTGCAGAAACATCTGGGGGTGATGGACGCTTCGGCGATTGCACTGGCGCGGGACAACAAGCTGCCGATCATCGTCTTTTCGCTGGATGCGCCCGGCGGCTTCCGGTCGATTCTGGAAGGTCGCGGCATCTATACCCGCGTCCATCACTGAGGCCACCCCAATGACCCTGCGCGCGCGCGTCGACGCCACCATTCACGGACCCCGTGTCCAGGCCTTCATCATGGGCGTCATCCTGTTCAATGCCCTGATTCTGGGGCTGGAGACATCGCGCACGGTCATGGCGTCATTCGGTTCGCTGATCCTGATGCTGGATGCGCTGTGCCTGACAATTTTCGTGGTCGAGATCGGGCTGAAGCTGTTCGCACGCGGGCCGCGATTCTTTCGCGACGGCTGGAACATCTTCGATCTGGTGGTGGTGGGCATCGCGCTGGCACCGGCGACGCAGGGGTTGTCTGTGCTGCGCGCGCTGCGCATCCTGCGGCTGCTCAGGATCGTGTCGGTCACGCCCCGCCTGCGCCGGGTGGTCGAGGGGTTCCTGTCGGCCCTGCCGGGCATGGCGTCGGTGTTCCTGCTGATGGGGATCATCTTCTATATCTTCGCGGTGATGGCGACCAAGCTGTTTGCCGGCGCCTTTCCCGACTGGTTCGGCGATCTGGGCAACTCGGCCTATTCGCTGTTTCAGATCATGACGCTGGAAAGCTGGTCGATGGGCATCGTGCGCCCGGTGATGGAGGTCTATCCGCAGGCGTGGATCTTTTTCGTGCCCTTCATTCTGGTCACGACCTTCGCAGTAATGAACCTTGTGGTCGGTCTGATCGTGAATTCGATGCAGGAGGCCCATCAGGAAGAGGAAACCGCCGCGACCGAGGCCTATCGCGATCAGGTTCTGGCGCGTCTGACGGCGATCGAGGAACGGATGGCCGCGACCGATGACCGGGCGGCAGGCGACGAACACAGGGCCGGGGGCAGGCGCGACGCATCCTAGGCAAACGTCTGCGTCATCGGGTTGCCGAATGTGCAGGCAAAGGCTTTGCCAAGCTGCGGCATTGTGGTTACAAGCGAAAAAAATTCAAATCAGAGGCGGTCCGGCATGGCTGAGGACATCGAAATCGACATCGACGATCTGGAACGGCGCATGAAAGGCGCGATGGACAGCCTGCGCGGCGAATTTTCCAGCCTGCGGACGGGCCGGGCCTCGGCCTCGATGATCGACCCGGTGCAGGTCGATGCCTATGGGCAGATGACGCCCATCAACCAGCTGGGCACCGTCAACGTGCCCGAGCCGCGCATGGTCACCATCAACATCTGGGACAAGGCGATGGTCGGCAAGGTCGAAAAGGCCCTGCGCGAAAGCGGGCTGGGGATCAATCCGCAGCTGAACGGCACGATCATCATGCTGCCCATTCCCGAGCTGAACGAGGAACGGCGCCGCGAGCTGACCAAGGTCGCCGCCCAATATGCCGAAAGCGCCCGCGTGTCCGTCAGGAACGTGCGCCGCGACGGCATGGATCAGGTCAAGAAGGGCAAGGCCAATGGCATGCCCGAGGATGACCAGAAGCTGTACGAGACCGAGATCCAGTCCCTGACCGATCGCATGATCGCGTCGGTCGACGAGGCGCTGGCGGCCAAGCAGGCCGAAATCATGCAGGTCTGAGGGGCATGGCACTGGCTCGGGGCGCAACGGCGGTATCGGGGACCACAACCAGTCCCCGTCATGTCGCCATCATCATGGATGGCAATGGTCGTTGGGCGACCGAACGCGGCTGGCCGCGTCTGGTCGGGCACCGCCGGGGCGCCGAACGGGTCAAGCAGATCGTCCGTGCCTGCCCCGAACTGGGGGTCGACTGGCTGACCGTCTATGCTTTCTCTACCGAGAACTGGAGGCGTTCGACCGAGGAAGTCCTTGGTCTGATGAAGATTTTCCGCCGCTATATCCGATACGAGGCGGAAGGCATGGCCGCCGAGGGCGTGCGTCTGCGCTTTATCGGCGGGCGCGATCGGCTGGACAGCAAGCTACAGGATCTGATGGCCTCGATCGAGGCGCGGACGTCAGGGAATACGCGCCTGAACCTGACCGTCGCGATCAATTATGGCGGGCGGGACGAATTGCTGCGCGCCTCGCGCAGGCTGGCCGAACGTATTGCGCAGGGCGAGATCCAGACCCCGACGCAGGCCGATCTGGAGGCCTGTCTGGACACCGCGGGCCAGCCCGATCCCGATCTGGTCATCCGCACCTCGGGCGAGACGCGGACCTCGAATTTCCTGCCCTGGCAGGCGGCCTATGCCGAATATGAATTCACCCCGACGCTGTGGCCGGATTTCACGCCCGATCATCTGGGCGCGATTCTGGATCGTTTCGGCATGCGCGAGCGGCGCTTCGGCGGCACATGAGCGAGGGACGGATCACCCGCGGCGCCGGACCCGGCAAATGGTCCGATCTGTCGCGGCGCGTGGCCTCGACGCTGGTGCTCTTGGGCATCGGCGTGATGCTGGCCGTGGCGCAGGGGATCTGGCTGCGGCTGGCGATGGCGGTGATCTCCGCGATCACCTTCTGGGAACTGGCGGCGATGACCGGCTGGAAGAACCCGGCCCGCCATGTGACCCTGTTCGGCCGGTCCCGCCCGATTGCGCTGGCCGCCATCGCGGGCGTGTCGCAGGCGCTGGCACTGACCGAATTTCACCCGCTGGCATGGCTGGCCCTGCTGCTGCCGATCCTGCTGGGTCTGCCAGGCGCCAAGGCGCAGGACCGGATCACCTATGCCCTGTTCGGCACCGCCATCCTGCTGGTCGCCTATGAGCTGGTGGTGTTCCGCGAGGCCTTCGGGCTGAATTTCGTGCTGTGGTTGATGGGGGTGATCATCATCTCGGACACGTTCGGCTATTTCTTTGGTCGGATGCTGGGGGGGCCGAAATTCTGGCCCTCGCTCAGCCCGAAAAAGACCTGGTCGGGTACGGTGGCGGGCTGGATCGGGGCCTGCCTGCTGGGCGCGGCCCTGTGGATGGCGGGGCAGGGCGATGCCTCGCTGATCTGGGTGTCGCCGCTGGTTTGTTTCGCCGGGCAGATGGGCGATATCGCCGAAAGCTGGCTGAAGCGCCGGGCCGGGGTCAAGGACAGTTCGAACCTGATCCCCGGGCATGGCGGTTTCATGGATCGTTTTGACGCAGTGACGGGCGCGGTGCTTGCCACCATGGTGATCGGGATTGTGACCAGCCTGCCCGTGGTGAACTGACCGATGCGACGCATTTCCATTTTCGGCGCGACCGGTTCGGTCGGCGCGAACGGCGTCGATCTGATCCGTCATGCGGGGGGCGCCGGGGCCTATCACCCCGTCGCCCTGACCGGCGGGCGCAACATCCCGCGTCTGGCGCAGATGGCCCGCGATCTGCGCGCCGAGATCGCCGTCACCGCATATGAGGATCTGCTGGACGACCTGCGCGCAGCCCTTGCGGGCAGCGGAGTCGAGGCTGCCGCAGGCGAGGCTGCGCTGATCGAGGCTGCCGCCCGCCCCGTCGACTGGACGCTGTCGGCCATCGTCGGCGCGGCGGGGCTGGCGCCGGGTCTGGCGGCGCTGGCGCAGGGCGGGGTTCTGGCGCTGGCCAACAAGGAATCGCTGGTCTGCGCGGGCGCGCTGCTGCGTCGGACGGGGGCGCGGGCGGGGGCCACGATCCTGCCGGTGGACAGCGAACATTCCGCTTTGTTTCAGGCGCTTGGCAATGAAACCCTCGACAGTGTCAAGGATGTGACGATCACCGCCTCGGGTGGGGCCTTCCGCGACTGGTCGCTGGAACGGCTGGCAGCGGCGACGGTGGCCCAGGCCTCGACCCATCCCAACTGGGCGATGGGGCAGCGGATCACCATCGACAGCGCCTCAATGTTCAACAAAGCCATGGAAGTCATCGAAGCGAAAGAGTTTTTTGGTCTGGACGCGGCGCGGATCAAGGTGCTGGTCCATCCCGAATCGATCATTCACGCCATGGTCACCCATCATGACGGCGGCACCATCGCCCATCTGGGCGCGCCCGACATGCGCCATGCCATCGGTTATGCGCTGCACTGGCCCGAACGTCGCCCCCTGCCGGTCGATCTGCTGGATCTGGCCGCCATCGGCAGCCTGACATTCCGCACCCCCGACGAAGGCCGCTGGCCCGCGCTGCGTCTGGCGCGCGAGGTCATGGCGGCAGGCGGTGCGGCGGGTGCGGTCTTCAACGCCGCCAAGGAACAGGCGCTGGATGATTTCATCGCGGGCCGCATCGGATTCACCGACATGGCCCCCCGGGTCGAGGCCACCCTGACCGCCCTGTCGGGCGAGGCGGGCTTTGGCCATGACCCCGACGATCTGCCGACCGTTCTCTATTGGGACGGTCTTGCCCGACGAAAGGCCGCCCGATGATCGACATGATCGCCCAGACCACAAGCACGCTCTGGACATTGGCGGCCTTTGTGGTCGCGCTGGCCGTGATCGTGACGGTCCATGAATATGGACATTACATCGTCGGACGCTGGTCCGGCATCCGGGCCGAGGTGTTCTCGGTCGGCTTCGGGCCGCGGCTGTTTTCGCGCTGCGACCGACGGGGAACCGTCTGGCAGGTCGCGGCACTGCCTTTGGGCGGCTATGTGCGGTTCTTCGGCGATGACAATGCCGCCAGCGCCGGGCCGGGCAGGGCCGTCGATCCGGCGCTGCGGCGCCAGACGTTGCAGGGCGCCCCGCTTTGGGCGCGGTTCGCGACGCTTCTGGCCGGGCCGGTCTTCAATTTCGTGCTGTCGATCATCGTCTTTGGCGGCTTTGCCATCGTGCAGGGCGTGGCCTTGGACGAGGTGCGCGTCGGCACCATCACGGATGCCCCCCCGGGCATCGTGAACGACTTGCAGCCCGGCGACCGGATCGTGGGGCTGGGAACTGCGCCCGTCGAAAGCTGGCGCGATATCGGCGCGGCCATCGACAGCCTGCCCGCTGCCTCGCAGCAGGACTGGCAGGTCGAACGCGACGGCCGGACCCTGACGGTCATCGGTCCCGACCCGATGCCCGCCCGGATCGGCGGCGTCGCGCCGCGCAGTGCGGCGGCCGAGGCCGGGATGCGGGCGGGCGATGTGGTTCTGGCCATCGACGACCAGCCCGTCGCCCGGTTCACCCAGATGCGCGAGGCCGTCGAGGCCGCCGAGGGGGCGCCCCTGTCCCTGCGCCTGTGGCGCGCAGGCAGCGAAGAGCGGGAGGTGACCCTGCGCCCGAAACTGTCCGATCTGCCTGCCGATGGCGGCGGGTTCGAACAGCGCTGGCTGATCGGGGTGACGGGGGGCGAAAGCTATTTCACGCCCCAGACCCGCAGCGCCGGTCCGCTCGAGGCGCTTGGCATCGGCGCCCGCCAGACCTGGGGGATCATCACCTCGTCCCTGACGGGGATGTGGGCGATGATCTCGGGTCAGATCGGCACCTGCAATCTGGGCGGCGCGATCAGCATCGCCGAAAGCACCGGGCAGGCGGCCAGCGCGGGCTGGGCGAATTTCCTGTGGTGGATCGCCGTCCTGTCGGCGGCCATCGGGTTTCTGAACCTGTTGCCGATCCCGGTTCTGGATGGCGGCCACCTGATGTTTTACGCCTACGAGGCCGTGCGGGGACGTCCGCCGTCGGACAAGGCGTTGAACCTGCTGACCGCCATCGGCATGGCGGCGGTGCTGAGCCTGATGATTTTCGGACTCACGAACGATCTTTTCTGCCCGTGATGCGGATGCGCTTTTGACAGGCCCGCCCTGTTCAGGCAAAGAACTAGGCAAAACGACAGCCCGAACAGGGCGCGTGCAGGCCGGAATCAAGAGGGGCTTTCGATGGAACGGAAACTGGGCAAGGGCGCCGTGGCGCTGATGACGGCCTTGGCGATCACGGTGCCGGTCGGGCTGATCCCCGGTCCGGCGCTGGCGGTGGTCTTTGGCGATATCCGGGTCGAGGGCAATCAGCAGATCGAAAGCGGCGCCGTTCTGTCCACGCTGGATCTGCCGACGGGACAGGATGTCAGCCCCGGCCAGATCAACGACGCCCTGCAACGCCTGCAGAATTCGGGCCTGTTCGAGACGGTCGAACTGGTCCCGCAGGGTGGCCAGCTGGTCGTGCGCGTCAGCGAATACCCGATCGTCAACCAGATCAGCTTCGAAGGCAACCGCCGCCTGAACGACGAGCGCCTGGCCGAGATCGTGCGGAGCCAGCCGCGCCGGGTCTATCAGCCCAGCCAGGCCATACAGGACGCGCAGGCCATCGCCCAGACCTATGCCGCCGAGGGGCGGCTGGCCGCCCGCGTCGATCCCCGCATCATCCGCCGTTCGAACAACCGCATCGATCTGGTCTTTGAAATTCAGGAAGGCAACGTCACCGAAATCGAACGAATCGGTTTCGTTGGCAACCGCGCCTTTTCCGACCGCAGGCTGCGCAACGTGCTGGAGACCAAGCAGGCGGGCCTGCTGCGCACCTTCATCCGCCGCGACACCTTTGCCCCCGAACGCATCCCGCTGGATGAACGCCTGCTGACCGATTTCTATCGCTCGCAGGGCTATGCCGATTTCCGCGTTCAGGGCACCGCGTCCGAGGTCGCGCGCGAACGTGATGCGTTCTTCGTGACCTTCAACATCTCGGAAGGGCCGCGTTATCGCTTTGGGCGCGTCGATACCGTGTCGGAAATTCCCGGCGTCGATGCGTCGGCCTTTGCCGAACAGAACCGGGTGCGGCGGGGCGGGGTCTATAACCCCTCGATCATCGACACGTCGATCCGCCGGATGGAAACCATCGCCATCCAGCAGGGCCTGAACTTCGTCAATATTGAACCGCGCATCACCCGCAATCCGCAGAACCAGACGCTGGATCTGACTTTCGCGCTGACCCGTGGCGAACGCGTCTTCGTCGAGCGGATCGATATCGAGGGCAATACCACGACGCTGGATCAGGTGATCCGTCGCCAGTTCAACACGGTCGAGGGCGATCCCTTCAATCCGCGCGAAATCCGCAATTCCGCCGAACGGGTCCGCGCGCTTGGTTATTTCACCGATGCGCAGGTCGAGACGCGGCAGGGCAGCGCCCCCGATCAGGTCATCGTCGGCGTCAATGTCGAGGAACAGCCCACCGGCTCGTTGTCGCTTGGCGCCAGCTATGGCCGGGCCTCGGGTGTCGGCTTCAACATCGGCCTGACCGAGCGGAACTTTCTGGGACGCGGCCAGACGCTTGGTCTGCAGGTCTCCACCGCCAGCGGCGACCGCGCGGCGGGCATCAACTTCATCGAACCGTTCTTTCTGGGCCGCGACCTGCGGTTCGGATTTGCCGCGAACTATAACGAGACCGAAAGCCTCAATTCCGATTTCGACACCCGCACGATCCGCATCCAGCCGTCGATCGAATTCCCCATCTCGGAGAATGCCCGGATCGAGCTGCGCTATCGCATCGGCGAAGACGATCTGAGCAATGTGACCGAGAACAGCTCGACCCTGCTGCAGGCCGAGGAAGGTTCGCGCATTACCTCGGCTTTTGGCTATACCTATAACTGGGACAGCCGCCGGACCGGGCTGGACCCGCTGACCGCCTATCGGTTCCGCTTCTCGCAGGATTTCGCGGGCGCGGGCGGCGATACCAAGACGATCACCACCACCGCACTGGCGGGCGTCGAAAGCACCGCATGGCGCGAAAGCGTGACCCTGCGCGGCGAATTCGAGGCCGGGGCGATCTATAGCTATGGCGATTATTCGACCTGGATTCTGGACCGCTTCCGCACCGGAAACCGTATCCGCGGGTTCGAGCCGAACGGCTTTGGCCCCCGCGATCTGGCAGCCGAGAACCAGGACGGCTTGGGCGGCAACTATTACTGGGCCGCCCGCGCCGAGGCGCAGTTCCCGATCGGCCTGCCCGAGGAATATGGCATTCAGGGCGGTCTGTTCGCCGATGTCGGCTCTCTCTGGGGTCTGGATCAGACCATCGGCACGGATGGCGTGGCGGTCGATGACGCCATGTCGGTGCGCGCCTCGGTCGGCGCCTCGATTTTCTGGACGACGCCCATCGGACCGCTGCGCTTCAACTTCTCGCATGCGCTGCGGCAGGAGGATTACGATATCGAACAGAACTTCGACCTGACGATCCAGACGAATTTCTGATGCCGCTGCGGGCTGTCACGGCTTTCGGGGGCACGTCTGTCTGGGTGCTGATGCTTGCGGCGCTGATCGCGCCGCCAGCCAGCGCGCAGCAGCCCCTGGGCGACGCGCCTGCCGATCTGCCCGGCCCGGGGATCGTGCCCATCGCCCCCGGTCCGGCCCTGCCGAATGGCACCATCGCCACGCCGGATGCGGCAGGGGAACGGGCGCCGATTCTGACGCTGGATCTGGATCTGCTCTATCTGTCCTCGGCCTGGGGGCTGCGCGCCCAGACCCGGCTGGAGGATGAGGGCGAGGGGGTGGCCGCCGAAAACGAGCGTCTGACCCAGTTGCTGTCCACCGAGGAACAACGCCTGACCGAACAGCGCGCGACCCTGCCCGCCGCCGATTTCCGCCGTCTGGCCGAGGATTTCGACCTGCGCGCCACCACGATCCGCCGCGAGCGCGCACAGGCGGTGCAGGATCTGAATGCCTGGGCCGAGGCCGACCGCGCCGCGTTCTTCCGCGAAGCCCTGCCGGTGATGGGTCAGATGATGTCCGACCGCGGCGCCGTCGCGGTGCTGGACCGGCGCACGGTTTTTGTCTCGCTGGATGCCATCGACGTGACCCAACAGCTGATCACGGCGCTGGACGACCGCATCGGCAATGGCGAGGGCGTGGTGCCGCTGCCCGCCTCGCCCCGTGCGGATCAGCCGGATGGGGATCAGCCGGATGGGGGCGCGGCGGCTGAGGGCCAGACGGATGGGGCCCAGCCCGACGCCAGTCAGCCGGATGCCGACGCCTCATCGACCACCCCTGCGCCCCTGCAGCCCTAAGCCGCGCCGGGTCTCAGGGCCAGGCGGGTTTCACGGCAGGCGGGCGATCCTCTCCAGCAGCAGCGCGAACAGCCCGTCGCGATCCACATCCTTCAGGAACAGGGCGTTGGACGCGCGACCGCTGACCCGCCACCAGTCGGCCACCGTCATGCCGGTGGTCCAGCGTCCCTCGGTCTCGATCTCGACATTGATCTCGCGGCCTGAAAACAGCTCTGGCTGCAGCAGCCAGGCGATGGTGCAGGGATCGTGCAGCGGCGCGCCCAGACTGCCATATTTTGCCGTATCGAAGCGTTCGAAGAAATCCGTCCAGCCCGCCACGGCAGGCCCGCAACGCCCCGGCAAGGCGCGCATCGCCTCAATCCAGGACCGGTCGGTCAGCGCCTTGTGGGTCACGTCCAGCGGCATGACGGTCAGGGGGACACCGGCCCCGAACACCGCGGCGGCGGCCTCGGGATCGACAAAGATGTTGAACTCGGCGGCGGGGGTGATGTTGCCCACCTCGAAATAGGCCCCACCCATCAGAACGATGCGTTCCACCCGTGCGACGATGTCGGGCGCGCGGCGAAAGGCCTCGGCGATATTCGTCAGCGGCCCGATCGCCACCAGCGTGACCGTGCCCGCCGCCTCCCGGCGCAGCGTCCCGATGATGAAATCGACCCCATGCTGCGCCTGCAGCGGCAGGTCCGGCGCGGGCAGTTCGATTCCGTCCAGCCCGGTCTTGCCATGCACATGCTCGGCCGTCACCAGCGCGCGGGCCAGCGGCCGGTCGCAGCCGGCAAAGACCGGCACGTCGCGCCGCCCCGACAGTTCGACCACCTTGCGCGCATTCACCTCGGTCAGCGCCAGCGGTACATTCCCGGCCACCGCGACGACGCCCAGAACCTCGATCTCGGGCGAGGCCAGCGCCAGCAGAATGGCCACCGCATCATCCTGTCCGGGATCAGTGTCGATGATGATCTTGCGCGCCATTCTGTGCCTTTTGTCTGCCTCAAGCGCGAATTTGTGCGCCAGCCATGAAAAAGGCGCAAGCCCCCGCCTGCGCCCTTCCTGCCTTTTTCTGAACTCCGCGCCGCCCTTTCATCTTGGCGGAAATATCCCGGGGGGGTCAGTCAGCGGTGCGCCATCGGTTCAAGAACCGCTGGCTGACGGGGGCTGGCCCCCCTCTGCCTTGCCCCCCTGCCGTGCCAGCCCTCAGCCGTCGAAGTTCACCCGCTCGATCAGATCCAGCGCCTGCGGGCGCAGATCCGAGATCTCGGGCAGGCTCAGATCGTCGGGGGTGAACTCGCCCCAGCTGGCGACCAGCTCGGACGGCGCGACGCCCTCTTTCACGGGGAATTCGTTGTTCGTTTCGGCATAGATCTGCTGCGCCTCGTCGCCGACCAGAAACTCCATCAGCTGCAGCGCCGCGTCGCGGTTGGGGGCCGAGGCGGTCATCGCCATACCCGACACGTTCACATGCGTGCCGCCATCCTCGAAGGTCGGGAACACGATGCGCACCGCCTCGGCCCAGTCCTTCTGCTCGTCATCCTTCAGCATCGCGCCCATGTAATAGGTGTTGCCCAGAGAGATGTCGCATTCGCCCGCCCAGATCGATTTGACCTGATCGCGGTCGCCGCCCTCGGGGCGCTTGGCCAGGTTGCCCTTGACGCCTTCCAGCCAGGCGAGGGTTTCTTCCTCGCCGTGATGGGCCAGGAATGCGGCGGTCAGGGCGACGTTGTAATCATTGGTAAAGCTGCGGGTGCAGATTCGGCCTTCCCATTTCGCATCGGCCAGATCCTCATAGGTGGTCACCTCGCCATCGGCCACGCGCTCTTTGCTGGCATAGACGATGCGGGCGCGGGTGGTCAGGGCGAACCACTGGTTGTCGTCATCGCGCAGACCGGCGGGGATCACGTCCAGCGCCTCGTCTTCGACCGCCTGCAGCACGCCCGCGTCCTTGACCTCGCCCAAGCGGGCGACATCCACGGTCAGGACCAGATCGGCGGGGGAACGATCGCCCTCGGCCTGCAGACGCTCGACCATGCCCTTGTCGACAAAGGCCACATTGACGGGGATGCCCGTCTCGGCGGTGAAGGCGTCGATCAGCGGCTGGATCAGCTCGGGCTGACGGTGCGAATAGACGTTCACCTCTTGCGCGAAAGCGGGCAGGGCGGTGGCGCTGAGAAGCGAGGCGAGGATGACGGGACGCATGGTAGACTCCTTTGGTCGGATATTTGGCGTCTTGTCTCAATTCCGACCAAAGCTGTCAATCTTTTGTGCGCCATCAAAAGGCCCGCAAGGCAGCCTTGCGCTGCGACGCATTGACCGCGCGCGGCGGGCGCGCTAGGGCGCGGGCATGGCACGCACACCCCTTTTGCAACTCTCCGAAATCTCGCTGACCTATGGCGGTGATCCCATTTTTGACGGTCTTTCGCTGAACGTCCAGCCAGGAGACCGCGTCGCGCTGGTCGGGCGCAACGGATCGGGCAAATCCACCTTGATGAAGGTCATGGCAGGCTTTGTCGAACCCGACCGGGGCGAGATCGTTTTGTCCGCCGGCGTCTCGACCGGCTATATGGAACAGGATCCCGATCTGGCCGGGTTCGAAACGCTTGGCGATTTCGCCCGCGACGGGCTGGAGCTGGGCGAGGATTACCGCGTCGACATGGCGGCCGAGGGGTTGAAATTCGACCCCGACCGGCCCGTGGCCACCGCATCGGGCGGCGAACGGCGCCGCGCGGCTCTGGCCCGGCTGCTGGCGCAGGCGCCCGAGCTGATGCTGCTGGACGAGCCGACCAACCATCTGGACATCGAGGCGATCGGCTGGCTGGAGGAGCATCTGTCCCAGACCCGCGCCGGTTTCGTGCTGATCAGCCACGACCGGGCCTTTCTGCGCCGCCTGACCAAGGCCACCCTGTGGATCGACCGCGGCGCCGTGCGCCGTCAGGAACGCGGCTTCGAGGGTTTCGAGGAATGGCGCGAGGCCACATGGTCGGCCGAGGATGACGCCCGCCACAAGCTGGACCGCAAGATCAAGGCCGAGGCCCGGTGGGCGGTCGAGGGGATCAGCGCCCGGCGCAAGAGAAATCAGGGCCGCGTCCGCGCGCTGGCGGATCTGCGCGCCGAACGCAGCAGCCAGATCCGCCGTCAGGGCACGGCTGCGATGGCATTCGACAGCGGCACCACCTCGGGCAAGCGGGTTGTCGAGGCGCGGGGGATTTCCAAGGCCTTTGGCGACAAGGTGATCCTGCGGCCCTTCGATCTGCGCATCCAGCGTGGCGACCGCATCGCCTTTGTCGGCCCCAATGGCGCGGGCAAGACGACGCTGATCAAGATGCTGACCGGAGAGATTGCCCCCGACGAGGGCACGGTGCAGATGGGCACCAATCTGGACATCGCGGTCTTTGATCAGGCCCGCGCGGCGCTGAACCCCGACCAGACCCTGTGGGAATCGCTGACCGGCGATCCCGACATGCGTGTCTCGGGGCGGGCCGATCAGGTCATGGTGCGGGGCCAGCCCAAGCATGTCGTGGCCTATCTCAAGGATTTCCTGTTCGACGATGCGCAGGCCCGCGCGCCCGTGCGCAGCCTGTCTGGCGGCGAAAAGGCGCGTCTGCTGCTGGCGCGGCTGATGGCGCGACCCTCGAACCTGCTGGTCATGGACGAACCGACCAACGATCTGGATGTCGAGACGCTGGACCTGTTGCAGGATCTGTTGGGCGAATATGACGGGACCGTGCTGCTGGTCAGCCACGACCGCGACTTTATCGACCGCGTCGCAGACACCACCATCGCCATGGAGGGCGACGGCCGCGCCACCGTCTATGCAGGCGGTTGGAGCGATTATCAGGCGCAACGCGGCGAAACCCCACCCGAAGAGCCTGTGGCCTCTGCTCCACGCGCTGCAGGCGCCGCATCGGCGCCCGCCAAATCCGCCAAGGGCGGTCTGAGCTTTACCGAACGGCACCGGCTGGAGGAACTGCCCGCCCTGATTGCCCGGCTGGAGGCCGAGATCGCCAAGCTGACCGAGTTCATGGCGGATCCGCAGCTGTTCGCCACCTCTCCGGCCAAGTTCAACAAGGCCAGCATGGCGCTGAGCGAGCGTCAGGCGGTCCTGGCGGATGCGGAAGAGGAATGGATGGGGCTGGAGGAGAAGGCGGCGGGCTGAGGCCGCGTCTTCTGCCGGGCCTTGCGCCGGTGGCGTCCTGGGGATGCCTCCGGCGGGGATATTTTTGCCAAGATGAAGCCTGTGCGGTCAGGCGCTGCGCAGTTCGGGTGTGTCGGCGCGGTTCAGGTGGTCGCGCAGCCAGCCATGGGCAAAGGTGATCTTGTGGCGCACCGGCGTGGTCAGAACGAAGGGATAGAGGTCGGTATTGTCCAGCGCGCGGTTGATGTCATTCACCGCGACCGCGACCTCGGCGGCGACGCCCAGAAGGCGGGCCGTGTCGGTTTCCAGATAGGGCCGGAAATCGGCGGGCACGCCCTGCATGGACAGGCCGGCACTGACGAAGCTGTCGGTGAAGTCGACCAGATGCAGCAGATGCGCGACGGTTTCGGCCCAGTCCTCGTGCGGGTGTGCGGTGGCATAGGGGGTGATGTAATCATCGCCCGGGTCATGGGGCTCGGCATAGTGGCGGCGCAGCGCCTCGGCGTAATCGGCGCGTTCGTCGCCGAATAGGGCGCGGAAGGCGGGCGGGAAGTCGGGATTGGATTCCGACAGGCGGTCGAACAGGAAATGCGCCAGTTCGTGACGGAAATGACCGACCATCGAGCGGTATTGTTCGCCCAGATCCAGCTGGCGCTTGAGGCGGATCAGCTCGTCCGCCTCGGTCACGTTGATGGTGATCTCGCCGTTGTCATGGCCCATGATGATCTGCAGCGCGCGGCCGCCCGTATGTTCGGACAGCATCAGGAAATGCGGGCGGCGGCCCGGATCGTCTGGCGTGAACCAGCCCCATTGCGCCAGATTGGCCAGCACCCATCGCTTGGCCCGTTCGGCCCCCGACAAGAGGCGTTCGTTGTCGCCCACATGCAGGCGCGGCACGACCTGCGACATCGCGCAGGAGCGGCAGAACGTGCCCGGCGCGGGCGCTGACCAGTTGCAGCCGATCGTGTCGCGATTGGCGCAATGCGGGTCGACCGTCGACATGGCCATGGCGACGGGATCGAAGCTGAGATCCCGCCCGCAAGGGCATGTGAGATTGTGGAAATAGGCGCGCGTCCCGCAATGGGGACAAGAAAAGCGTTGCATATGGGGAACCGGATCCTGTCTCTGGCTGGGTACAAGCCGGTTTGGGCTGCGAGGGTTCCGCTTTGAGTTGCGCAGGATGCGCGAAAGCGGGTGGCGGGACTTGACTTGGGGCTTTGGATCGGCGAAACGCCTGTCACCGGCCGGGCACCTGCCCGTGGCCGGTCGATTTTATTTCAATGACACCCTTTGACGGGGTGCGCAGTCCGACGGCGGGAATGACCCGGAAACATCTGCCGACGCGGCAGGGGCCACAGGACGCGGATGACAAGGGAAGACGCGATGTTCGCAGTTCTGAAAACGGGCGGCAAGCAATACAAGGTGCAGGCGGGCGACGTCCTGCGCGTTGAAAAGCTGAATGCCGCCGCTGGCGATACGGTCCAGTTCAATGATGTGCTGATGGTCGGATCGACCCTGGGCGCGCCTCTGGTTGTCGGGGCCTGCGTGCAGGCCACCGTGATCGAGCAGATCAAGGCCGACAAGGTCATCACCTATGTCAAGCGCCGCCGCAAGCACAGCTCGCAGCGGACCCGCGGACACCGCCAGCAGCTGACGCTGCTGCGTGTCACCGAGGTGCTGGACGCGGGTGCGGACAAGACCGGCGTGAAAGCCGCCGTCGGCGCCCGCACCAAGGTCGAGGAGGCCCCGGCCCCCGCCCCGGCCAAAGCCAAGAAACCGGCCAAAGACGCCGCAGACGCGTAAGGAGAACGACCCATGGCACATAAAAAAGCAGGCGGTTCCTCCCGCAACGGTCGCGACAGCGCGGGACGCCGTCTTGGCGTCAAGCTGTTCGGCGGCCAGTCCGCAATCGCGGGCAACATCATCGCACGCCAGCGCGGCACCACCTGGTGGCCGGGCGACAATGTCGGCATGGGCCGGGATCACACCCTGTTCGCGCTGACCGATGGTCACGTCACCTTCAAGAAGGGTCTGAAGGGCCGCACCTTTATTTCGGTGATCCCCGCCAGCCTGGAAGCTGCCGAGTAACCCAAGCGTAACATTTCGATGTTAAGGGGGATCGGCGAGAGCCGGTCCCCCAAGCCGTTTCAAGCATCAATTTTTTAAGGATCCGTTTTCCGGGGGAGGAAACATGGTGATGTCTGCACCCATGCGGGAGGGAAGCCGGTTGGATGATCTGAAGCCCGTGATGGCCGGGGCCGCGACACAGGCGGTCATTGAAACCGAGCGGTTCATGCTGCGCCCGCTGCGCGCGTCGGATGCCGGGATGATCGCGCATTATACGGCGGACCGGCGGGTGGCCGAAGGCACGCGGGCGATCCCGCACCCTCTGCCGCGCGGAGCCTCGGAGAGTTTCGTGGCGCGCGCTCTGGCGGCGGACCGGACCGAGGATGTCTGGGCCATCGATGGTTCGGGTTCCAGTCTGGACGAGTTGCTGGGCGTCGTCTCGCTGACCCGGATGGAGGGCGCGCAATCTGAGCTGGGCTTCTGGGTCGGGGCGGGGTTCTGGAATACCGGTTTTGCGACCGAGGCGGTGGCGGCGCTGGTTGCGGCCAATCCGCATGGCGCCCGGACCCTGTTCGCTGAGGCGTTTCAGGACAATCCGGGATCGGCGCGGGTGCTGACCAATTGCGGCTTCGTCTATCTGGGGGATGCTGAAAGCTGGTCGGTGGCGCGGGGTGCGCGGGTGCCGACCTGGACCTATCTGCGCAAGATGGGCTGACGGGATGCGTTGAGGGGGGCGGGGGGCGCTCGCGCCCCCTCTTGGCCGTGCCGGCCAATTCACCCCCTGAGGATATTTCGGGACCAATGCAGGGCGGGGAGGGTCTTCCCGGCATCCGGGGTCATTGCAAAACCGGGCGGGCGGATTAGATGCTGGGGATGACACAGCATCTTCCATATTCCCTTCTCGATCTGTCGCCGGTGCCCGAAGGGTCCACGGCGCAGGACGCCATCCGCAACACCATCGATCTGGCGCAGCGCGCCGAGGGCTGGGGGTATCACCGCTTCTGGCTGGCCGAGCATCACAATATGCCGGGCATTGCCAGTGCGGCGACCGCCGTTCTGATCGGGCTGGTGGCGCAGGCGACGCGGACCATCCGCGTGGGCGCGGGCGGCATCATGCTGCCCAATCATGCGCCCCTGACCGTGGCCGAGGCCTTTGGCACCCTGGCCACCGTTTTTCCCGACCGCATCGATCTGGGGCTGGGCCGGGCGCCCGGCGGTGACGGGGCCGTGGTTCGGGCGCTGCGCCGTGATCCGATGGCCGACAGATTTCCGCAGGATGTGGTCGAGCTGCTGGATTATCTGGGCCCCGAGCGGCCCGGTGCCGCGGTGCGCGCGCTTCCGGGCGAGGGGACGAACCTTCCGGTCTGGATCTTGGGCAGCAGCCTGTTCGGGGCACAGCTGGCCGCGCATCTGGGCCTGCCTTATGCTTTTGCCAGCCATTTCGCCCCGGATGATCTGGAGCGGGCGCTGACCCTTTATCGAGAGCGGTTCCGGCCGTCGCGCTGGAACAGCAAGCCCTATGCCATTCTGGCGGCGAATGTCTTTGCCGCCGACGATCCGGGCGAGGCGGCCTATCTGCGCACGACCATGCAGCTGGCCTTTGCCCGTTTGCGGACTGGCCAGCCCGGAAAGCTGCCGCGTCCGGTGCGCGACATCGATGCCGAGATCGGTGCCGGGATGCGTCAGGCGGTCGATCATTCGCTGCGCATCAGCGCTGTCGGCGGGCGGGACCAGGTGGCCGATCAACTGGGGGCTTTGGTGGACCGCTATCGCCCGGACGAGCTGATCCTGACCGGTCAGATCCATGATCACACCGCCCGTCTGCGCAGCTTCGAGCTGGCGGCAGAGGCGGCCTCGGGGTTGGTGCAGCGGGCTGCGGCCTGACGCATCCGCCTTGGGATCGCGACCATGAAAAAAGGCCCCCGGATCGGGGGCCTTTTCCATGTCGGGGTATCGCGTCGATTATTCGCGGTTGCCCATGAACTGCAGCAGGAACATGAACAGGTTCAGGAAGTCCAGATAGAGGCGCAGCGCCCCCATGATCGCGGATTTGCCGATGAAATCGGCGTCCGATCCGGACATCTGCAGATAGGTGTTCTTGATGTTCTGCGTGTCATAGGCGGTCAGGCCGGCAAAGATCAGCACGCCGATGACCGAGATCGCGAATTGCATGGCCGAGGAGGCAATGAAGATGTTCACGATCGAGGCGACGATCAGACCGATCAGGCCCATCATCAGGAAAGTACCCCAGCCCGACAGGTCTTTCTTGGTCGTATAGCCATAGAGCGACAGACCGGCGAAGGCGATGGCCGTCACCAGGAAGGTCTGCACGATCGAGACCGAGGTATAGACCAGAAAGATCGAGCTGATCGACAGGCCCATCAGCGCGGCGAAGGCATAGAACATGCCGGTCGCTGCCGTCACGGACAGCCGGTTCATCGCAGCGCCGAAGGCAAAGACCATCAGCAGCGGCGCGAACATGATCACCCATTTCAGGGGCGAGGTATAAAGCGCGACGCCAAGGCCGGTCAGCTCGCCCGTGGACGTCACCGCCGCGGTCGAGATGCCGAATGCGGCCACGGCGGTTACACCCATGCCGACCGACATCAGCCCATAAACCTTGTTCATGTAGGCCCGCAGGCCCTGATCGACCACCGCCTGGCGGGTGCCGACGCCCTGCGCGGTACGGTACGTGTTGTAATCTGCCATCGAAGTCTCCCCTTGAGGTCGTGTCGGGACTGGCCCGACTATGCTGGTAATATCGGGGGAAACGTCGTGCATTTCAATGCCGATCCTGTGTCAATCGGTGCCGTTCACAGGGTGATGACCACCTTTCCGATGCTCTGCCTCTGACGCAGCAGGGCGTAGCCTTCGGCGATGCGGTCCAGCGTCAGGGTGTCGCCCGCCACCGGGTCCAGTCGTCCGGCGGCAAAGAGGTCGAACAGCCCCTGCATGCTGGCGCGCAAAGCCTGCGGCGCAAGGCTGCGATAGCCGCCCCAGTAGAAACCGTGGATGGTGATGTTCTTGACCAGAGCGTGGTTCAGCGGCAGGGCGGGGGGACGTCCGGCGGCAAAGCCGATGGACAGGAAATGCCCGCCGGGATGCAGGGCGCGGAACGCCGCCTCGCCCGGTTCGGCGCCGACCGGGTCATAGACGACATCCGCGCCGCCCAGATCACGCAGGGCTGCGCGCAGATCGGGGCAGGCGCTGCTGTCGATCACCTGATGCGCACCCGCCGCCCGCACCGCCGCCAGCTTGGCCGCGCCGCGGGCCACGCCGATGACCTTGGCCCCAAGCGCCGCCCCGATCTGCACCGCCGTCAGCCCGACGCCGCCTGCCGCCCCCAGCACCACCAGCCGCTGCCCTGCGGCCAGCCCCGCCCGCCCGGTCAGCGCCAGATGACTTGTCCCATAAGCCACCTGAAACCCCGCGGCCTGTTCCATGCTCATGGCATCGGGGATGGGCTGCACGGCGCCCGGATCGACGGCGATCACCTGCGCCAGCGTGCCCGGAGCCGACACGACCACCCGCATGCCCGGTGCCAGCCCGCAATCGGGCGGGCAGGCGATCACGGTGCCCGCCCCCTCCAGCCCCGGCACGAAGGGCGGGTCGATCCGTTCCTGATACTGGCCCTGCGCCTGCAGCAGGTCGGCAAAATTGAGCGCGGCGGCGGACATGCGCAGCAACACCTGACCCGGTCCCGTGACGGGCGCGGGGATCGTGACCACATCTGGTTCCTGCCCCAGGGCCAGGATCTGGGCGGCGCGAATCATCTGGCTCATCTGTCCTCCGGGGAAACTGAACTGTAGGGTCGCAGCATGGCCTGCCATGTCAACGGCCCGGCGGGATGGCTTACCGGACAGCGTCCGGACCTGTCCTTTTGGGCAGAAACTGACTGGTCACTCAACTTGACACTCGAAAATTGTGCCCTGCCGGGTTACTGCCGCTCATGATTGCAGGGGGAAGAGTGATGAAGCATAGTGTTGATGTTCATGTTGGCAAGCGTATCCGCCACCGTCGCTGGATGATCGGGATGACCCAGCAGCAGCTGGCCGACAAGGTCGGGATCAAGTTCCAGCAGATCCAGAAATACGAAACCGGGATGAACCGTGTGTCGGCATCGCGCCTGTGGGATATCGCGCAGGCGGTGGACGTTCCGGTCAGCTTCTTCTTTGAAGGTCTGCAGGATGCCGATCTGCAGGGCGTCGTCGAAGGCGACATCTTTGCCGATAAAGAGGCCCTGCAGCTGGTGCGCGCCTATTACGGCATGCCCGAGGCGCAGCGCCGCCAGATCTTTGAACTGGCCCGGGTTCTGTCCGACGCGGCCTGACTGCCACGACCGGCAGGCGGCGACTGACCTTGCTGGCGTCCTGCGACGTGTGACCGTCGGACGACAGCCATTCTGACAGCGCTGGCCCCTTCCTGCCGTCCGGGTTACACCGGCGCGACCGGGACGACAGGGGGCCTCTATGCTGGACCAAGCGCAGATCATCCGCACCGCGCATCAGATGGCCGACGCCGCGCGTCATGCCATTCTGCCGTGGTTCCGCAACGCGGATCTTGCTGCCGACAACAAGCGCCCCGCCGATTTCGACCCGGTGACCCAGGCCGACCGCGCCGCCGAACGCGCCATGCGCGAGGTTCTGGCCGACGCCCGCCCCGATGACGCCATTCTGGGCGAGGAATATGGCGCAACCCCCGGCAGCAGCGGCCTGACATGGATTTTGGACCCGATCGACGGTACGCGCGCCTTTCTGTGCGGCGCGGCCAGCTGGGGGGTGCTGATCGGATTGTCGGACGGGCAGGACATCGTCTATGGCCTGATCGACCAGCCCTATCTGGGCGAGCGGTTCGAGGGCGGGCTGGGCCAGTCCCGGCTGGTCTTTCCGGGCGGCGAGCGTCCGTTGATGGCGCGGGGCGGCGTGACGCTGGACCGCGCCCTGCTGCTGACCACCTTTCCCGAAATCGGCAGCCCGGCCGAGGCTGCGGCCTTTGCCCGCGTGTCCGACCGGGTGCGGCTGACGCGTTACGGGCTGGATTGCTATGCCTATGGCCTGCTGGCGCTTGGGCAGGTCGATCTGGTGATCGAGGCGGGGCTGCAGTCTTACGACATCGCGGGGCCTCTGGCGGTGGTGCAGGCGGCGGGCGGGATCGTCACCGACTGGCAGGGCGGACCCGCCGCGCAGGGCGGACAGGTCATCGCGGCGGGATCGGCGGATCTGCATCGCGCCGCGTTGGACCTGCTGAACGGCTGAGATGCCAGACTGACCATATTCAGCGACAAAGGGGGCAAGATGGCCGAACATCCGCGCAGCGACCAGACGTCCGGTGGGCAGAACCCCGACCGCGACGATGACGATTACGGCCCCGGCGCCGAGCTGCTGGCCCGCATCGACACCGCCATCGACAACGACGATCGCTCCGCGCTGAATGCCGCGCTGGAACCGATGCACGCCGCCGATATCGCCGACCTGATCGAACGTCTGGCCCCCGCCCGGCGCCGTCAGTTCCTGGCAATGTATTCCGACGAGATCGACGGCGAGATCCTGTCCGAGATCGACGAATCGATCCGCGACGAGGTGCTGGAGCTGCTGCCCCGCAGCGTCGTGGCCGAGGCCGTCCGCGAGATGGACAGCGACGATGTCGTCGATCTGGTCGAGGATATGGACGAAGGCGACCGCGCCCAGATCCTGTCGGCGCTGGATGCCAGCGACGCCGCCGCTGTGCGACAGTCGCTGGCCTATCCCGAGTATTCCGCCGGTCGCCTGATGCAATCCGAAGTGGTGACCGCACCCGAACACTGGACCGTCGCCGAGGCCATCGAGTTCATCCGGTCCGAGGACTGGCTGCCCGAACAGTTCTATCACATTGTCCTTGTCGATCCGCGCCGTCATCCGACCGGCTATGTCGCCCTTGGCCGCCTGTTGGCCTCGCGTCGTGACGCCACCCTGCGCGAGTTGACCGAAGACAGTTTCCGCACCGTCAGCGCCTTTGCCGAAGAAGGCGACGTGGCCTATGTCTTCAACCAGTATCACCTGATCTCCGCCCCCGTCGTGGATCGTGACGACCGGCTGGTGGGGGTCATCACCATCGACGATGCCATGGCCGTTCTGGACGAGGAGCATGAAGAGGACATCCTGCGCCTCGCCGGTGTCGGCGACGAAAGCAGCATTTCCGACAGCGTGATGCAGACGGTGCGCCAGCGTGTGCCCTGGCTGGCCACCAATATCGTCACCGCGCTGGCCGCCGCCAGCGTCATCGCCTTTTTTGAAGATGCCATCGCCCAGCTGGTCGCGCTGGCGGTGCTGATGCCCATCGTCGCCTCGATGGGCGGGAATGCGGCGACCCAGACCCTGACGGTGGCGGTGCGGGGTCTGGCGACCCGCGATCTGTCGCGCGCCAACGCCCTGCGCGTCGTGCGCCGCGAGGTCATCGTGGGACTGGCCAACGGCGTCTTGTTCGGCATCGTCATGGCGGCGATCACCTGGGCGTGGTTCCGCGATCCGGGACTGGCGGCGGTGATCGGATCGGCGATGATCATCAACCTGCTGGTGGCGGCGCTGGCGGGCATTCTGGTGCCGCTTGGCCTGAACAAGCTGGGCGCGGACCCGGCACTGGCCTCGGGGACGTTCGTGACGATGATGACCGATGTGGTGGGCTTCATGGCCTTTCTGGGGCTGGCATCCGCGGTTCTTCTGTGACCGACAAGGCGACCCTGCGGGCGCAGGCGCTGGCCGCGCGCGCGGGGGGCGGTGACGATGCCGCGCTGACCCGGCATCTGATCGCGGCGATTGCCCCCTATGCGGGCGCGGTGCTGGCCGGATACTGGCCCATGCGCGGCGAGGCCGATCCCCGCCCCGCGATGGCCGCCCATGACGGCCCGCTGGTCCTGCCGGTGGTGGCGTGCCGGGCGCGCCCGCTGCTGTTTCGTCGGTGGCAGGGGGGCGATCTGGTGCCCGGCGCCTTCGGCACCGCGCATCCGCCCGATTCGGCACCTGAACTGACGCCCCGGGTGCTGATCGTGCCGCTGGCCGGGTTCGACGGGCTGGGAAACCGCTTGGGCTATGGCGGCGGATTCTATGACAGGACACTGGAATTTCTGCGACAAAGCGGACCGGTCACGGCCATCGGTCTGGCTTATGACGTTCAGCGCCTTCCCGCGATCCCGGCAGAGGCTTACGACCAGCCTCTGGACCTGATCGTGACGGATCGGGGCATGCTGACCCCCTTGGGCTGAATCCCGCCGATTGTGACCGTTTTGCATCGGCTGTGCGCAACCGGGGGATGAACGCGGGATAAGCCTGTGGACAAGCGGTGAACCCTTCTTCGCAACGCCTTGCGCGGCCTTCGAAAAACCCCCGGACCTGCCGGTTCGCGTGAACCGGGGCCCCGCCACTGTGCGCGAATCTGTCGGTGCGGCGCAGCGCCCTCTGTCAACGCCCGACCGCATCCCGGCCTGCAAAAAAACCTGTTGATCGCGAAGCAGTCCCCCGTCAGTTTGTGCGATATCGCCGAAATGGCACAAGATGTGGTGGTCTGAACGGGGCCAACCACAGGCTATGTCGCAGCAGTGCCGCTGCCGCCCGCGCCCGGTCATCCGGGCCGGGCCAAGGCGGGCTTGGGGCATCGGGCAGGAACGAAAGACAGGGGCAGGCATGAAGATCGAACGGCGTTTCACAACCCAGACCGGCGGCGCCTATGGCGAGATCGGGTTCACCACCACCCTCAGCGAGATCCGCAACCCGGACGGGACCATCGTGTTCCGCAACGACCGGGTCGAGGTGCCGCAGGGCTGGAGCCAGGTCGCCAGCGACGTCATCGCGCAGAAATATTTCCGCAAGGCGGGCGTGCCCGCGCGGCTGAAACCGGTGCGCGAAAAGGGCGTGCCGGAATTCCTGTGGCGCCATGTCCCCGATGAGGCCGCCTTGGCCCTGCTGGCGCCCGAGGATCGTCTTGTCGGCGAGACCAGCGCCCGGCAGGTGTTCGACCGGCTGGCCGGGGCCTGGACCTATTGGGGCTGGAAGGGCGGCTATTTCACCACCGAGGACGACGCCCGGGCCTATTATGACGAGATGCGCTTCATGCTGGCCCGCCAGATGGCCGCGCCGAACAGCCCGCAATGGTTCAACACGGGGCTGCATTGGGCTTACGGCATCGACGGGCCGGGGCAGGGGCATTTCTATGTCGATCACAAAACCGGCAAGCTGACCGCATCGACCAGCGCCTATGAACATCCCCAGCCCCATGCCTGCTTCATCCAGTCCGTCAGCGACGATCTGGTGAACGATGGCGGCATCATGGACCTGTGGGTGCGCGAGGCGCGGCTTTTCAAATATGGCAGCGGCACCGGCACCAATTTCTCGTCCCTGCGGGGCGAGGGCGAAAAGCTGTCGGGCGGCGGCAAGTCATCCGGCCTGATGGGGTTCCTGAAGATCGGCGACCGGGCTGCGGGCGCGATCAAGTCGGGCGGCACCACGCGGCGCGCGGCCAAGATGGTCATCTGCGATATGGACCATCCCGATATCGAGGCTTTCGTGAACTGGAAG
This sequence comes from Paracoccus nototheniae, assembly GCF_004335005.1. Classification (GTDB taxonomy): domain Bacteria; phylum Pseudomonadota; class Alphaproteobacteria; order Rhodobacterales; family Rhodobacteraceae; genus Paracoccus; species Paracoccus nototheniae. The sequence goes on along the minus strand of NZ_RQRT01000032.1, from coordinate 11,707 downwards.
GTCATCGAGGAGCAGAAGGTCGCCAGCCTTGTGGCTGGGTCCAAGCTGCATGAACGCGAGTTGAACGGCATCTTTGCCGCGATCCGGGGCTGGGATGGCGATATCGCGGATGCGACCGATCCGGCCGGCAATGACGCGCTGAAGGCCGCGATCAAATCGGCCAAGCGCGCGATGATCCCCGAAACCTATATCAACCGGGTGCTGCAATATGCGCGGCAGGGTTTCGACAGCATCGAATTTCCGACCTATGACACGGATTGGGACTCCGAGGCCTATGTCAGCGTCTCGGGGCAGAACTCGAACAACTCGGTCCGGGTGACGGATGCGTTCCTGCGCGCCGTGCGCGAAGATGCCCCGTGGGAGCTGATCCGCCGCACCGATGGCAAGGTTGCGAAGACCGTGTCGGCGCGCGATCTGTGGGACCAGATCGGCCATGCCGCATGGGCCTGCGCCGATCCGGGCATCCAGTTCCACGACACGGTCAACGCCTGGCACACCTGCCCCGAAGATGGGGCGATCCGGGGATCGAACCCCTGCAGCGAATACATGTTTCTGGACGATACGGCCTGCAATCTGGCCTCGATGAACCTGTTGACCTTCTGGTCGGACGGGCGCTTCGACGCGGATGCCTATGTCCATGCCAGCCGGTTGTGGACCGTGACACTGGAAATCAGCGTGCTGATGGCACAGTTCCCGTCGAGGGAAATCGCGCAGCGCAGCTATGATTTCCGCACGCTTGGTCTGGGCTATGCCAATATCGGCGGGCTGCTGATGAATATGGGCTTCGGCTATGACAGCGATCAGGGCCGCGCGCTGTGCGGGGCTTTGTCGGCGATCATGACCGGCGTGGCTTACGCGACCAGCGCCGAGATGGCGTCGGAACTGGGTGCCTTTCCCGGCTATGCGCGCAACGCGGACCACATGCTGCGGGTCATTCGCAACCACCGCGCCGCCGCCCATGGGACCGAATGCGAGGGCGTGAACGTCGCCCCCGTCGCGCTGGACGCGGCCAATTGCCCCGAGCAGACGCTGGTCGCCTTGGCCCGCGAGGCATGGACCGAGGCGCTGACCCTGGGTCAGGCGCATGGGTTCCGCAACGCTCAGACCACGGTCATCGCGCCCACCGGGACGATCGGTCTGGTCATGGATTGCGACACGACGGGTATCGAGCCCGACTTTGCCCTGGTCAAGTTCAAGAAGCTGGCGGGCGGCGGCTATTTCAAGATCATCAACCAGTCGGTGCCCGCAGCGCTGGCCAAGCTGGGCTATCCTTCGGCCCAGATCGAAGAGATCATCGGCCATGCGGTGGGCCATGCCAGCCTTGGCAATTGCCCGGCGATCAACCACGCATCGCTGGCCGGTCACGGCTTTGGCGCGCGCGAGATCGAAAAGGTCGAGGGGGCGCTTGCCGCCGCCTTCGATATCCGGTTCGTCTTCAACCAATGGACCCTGGGCGAGGATTTCTGCCGCGGCACGCTTGGCATTCCGGCCGACCGGCTGGCTGATCCGAGTTTTGATCTGCTGCGCCATCTGGGCTTTACCCGGTCCCAGATCGACGCCGCCAACGACCATGTCTGCGGCACCATGACGCTGGAAGGCGCGCCGCATCTGAAGCCTGAACATCTGTCGGTCTTTGACTGCGCCAATGCCTGCGGCAAGACCGGCAAACGTTATCTGTCGGTCGACAGCCACATCCGTATGATGGCGGCGGCACAAAGTTTCATCTCGGGCGCGATCAGCAAGACGATCAACATGCCCTCCAGCGCCTCGATCGAAGAGACGCTGGCGGCGTATGAGCTGTCCCACAGTCTGGGGATCAAGGCGAACGCGCTGTATCGCGACGGATCGAAGCTGTCGCAGCCGCTGGCTTCCGCGCTGGTCGAGGATGACGATGAGGCCGAAGAGGTTCTGGCCCATGGCTCGAACCACGAAAAAGCCGTGGTGCTGGCCGAAAAGATCGTCGAGCGGATCATCGTCAAGGAAATCGTGCGGTCGAACCGCGAAAAGCTGCCGCAGCGGCGCAAGGGCTATACCCAGAAGGCCATCGTCGGCGGTCACAAGGTCTATCTGCGGACCGGCGAATATGACGACGGCAAGCTGGGCGAGATCTTCATCGACATGCACAAGGAGGGTGCGGGCTTTCGGGCGATGATGAACAATTTTGCCATCGCCGTGTCCGTGGGCCTGCAATATGGCGTGCCGCTGGAGGAATTCGTGGACGCCTTCACCTTCACCCGGTTCGAACCGGCGGGGATGGTGCAGGGCAATGACAGCATCAAGAACGCGACCTCGATTCTGGATTATGTGTTCCGCGAACTGGCCGTCAGCTATCTGGACCGCACCGATCTGGCCCATGTCGCGCCCACCGGCGCCAGCTTTGACGATCTGGGCGGTGGCGAGGATGAGGGGCGGCCCCGCCAGCCGTCCGAGCTGAAATCCCTGACCATGCTGAAACAGATCAGCAGCGCGGGATATCTGCGCAAGCGGATGCCGCAGGATCTGATGGCGCTGCAGGCGGGGGTCTCGACCGCTGCCGTGGCGACCGGCATGGCCGAAGGCGCGGTGGCGTTCCAAAGCGGCATGGATCTGCGCACCAAGGCCCGGATGCAGGGATACGAGGGCGATCCCTGCGGCGAATGCGGCAATTATACGCTGGTCCGCAATGGCACCTGCATGAAGTGCAACACCTGCGGCGGCACCAGCGGCTGCAGCTGACCTTGCGGCGGGACCGGGGTCTTGCGCCCCGGCCCCGACCGACAGGCCCCGGCGGAACGACCGGGACATGCCTTTCGCGGCAGCAAGCGCGCGAAGACGCGTGGCGACTGGCCCCCCCAGTGCCCCGGCACCGGGGGGCTTTTTTCGGTCACGATAGCGCGGGCGGACCGTCGGATCGGGTGGAAGTTGCGAACCGTTCGGGCTAGGGCCTTGGGCATGGCTTGACGCCGGGCGGCAACTCGCCTTTGGGTGGTGGTGCAGGCTGCGACATTGTGCAAGATCGGGCGGGCCAACCCGCGGGGAGACAGGAATGAGCGTGATTACTCCGGTTCTGATGGCGGGCGGTTCGGGCACGCGGCTTTGGCCGGTGTCGCGCAAAAGCTTTCCCAAGCAATTCGCCGCCCTGACCGGGGACGAGACGCTGTTTCAGGCCTCGGCCCGGCGGCTGTCGGGGGCGGGCTATGCGCCGCCGGTCGTCATGACGAATTCCGATTTCCGCTTCATCGTGGCCGAACAGCTGGAACAGGCGGGCATTACGCCGGGGCGCATCGTGATCGAACCGGCGGGCCGCAACACCGCCCCCGCGATCCTGGCCGCCGCCCTGATGGTCGCGGAGACCGACCCTCAGGGGTTGGTGCTGGTCGCGCCCTCGGATCACGTCATCCCGGATGCGGCGGGCTTTGCCGCGACCGTGGCGATGGGCGCGCAGGCAGCGGCGCAGGGGCGCATCGTGACCTTCGGCATCACCCCCGACCGCCCCGAGACGGGCTATGGTTATCTGGAGCTGGCCACGACGGGCGAGGGGCCGCAGCCTCTGGCGCGCTTTGTCGAGAAACCCGATGCGAGCCGCGCGGCGCAGATGCTGGCGGCGGGGAATTTCCTGTGGAATGCGGGGATTTTCCTGTTCAGGGCGCAGGTGATGATCGACGCGTTCCGCACCCATGCCCCGGCCTATCTGGACCCGGTCGGGCAGTCGCTGGATCAGGCGCAGACCGATCTGGGCTTTCTGCGGCTGGCCAAGGCCCCATGGCTGCTGGCCGAGGATAAATCGATCGATTACGCGGTCATGGAAAAGGCCGACAACCTGACCGTCGTGCGCTTTTCCGGGCGCTGGTCGGATCTGGGGGGCTGGGACGCGGTCTGGCGCGAGGCGCTGGATCAGACGCCCTCGGATCAGGGCGTGGTGACGGATGCCAATTCGACCGCCATCGATTGTCATGACGTGCTGCTGCGGTCCGACAGCGACGAGATGCAGGTGGTGGGCATCGGCTTGCGCGATCTGATGGTCGTGGCGACCTCGGACGCGGTGCTGGTGGCGGACCGCGCGCGCGCGCAGGATGTGCGGCAGGCGGTGCTGGCGCTGAAGGCCAAGCGCGCCAAGCAGGCGGAATCCTTTCCCCGCGACCACCGCCCCTGGGGCTGGTTCGAGACTTTGGCGCTGGCCGACCGCTTTCAGGTCAAGCGCATCGTGGTCAAGCCCGGCGCGGCCCTGTCGCTGCAAAGCCATGTCCACCGGTCCGAACATTGGATCGTCGTGTCGGGCACCGCGCGGGTCACCGTCGATGACGCGGTGACGCTGGTGACGGAAAACCAGTCGATCTATGTGCCGCTTGGTGCCGTCCACCGGATGGAAAACCCCGGCAAGGTGCCGATGGTCCTGATCGAGGTGCAGACCGGCAGCTATCTGGGCGAAGACGACATCATCCGCTACGAGGACGTCTATTCCCGCAGCTCGGCCGACTGAGGCTGGGGCTGGGGCTGGGGTTGCAGGCGGGGCAGGGTGACCTCGACCCAATCGGCCAGCGCCGCGACATGGGCTGCGGCTTCTTGCCCCAGGGGTGTCAGGGAATATTCGGTCTGCGGCGGCACCACCGGATAGGCGACGCGGGTGACCAGCCCATGCCCCTCCAGCCGGCGCAGCGTCTCGGCCAGCATGCGTTCGGACACACCCCCCACCTTGCGCCGCAAGGCGCTGAACCGGTGCGTGCCGTCGCGCAGCGCCATCAGGATCAGCACCCCCCATTGGCTGGTGATCGCCCGCATGACCGGGCGGGACGGACAGTTTACGGCCATCAGATCGCCGCGCCGCAGATGGTCGGTCAGGCTGTCGGGCATCGGCATACTTACCTTTTTGTGCGTACTTCCTTTTGGTAAGCGCACGTCGCATATCTGGCAAGACCCGATCACAGGAGATCTGCCATGACCATCGCCATCACCGGAGCCACCGGCCAGCTGGGCCGCCTTGTCCTTGCGGGGCTGGCGGCGCGCCTGCCCGGCCTTCCCGTCATCGCGCTGGCCCGCGATCCTGCGGCCGATCCGGGCGTGCCCGTTCGCCTGTTCGATTACGACCGCCCTGAAACACTGACCCCGGCCCTGGCGGGGGTGCAGACACTGCTGCTGATCTCGGGCAACCAGATCGGGCAGCGCAAGGCCCAGCATCGGGCGGTGATCGAGGCGGCGCAGGCGGCAGGGGTCGGGCGCATCGTCTATACCAGCGTGCTGCATGCCGACCGGTCGATCCTGTCGCTGGCCGGTGAACACCGAGAGACCGAGGCGATGCTGGCCGCATCGGGCCTGTCGGTGACCGTGCTGCGCAACGGCTGGTATCACGAGAATTATCTGGGCAGCGTCCCTGCCGCGCTGACCCATGGCGCGTTGGTCGGATCGGCGGGGCAGGGCCGCATCGCCGGGGCCGCCCGCGCCGATTATGCCGCCGCCGCGGTCGAGGCGCTGCTGGGACAGGGGCACGAGGGGCAGGTCTATGAAATGGCCGGTGCGCCCGCCTATACGCTGGCCGATCTGGCGGCCGAGATATCAGAGCAAACCGGGCGCGACATCCCCTATGTCGATCTGCCGCCTGCCGATTATGCACAGGTGCTGGTCAAGGCCGGTCTGCCCGCGCCGCTGGCCGAGGCGATTGCCGGATATGATACCGCCGCCGCCCAAGGGGCGCTGGACGGATCGCCCGACACGCTGCAGGCGCTGATCGGACGCCCGGCCACGCCGCTTGCCGAGGCCGTTCGGGCTGCGTTGGTCTGAAAGGAACGGCCCCCGGGGACGGGGGCCTTTCGCTTACATGCTTTCGCGGATGCGCGCGATGGTCGGGCCGACCCCGGCCTGCGGCATCCCGCGCAGCATAGTGTCGCCGATGACGAAGGCGGGCGTGCCCTGAACCCCCATCGTCTGGCCCAGCTGCCGGTTTTCCAGCAGAACGGACGTCACCGCATCGGTCGGCATCTGCGCCATGACCGCATCGGCATCGACGCCGATATCCTGGGCGATGCCCTGCAGCGCCTCGGGCGTGGGCGAGGGGCGCAGCGTCATCAGCGCGTCATGGGCCTTGGCATAAGCGTCGTCCCCGGCGATCTGAAGGACCGCGATGGCAAAGCGGCTGGAGGTTTCGCTGTCTTCGCCCAGAACCGGAAATTCTTTCATGATCAGGCGGATGTTGCCGTCTTCCTCGACTGCGTCCAGCACCTGTTGATGGGCCTGACGGCAATAGGTGCAGCGGTAATCCATGAACTCGACCACGGTCAGATCGCCATCGGGATTGCCGCCGACCCAGGAATGGCCGTCCTGGAACAGCGCATCGGCATTGGCCGCGATCAGATCGCGGTCATTGGCGACCCCGGCCTCGGCCTGTCTTGCGTCCAGAACGTTGATGGATTCGACCAGCACTTCGGGATTTTCCATCAGATAGTCGCGCACGGCCTGGCCGAAGGCGGCCTTTTCATCGTCGGACATCGCGCCGATGTCAAAGGACAGGGCGGGGGTGGCAAGGGCGGTGCTGGCGCCCAGCAAAAGGGCGGCGGTCAGGCGTGTCATCCGAAAAGACCTTCCAGTTTTTGTCGGGCGCAGCTTGGACCGGGGCGGGCGCGATGGCAAGAAAGGCGCGAACACGCCCGCGTGACGCGAAAAGAAGCCGCGCAAAGAACTGGAGCGTGGCGCCATCCCGCGCTATCACCATGCCCAAAACAAGAGGCAGAGCCATGCGATCTTCCCTGCGCGGACAGGTAGACCCGTTCATCGTGATGGACGTCATGGCGGCCGCCGCCCGGGCCGAGGCGGCGGGTCGTCACATCATCCATATGGAGGTCGGTCAGCCCGGCACCCCCGCCCCCCAAGGCGCGCGCCGCGCGCTGGCGGCGGCGCTGGAACAGCCTTTGGGCTATACCGTGGCGCTTGGCCTGCCCGCCCTGCGGCAGGGCATCGCTGATCTGTACCGGCGCTGGTACGGGGTCGATCTGGACCCGGCCCGGGTGGTGGTGACGCCGGGCAGCAGCGGGGCGTTCATTCTGGCCTTTTCGGCGCTGTTCGATGCGGGCGACCGGGTGGCGATGGGGTTTCCCGGCTATCCCAGTTATCGGCAGATCCTGCGCGCCATGTCGCTGACGCCGGTGGGCATCCAGACGCGGGCCGCCGACCGCTATCAACCCCGCCCAGAAGACCTGCCTGAGGCCGAGGGGCTGATCCTCGCCTCGCCCGGCAACCCCTCTGGCACGGTGCTGACGGTGCCGGAACTGGCGGCGCTGACGGATGCGGCAGCCCGGCAGGGCATGGCCGTCATCTCGGACGAGATCTATCACGGGCTGTCTTACGGCGATCGCTGCCATTCCGCGCTGGAGGTCACCGACGATGTCGTGGTGGTCAATTCCTTCAGCAAGTATTTCTCGATGACCGGCTGGCGGGTGGGCTGGATGGTGGTGCCGCCCGACATGGTGCGCACGGTGGAACGGCTGGCGCAGAACCTGTTCATCTGCCCGCCCCATGCCAGCCAGGTCGCGGCGCTGGCCGCGCTGGATTGCACCCCCGAGGCCGAGGCGAACCGCGCCGTCTATGCCGAAAACCGCCGGTTGATGCTGGAGGGGCTGCCCCGCGCCGGGTTCGACCGCATCGCCCCGCCCGAAGGCGCGTTCTATATCTATGCCGACGTGTCGCATCTGACCGATGATTCCATCAGCTTTGCGGCAGAGATCCTTGAAAAGGCAGGTGTTGCCGTCACGCCGGGGGTGGATTTCGATCCCGACCGGGGAATGCGGACGCTGCGCTTTTCCTATGCCCGCGCGACTGCGGATATCGCCGAAGGGCTGGCCCGTCTGACGGCATTCATGGCGGCCAGATGAGGGGGCTGACCCTGATCCTGATGCTGCTGGCGCTGCTGGTCGGCCCGGCCATGGCCGAGGGTCCGGCGCGGCTGAGCCTTGGCGGATCGGCCCTGACGCCGGCGCCCGCGGGCTGGTGGCAGCGCGTCTTCGGCCCCGAGTCGCTGGAGCTGCAGCTGGCGCTGGACCGGCCGGTTCCGTGGCGCGCCTTTCTGGTCGGTGAACCGGCGCGGCTGGTCATCGATCTGCAAGGTGTCGATCTGAGCGGGCAGAACCCCGCGCTGCTGTTCGGCGGCGATCTGGCCCCGGCGGTGCGGTGGGGCAGCTTCCGGCGCGGCTGGTCGCGGGTGGTGATCGAACTGCCCGGTCCCTACCGTGTGGAGCGTGCGGGGATGCGCACGCAAGGGGCCGAGGCGCGGCTGCGCGTGTCGCTGGCCCCGGTTGCGCCCGCCGACTTCGCGCCCCGCCCCTCGGCTGCGGCTGCGTTGCGCAACCTGCCCGACCCTTCCGATCTGCCCGAGGCACCAGAGCGTGGGCCGGGCCTGACGGTGATGCTGGACCCCGGTCATGGCGGTTTCGACCCCGGCGCGCAGGCCGGAAACGAGACCGAAGCCGAACTGGTCCTGACCTTCGCGCAGGAATTGCGCGACGCCCTGCAGCTGCGCGGCGTGACGGTGGCCATGACCCGCGACACCGATGTCTTTGTGCGGCTGGAGGATCGGATGACCGCCGCGCGATCCTCGGGCGCGCAATTGCTGCTGTCGCTGCATGCGGATGCGTTGCCGCAGGGGCAGGCGGCGGGGGCCACGATCTATGTCTGGAACCCGGCCTCCGACGGGCGGGCGGCACAGCAACTGGCGCTGCGTCATCCGCGCGACGATCTGCTGGCCGGGATGGATCTGCGCGGCAAGGATGACACGCTGGCCATGGCGCTGATGGATTTCGCCCGCACCGACACCCAGCCCCGGTCCGAGGCCTTTGCCCGGCTGCTGAGTTCGCGCATGGCCCTGCACGGCATCGGGCTGCATGGGCGGCCCGTTCAGGGGGCGGCGTTTTCGGTCCTGAAATCGCCCGATATTCCCTCGGTCCTGCTGGAGCTGGGATTCATCTCGGACCAGACCGATCTGGCCAATCTGACCGATCCGCAATGGCGCGCCCGCATGGTCGATGCGGTGGCCGAGGCCACGACCGGCTGGTGGCGCGACGAACAGGCCCGGCGGGGGCTGCTGCGTCACTGATCGTTTTACACCCAGTGTTGCTTTGACCGGCGCGGCCCGCGCCGCTATAGACGGCGCGAACCCGCGAAAGGCCCGGCCCCTTGCTTAGAACCATCCTGTCCTTTTTTGGTGCGATCTTCTCATGGGTGGTGACGGCTGCGTTCTTTGCGGCCCTGACTGTCGGCGGGATCTTCTGGATCTATTCGCGCGACCTGCCCAGCCACGAGATGCTGGCCACCTATTCGCCGAAAACCATCAGCCGCATCTATTCCGCCGAAGGCCAGCTGATCGACGAATTCTCCGAGGAACGGCGAATCTTCGTGCCCATCGACGAGGTGCCCGACCTGATCAAGCAGGCCTTTGTCAGTGCCGAGGACAAGAATTTCTATAATCATCCCGGCTATGATCTGCGCGGCATCCTGTCGGCGGGATATGAGGCACTGGCCTCGGGCGGGACCAGCGTGCGCGGCGCGTCGACCATCACCCAGCAGGTGATGAAGAATTTCTTGCTGTCCAGCGACCGCAGCGTCGAACGCAAGGTCAAGGAACTGATCCTGGCCGCGCGTCTGGAACGCACCCTGACCAAGGACCAGATCCTGGAGCTGTACGTCAACGAGATCTTTCTGGGTCAGAACAGCTTTGGCGTCGCCGCCGCCGCCCAGACCTATTTCAACAAGTCGCTGACCGAACTGGCCCCGCACGAGGCCGCGATGCTGGCCGCCATGCCGCAGGCGCCGGGCCGCTATCACCCCGTCACCGCCAAGGAGCGGGTGACCGAGCGGCGCAATTACGTCCTGCGCGAAATGTGGCAGAACGGCTTTATCGATCAGGCGACCTATGAATCCGAGGCGCAATTGCCGCTGCGATCGGTCCAGAACGGCGATTTCCCGTCTTTCCGGCGCGAATTGCCGCCGCGCGACTATTTCACCGACGAGATCCGCCGCCAGCTGAGCCTTGAATTCGGGCAAGAGGAATTCTTTGGCGGCGGCCTGACCATCCGCGCCACCGTCGATCCCGAATTGCAGACCGAGGCCGCCTCGGCCCTGCAGGTGGCGCTGGAGGATTACGACCGCAATCGCGGCGTCTGGCGCGGCACCGGCGAGACGATCGAGCCTGCCACCCTGACCGACGAGGCCGCATGGCGCGGTGCGCTGTGGGATCTGCGCCTGCCGCGCGACATTCCGGGCTGGCACCCGGCGGTGGTGCTGGAGGTCGGCGCCTCTGACGCCCGTGTCGGCATCGAGGGGATCGAGGAAGACGCCGACGGCCACTGGATCCCCGCCGCCGATGTGCAATGGGCCCGCCGTCTGGACCGCGAGACCGGCGAGCTGGCCGCGCGCGCGCAGGTTGCAGGCGATCTGGTCGGGGCGGGCGAGGTGGTGATGGTCCGCGCCATGACCAGCGACGCCGATGGCAGTTTTCTGCGCTGGACCCTGCGGCAGGTGCCCGAGGTGCAGGGCGGCTTCATGGCGATGGACGTGAACACCGGCCGGGTGCTGGCGATGCAGGGCGGGTTTTCCTATGAAAGCTCGGTCTTCAACCGGGCCACGCAGGCGCAGCGTCAGCCGGGCTCGTCCTTCAAGCCCTTCGTCTATGCCGCCGCATTGGACAGCAACTATACCCCCGCGACCATCGTGGTCGATGAACCCATCCGCATCAATACGCCGCAGGGCCTGTGGGAACCCCAGAACTCGTCCGGGCGCCATTACGGCCCGACGCCCCTGCGGACCGGGATCGAACAGTCCAGGAACCTGATGACCATCAGGATCGCCGACGATATCGGCATGGATCAGGTCGCCCGCTATGCCGAGGATTTCGGGGTCTATGACAGCCTGTCGCCGTTTCTGGCCAATGCGCTTGGCGCGCAGGAAACCACGCTGTTCAAGATGGTCGCAGCCTATGCGATGTTCGCCAATGGCGGCGAGCGGGTCGAGCCGACGCTGGTCGATCGTGTGCAGGACCGGCGCGGGCGCACCGTCTATCGCCACGACCAGCGGGTCTGCCGCACCTGCGCGATGCAGGTGATGCCGGCGGGGCAGGGGCCGGTGATCGATACCAACCGCGAACGGGTGCTGGATGCGGTCACCGCCTATCAGCTGACCTCGATGCTGGAAGGCGCGGTTCAGCGCGGTTCGGGGTCGGGCGTCGATCTGCCGGTGCCGATCGCGGGCAAGACCGGGACCACCAATGACGCCAAGGACGTGTGGTTCATCGGCTATTCCAGCAATATCGTCGCGGGCTGCTATATCGGTTACGATCAGCCCCGGTCCCTGGGCGAACGCGCCTTTGGCGGCACCCTGTGCGTGCCGGTCTTCAACGCCTTCATGCGCGAGGCGGTGGCGGAATATGGCGGGACGGAATTCAAGGTGCCGCCGGGCGGCTATTGGGTCAAGATCGACCGCACGACGGGCCAGCGCCTGTCCGACGATGCCAGCGGCCCCAATGTCATTGCCGAGTATTTCCGCGACGGCATGGACCCCGACTGGCTGGCGCCTTATGTCGTCTCGGGCTTTGGCGATGACGTGGTGATCCTGCCATGGGAGGCTGCCGCCGGGGCCGCGACCTCGATCACCACCTCGACCGGCGAGCGTCGGGTGATCCCGGGGCGGACGGATTTCGGGACGATGTCGTCTGGTGGGTTGTATTAGGATTGCGTCCCGCGACGGCCGGGGG
>NZ_RQRT01000031.1 GCF_004335005.1 Paracoccus nototheniae | reverse complement strand
GGTGCCAACGCCAGAGGCCGGGCCAACGCCAGAGGCCGGGGGTGTCCCGCCCTGCATTGCCATCAGCCGGGCGATGCGTTCCTCGGTCGGGGGATGGGTGGTGAACAGGCGGTCGGCGCGCAGGGCATGCAGCGGGTTGATGATGAACATCGCCGCCGCCGCCGGATTTTTTTCGGCGGGCAGATTGACGGTGCGGCCCGCCACCTCGGCGATCCGTTGCAGCGCCTCGGCCAGCGCGCGGGGCTGGCCGCTGATCGCGGCACCAGTGGCATCGGCCTCGTATTCGCGAGCCCGCGAAATCGCCATCTGCACCATCGCCGCCGCCAGAGGCGCCAGAATCATCGCCAGAATGCTGCCGATCATGCCGCCCCGCCCCTCGCGGTTGCCCGCAAACAGCATCATGTTGCCCATCATCGCGATGGCGCCCGCCATGGTTGCGGTGATGGTCATGGTCAGCGTGTCGCGATGCTTGATATGGGCCAGCTCATGCGCGATCACGCCCGCGATCTGATCCGCGTTCAGCGTCCGGACCAGCCCCTGGGTCACCGCCACGGCCGAGTTTTCAGGATTGCGGCCGGTGGCGAAGGCATTGGGTTGTTCGGTGGGCAGCAGATAGAGCCGCGGCATGGGCAGTTGCGCCCGTTCGGCCAGACGCGCGGTCATCGCATACAGATCGCCGCCCTGTTCGGGCGACAATTCGACCGCGCCCTGCTGGCGCAGCATCATCTTGTCGCTGTTCCAGTAGCTGAAGAAATTCATGCCCCCCGCGATCAGCAGCGCGATCATCGCGCCGCCCGCGCCACCCAGCATCCAGCCAAGCGCCATGACCAACGCGGTCATCGCGGCCATCAGCATGAAGACCTTGACGTTTCCTGCCATGTTCAGACCCCTTGCATCAGTCCTTGGGCGCCAGCAGACGCAGCGCCGCGCGGATCAACGCGGGCATGGGCGCGGACGGTTCCCGCGCCTGCGCCTCGGCCACCGCGCCTGCCGCCTCGGACGAACCATAGCCCAGATTGGTCAGGGCCGACAACGCATCGGCCATCGCCTGCCCCGACAGGGCGGCGGCGCTGGCCGGGCGGGCATCGGTGGCTTGCGCCGGGGCCGTGGAAGGACCGGAAGGTTCCTCTGCTCCTCCGCTCGCGGCAACGTCCCCCGCGCCGATCAGATCACCCGCATCGATGGTCAGCGCGCCGCCCAGCGCCATGACCGAGGGCGCCTTGTCCTTCAGCTCCAGCACGATGCGCTGCGCGAGCTTTGGCCCCACGCCATTGGCCTTGCGGACCGAGGCCCAGTCCGCCAGCGCGATCGCCCGCCCCAGCCCCTCGGGGCCGAGCGTGCTGAGAATCGCCAGCGAGACCTTGGCCCCCACCCCTTGCACGGATGTCAGCAGCCGGTGCCATTCCTTTTCCAGCATGGTAGGAAAGCCGAACAGCTGCAGCAGATCCTCGCGCACCAGAAGTTCGGTATAAAGCGCCGCCGCCTGCCCCACTGGCGGCAGGCCCGCTGCGGTGCGCTCGCTGACATGGACGATATAGCCCACGCCCCGCACGTCGATCAGCACCTGATCGCGCGCCCGGTGCAGGATCACGCCCGCAATGCGCCCGATCATGCGGCACCGCGCTTGGGCTGGGCCACCCGCAGGGTCCGGCTTTGCAGATGCCGGGCATGGCAGATGGCGATGGCCAGCGCATCCGCCGCATCGGGGCTGTCGAAGATGACGCCGGGCAGCTGGATGCGCACCATGTGCTGAACCTGTTCCTTGGCCGCATGGCCCACGCCGACGACGGTCTTCTTGACCGCGTTCGGGGCATATTCGCCGACCGTGATTCCCGCCTCGGCCGGGGCCAGCAGGGCCACGCCCCGCGCCTGACCCAGCTTCAGCGTGCCTGTGGCGTCCTTGTTCACGAAGGTCTGCTCCACCGCCGCCTCGTCCGGGGCATGGGTCGCGATGACGGCGCAAAGGCCGCGAAACAGGACCGACAGCCGCGCCCCCAGATCCTGCGCGCCATCCGAATGGATCACGCCGTTGGCAATATGACGGATGCGCGAGCCATCGACCTCGATCACCCCCCAGCCCATGTTCCGCAAACCCGGATCGATGCCCAAGACCTTCATGCTGCCCTCTTTTTTTTCGGTGTTAGCACGAAAGGCGAACATCTGGCTAGGGTGGATGAGGCCGAGCCGGGGGCGCTTCGCCCCCCGGACCCCCCGAGGGTATTTTCATGAAGAAGAAAGGCCCGGGGTTGGGGCTTCATTCCTCGATCACGTCGAGAACGCCCGGCACGGCGCGCAGGGCCTGACGGGCGGGGGTGGTCAGCGGGGCATCATTCGCAACCTCGATCTCGATCACATCGTCGCCGTCGCGCAGGCGCAGGCGGATCGGGCCGCGCGACCGGGCGGGAACGACGATATCGGTGCGGATGCGGGTCAGCACCTCGACCAGACGGGGGATGGTGTCGGCGCCCTGCATTTCCACCGCCAGACAGCCGGCGCCGGCATCGGCCACGGCATCTTCCAGCGCCATCACCGAATTGGCCAGCATCTTGACCTGATCGCCCGAAGGTTCGACCTTGACCTGCAACACCACGTTCTGGCCCGGTTCCAGCTTGTCGCGCGAGGCGTTCAGCAGGTCGGAAAACACCGTCACCTCGTAAAGGCCGGTGGGATCGGACAGGCTGACAAAGGCATATTGCGTGCCCTTGGCCGATTTGCGTTCCATCCGCGCCGCGACCGTGCCCGCGATCTGGGCGACCAGCGGGCCTTGCAGCGCGTCCTGACTGATCTGGGCCAGCGTCTGGACCTTTTTCCGGCGCAGCGCGGGCAGGTAGTCGTCCAGCGGATGGCCCGAGAGGTAGAAGCCCACGGCCTTGTGTTCCTCGCCCAGCTTTTCGGTGGGCAGCCAGATGCCCGCCAGCGCCGGGCGGGGGGGCGGCAGATCCTCGCCCCCGCCGAACAGAGAGGTCTGGCTGGAGGCGGCCTGATCCTGCACCGCTGCCGACCATGCGACCAGCCCGTCCAGCGATTTCATCACCCGGGCGCGATTGTCGTCCAAGCCGTCGAAGGCGCCCGCGCAGGCCAGCATTTCCAAGGGCCGCTTGCCGACGCGCTTCATGTCGACGCGGCGGGCGAAATCATGCATGTCGCGGAACGGGCGATCGCCGCCCTCGCCACCGCAGCGCGCATCATGGATCAGGCGCATCGCCTCGATCCCGACGCCTTTCAAGGCGCCAAGCGCATAATGGATGCGCCCCGGCCCCACGGTAAAGGTGGGGGCCGAGCGGTTCACGCAGGGCGGCACCGTCTCGATCCCCATCCGGTCGCATTCGCGTTTATAGATCGCCAGCTTGTCGGTCAGGTGGATGTCGCAATTCATCACCGCCGCCATGAATTCGACCGGGTGGTTCGCCTTGAGCCATGCGGTCTGATAGCTGACCACCGCATAGGCCGCCGCGTGGGATTTGTTGAACCCGTAATTGGCGAATTTTTCCAGAAGGTCGAAGACCTCGCCCGCCTTCTTGTCGGGCACGCCATTGGCGACGGCACCGGTCACGAATTTGGGCCGTTCCTTGGCCATTTCGGCGGCGATCTTCTTGCCCATGGCGCGGCGCAACAGGTCGGCGCCGCCGAGCGAATAGCCCGCCATGACCTGCGCGATCTGCATCACCTGTTCCTGATAGACGATGATGCCCTGGGTTTCGGCCAGAATGTCGTCGATGCTGGGATGGATGGATTCCAGATCGCGCAGGCCGTTCTTGACCTCGCAATAGGTCGGGATGTTCTCCATGGGGCCGGGACGATAGAGGGCCACCAGCGCCACGATATCCTCGATGCAGGTGGGCTTCATGCGGCGCAGCGCGTCCATCATACCGCTGGATTCCACCTGAAACACCGCGACTGTGCGGGCGCTGGCGAACAGATCATAGCTGGGCTTGTCCTCCAGCGGGATCAGGTTGATCTGGTTTTCCGTGCCGGGCGTGGGGTCATACAGCTGGCGGCCATCGGCGGCGATGTGCAGGGGGCGCCCTGCCCCGTTGATCAGATCGACGGCGTTCTGGATCACCGTCAGCGTCTTGAGGCCCAGAAAGTCGAATTTCACCAGACCGGCCTGTTCGACCCATTTCATGTTGAACTGGGTCGCGGGCATGTCCGAGGCAGGATCGCGATAGAGCGGCACCAGCTGATCCAGCGGCCGGTCGCCGATCACCACGCCCGCCGCATGGGTCGAGGCGTTGCGATAAAGCCCCTCCAACTGTTCGGCGTAATCCAGCAGGCGGGCCACGACCTCTTCGCGCGCCGCTTCGCGCAGGCGCGGCTCGTCGGCGCGGGCCTTGGCGATGCTGACGGGTTTCACACCCTCGACCGGGATCATCTTGGACAGCCGGTCCACCTGACCGAAGGGCAGTTGCAGCACCCGGCCCACGTCGCGCACGGCGGCCTTGGACAAAAGCGCGCCAAAGGTGATGATCTGGCCCACCTTGTCGGCGCCGTATTTCTTCTGAACGTATCGGATCACCTCTTCCCGGCGATCCATGCAGAAATCGATGTCGAAATCGGGCATCGACACCCGTTCGGGGTTCAGGAAGCGTTCGAACAGCAGGTTATAGCGCAGGGGGTCCAGATCGGTGATGGTCAGCGCATAGGCGACCAGCGACCCCGCCCCGGACCCGCGCCCCGGACCCACCGGAATGCCCTGTTCCTTGGCCCAATGGATGAAATCGGCCACGATGAGGAAATAGCCCGGGAAACCCATCTGTTCGATGATGCCCAGCTCGAAATCCAGCCTTGCGGTGTAATCCTCGACGCTGACGGCATGGGGGATGACCTTCAGCCGTTCGGTCAGACCGGCATGGGCCTGACGGCGCAGCTCGGCCACCTCGTCATCGGCGAATTTGGGCAGGATGGGGGCGTGGCGGGCGACCGCAAAGGCGCAGCGGCGGGCGATTTCCACGGTATTCTCGATCGCCTCGGGCAGGTCGGCGAACAGCACGGCCATTTCCTCGGCCGATTTGAAATAATGCGCGGGCGTCAGGCGGCGGCGGGGCTGGGACTGATCGACATAGGCCTTTTCGGCGATGCAGATCAGCGCGTCATGCGCCTCGTACATGGTGGTTTTCGGGAAATAGACATCATTGGTGGCCACCAGCGGCAGGTCGCGGTCATAGGCCAACGCGATCAGCCCGGCCTCGGACGCGGCCTCGGCGGTCATCAGCTGGCCGTTCGCGCCGGGATGGCGTTGCAATTCGACGTAGAGCCGGGTCGGGAAAGCCGCCGCCAGACGGTCGGCCAGCGCCTGCGCGCGTGGCATCTGGCCCTGCGCGATCAGCTGCCCCAACGGGCCGGTCGCGCCGCCGGTCAGGCAGATCAGCCCCTCAGCCCGGTCGCACAGCTCATCGACGGTGACATGGGGCAGCGCGCCACCCTCGCGCAGATAGAGGCAGGTCGACAGCGACATCAGGTTCAGCCAGCCCGCCTGATTCTGGGCCAGAAGGACAACCGGACCGGTCGCATCCGCCGCCAGCGTCACCTGACAGCCGACGATCGGCTGGACGCCCTTGTCGCGGGCCTTGATGCTGAATTCCAGCGCCGCAAACATGTTGTTGCTGTCGGTCAGGGCGACGGCGGGCATGCCCGCTTCTGCGGCAATACTTGCAAGTTTGCCTACGGGAATGGCACCTTCCAGCAAAGAATGCTCGGAATGTGTGCGAAGGTGGATGAATCGGGGGGATTTTGCGGCCATGATCGGGACAGTATCGCAGCCAGGATGCACAGCGCAATTGCCGTGCCCGCGAAATGCAGGCTAAGCAGGGAAAGTTCTGAACAAGGGGCCGGATTTGACCGACACGACCGTTTTTCGCGCCGAAGGGATCGGCAAGTCCTATCCCGGCGTGCGCGCCAATGACGACGTGTCGTTTTCGGTCCGCCAAGGCGAGATCCACGCCCTTCTGGGCGAGAACGGCGCGGGCAAATCCACGCTGGTCAAGATGATCTATGGCCTCGTGCGCCCCGATGACGGGCAGATGTGGCTGGGGGACGCGGTGCATGCGCCATCCGACCCGCGGGCGGCGCGCGCCTCGGGCGTGGCGATGGTGTTTCAGCATTTCTCGCTGTTCGACGCGCTGACGGTGGCGGAAAACATCGCCCTTGGGATGGAAAACCCGCCCCCCCGGCGGGAATTGTCGGCCCGCATCACCAGGGTCAGCCATGAGTTCGGCCTGCCCCTGAACCCGGCGCGGCGCATCGTCACCCTGTCGGCGGGCGAACGCCAGCGGGTCGAGATCATCCGCTGTCTGCTGCAGGATCCGCGCCTGCTGATCATGGACGAACCGACCAGCGTGCTGACCCCGCAAGAGGCCGAGGTGCTGTTCGCCACCCTGCGCAAGCTGGCGGCGGGCGGCACCGCGATCCTGTATATCAGCCACAAGCTGGACGAGATCCGCGCCCATTGCGACCGTGCCACGATCCTGCGCCATGGCAAGGTGGTGGACAGCTGCGATCCCCGCGCCCATTCGGCCCGCGATCTGGCGGCGATGATGGTCGGCGGGCAGATGCGGGTCATCGACCGCTCGGGCCGTCAGGCGGGCGAGGTTCTGTTGCAGGTGACAGACCTGTCCCAGCCCGCCCCCAATGCCGAAGGCACGGCGCTGAAGGAGATCAGCCTGACCCTGCGCGCGGGCGAGATTCTGGGCATCGGCGGTGTCGCGGGCAACGGGCAAGAGGAATTGCTGGCCGCCCTGTCGGGCGAAATTCGCAGCGCAGCGGGCAGCGTCACGCTGGACGGCGCCGATCTGTCCGCCCAAGGCCCCGAGCCGCGCCGCATCGCGGGCCTTTTGACCGCGCCCGAGGACCGGCTTGGCCATGCCGCCGTGCCCGATTTCAGCCTGACCGAAAACACCCTGCTGACGGCGGGCGCCCGCAAGGGGCTGGTCCGGCGCGGGCTGATCGACCATGCGGCGGCGCGCGATTATGCGCTGGCCGTCATCAAGGACTTCGACGTGCGCACCCCCGGCCCGCATGTCCCGGCCCGCGCCCTGTCGGGCGGCAATCTGCAGAAATTCGTCATCGGGCGCGAGGTGATGCAGAACCCCCGCGTTCTGGTCGTCAACCAGCCCACATGGGGCGTCGATGCGGGGGCTGCGGCGTCGGTCCGCCAGTCGCTGCTGGATCTGGCGCGCAAGGGCGCGGGCGTCATCGTCATCAGTCAGGACCTGGACGAGCTGCTGGAGCTGTCGGACCGCTTCTGCGCGCTGAACGAAGGGCGCCTGTCGCCCCCCGTCCCCACCGAAGGGCTGACGCTGGACCGCATCGGCCTGATGCTGGGCGGCGCGCATGGCATGGAAGAGGCCCGCATATGATCCTGCTTGTTCCCCGGCAATCGGCCTCGAACGGCTGGCAGATCGCGACGCCGGTCATGGCCGTGCTGGCCACGATGGTCACTGGCGGGCTGCTGTTCGCGATCATGGGGTATGACCCGATTGCGGCGATCCGCACGATCTTCTGGGATCCGCTGTTCGGGCCCGCCGCGTCCTATTCGCGCCCGCAATTGCTGATCAAGGCGGCGCCGCTGATCCTGATCGCCTCGGGGCTGGCCATCGGCTTTCGCGCGGGCATCTGGAACATCGGGGCCGAGGGGCAGTACATCATCGGCGGCATCACCGGCGCCGCCGTCGCGCTGGCCGCCTATCCGTCCGAGGGGATGTGGATCTTTCCGGCGATGGTCCTGGCCGGGTTGGCCGGGGGCTGGGCCTGGGGCATGATCCCGGCGCTGCTTCGGAACTGGTTCGGCGCGTCCGAGATCCTTGTGTCGCTGATGCTGGTCTATGTCGCGCAGCGGGTGGCGGCGTGGATGTCCTTCGGCCCGATGAGAAACCCCGAAGGCATGGGCTTTCCCGGATCGCGCAATCTGCAGCAATACCCCGCCGCCGCGAACCCGGAACTGATCCCCGGCACAGGCGCGCATTGGGGCGTCGTCGCGGCTGCCGTCGCGGTGCTGGCGACATGGTTTCTGATGAGCCGCCATATCCGCGGCTTTCACATCCGCGCCGCAGGCACCGCGCCCCGCGCCGCCCGGTTCGCGGGCGTCAGCCCGACCACGCTGGTGGCCTTTTGCCTTGGCCTGTCGGGCGCGCTGGCAGGCGCTGCGGGTCTGTTCGAGGTTGCGGGCCCCGCCGGCCAGATCACCGACAAGCTGGGCACCGGATACGGCTTTACCGCGATCATCGTGGCCTTTCTGGGCCGGTTGCACCCGGTGGGCATTCTGCTGGCGGGCCTGCTGCTGGCCCTGACCTATATCGGCGGGGAACTGGCGCAGCTGACCATGTCGCTGCCCGCCGCCACCGTGCAGGTGTTCCAGGGGATGCTGCTGTTCTTTCTGCTGGGCTTTGATCTGCTGACCCGGTTCCAGATCCGCCGGAGGGTCACCGCATGATGATCGATCCGCTGTCCGTCTTTCTGCTGCTGATCTCGGCCTCGACCCCGATCCTGTTCGCCGCCCTTGGCGAATTGGTGGCCGAGCGGGCGGGCGTGCTGAACCTTGGGGTCGAGGGGATGATGATCACCGGCGCCCTGGCCGGTTTCGCCGCCGCCTATGGCACCGGCAACCCGTTTCTGGGCTTTCTGGTGGCCGCCGTCGCCGGGGCCGTCATCTCGATGCTGTTCGCGTCGCTGACGCAGCTGTTTCTGGCCAATCAGGTCGCCTCCGGCCTGGCGCTGACCCTGTTCGGGCTGGGACTGGCGGCGATGTTCGGCAAACCGTTCGAAGGCGTCAAGGCGCCCCCCATGCCCGCAGGCCCGTTGCGCATCAACTGGATCGTCTGGCTGGGGCTGATCATGGTGCCGGTGATCTGGTGGTTCCTGAACCGGTCCCGCGCGGGGCTGATCCTGCGCGGGGTCGGCGAAAATCACGAGGCCGCGCATGCGCTTGGCTATAACGTGCGGCTGACGCGGACCGCCGCGATCGGTTTCGGCGGCGCCATGGCGGGGGTCGGCGGGGCCTTCATCTCGATCGCGACGGTGCTGCAATGGACCGAAGGCATGACGGCGGGCGCGGGCTGGATCGCGCTTGCTATCGTGGTCTTTTCCAAATGGACCGCGCCGGGCGTGCTGGCGGGGGCGTGGCTGTTCGGCGGCGTGACCGTGCTGCAGCTGCGCCTGCAGGCGGCGGGGGTCGCGGTGCCGGTCCAGCTGTTGTCGATGGCGCCCTATCTGGCGACGATCGTCGTTCTGGTCGTCATCTCGGCCCGGCAGAAATACAGCAAGCGCGCGGGCGGCGGGTCGCCCGGATCGCTTGGGACGAATTTCCACGCGCTGCGCTAAGCCGCAGCCGATTATTGAGAGAGGGATACGATGCAACGCAGAACACTTCTGGCCACCGCCTCGGCGCTGATCATGGCGCTGGCCGCCCCGGCCATGGCGCAGGACGAGCCGCTGAAGGTGGGCTTCATCTATGTCGGTCCGGTGGGCGATGGCGGCTGGACCTATCAGCACGATCTGGGCCGTCAGGCGATCGAGGCCGAGTACGGCGACCGCGTCGAAACCACCTTCATCGAAAGCGTCCCCGAAGGCGCGGATGCCGAACGCGCCCTGACCCAGCTGGCGCTGGCCGGAAATGACATTATCTTTGCGACCAGCTTCGGCTTCATGGATCCGGTGATGAATGTCGCGGCGAAATTTCCCGACATCAGGTTCGAACATGCCACCGGCTACAAGCGGGCCGACAACGTCGCCACCTATGACGCGCGGTTCTACGAAGGCCGCGCGGTGATCGGCACCATCGCGGGCCGGATGACGGAATCCGACATCATCGGCTATATCGGGTCTTTCCCGATCCCCGAGGTCATCCAGGGCATCAATTCCAGCTTCATCCATGCCCGCAAGGTCAATCCCGACGTGCAGATGCGGGTGGTCTGGGCCTATAGCTGGTTCGATCCCGCCAAAGAGGCCGAGGCCGCATCCGCCCTGCTGGCCGAAGGCGCCGACGTGATCCTGCAGCATACCGATTCGACCGCACCGCTGGCGCAGGCCCAGCAGGCCGGGGCCATCGGCTTTGGTCAGGCCAGCGACATGGCGGCGTTCAAGCCCAGCCCCCGCGTCGCCTCGATCATCGACGAATGGTCGCCCTATTACATCAAGCGGGTCGGCGCGATGCTGGACGGCACCTGGGAAAGCGGTGCCAGCTGGGCCGGGATCGGTGACGGAGAGGTCGTGATCGGAGAGATCACCGACGCCGTCCCGCCCGAGGTCAAGGCCGAGGCCGAGGCCCTGCGCGACGCCATCGGCGCGGGCGAATATCACCCCTTTACCGGCCCCCTGAACAAGGCCGACGGTTCGGTCTGGCTGGCCGAGGGCGAGGTTGCGGCCGATGAGGATCTGCAATCGATGAACTTCTATGTCGAAGGCATCACCGCCCAGATCCCGCAATAGTGCGATGACCATGGGGATGGGGGCACGGCCCCCGTCCCGACCAACCGGCATACCGGTTTCCAACGGGATACGGCGTGTCTTGACGAACCCAAAGGGGCCTGCGCAGGATGCGCGTGCTGCCGGTCCCGCCGCTGCCGCGTCCTTATCATCGGTTCCCGGCCCCATGAGCCTGTCCCCCTTTTCGTCGCTGGCCAAACGGGTCTATCGCCGCATACCCCGGGGTTGGAGCGCATGCCTCGACCTGTACCAGACGCGCCGCCATGGCGGTGCGCGTCTGCCCGCGCGGCTGGATGTGATGACCTCGGTCGGGGGCCATGATGCGGATGTCCTGCAGGTGATGCTGCTGTCTTTGTCGGACAGCCACCCAGAGGATCGGATCGAATTCTGGCTGTTTCACCTGCATCTTGACTCAAGGACGCTGGCGACGCTGTCGGCCTTCTGCGACGGGCTGAAAAACCTGACCCTGAACATCGTCCATATCACCGGAACGCAGGATTTCGCCCTGCTGAGCAAGCTGGGCGGCAGGCCCTTTGGCGCGCGATTCCTGTGGCTGGTGGCGCATGACTATCTGCCAGCCGAGGTGACGCGGATCATCTATCTGGACCCGCTGGACACGCTTGTCATGGGCGATCTGCTGCCGTTCCTGAACCAGCCCTTTCTGGGCGGCTCTCTGGTCGCCTGCCGCGAGTTTCCCGGTCTTCCGCCGATGATCCAAGGCCCCGCCCGCTTGGCCCGTGGACGTGCCGCGTCGCCGGACAGGATCCTGCGCATCTCTCGGGGGATCATCAACAGCGGGTCGATCGTCCTCAACCTGGACAGGCTGCGTCGCAAGGGGATCACGATCGCCGCCTATCTGGACGTCGCGCAATGGGCGCATGACCCGATGGGTCTGCCCTTCGGCGATCAGGGCCTGTTCTCGCTGACCCATGGCAGCGATTATGTGCAGGCCCATGACCGCTATAATTTCCGCTTTCATGATGTCAGCCGCCATGATCGTCGGATGCGGGCGGCGGTCATCCATTTCGCGGGTCGCATCCCCAAGCCCTATCACTGGCGACTGACGCCGGATCAGGAACAGCAGGTGCTGACCCATCTGGCCCGCAAGGGCATGACTGCGCTGCCTCTGAACCCGCATCAGTCGGTCACGGCCTATGATCTGGGCTTCTACCGGCTGTGGTGGGGCATCTGCGCCCGCACCCCGGTCTACGACCGCATCGCGCCCTTGGCGGCAGATTATACCGCCGGGGTTCTGGCTGAACAGCAGGTTGGTGCGTAACGGGGGGCCTCAGCCCATCCGCTCGCTGGCATAGCTGCCCGGCGACGGCGGAAAGACCACCGTCTTGGCCGCATTCAGGAAGACGCGCCCGTGGATATGGGCATGAACCGCACGGGCCAGCACCTGCGCCTCGACGTCGCGGCCAAGGCTGACGTAATCGCCGGGGCTTTGCGCATGGGTCACCCGGACGGTATCCTGTTCGATGATCGGGCCTTCGTCCAGATCGGCGGTCACATAATGGCTGGTCGCGCCGATCAGCTTGACGCCCCGTTCATAGGCCTGCTTGTAGGGGTTCGCGCCCTTGAAGCTGGGCAGGAAGGAATGGTGGATGTTGATGATCCGCCCCGACATCTGCTGGCACATCCGGTCCGACAGCACCTGCATGTAACGCGCCAGCACCACCAATTCAGCCCCGGTCTGGTCGATGATGTCCATCTGCCGGGCCTCGGCTTCGGCCTTGTTGTCGGGGGTGACGCGGATCATGTGGAACGGAATGTCGTGATTGACGACAACCTTCTGATATTCATGATGATTCGAGATGACGCCCACGATCTCGATCGGCAGGGCGCCGATGCGCCAGCGATACAGCAGATCGTTCAGGCAATGGCCAAAGCGGCTGACCATGATCAGCACCTTTTTCTTGACCGCATCGTCGGACAGTTCGGCCTCCATGCCGAAACGCTTGGCGATGGGGACAAAGCCCGCCCGCAGGTCGTCCAGCGTCGCCGCCCCTTCGGACCGGAAACTGACGCGCATGAAGAAACGCCCCGTTTCGGTATCGTCGAACTGCGCGCTGTCGGTGATGTTGCAATCCGCCTCGGCCAGATAGCCCGAGATCGCCGCGACGATTCCCCGGGTCGAGGCGCAGGTGACGCGCAGGGTAAAGGTTTTCATGGCTTGGCGGTCCCCTTATGTGTCGATGGCGCGAACGCCACCGACATTTCAACCCTTTGCGGGGCAAGGGCAATCATGTTTGCGACGGGGCGCAGGCCCGCTGCGACATCACACGCGGGCGACATCACACGCGGGCAATGTCAGGCGGGCGATGTCAGGCGGCGGGCAGCCGCGCCTCGACCATGCCCGCATACCAGCTGGAACCCGCCGGGATCGCCTCGTCGCTGAAATTATAGGCGGGGTGATGGACCATCGCCGTATCGCCATTGCCGACCCAGATATAGGCGCCGGGACGTTCGTTCAGCATATAGCTGAAATCCTCGCCGCCCATCATCGGCTGCATGTCCATGTTCACGTCGCCCGAAATGTCGCGCGCCACGTCGGCGGCCCAATCGGTTGCCCGTTCGTCGTTCATGGTGACCGGATAGCCGCGATGATAATCGACCGATGCCGTGGCCCCCATCGCGGCGGCGATGTTGGTGGACACGCGGGTGATCGCCTCTTCCAACTGGTCGCGGACCTCGGGGGCCAGACTGCGGGCGGTGCCCTTCAGCTGCACGACCTGCGGGATCACGTTATAGGCCGTCGAATCCGTCGACACGACGCAGACCGAGATGACGGCGTTCTTCAGCGGGTCGATATTGCGCGCCACCACCGATTGCAGGGCGACGACGATCTGCGCCGCCGTCAGCGTGGTGTCGATGCATTCATGCGGCTTGGCGGCATGGCCGCCCTTGCCGGTGACGGTGATGTCGAACTGATCCGCCGCCGCCATCATCGCGCCGGGCCGGATCGAAAAGCTGCCCACCGGCATGCCGGGCATATTGTGCATGCCATAGAACTCATCGATCTTCCAACGATCGACGAGACCGTCCTTGACCATCGCCTCGCCACCGGCGCCGCCCTCTTCGGCGGGCTGGAAGATGACCACCGCGGTGCCGTCGAAATTGCGGGTCTCGGCCAGATATTTGGCGGCGCCCAGCAGCATGGCGGTGTGACCGTCATGGCCGCAGGCATGCATCTTGCCGGGCGTCTTGGAGGCATATTCCACGCCCGTCTGCTCCACGATCGGCAGCGCGTCCATATCGGCGCGCAGACCCACCACGCGACCCTTGGTGTCGCTGCGCCCCTTGATGACGCCGACCACGCCGGTCTGGCCGACGCCCTCGGTCACCTCGTCACAGCCGAATTCGCGCAGCAGATCGGCGACGCGGCCTGCGGTGCGGTGGACATCGTACAAAAGCTCGGGGTGTTCGTGGAAATCGCGGCGCCAGGCGGTGATTTCGGGCAGCAGTTCGGCAAAGCGGTTCTTGACGGGCATGGGTGTCTCCTTCGGGCGCAGGGTGGCGATTTCCTGCACGATCTGCAAGAGGGCGCGCCGGGCTTTGCGGCCCGGCCCGCCCTGGGGACGGCAAAACCGTCCGCAAACTGGGCAACCCTGTTACGAGTGGGTCACCGGATCGACCAGCACCCGATGGCCCGGCGCGACCTCTCGATAGATCGAGGGTTTGGCCAGATAATCCACCGGATGGATGGGCGAGGGGATGGGCCGGAAACTCAGATCCTCGCTGATCTTCTTCTGGCGCGGATCGGCCACCGGCACGGCCAGCATCAGCTGGCGGGTATAGCTGTGCTGCGGGTTCTCGAACACCTGGGCGCGGGTGCCCATTTCGACGATGCGGCCCAGATACATGACTCCGACATGGTGGCTGACGCGTTCCACCACCGCCATGTCATGGCTGATGAACAGCATGGAAATGCCCAGATCCTGCTGCAGCTCCATCAGCAGGTTCAGCACCTGCGCCTGAACCGACACGTCCAGCGCCGACACGGCCTCGTCGGCGACGATCAGCTTGGGGTTCAGCGCCAGCGCGCGGGCGATGGCGATGCGCTGGCGCTGGCCGCCCGACATCTCGTGCGGATAGCGGCGCATATAGCTGCGCGGCAGTTCGACCCGGTCGAACAGCGCGGCGATGCGATCCTGACGTTCGGATTTGCTGCCGATGCCATAGTTCTCCATCGGCTCGGCGACCTGATCATACAGCTTCATATGCGGATCGAGGCTGGCAAAGGGGTCCTGAAAGATCATCTGCATGTCGCGCCGCGCCCGGCGCAGATCGCGCTGCGACAGACCGATGATATCGGTGCCGCCCAGATCGACCGTGCCCGATTCCGGTTCCACCAGCCGCAGCAGCGACCGCCCGCAGGTCGATTTCCCGCAACCCGATTCGCCGACCAGCGACAAGGTCTCGCCGGCATTGATGGTAAAGCTGACATCCTCGACCGCGTGGACGCGCGCCACGGTTCGGCGCAGAATGCCGCCTTTGACGGCAAAGCGCGTGGTCAGGTTCTTGACCGTCAACAGCGGCTTGGGATCCTTGACGATGATCGGCTCGGGCGCGCCGTGGCTGCCATCGCTCATCAGGCGCAGGCGTTCGGGGGCGGCTTTTCCGGTCATTTCCCCAAGGCGCGGCACGGCGGCCAGCAGCATCTTGGTGTAATCCTGCTGCGGGTTCTCAAAGATCTCGATGGCCGAGCCTTCCTCGACCTTGTCGCCGCGATACATGACCACGACACGATCTGCCATTTGCGCGACCACTGCCATGTCATGAGTGATGAAAAGAACGGCAATCTGCTTTTCCCGCTTGAGCCGGTCGATCAAAGCCAGAATTTCGGCCTGAATCGTCACGTCCAGCGCGGTGGTGGGTTCGTCGCAGATCAGCAGGCGCGGTTCGCAGGCCATGGCGATCGCGATCACGACGCGCTGGCGCATGCCGCCCGACAATTCATGCGGATACTGGTCCAGACGACGTTCGGGTTCGGGGATGCGGACCTGGCGCAGGATCTCCAGCGCGCGGGCGCGGGCCTCGTGTTTCTTCAGCCCGCGATGGGCGATCAGCCCCTCGACCAGTTGATCCCCCACGGTAAAGACCGGGTTCAGCGCGGTCATCGGTTCCTGAAAGATCATGCCGATCTGGTTGCCGCGGATGTCGCGCATCGCGGCGCTGGATTGGGTGGCCAGATCGACCACCTGCCCGTCGCCGCGTTCGAACATCAGCTTGCCGCCCGCGATCGTGCCGCCGCCGAATTCCACCAGCCGCATCAGCGACAGCGAACTGACCGACTTGCCCGACCCGGATTCGCCCACCACACAGACGCATTCGCCGGGTTTTATGGTGAAACTGACATCCCTGACCCCCACCACAACGCCGTCGTTGGTTTCGAATTCAACCCGAAGTTTCTCAATGGAAACAAGCGGTTTTTCGTCAAGCATGGTCTGGCCCCCGGAAATGTCCAAGCAGGCAGGCTAGCGGCTGCCCCCGGAAAGTCAAAGGTGAAACCGAACCGCCCGAACGGTGCGAGGGGTCTTGCTTTCCGCGCGGGCTTCGTTCGATGATGCGCGCATTCCGCAGGGATGATGACAACACGAACACCGACCCGGACCACCGGAAACCAAACAGAACAACCAGCCCCAGAATGGCTGAAGGTGGCGTGGATCCCCCCGCGGGCCGCAACACCCAACAGGAGAGAATGATGAAACTGAGAACCGTTCTGATGGGCGCCGCCGCGACGATGGCCATGGCCCCGGCGGCCTTTGCCGAACGCGGCAGCGACGGACAGCTGAGCATCATCATGTGGCAGGCCCCCACCGTGATGCATCCCTATCTGTCGGGCGGCACCAAAGAGGTGATCGCAGGCAGCATGGTGCTGGAGCCGCTGGCCGGATACGACGCCGACGGCAAGATCTATCCCCGCCTCGTCACGGAAATTCCCAGCCTCGAGAATGGCGGCATCGCCGAGGATCTGACCTCGGTCACCTGGACGCTGCGCGACGATATCACGTGGTCGGACGGCACGCCCTTTACCGCCGATGATGTGGTCTTCACCGGCGATTACTGCATGTCGCCCGAGGGTGGCTGCTCGCAGCTGGCCAAGTTCGAGGGCATCACCGCCATCGAGGCTATCGATCCGCAGACCGTCAAGATCACCTTCAACGCGCCCCGCGCCGATCCCTTCTCGGCCTTCGTCGGATCGCAGTCGCCGGTTCTGCAAAAGGCGCAGTTCGAAAACTGTCTGGGCGAGAATGCGCCGACCTGCACCGAGCAGAATTTCGGCCCCATCGGCACCGGCCCGTTCCGCGTGACGCAGTTCCTGACCAACGATACGATCAGCCTCGAGGCCAATCCCGAATATCGCGACCCCGCCAAGCCCGCCTTCGCGACCGTGCTGGTCAAGGGTGGCGGCGATGCCGCAGGGGCGGCCCGCTCGGTTCTGGAAACCGGCGAGTTCGATTACGCCTGGAACACCCAGCTGGCCCCCGACGTCATCGCCGGGATGGAGGCTGCGGGTCTGGGCAAAGTCTCGGCAGCCTTCGGCACGCTGGTCGAACGCATTCATGTCAACCTGACCGACCCATCGTCGTCCCTGCCCGAGGGAGAGCGTTCGACCCAGGCCCATCCGCATCCCTTCCTGTCGGACCCGGCGGTGCGCAAGGCGCTGTCCATGGCCATCGACCGCGAGCTGCTGGTCGAGATCGGCTATGGCACCTCGGGTCAGGCGACCTGCAACTATGTCCCCGCGCCCGAGGCATGGGTGGATGCCAGCAACACCGAATGCCTGACCCAGGACATCGCCGGAGCGAACGCGTTGCTGGACGAGGCCGGGTGGGTCATGGGTGGCAACGGCATCCGTGAAAGGGATGGCGTGCAGCTGAACATGGTCTTCCAGACCTCGGTCAATGCCGTGCGTCAGGACTTTCAGGCCCTGATCAAGCAGTGGTGGTCGGAAATCGGCATCAACACCGAATTGAAGACGGTCGATGCCTCGGTCTTCTTCGGATCGGATGCGGGCTCGCCCGACACGCTGCAAAAGTTCTATGCCGACGTGCAGATGTATGCCGACAATTTCGACGGCAACAACCCGGCCCCCTACCTGTCCAAGCACAGCTGCGACAAGGCCCCCTCGCCCGCCAACCAGTGGCAGGGCGAGAATATCAGCCGCGTCTGCGACCCGGAATACGACCGGATGGTGGACGAGATCGAGGGCATCGTCGATCCGGCCGCGCGCGCCGAGATGGGCAAGGCGATGAACCTGTTGCTGACCCGCGACACCAATTCGATCATCCCGCTGGTCTATCGCGGCACGGCCTCGGCCCATGCCAACACGCTTGGCAATGTCCAGCTGAATGGCTGGGACAGCGAGATCTGGAACATCGCGGACTGGACCCGCGTCGAACAGTGACACGCCCCGCCGCCCCGGCCCGCGCGGCCGGGGCGGCGCCCTTCCCGCCTGACATGGCAGGACGTCCGCGCCCTGCCGCCCCAAGGACCGCATCCCCATGCTGAACTTCACCCTGCGCCGGCTGCTGCTGGCCATCCCGACATTGCTGTTCATCTCGCTGGTGATCTTCCTGCTGCTGGAGGCCTCGCCCGGCGATCCGTTGGGCGACGTCCCCCTGACCGTCCCGCCCGAGGTGCGCGAACGCATGCGCGCCGCCCTGGGCCTGGGAGAGCCGTGGCCCGTGCGCTATCTTCTGTGGCTGAAGCAGTTCTTCTGGGTCGAGCCGCTGTACTGGACCGACCAGATCTTTGGCACCGATTTCAGTCAGGGGGCCCAACGCATCATCAGCTTTCAGTCGCGCAGCCCGGTGTTCGACGTGATCGCACAGCGCCTGCCCCAGACCCTGACGGTCGTGGGCATGTCCTATGTCGTGGGCATCCTGATCGCGATTCCGATCGGCATCCTGTCGGCCTACAAGCAATACAGCTGGTTCGACCAGATCGGCACCTTCATCTCGATGATCGGTTTTTCGATGCCGACCTTCTTCACCGGCGTCGTGCTGATCATCATCTTTGCCGTGAACCTGCAGTGGTTTCCCTCGGTCTACAACACCACGCTGGAGGTGAATGACTGGGCCAGCTTCAAGGAACAGGCCCGCCAGATGGTCATGCCGGTGACGGTGCTGGCACTGTATAATGCCGCGCAGATCAGCCGGTTCATGCGCTCGTCCATGCTGGACAATCTGGGGCAGGATTACGTCCGCACCGCCCGCGCCAAGGGCCTGTCCGAACGGGTCGTGGTGCTGAAACATGTGCTGAGAAACAGCCTGATCCCCGTCGTGACGGTCATCGCGCTTGGCCTGCCCGCCGTCTTCGGCGGCGCGATTATCACCGAACAGGTGTTCAAGGTGAACGGTCTGGGACAATTGCTGATCACCGCGATCCACGGAAACGACATCCCGATGGTGCTGACGCTGACCTTCATCTTTGCCATTCTGATCGTCGTTTTCACCCTGATTGCAGACATCCTCTATGGGGTGCTGGACCCGAGGATCCGCTATGACTGATATCAACACCCCCGCCTCCCGCCCCGATCCCGAGGCACGGCTGACCGACCTGCATGCCGCAGCCCCCGGCGCGGTCAGTGCGCCTGTCACAGCCGTGGCCGCTCAGCCCGCGACCGAGGCAAACCGCAGTCAGTGGTCCGATGTCTGGCGCCAGTTCCGCAGCCATCGCGGTGCGATGCTGGGGCTGGTGATCTTCGTGTCGATCATCCTCTTCGTGTCGGTGGGACCGCTGATCTGGACCATCGATCCGACCTATGTGGACATCCGCGCCCGCAATTCGGGCTTTTCGACGACCCATCCTCTGGGCACCGACCAGCTGGGCCGCGATCTGCTGGCGCGACTGATGGCCGGGGGGCAGGTCTCGATCGCGGTGGGGCTGACCGCGATGATCATCGCCATCACCATCGGCAGCCTGATCGGCGTCATGTCGGGATATTTCCGCAGGCTGGACGGCCCGCTGATGCGCCTGACCGAGCTGTTTCTGGCATTGCCGCTGCTGCCCCTGCTTTTGCTGATGGTCACCCTGTTCCGCGAAACCCTGTCGCAGACCTTCGGCCCGGCCCTGGGGATCTTTTTCCTGATCGTGACGGCGATCGGCGCGACCAGCTGGATGCAGGCTGCCCGCATCGTGCGCGGCGAGGTTCTGGGCCTGAAGGAACGCGAGTTCATCCTCGCCGCCCGCTCGATCGGTACGCCCGCGCATCGGATGATCACCCGCCATATCCTGCCCAACGTGCTGTCGCCCATCATGGTCGCAGCCACCCTGGGCATCGCCACGGCGATCATCACGGAATCCGCGCTCAGCTTCCTTGGCTTGGGCTTCCCGCCCGATTTCCCGACCTGGGGCCGGCTGCTGTTCGATGCGGTCGATCAGATGGTCCTGTACCCGTGGCGGGTGATCTTCCCGGGTCTGCTGATCTCGTTGACGGTGCTCTGTGTCAACTATATCGGCGACGGCCTGCGCGATGCCATGGATCCGCGGATCCGGGGCCGCTGAGGGGGGCCAGCCCCCCATCGCCTGACGGCGATCCCCCCCGGGATATTTCAACCAAGATGAAAGGAAACGACTTCATCTTGGTGCAAATATCCTCAGGGGGGTGAATTGGCCGAAGGACAAGAGGGGGGCAGAATGCCCCCTTTTTTTGCATTCAGTAGGCCGCACCGCCGCTGCCTGCGGGCAAGGCGCCATAGAGCAGCCAGATGGTCTTTTGCCGCGTGGCGTGACGCAGGAAGGTCTCTCCCTGTGCCTCAGACCCTGTCCAGTCGCGGGGGGGGATGGGCCAGACCGGCTTCAGATTGCCGCTGGCCGCCTGGTCGATCGCGGTCAGATCGGTCCCGGCGCCGGCATGCCAGAAAGCCGTGACCTCGTCATGTGCGGCCAGATGGAGGGACAGATCGGATTGCGGGCCGGTGACGATATTGACCACGCCGCCCGGCAGGTCAGAGGTATCGAAGACCTGCGCAAGATCAATCACCGGCAGCGGATCGCTCTCGGACGGGATCACGACGACCGTGTTGCCCATGGCGATGGCGGGCAGGACAAGCGACAGGAAGCCCGCAAGGGGCTGGGCGTCCGGGCAGGCGATCCCGATGATGCCCGAGGGTTCGGGGATTACCGTCACCAGATGACCGGGCTTTGCCTGCACCGTGGTCCCGTCGAACTTGTCGGCCCATGCGGCATAGTGGAAGGCGCGGTCGATGGCGGCCTCGACCTCGGCCTTGCTGGTGCGGGAGGCGAATTCGGTGGCGCGCGCCGCGAGGTTTTCAGCAATGAAATACAGCACCTGTGCGCGGCCATGACCGCCCATCGCGGCCCATTTCCCGGCTTTGGAGGCGGCCTCGACGGCGTTGCGGATGTCCTTGCGGCTGCCCAGAGGGGCCAGTCCGCCCCGCACCGGATACATCGCGCCGCCATCGGGCCGCTTCTGCGCGCCGCCGATATACAGCTTGGCGGTGCGGTCGATGGCCGTCGCGTCGGACGGGTTGGTCGTTGCCACCGCACCGGGTCTGTCGGGGGCGGGTGTCACGGCAGGACCGGCCAGATAATCCAGCATCCCCGCCGCCCCGCCTTCGCGGCCATAGCCGCTTTCGCGCATGCCGCCAAAGGGTGCGGCGGCGTCGAAGAGGTTCGCAGCATTGATCCAGATCACCCCGGCCTTGATCCGCGCCGCCAGATCGGTGGCGACCGTCGCGCTTTCAGACCAGACCGATCCCGCCAGCCCATAACGGGTGGCATTGGCCAGCTCGACCGCCTCATCCGCCGTGCGGAAGGTGGACAGGGTGGCGATGGGGCCAAAGATTTCCTCGGTCATGCCGGGATTGGCGGGGGCGATATTGCGCAGATAGCCGGGCGCGATGAAGCAGCCGTCCTGCGGCTGACCGCCGATCAGCTCGGCGCCGTGATCGACCGCCGCCTTGCAGATCGACAGGATGCGGGCCTTTTGCACCGGATCGACGATGGCGCCGATATCGGTGGATTTGTCCAAGGGCGCGCCCACGCGCAAGCGGTCCATGCGGGCGCGCAGCAGATCCTCGAACAGGGGCGCGACCGCCTCGGCCACCAGAATGCGCGACCCGGCGCAGCAGACCTGCCCCTGATTGAACCAGATGCTGTCCACGACGCCCTCAACCGCGGCGTCCAGATCGGCATCCTCCATCACGACAAAGGGCGATTTGCCGCCCAGCTCCAGCGTCAGGCGGCGCCCCGTTCCAGCCAGCGCCCGCGCGATGCCACGCCCGACCTCGGTCGAGCCGGTAAAGGCGATCTTGTCCACATCCGAGGCGACCAGCGCCGCCCCCGTGGTCCCGTCACCGGTCACGATATTGACGACGCCTGCGGGCAGGCCGATCTGCTGGCAGATCTGGGCAAAGGCCAGCGCGGTCAGGGGGGTGTATTCGGCGGGCTTCAGAACGACCGTATTGCCTGCGGCCAAGGCGGGCGCGATCTTCCAGGCCAGCATCAGCAGCGGGAAATTCCACGGGATGATCTGGCCGCAGACACCCAAGGGCGCGTGGCCGGGAAAGCGGCTGTCGCGCAGCTCGGCCCAGCCCGCATGGTGATAGAGGTGCCGGGCGACCAGCGGCACGTCGATGTCGCGCGATTCCCGGATCGGCTTGCCATTGTCCAGCGTTTCCAGCACCGACAGCAAGCGTTCGCGTTTCTGCACATGGCGGGCCAGCGCATACAGATATCGGGCGCGCGCGGTGCCGGACAGCGCCGCCCAGCCCGGTTGTGCGGCGCGCGCGGCAGCGACGGCGGCAGCGATGTCGCTGTCCGAGCCCTGCGAGACATGGGCCAGAACCTCGCTTGTGGCAGGATCGCGGGTCGGGAAGGTGTCGGCCGGCGCGGTAAAGGCGCCGTCGATGAAATGGCCAAAGCTGCCGTGACCGGCCAGCCAGTCCCGTGCGGCGGATGCATCCTCGGTCGAGGGGCCGTATTCCATCGTCTGCATGATCTCGCTCACTCTGGTCATCTGGCGGCTCATTGACGGTCCTCAGGCTGGGGCAAGGCGATGGGCGCTGGCATAGCGGCCCGTGACATGATGGCTGATCTGACGTTCGATATCGCCCAGAAGGCTGCTGGCGCCGATGCGGAACAGGTCGGGGGACAGCCAGTCGCGGCCCAGCTCCTCGGTCATCAGCACCTGCCAGGCGATCGCGTCCTTGGCGGTGCGCAGACCGCCTGCGGGCTTGAAGCCGACCTTGTGGCCGGTGCGGGCATGGTGATCGCGGATGGTGCGGACCATGACCAGACTGACGGCCAGGGTCGCATTCACGCCCTCTTTCCCGGTCGATGTCTTGATCCAATCGGCGCCCGCCTGCATGGCGACATGGCTGGCCTTGGCGACGTTTTCC
Source organism: Paracoccus nototheniae (assembly GCF_004335005.1). Taxonomy (GTDB): domain Bacteria; phylum Pseudomonadota; class Alphaproteobacteria; order Rhodobacterales; family Rhodobacteraceae; genus Paracoccus; species Paracoccus nototheniae. The sequence continues at coordinate 24,384 of NZ_RQRT01000031.1, read as the reverse complement.
AGCGATTTCAGATCGCCGGTGGCCAGAATGGCCTTCATCCGCGCCGCGCCGCAGGCCTCGCGCATGGCGCGCAGCTCATCATAGAGGGCGGTCCAGTTGGCCTGCAGGACATGGGCGCGGGTGATGACGATGTCGATCTCGTCCGCGCCCTGATCCACGGCATAGCGGATCTCGGCCAGCCGCAGATCAAGGGGCATCAGGCCCGCCGGAAAGCCGGTGGCGACGCTGGCCACGGGGATGCCGGAATGCCCGAGCGCGCGTTTGGCGGGGGCGACCATGGTCGGATAGACGCAGACCGCCCCGGTGGTCAGGCCGGTAACGCCCATCGCGTCCAGCAGGTCCGCTGCGATGGGCTGGCGGGCCTTGGCGCACAGCCGCGCAACGCGGTCGGGCGTGTCATCGCCCGCCAGCGTCGTCAGGTCGATGCAGCGCACGGCGTTCAGCAGCCAGGCGGCCTGATGGTCCTTTTTCAGACTGCGCCGTGTGGGCAGCGTCGCCGCCCGGCGTTCGACGGCGGGGGTGTTGATGCGGATCCCCTCGAACCAGTCGGGGCGCAGATCGGTGCCGGAATTGGTCATCGCCCGGCCCCGATCCGACCCACCCCGCGCCGCCGGAACTGCGCGGTCATGCGCCAGACCAGCCCCAGAAGCGCCAGCAGCACCACGCAGATGATCATCGCGGCCCAGTTCAGCGGCCGGTCGTCAGGCCCCGCGACCGTGTTGATCGAGATGGCATTGGGATAGGTCGACATCCACGGCAGCCGCCAGCCATAGCCGGTGACGCTGACCCAGATCGGGTCGCTGGCGGGCGATTGCAGGTTGTTCGCCTCGGCCTGCAGATTGGCGCTGTCATATTTGAAATAGGGCGGCCAGACCCAGCCCGTATCCTCGTTGCGATAGACGAAGACGCTGCCGCCCGGTCGCACCACGTCGATAAAGCGCACATCGCGCTGGCCTTGGGCATTTTCCACCGTGCCGGTGCTGTCCGATGCCCAGAAGACCGCCGCCGAAGGCGGAATCGCGGTCAGCCGGTTATAGGTGTTGCTGATCCGCACCGTGCTTTTCGACGGCAGAGTGTAATCCAGCAGGGCAAAGATCAGAACGCCGAACAGGACGCCGATGACGACGCGCGCATAATACATGAACAGGCAGCTCCTATTGCCAGTTGACCAGAATAACGATGACCAGAACGGCCAGCGTCGGCAGCACGAAGACGGCCAGCGCCAGACGCGCCCGCAGGCTGCGGTTGAACCCCGTCATCGCCTTGGCCACGAACGCACGCCGGGCGGCGCTGTTCCCGGCCTGATCGGGATGGCGGGCATCCCACCGGTTTTCCACCCGCTCGACCTGCTGCGAGCGCAGATAGACGCGCAGCAGCAGATAGAACACCGCCTGCAGCGCGAACAGGAACAGCCACAGCCGGATCAATGCCACCTTTGGTCCCGCCTCCCTGCGTGTCACGCGACGTTAGCATGGGCGCTGCGGGATGGGCCAGATGTTGCGTGGCGGAACATGGCGCGGAACATGACCTGCACAGAGGCGATGGGGCCTTGCGCCTTTGGCGCCACCCGATCATGGCTGGCGTTTGGGGCGACCGTTTGGGGCAACCGTTTGGGGCAACCGCGCGCGGGGGGGAGCCTTGCCATACCCGGCCTGCGCGAAACCCGGCCCGCCCCGCCGACGTTGCGCCCCCGAAAGGCTGTGCCCATGACCCAGATGACCGAACAGGGTGTTCTGAAACTGTCCATCGCGATGACTTTTGTCGTGGCGCTGACGGGCATCGGCTTTGGCGTGGCCTCGGGGTCGGCCTCGATCATCTTCGACGGGATCTATTCGCTGACCGATGCGACCATGACCTCGGTCGCGCTGCTGGTCTCGACCCTGATCACCGCCCGCCTGTCCGAGCGGCGTCAGGCCCGGCTGGTGCAACGCTTCACCATGGGCTTTTGGCATCTGGAGCCGATGGTGCTGGGCCTGACGGGTGTGCTGCTGTCGGGCGCCGCGATCTATGCGCTGGTCACCGCGGTGGGCAGCCTGCTGGCGGGGGGGCGGCATCTGGATTTCGGGCAGGCCACGGTCTATGCCGCCGTGGTGCTGGTGGTGGCGGTGGGCATGGCCATCCACAACGCTCGCGCCAATCGCAGGATCGGGTCGGGTTTCGTGGCGCTGGACGTCAAGGGCTGGACCATCTCGGCGGCGCTGACCGGCGCGCTGCTGGTGGCCTTTGTCTTTGGCAGCGCCATTCAGGGCACCGCGCTGCAGCCTTTGTCGCCCTATGTCGATCCGGCGGTGCTGGCGCTGGTCTGTCTGGTGGTCATCCCGCTGCCCATCCCGACGATCCGGCAGGCGCTGGCCGATATCCTGCTGATCACGCCGCCCGACATGCTGGCCGATATCGACCGCATCGCCATGGATACCTGCGACCGCTACGGCTTTCTGGGCCATCGCGCCTATGTGGCCCGCGTCGGCCGGGGCCGCCAGATCGAGCTGTATTTCATCGTCCCCACCGGCTGGCCCCCCATGCATCTTGAGGAGTGGGACGCCATCCGGGACGAGATCGGCGCCGCCATCGGCGGCGATCCCGACAATCGCTGGCTGACCATCGCCTTTACCACCGATCCCGAATGGGCCGATTGACGAACCGCCCCGCCACCCCCAGATCATTTTGTGACCCGACGCAAAGGACAAAGCCCATGAGCCTGCCGCTTGATCCCCGATCCGCCGTCATCGCCGAACTGGACCTGGTCGCCGCCCGCCAGCTTGCCAGCCGGGGCATCCTGATGCGCGGGGTCGAAGCCGTGGGCCGGCTGACCGAGGGCGCCACGACCACCCTGCTGGGTCTGTCGCCCGTGGCGCTGGAAAAGGTGCTGGAAAGCGCCTTTCGCCAGCTTTACGACCTGTCGGGGCGCAGCGACGGGATCAATGTCGTCCGTCAGGCTCCGCTGATCGCCAACCGCGCGGCGGCGGTTCTCAGCGGGGCGGCGGGGGGCTGGTTCGGGCTGGCGGGGATCGTGCCCGATCTGGTCGCCTCGACCACCGTCATCTTCAACTCCATTCAGAAAGTCGCGCGCCAGCACGGGTTTGATACGACCGATCCGATGGTGCGGCTGGAATGCCTTGCGGTCTTCCAGTCGGGCGAACCCGGAGAGGCGGGCGATGCCGCCGCCAAATCCTTTCTGGCCAACCGCCTGCTGACGAACGGGCAGACCGTTTCGTCGCTGATCTCTCGGTTCGCGGCGGAATTCGCGGCGCGGCTGACGACCAAGCTGGGCGCGCAGGCGGTGCCGGTGCTGGGCGCGGTGACCGGGGCGGCGATCAACTATGCCTTTGTCGATTATTACGAAGGCGTGGCGCAGATCCATTTCCGCCTGCTGCGCATGGCCCAGGATCATCCTGATCTGGACATCGACGCCGAATATGCCGCCGCCCTGACCCGCGTCCGGGCCGCCCCGAGGGGCCTGTCGGCGCGCCTGCGCCGCGCCCCTCAGAAGCCCGATCAGAAGGGAACGTCGTCGCCCCCGCCTGCGGGCTGAACATAGGCGGCCTTGATGTTCTTGAAGGCCGTCCCGAACTGCACCGTCAGCGTATCTTCGGAAATGCCGATCACCTCGCCATCCCCGAACTTGGCGTGGCTGACCTTGTCGCCCACCGCGAACCGCGATGCGGGCTTGGCGTCGATCGTCACGGGCGTCCGATGCGCGGGCCCGCGCCGTTCCGCCGCGCGGTCCTGCATCCGCTTCCAGCCGGGCGAGTTATAGACATCGGCCTTGGCCACGCGCTCGCTCATCTGGGTGCTGCCCGCATGGGCCATCGCCGCCCCGTATCCGCCGCCGTAAAGGCCCGGCGGGGTCAGCACCTCGACATGTTCCTCGGGCAACTCGTCGATGAAGCGGGATGGCAGCGCGCTTTGCCATTGCCCGTACAGACGCCGGTTGCCCGCGAATGTGATCGTCGCCAGACGCTCGGCCCGGGTGATGCCGACATAGGCCAGCCGCCGCTCCTCCTCCAGCCCGCGGGTGCCCTGTTCATCCATGGCGCGCTGGTTCGGGAACAACCCGTCTTCCCATCCCGGCAGAAAGACCACCGGAAATTCCAACCCCTTGGCGCCGTGCAGGGTCATGATGCTGACCTGTTCGCCATCGTCGCCATTGTCGCGGTCCATGACCAGCGAGACATGTTCCAGAAAGCCCTGCAGGTTCTCGAATTCCTCCAGCGCCTTGACCAGTTCCTTGAGGTTATCCAGCCGCCCCGGCGCGTCTGGCGCCTTGTCGTTCTGCCACATGGCGGTATAGCCCGAATTGTCCAGAACCCGTTCGGCCAGCTCGACATGGGACGCGCCATCGCGCACCGCCATGTGCGAACGCCCGATCAGCCCCACGAAATCGCGCAGATGGGCCAGACCCTTGCCGCCCAGCTGCTTGTCCTCGACCACGATCCGCGCGCCCTCCAACAGGTTGACGCCGTTCTGCCGCGCCGCATGCTGGATGGTCTGCAACGCCTTGTCGCCAAGGCCGCGCTTGGGGGTGTTCACGATCCGCTCGAAGGCCAGATCGTCGTCGGGGGACACGACCAGCCGGAAATAGGCCATCGCGTCGCGAATTTCCTGCCGTTCATAGAACCGCGGCCCGCCGATCACCCGATACGGCAGGCCGATGGTCATGAACCGGTCCTCGAAGGCGCGCATCTGGTGGCTGGCGCGGACCAGAATGGCGATGTCGTTCAACCCGACCCGACCCAAGGCGGCGCGATGCCCGCCCTGGAACGCCTCGATCTCTTCGCCGATCCAGCGGGCCTCGGCCTCGCTGTCCCAATGCCCGATCAGACGCACCGGCTCTCCGGGTTCGGCATCGGTCCATAGCGTCTTGCCCAAGCGTCCCTGATTGGCCGCGATCAAACCCGAGGCCGCCCCCAAAATCTGCGGGGTGGACCGGTAATTCTGCTCCAGCCGGATCACCTCGGCGCCCGGAAAATCCTTCTCGAAGCGCAGGATGTTGCCCACCTCGGCGCCGCGCCAGCCATAGATCGACTGATCGTCATCGCCCACGCAGCAGATGTTGCGATGCGCCTGCGCCAGCAGCCGCAGCCACATGTATTGCGCGACGTTCGTGTCCTGATACTCGTCCACCAGAATGTAACGGAACCGGTCCTGCCATTGCCGCAACACATCGGGATGCGCCTGAAACAGGATCACGCAATGCATCAGCAAATCGCCGAAATCGACCGCATTCAGGGTCAGCAGCCGGTCCTGATAGGCGGCATAGAGACGCCCCCCCTGCCCGTCAAAGGCCTCCCCCTCGCCCTGCGGCAGCTTGCCGGGGCTCAGACAGCGGTTCTTCCAGCCATCGATCAGATGCGCCAGCTGTCGCGCCGGCCAGCGTTTCTCGTCGATATTGGCGGCTTGGATCAGCTGCTTCAGCAGCCGGATCTGATCGTCCGTATCCAGAATGGTAAAGCTGGGCTTCAGATGCAGCCCCTCGCGCCCGATCAGCTCGGCATGGCGGCGCAGGATCTTGACGCTGATCGAATGGAACGTGCCCAGCCAAGGCATCCCCTCGACCGTCTCGCCCAGCAGCCGGGCGATCCGGTTCTTCATCTCGCGTGCCGCCTTGTTGGTAAAGGTCACCGCCAGCACCTGCCCCGGCCGCGCCCGGCCCAGCATCAGCAGATGCGCGATCCGCGTGGTCAGCGCACGCGTCTTGCCGGTCCCGGCGCCCGCCAGCATCAGCACCGGCCCGTCCAGCACCTCGACGGCGGCACGCTGCGCCGCATTCAGCCCCTCCAGATAGGGCGCGGGGCGGGCCGCAACAGCACGCTGCGACAGCGGCACAAAGGTCGGGCGATCAGGGTCGTCGGTCAGGTCCATGCGCGCATCCTACCCCCACCCGGCCCGCAGGGAAAGCCCACCGTTCTCTCTCCGTTCCCGCCCTCTGCGACGGTCCGGAAATATCCCGCCGGGCGGGTCCGGGAGGGGCGCGCAGCCCCTTCCGGCGGGGGGTGCGGGGGGCTGGCCCCCCGCGCGCGGGACGCAATCCGTTCTTCAGACCTTCAGACCCGCAAACGTCCCCGGATCCAGCGAGGCCTGCGCGAATGTCGCCCCTCCCGTCAGCAGGCTGACCGCATCATGGGAATGCAGCGATTCCTGATGGCTGGCCAGAACCCGGAAATCGCCCACGCGCGGATCGGCGATCAGCTCGGCGGCAAAGGCGCGCACCGCATCCTCGACAAAGATCGGATGCGCGGCATTCAGTTCGGCAAAGGCCTGCTCGTCCTCGCGCTTGACCATGACCTGCGTCTCGGTCGGCACGGCGCGGCGGCACAGCCCGATCGCATCCTCGAACCACAACCGGTCCGGCCCCTCCATCACCAGAGAGATCCGCGCGACCGATCGCTGCGAATGCGGCGTCGCCAGCCGCCCACGCGTCTGGCGGGCATGTTCGGACAGTTCCAGCGAACAGGGACAGGTCGAGGAATAGACGTAATCCAGATGCATGACCCGCAACCGCTGGCCCGCCGCCTCGATCACCTCCAGCGCGATGTCGTAATATTGCCAGCCCGTCAGGCCCGACCGCAGGCTGTCCACCCGCATCGGATAAGAGAACCGCATCTGGATGCGGGCATCCAGCGCGTCCAGATCGGCCTTGTAATCATCCAGCGCCGATTCAAGCACCGACAGGCTGAACTGCGTGTCGGAATGGACGTAAAAGGACCGCATGATCCGCGACATGTTGATGCCCTTGCGGTCGGCCTCCAGACTGACCGTGCCGGTGACGCTGGTTTCCAGCGTGATATCGCCCCCTTCGCGGGTCAGATAGCGGATCGGCAGCCGGAAATTCGAGATGCCGACATGCTGGATCGCCGCGCGGGCGCCCACGATCAGGCTGGCCGGACCGTTCTGCAGATCGGGCAGGCTGTCCTTATAGGCCGGATCGACCCTGAACGCGGCATCATAGTCGCGCGCCAGCGCGGGATAGGCGGGGGTCAGCGGGCGGATCTGGGTCATGGGGCCTCCGGGGCTCGGGCAGGGCTGATATAGGATGCGCGGTGGGCTTTGTCAGCCCACCGCGACAGTCCTTGCGACCCGTCGGGCCCTCAGCCCTGCAGCGCCGCCATCAGATCGGCGGTCAGATCGCGCACATCCTCCAGCCCCACGGACAGGCGCAACAGCCCCGGCGTGATGCCCAGATGCGCGCGATCCTCGTCCGTCAGGCGCGAATGGGTGGTGGTGGCGGGATGGACCGCGATGGATTTCGCATCACCCAGATTGTTCGAGATGGCGATGATCCGCAGGCGGTCCAGCACCGCAAAGGCCGCCTCCTTGCCGCCCGCCACGTCCAGCGCGATCATCGTCCCGCCCGAGCCCATCTGCGCCATCGCCAGCGCGTGCTGGGGATGATCAGACAGGCCGGGATAGATGACGCGGCTCAGGCCCGGATGGCCCTGCAGGGCCGCTGCGATCTGCGCCGCCGCCTCGGCCTGCGCGCGGACCCGCAGCTCCATCGTGGTCAGACCATTCAGCATGATCCAGGCGTGAAACGGGCTGATCGCGCCGCCGGTATGTTTCAGGTAAGGCTCGGCCACCTCGCGCACGAACTGCTTGGTGCCGCAGATGACGCCTGCCAAAGCGCGGCCGCCGCCATCGATATGCTTGGTCGCGGAATAGACGACGACATCGGCGCCCTGTTCCACCGCCTTGGAAAAGACCGGAGTGGCAAAGACATTGTCGACGACCACGGTGGCCCCCGCCGCATGGGCCAGATCCGCCACGGCGCGCAGGTCGATCACCTCCAGCGTCGGGTTCGACACGCTTTCAAAGAACACCGCCCGGGTGCCGGGCGTGATCGCCGCGGCCCATTGGTCAAGATCGGTCCCGTCGACATAGCTGACCCGGACGCCGAAACGCGCCAGCAGGTCCAGCACATAAAGGCACGATCCGAACAGCGCGCGGGCCGCCACGACATGATCGCCGGGCTTGCACATCGCGAACATCGCCCCATTGACGGCGGCCATGCCGCTGGCGGTGGCAAAGGCATCCTCGGTCCCTTCCAGCGCGGCGATGCGGTCTTCGAACATGCGGCTGGTCGGGTTGCCATAGCGGGCATAGATGAATTCGTCGGGGCCGGTGCCCTGAAACCGCGCCTCGGCCTGCGCGGCGCTGTCATAGACGAACCCTTGGGTCAGGAAAATCGCCTCGGCCATCTCGCCATACTGGCTGCGGCGGGTGCCGTGATGCACGGCCTGCGTGCGCGGGTGCAGGGTCTTGTCGGATGAAACGCTCATGCGGGCTGCCTTTCCGTGATCCCCCGGCGGTGATTTCGGGGAGCTCATCCGGGGGTACTGCCGGGCGCGTCGTTCCGCAAGTCCCCGCCCCCTATTCCGGCCCGATCGGTTCAACTGTCGGCTGCCCGACATATTGCACGAAATGCAGAAAAATCTAAGCCTTTCAACTGGATGAAAACCTGACCTATCCAAAAAAACAGTTGGCAACCAGAGGCTGTGGCGCTAAGTCCAAAGGATGGTCCCGGGCTTTGATCCGGACCTGATCCGCGCCGATCCTGTACCGTTTCACCCGTTCGCCGCATGTTGTGGATTTTATCAAAACTGACCTGAAATGGTCCTGCCTCAGAACTGCCCTTGTTCCGATACTGCCTTGTTCCGATTTTTTGTTTTCATAGCGCAGGACCAGACTTGACCGGGGGCGGCGCGCCAGCTGCCCCCGGTCTGCTTTTGTCCGATGCGTGGTCCCGGTCTTGCGACGCGCTACAGGTAATCGCCGCGCTGCAGCCCGTATTTCGCCATCTTTTCATTCAGTGTCCGGCGCGGCAGGCACAATTCGTCCATGACGCTGGCGATGCTGCCCCGGTGGCGGCGCATGGTGTTGTCGATCAGCATCTTCTCGAAGCTTTCGACATATTCCTTCAGCGGCTTGCCCTCGGTCGTCGTGGCCTGCTGGTTGTCCTCGCCATCCGCCATCAGCAGGGACGCGATAGAGCCCGAGCCGCGCCGGTTCTGCAACACCGCCCGTTCGGCCACGTTGATCAGCTGGCGGATATTGCCGGGCCAGGGCGCCTGCAGCAGCTGGGCTGCCTCTTGCGCGCTGACCTGAGGCGGCTCGCAGCCATATTCCTCGCTGTACTGTTCGGTCATGCGGGTGAACAGCGCCAGAATATCCTCGCCCCGGGCGCGCAGGGGCGGCAGGGTGATCTTCAGCGCCGACAGGCGATAGAACAGGTCGGGACGCAACGAATCCTCGACCCGGCGACCCTCGCCCCGCGCGTTGCTGATCGCGATGATCCGGGTTTCGGCAGGCGCGCCCTGTTCGCTGATAAAGGCCAGCAGGCGGGCCTGCAGCGCCTCGGACAGGGCCTCGACATCCTCGAGGCACAGGGTGCCGGCGCGCGCCTCCTCGACCGCCGGAAGCCCCTCTTCCAGCGGCCCGAACAGGCGGGCGGCCAAAGCCTCGTCATTATAGGCGGCGCAGGACACGGGCACGAATTTCTTCGAGGCGCGCGGCCCCACGGCATGCAGCGCATGGGCCACCAGCGTCTTGCCGGTGCCGGTCTCGCCGTCGATCAGCACATGGCCATCGGCCTGCCCCAGATCCAGAATATCCTCGCGCAGGCGGTCCATGACCGGACTGGCGCCGATCAGCTTGGACATGACCTGCTGACCCTCGGACAGATCGCGGCGCAGCGCGCGGTTGTCCAGCGTCATGCGCCGGGCCTGCGTGGCCTTCTTGGCCAGCTGCGTCATGCGGTCGGGGTTGAAGGGCTTTTCCATGAAATCCATCGCGCCAAGGCGCATCGCCTCGACCGCCATGGGCACGTCGCCATGGCCGGTGATCATGATCACCGGCAGGTTGCTGTCCAGACCCATCAGGCGTTTCAGGAACGCCATCCCGTCCATGCCGGGCATGCGGATATCGCTGACCACCACCCCGGGCCAGTCCGCCCCGATCACCTTCAGCGCGTCTTCTGCGCTGGCGAAGGTTTCCGTTTCAAAGCCCGACAGGACCAGCCACTGGCTGATCGATTCGCGCATGTCCGGTTCGTCATCCACGATGGCGATCTTCAGCTTGCGGGACATTCCCTGTTCCTCTCGTTTCGCATCATTCGGCGGCCAACGCCTGTCGGGGCTGGCCGTGCCGGTGCAGCGGCAGCTCGACCGTAAAGACGGCGCCGCCTTCGGTTTCGTTATGGGCGGTCAGGCGACCTCCGAAATCCGCCATGATCGAGGACGAGATCGCCAGCCCCAGCCCCGTGCCCTCTCCGGGCTTCTTGGTGGTCCAGAAGGGTTCAAACAGCTTTTCCAGGTCCGAGACACCCGGTCCGTTATCGCGCACCAACACATAGGCGTGAGCCCCGGCCTCGACGCTGATCTCGATCACCCCCTCGCGGCGGTCGCGCACGGCATCGACGGCATTGCGCAACAGGTTGATCAGCACCTGTTCCAGCCGGATGCGGTCGGCCATGACCATGACCCGCTCGCGCGGCACCTGACGGACGATGCGGATGGGCCGGGTGCGCAATTGCGGTTCCATCATGGTCAGGGCGCTGCTGACGGCGGCGCGCAGATCGACGGGTTCCACCGCCTCACCGCCCTTTCGGGCATAGGATTTCAGCTGCCGGGTGATCGCACCCATCCGGTCGATCAGATCGTCAATGCGCTGGAAACTGGACAGCGCCTCTTCGGGGCGGCTGCGCTGCAACAAGAGACGCGCGCCCGCCAGATAGGTCTTCATGGCGGCCAGAGGCTGGTTCAGCTCGTGACTGACGCCTGCCGACATCTCGCCCAAGGCCGCCAGTTTGGACGACTGCTGCATGGTCTGTTCGGCCACGCGCAGTTCCTTTTGCACCCGTTCGCGTTCGGCGATCTCGCGCGTCAGCCGCGCGTTCAGCGCCCGCAGGTCGGCCGATTCGCGCATGAAGGCCTGACTTTGGATGCGCGCGCGCCGCGACAGCATCCAGAACGCCCCGGCCAGAAGGATGGCAAACCCCATGATCTGCAGTGCCAGAATGGCATTCACCCGCTCGCGCACGCTGGAATAGGCGGTAAAGCTGATCATCCGCCAGCCCCGGAACGGCACCCGCGCCTCGGATTGCATGACCGCGCGGCCCTGCACATAGGCGTCCGCGGGGGTCGAGGTCCAGTCGGCGGTCACCTGAAACGCCCGCCGGATGGCCGAGGGCGCATCGCGCACCGCCAGCGCCTCGGGCAGGGTCAGGCCCCGCCAGCGCGGCTCGGTCGACAGGATGATCACACCCTCGCTGTCGGTCACGGCGACCGCATCCGAGATCCCGGCCCAGGATCGCTCCATCCGGGTCAGATCGGCGCCAACCACGATGACCCCAAGGGTCCGTCCCTCGGACACGACGGCGCGGGAATAGGCGAATTCATGAATGCCCGAGGCCAGTTCGGACACGGTAAAGACCGTATCGCGCGACCGCAGCGCCTCGACATATTGCGGGGCCGCGACGCTGTTGGTGCCGATCTGCGTGCGGTCGGTCGCCCCCACGACCCGCCCCGACGCATCCAGCAGCCGGATCGAGGCGGCGCCGATCTCCTTCTGCGCCGCCATCAGCCGCGCCGAAGTGGTCGAGAAATCATTGCCGTTCAGCGCCCCGATAAGCGCCGGGTCGCGCGCCAGCAGCAGAGGCACGACCGAGTTGCGCTGCAGTTCCGACATCAGGTTGCCGGTATAAAGAGCCAGCCGCAATTCGGACCTGACGCGGGTGTTTTCGGAAAACCGGTCGGTCAGCCAGGCATTGGTGACCCAGATGGTCCCAAGCGCCGCCAGAAAGATCGACAGGACGGTCGCACGCAGCCACCAGGGATTGACCAGTCGCGGCCCCCTGCGGCGCCGGCGCTCGGCGCTGTCCTCGATATGATCCTCAGTCGGCAATCACGGATCCGTCCCAAAAAACCCAGATCAGGCAATCTAGGGCGAACCGCGTCCCGGCTCAAGTCAGGCATGCGCCAGAGCGTCGACCAGCCCCCGGAACATCGCCGCCCCGTCCGTGCCACCGGTGGCCGGATCGACGGCCCGTTCGGGATGGGGCATCATTCCCAGCACCCTGCGGTTGTCCGACAACACCCCGGCGATATCCCCGACCGACCCGTTGATCCCCGGCCCATAGGTGAACGCAATCCGGTCGCCGTCCCGCAGCCGGGCCAGATCATCCGGCGTGATCTGGTAATTGCCGTCATGATGGGCGACCGGCACGCTGATCCGCTGGCCCACCGCATAGCCCGCCGTAAAGGCGCTGTCGGCCGTTTCCACGCGCAGGGCCGCAGGCTTGCACAAGAAGGTCAGCCCCGAATTGCGCATCAAGGCACCGGGCAGCAGCCCCAATTCGGTCAGAACCTGAAATCCGTTGCAGATGCCCAGCAGATACCCACCCCGCGCCGCATGATCGCGCAGCGCGCCCGCGATCGGCGATTGCGCCGCAATCGCACCGCAGCGCAGATAATCCCCGAACGAGAATCCGCCCGGAACGCCGACCAGGTCGACCCCGGCGGGCAGGGCATCATCCTTGTGCCAGACACGGGTGACCTCTGCCCCCGCCTGCTCCAGCGCGACAGTCAGATCACGATCGCAATTCGATCCGGGAAAGGTGACGACGGCGGCTTTCATCGCGGGCTCCTGCTCTGGGGATGCCCTGCCCTTAGCGCAGCTTGGCCCGCAAAGAAAGGGGGGCCAGCCCCCCATCGCCTGTCGGCGATTCCCCCCGGGATATTTCAGCCAAGATGAAAGGGCGAGGGTTTCATCTTGGCTGAAATATCCCCGCCGGAGGCATCCAAGGCCGGGAACACGCCCGGCCCTGGGTCAGAATCGATTGCTCAGGCCAGCGCCTTGTTCAGATACTGGTCGACTTTTTCCAGATAGCCCATCGTGGTCAGCCATTTCTGATCAGGGCCCACCAGCAGCGCCAGATCCTTGGTCATGTGGCCATCCTCGACCGCTTGCACGGTGACTTTTTCCAGCGTCTGCGCAAAGGACATCAGCGCGGCATTGTCGTCCAGCTTGGCCCGGTGTTTCAGACCGCCCGTCCAGGCAAAGATCGACGCGATCGAATTGGTCGAGGTCGCATTGCCTTTCTGGTGTTCGCGGTAATGGCGGGTCACGGTGCCGTGGGCTGCCTCGGATTCCACGATCTTGCCATCCGGGGTCATCAGCACCGAGGTCATCAGACCCAGCGACCCGAACCCCTGCGCCACGGTGTCCGACTGCACATCGCCGTCATAGTTCTTGCAGGCCCAGACATAGCCTCCCGACCATTTCATCGCGCTTGCGACCATGTCGTCGATCAGGCGATGTTCATAGGTGATGCCGGCCTTTTTGAACTGGTCCGCGAATTCGGCCTCGTACACCTCGGCGAACAGATCCTTGAAGCGCCCGTCATAGGCCTTCAGAATCGTGTTCTTGGTCGACAGATAGACCGGATAGCCCCGCGACAACCCGTAATTCAGCGACGCCCGGGCGAAATCGCGGATCGAATCGTCCAGATTGTACATCGCCATGGCGACACCTGCGGACGGCGCATCGAACACCTCGTGCTCGATCGTCTCGCCATCTTCGCCCACGAACCTGATCGTCAGCTTGCCCTTGCCCGGAAAGCGGAAATCGGTGGCCTTGTACTGATCGCCAAAGGCGTGGCGACCGACGATGATCGGCTGAGTCCAGCCCGGCACCAGCCGCGGCACGTTCCGGCAGATGATCGGCTCGCGGAAGATAACGCCCCCCAGGATGTTGCGGATCGTGCCATTGGGGCTGCGCCACATCTTCTTGAGGCCGAATTCCTCGACCCGCTGCTCGTCGGGGGTGATGGTCGCGCATTTGACGCCGACCCCGTATTGCTTGATGGCTTCCGCCGCGTCGATGGTGATCCGGTCTTCGGTGCGGTCGCGCTCCTCGATGCCCAGATCGTAATATTTCAGGTCGATATCCAGATAGGGCAGGATCAGCTTTTGCTTGATGAAATCCCAGATGATCCGCGTCATCTCGTCTCCATCCAGCTCGACGACGGGATTGGCGACCTTGATCTTCGACATGGAAAGCCCCTTTGGCGATGATGTGCTGGCCCCTGTCATAGCCCGGACGGGGCCTCAAGAAAAGACGGTATGCGATTGTATGCTAAACCGGCAGGCAGTTCAGGGGGCGCCGAAATGTCCGCGCAACCCGCGATGCAGCCAGTCCCACAGGGGCGCAGATCCCGCCGCGACCCATGGCCCAACCCGCGCCTCGATCTGGCTCAGGGTCACGTCATAGCGAACCCAACCCGCGCCACCGCCGACAAGGTTCTGAATCGCGGGCTGGCAACGGTCCAGCGCCTTGGCAAAGACGGCATCGGGGGTGGCGACGGCTTCGAACTCCTGCCACAGGGCCAGCATGTCCGCGCCCTGGGCTTCGGGCAGCAAGCCGAACAACCGCCGTGCGGCAGCCGCTTCGGCCCGTTGCACGTCGGGCGATCCATGGGCCTGCCCGCCCGCCGAATGCAGCGGCACGTCGCCCACGTCGATCTCGACCAGATCATGGATCAGCAGCATGCGGATCACCCGCCCGATATCGACGCCCGGCGCGGCAAGCCCGCCCAGCACCAACGCATAGAGCGCCAGATGCCAGCTGTGCTCGGCGCTGTTTTCCTGCCGCGACCCGTCGATCAGCGTGTTCGCCCGCAGCACCGACTTCAGCCCGTCCGCTTCGGCCAGAAAGGCCAGCCGCCCCGGCAGATCACCCTCCGCCAGATCACGCCCCTCCAGCAGATCGTTGGCCGCCTGCCAGCCCTCGCGCCATTCCTGTGCCAGACGTGCCGCCCGGCCGCGCTGCAGATTGTCCGCCACGATCGCCACATGATCCGCCAGCGGCGCCGCTGCCTGCAACACCTGAAAGATCGGCTGCACATGATCCATGCGCTTGGCCATCATCGCATCGGCATCGGCCCGCGCCTCGAAGTCGCGCCACAGTGCCGCCAGCCCCGCCCCATCGGGCAACAGGCCGAACAGCCGCGCCGCCGCCCCGGCCTCGGCCAGGGCCAGGGCGCCCGCGTCATGATCCAGATGAATGGGCTGATCGCCTGTGTCGATCTCGACCAGATCATGAACCAGCAGCATCACGATGGCCCGGTCGCTGGCCCCGAACACCATTGCATACAAGGCGACATGCCAGCTGTGCTCGGCACTGTTCTCGGGCCGCGACAGATCCATCAGCACATTCGCGCGACCGACGGATTTCAGCCGGTCCGCCTCGCACAGAAAGGCAATCGCCCGATCAGGCATGGCCCGGCCCTTTCATCTTGGCTGAAATATCCCGGGGTCCGGGGCAGCGCCCCGGTTCCCTCCCCGCCCGTTCAGCGAGAGCTTTCCGTCAGACGCCGCCGGACATAGCTCTGCACCAGATCGATCATCGGCTTCATGTGCGTCTCGTCATCGCGGAAGAAATGGTCGGCCCCCTCGATTTCCTCATGGGTCACCGTGATGCCCTTTTGCTCGCGCAGCTTGCCGACCAGAGTATGGGTATCCTTGGGCGGCGCCACGCGGTCGGCGGTGCCGTTCACGACCAGTCCCGATGACGGGCAGGGCGCCAGAAAGCTGAAATCGTACATGTTCGCAGGGGGTGCCACGCTGATGAATCCGGTGATCTCGGGGCGGCGCATCAGCAGCTGCATTCCGATCCAGGCCCCAAAGCTGAAGCCCGCGACCCAGCAATGCTTGCTGTTGGGGTTCATCGCCTGCAGGTAATCCAGCGCCGAGGCGGCGTCCGACAGCTCTCCGATGCCCTGATCGAACTCGCCCTGGCTGCGGCCCACGCCGCGAAAGTTGAACCGCATCACGGTGAACCCCATGCGATGAAACGCATAGTGCAGGTTGTACACCACACGGTTGTTCATCGTGCCGCCGAACTGCGGATGGGGATGCAGCACGATGGCGATGGGGGCGTCGGGCTTGCCGGGCTGGGGGTGGTATCGGCCTTCAAGACGGCCCTCGGGACCGGGAAAAATCAGCTCGGGCATGGTCGTCCTTCACAGGGCTTGCGCGCGGGCACAGGGCTTTGGCGCGGAATGTGCGGGTTTCTTGACGCTTGGGCGTGCGGCTTCTAAGGGGTATATGGGCAGCGGGCGCAGGTCTGGCAAGAAACGTATCGGGCCGGGCATAGCGCGCGACGACGCCGCCCGTCAATGCAGGCCGCATCGATGCGGCCATCCAAGGGGGGATCAGGTCCATGAAATTGTCCACAAAGGGCCGCTATGCCATCATCGCACTGGTCGATCTGGCCATCGCCAAGGGCACGGAACTGACCACCCTGGCCGAGATTTCGGCCCGGCAGGACATTTCTCTGCCCTATCTGGAACAGCTGTTCGTGCGGTTGCGCCGGGCGGGACTGGTCGCATCGGTGCGCGGACCGGGGGGCGGCTATCGTCTGGCCCGCACGCCCGAAACGATCCGCGTGGCCGAAATCCTCGAAGCTGTGGATGAAACCGTCAGCGCCATGCATATCGGCGCGGGCGCCTCGGGCGGGATCTCGGGGTCGCGGGCACAGACCCTGTCGAACCGGCTGTGGGAAAGCCTGTCGGCGCATGTCTATGTGTTCCTGCACAACCACACGCTGGCCGATGTGGCGAAAAACCAGCTGCTGCCCTGCCCCGCCTTGCCCAAGATCCTGAACGTGGTCGACGACTGATCGGATAGGGTCGACTTTCTTTGCATCCACTTGGCGCGATCCCGCGTCACCCGGTCAGGAGGCCTGAAAAAGGCCCCTGTCCAACGGATGAGGAGAACGACATGACCCGCAACGCCCGCCCGCTGTCACGCACAGCCATGGTCTCTGGCGCAGCCTTTGCCGCCCTTTTGTCCACCACCGCTCTGGCCCGCGCCGACGCGACCGCGCCGTGCAACGTGGGCGCCGGCATCAATTCGACCGAATGCGGCGTGAACACCACCGCCGATGGCGATTTCTCGGTCGCCGTTGGTGATGGAGCGACCACCGACGCGACCGCCATCGACGGCGTGGCCATCGGGTCCGAAGCCATCGTGACAGGCCCCTCGACCACCGCCATCGGCGGCGAGACGGTCGCCACCGGCCCCGGCGCCAGCGCCATCGGTTGGCAGGCACAAGCCACCGCTGAACGCGCGCAGGCCATCGGCCATCTGGCCACGGCACAGGGCGAACGGTCCTTGGCCGTGGGCGAGAATGCGGATGCGCAAAGCGAATTCTCGACCGCCATCGGCAATGAATCGATCGCCAACGGCGTCGATGCGCTGGCCATCGGCGATACCGCTGCGGCCAACGGCCCCTCGACCACCGCCGTGGGCGGCGAATCGATTGCGACCGGCCCCGGCGCCAGCGCCATCGGCTGGCAGGCGCAGGCGACCGCCGAACGCGCGCAGGCCTTTGGTCATCTGGCCACCGCGCAGGGCATCCGCTCGATGGCCATCGGCGAGAATGCCGATGCGCAAAGCGATCTGTCGACCGCCATCGGCAATGAAAGCATCGCCAACGGCACCGATGCGCTGGCCCTTGGCGATACCTCGGTCGCGGACGGAACCTCGACCACCGCATTGGGCGGCGAGGCGGTCGCGATGGGCGCAGGCGCCAGCGCGATCGGCTGGCAATCCATGGCAACCGCCGAACGTGCACAGGCGATCGGCCATCTGGCCACCGCACAGGGTGTCCGCTCGCTGGCCGTCGGCGAGAATGCCGATGCGCAAAGCGATTTCTCGACCGCTATCGGCAATGAGAGCATCGCGAACGGCACCGATGCGCTGGCGCTTGGTGACACGGCGATTGCCGACGGCA
The DNA here is from genome assembly GCF_004335005.1 of Paracoccus nototheniae. Classification (GTDB taxonomy): domain Bacteria; phylum Pseudomonadota; class Alphaproteobacteria; order Rhodobacterales; family Rhodobacteraceae; genus Paracoccus; species Paracoccus nototheniae. Next base: position 6,594 of record NZ_RQRT01000031.1, on the reverse strand, counting down.
CCTCGACCACCGCGCTTGGCGGCGAAAGCATCGCCCAAGGTGCGGGCGCCACGGCCATCGGCTGGCAGTCGCGCGCCACGGCAGAACGGGCGCAGGCCTTCGGTCATCTGGCCGCAGCGACCGGCGTGCGTTCGACCGCCCTGGGCGAGGCCGCGATGGCCATGGGGTCCGGCGCCATCGCCATCGGCAACGAGGCTGTGGCTTCTGCCGACAACTCGGTTGCCATCGGTGACGGGGCAACGGCGACGCGCACGAATGAGTTCGTGCTGGGCAACGGTGCGAACACCTATCGCGCCGCGGGCATCGCATCGGATGCCAGCCGCGACGCGCAAGGGACGCCCATCGGCGTCGTGACCTCGGATGCGGCGGGCAATCTGGCGGTGGACCGGTCCATCGGCGCGACCATGTCGTCGCTGGACGGGCGCGTCCGGTCGCTTGGGTCGCAGGTCGAGGACAACAAAGAGGGCATCGCCATGGCCATGGCGCTGAACACCCCCTATGTCCCAGAGGACAAGACCTATGCGGTCTCGACCAGCCTTGGCAGCTTTGACGGGGCGACCGCGCTGGCGGCCTCGATGGGGTATCGCTTTGACGCCAACACCCAGTTCGATGCAGGCGTCACCTATGGTTTCGACCGCGATCAGGTCGGTGGCCGGATCGGCGTGACCTACGCGTGGTGATCTGCGCCAAACCCTTGTCCGGCATGGGGCCCCGCGCCCTGTGCCGGGCCTTCACTCTGGCGCTGGTCCTGACCGGGACCGGCGCACAGGCGCAGGATGCCCCTGCGCCCCCATCCGAGACCGCACCGCTGATCGAACCCAGCTATGCCACCGCGCTGATCCGCGACGTGCTGGCGGCGGTCAATCACGGCAACTGGACCGGCAATTACACCGTCCTGCGCGACCATGCCGCGCCCGATTTCGCGGCCGCCAACGACCCCACCCGGCTGGCCGGATTGTTCACCACGTTGCGCACCGAACGGCTGGATCTGCTGCAGGCGATGGTCGTCGATCCGGTGATCCTGCAAAGCGACCTGAGCGAGACAGGACAGGAACTGCGCCTGACCGGCTATGTCCCCCTGCAGCCGCGCCATGTCAGCTTCGATCTGATCTTTGCACGCGAGGGGCGGCGCTGGCTGTTGCTGGGCATTTCAGTCGGCGCCTTTGATCCGATCGACCCACCGCCCGAACCGTAAGGCTTGGCCTAGGGCAGCAGGTCGTGAACCCGCTCCTTGGGGCGGCACAGCACCGCGCCCGCAGGGGCAAAGACCACAGGCCGCTCGATCAGCAACGGATGGGCGGCCATCGCGGCGATCAGATCGTCTTCGGACAAAGCCGGATCGCCCAGTCCCAGATCGTCAAAGGGCGTGCCCTTGCGCCGCAGCAATCCCCGCGCCGTCAGGCCCAGATCGGCCAGCGCCGCCCGCAATTCGGCGGCGCTCGGCGGATCGGCCACATAATCGCGCACCACCGGATCGACCCCCGCATCCCGCAGCGCCGCCAGCACAAAGCGCGAGGTCGAACAGGTCGGTTTGTGCCAGATCACATATCCGCCCATCTCAGCGCCCCGCCTCGGGGATGGGCAGGGCGCTGGTAGCCTTGATCTCCTCCATCGACAGCAGGGCGGTGACGTTGTGGATCTTTACCTCGGCGATCAGGGATTGGTAGAAACGGTCATAGGCGCGGGCATTTTTGACCTGAACTTTCAGGATATAATCGATATCGCCCGCCAGCCGATGCGCCTCGACCACCTCGGGGCGGTCGCGCAACGCCTTGAGGAACCGCGCGGCCCAGTCCTTGTCATGTTCGCTGGTGCGGATCAGGACAAAAAAACAGGCCTCCAGCCCCAGGGCCTCGGGGTCCAGAATCGCCACCTGACGGCGGATCACCCCGGCCTCGCGCAGCTTGCGGATGCGGTTCCAGACCGGGGTCTTGGACGCCCCCACGCGGTCGGCGATCTGGTCCAGCGACAGGCTGGCATCCTGCTGCAGCAGGGACAGGATCTTGCGGTCCACCTCGTCCAGACGGACAGGCGTTTGGCCCTGCGCGCCATCGGGGGAAATCGGTTCCTGCATCTGTTGCTCCTTGGCTTAACCATCCTTTTTTCGCCCGACCACTGTCGCGAATCCAGAAGGAAATTCTATATAGAGGTCAGACATCACAAGGTTCCAGTCATGAGCAAAGCCTTCACCCCCACGGCGGCCCGCCCCGGCGTCATCACCGGCAACGATCTGCGCGAAGGCTTCAATGTCTGGATGTGCGACGACGGCTGGACCCCCGACCCCCTGCAGGCCACCCTGTTCGAGGACGAGGCGATCGCCGAACTGGCCCTGCTGCAGGCGATCGGGCAGGCCGACCGCGTCGTCGGCCCCTATCTGGTCGAGGCCAAACGCGGCCCCGACGGTCCCCTTCCCGTCCATTTCCGCGAGGAATTCCGCCAGCGCGGGCCGTCCAACTATTTCCATGGAATCCAGGCCGACCGGCAATCCGGGGCCCAGAAAACGGAAAGCCCTCATGTTTGATATCCGCCCCGTCGAGACCGATTACGTCCGCCACCGCGCCGCAGAATTCCGCGCGCAGGTCGCCCGCCGTCTGGACGGCAGCCTGACCGAGGATGAGTTCAAGCCGCTGCGCCTGATGAACGGCGTCTATCTGCAGCTGCATGCCTATATGCTGCGGGTGGCCGTGCCTTACGGCACGATCAGCCCCGATCAGATGCGCACGCTGGCCCTGCTGGCCCAGAAATGGGACAAGGGTTACGGCCATTGGACCACGCGCCAGAACATCCAGTTCAACTGGCCCAAGCTCGTGGACATTCCCGACATGCTGGATGCGCTGGCCGCCGTCGGCATGCACGCCATCCAGACCAGCGGCAACACCATCCGCAACGTCACCACCGACGCCTTTGCCGGCGCCGCCTTTGACGAAACCGCGGACCCCCGCCCCTATGCGGAACTGCTGCGCAGCTGGTCGACCGATCACGCCGAATTCCAGTTCCTGCCGCGCAAGTTCAAGATCGCCATTTCCGGCGGCAAGAAGGACCGCGCCGTCATCGCAGCCCATGACATCGGCCTGCGCCTGACCGAACGGGACGGCAAGACCGGGTTCGAGGTCTGGATCGGCGGCGGTCTGGGCCGCACCCCCCTGCTGGGCAAGATCGTCCGCGACTTCCTGCCCGAGGAAGACCTGCTGCCCTATGTCGAGGCGATCATCGCGACCTATAACCTGTCGGGCCGCCGCGACAACAAATACAAGGCCCGCATCAAGATCACCGTGATGGAACGCGGTCTGGACGTCATGCGCGCCGAGATCGAGGAAGAGTTCCAGGCCCGCCGCCGCGATTTCAACGGCGCCGACCGCGAGGCGCTGGCGATCTTTCAGGACCGCTTCCGCGCGCCCGCCTTCCGCAACGGCCCGGTCGATGGGTTTGATGCCGAACGTCAGGCGAACCCCGCCTTTCGCAGCTGGACGGACACCAATCTGCACGCCCACAAGGTGAACGGCTATGCCAGCGTCGTGGTGACCTTCAAGGCGCCGGGCCAGACGCCGGGCGACGCATCCGCCGAACAGATGCGCCTGCTGGCCGATCTGGCCGAACGCTTTGGCCATCACGATCTGCGCATCATGCATGACCAGAACGTGGCCCTGCCGCATGTCCACAAATCCGACCTGCCGGCGCTGTATGCGGCGCTGCGCGCGGCGGATCTGGCCACTGCGAATGCGGGCCTGACCAGCGACATCATCGCCTGCCCCGGCATGGATTACTGCGCGCTGGCCACTGCCCGGTCGATCCCCATCGCCGAGGAAATCGCCGATCATTTCCGCGCCCTCGGGCTGGAAGAGGAGATCGGCAATCTGAACATCCGCATCTCGGGCTGCATCAATGCCTGCGGGCATCACCATCTGGGCCATATCGGCATTCTGGGTCTGGACCGGGCCGGGGTCGAAAACTATCAGATCACGCTTGGCGGCGATGCCTATGACATTCCGGCCATCGGCGAACGCGCCGGTGCGGGTTTCCCCGCCGAAGAGGTCGTGCCCGCCATCGATCGCCTGCTGCGCGCCTATCTTGAGGTGCGCGAGGACGCATCCGAACGGTTCATCGACGCCTATCGCCGCTTGGGTCAGGCGCCGTTCAAGGCCGCGCTCTATCCGGCTGCGGCCCATGCTTGATGGCAATCTGGACACACGCGCGGGGCGGTTGAACGACCGCTATCGCCACCATGCCGCCATCGAGGTGCTGCGCCGCGCCGTCACCGATCCCGATCTGGGACGGGTGGCGCTGGTGTCGTCCTTTGGGGCGGAGTCGGTGGTGCTGCTGCATATGGTCAGCGTCGTGGCGCCGGGCCTGCCGGTCCTGTTCATCGACACGCAGATGCTGTTCCCCGAGACGCTGGCCTATCAGCAGGATGTCTCGGCCAGACTGGGCCTGACCAATGTCCAGACGATCAGCGCCAGCGCGGCGGAAATCGCCGCGCGTGATCCGGATGGCACGCTGAACCAGATCAACCCCGATGCCTGCTGCGATTTTCGCAAGACGGTGCCGCTGGAACGGGTGCTGTCGGGCTATGACGCGTGGATCACCGGGCGCAAGCGGTTCCAGAACGGTCAGCGCGCCGCGCTGGAATTCTTTGAACCCGAACCACCCGCCCGGCTGCGCGTGAACCCTCTGGCGCATTGGCGCCCCGAGGATGTGCAGGATTACATGATCGAAAACCGCCTGCCCCGGCATCCGCTGGTGGCGAAAGGCTATCCTTCGATCGGCTGCGCGCCCTGCACATCGCCCGTCGCACCGGGCGAGGATCCCCGGTCCGGGCGCTGGCGCGGTCAGGCGAAATCCGAATGCGGCATCCATTTCATCGGCGGGCGCATGGTCCGCAGAAAGGTCTCGGCATGAGCACCGACCCACAGATCCCGACCCAATCCGTGCTGGCCCGCGATGACGGCTTTCACCCGGTGACCGAGGCGGCGGCGATCACGCTGGCCCCCGACACCGCGCCTGCCAGCCTGTCCGACCATCTGGACCTGCCGCTGATCGCGATCGATTTTCCGTCCTTTAGCGATGGGCGCGGGTTCACGCTGGCCCGCCTGCTGCGCGAGGGCGGCTATACCGGCCGCCTGCGCGCGACCGGTCGCCTGATCGCCGATCAATATGCCATGGCCCGCCGCGTGGGCTTTGACGAGGTCGAGGTCGCCCCCGACATCGCCGCCCGCCAGCCAGAGGATCAGTGGCGCGCCCGCGCCGACTGGAAGGCCTGGGACCACCGCGCGCATCTGGCGGGCTGAGGGCTTTCGCCCGCCCGCCCCCTGCCCTAGAAGACCAAAGGATTTCACAATGACGCTGGACCTGCCCGTGACCCAGACCACGACCGAGGCGCCCAAGATTGCCGTCCCCGACGCCCAGACCGTGACCTCGGTCACCAAATGGACCGACAGCCTGTTTTCGTTCCGGGTGACCCGGCCTGCCAGCCTGCGGTTCCGGTCGGGTGAATTCGTGATGATCGGTCTGCCGGGCGACAACGGCAAGCCGCTGCTGCGCGCCTATTCCATCGCCTCGCCCAATTGGGATGACGAGCTGGAATTCTATTCCATCATCGTGCCGGACGGCCCGCTGACCTCGCGTCTGCAGCATATCAAGCCCGGCGATCAGATCATCCTGCGCCCCAAGCCCGTGGGCACGCTGGTTCTGGACGCGCTGCTGCCCGGCAAGCGGCTGTGGTTTCTGGCCACCGGCACCGGCATCGCGCCCTTTGCGTCGCTGATGCGCGACCCGGAAACCTATGAACGTTATGAACAGGTGATCATGATGCACACCTGCCGCACCGGCGAAGAGCTGGTCTATGGCGCCGAACTGGTCAACAACCTGCGCCACGACCCGCTTCTGGGCGAGCTTTATGGCGAGGATTTTGCCAGCCGCCTGAAATATTACCCGACCACGACGCGCGAACCCTCGCCCTTCATGGGGCGGATCACCGATAACCTGACCTCGGGCAAGGTGCTGGCCGATCTGGGCCTGCCGCCGATCTCGGTCGAGACGGACCGCGCGATGATCTGCGGCAGCCTTGCCTTCAACGTGGACGTGAAAGCCGTGCTGGAGGGTTTTGGCCTGCACGAGGGCGCCAATTCCGAGCCGCGCGAATTCGTCGTGGAAAAGGCCTTCGTCGGCGAAGGCGTCTGATCCTTCACCCGACCGCCTGCCCAAGGCCGCGTCCCCACCGGGGCGCGGCCTTTGTCGTGGCGTCCCCCTATCACGCAATGGTCACGGCAAATTTGGGAACCCTTGGCCCAAGGGCCTGTTAAGGAACGAAAGACGGATACTGATCTTCTGGAGGAGATATCATGCGCCGCATCATTCACAATACGACCGCGATCGCGGCCTGCCTGTCCCTGCTGGCCCCGCATATGGCCATGGCACAGCCACGCCTGCCCGACGCTGCCCCCAAAGGCGCCGCCAATCTGGTGCTGGCCCAGGCCGAGACTGCGCCCGAAGGCCAGGTTCCGCCCCCTGAAGGCGCAGCCGAAGACGCCCCGGCAGCCGAGGCTGCACCCGAGGAGGCCCCGGCAGAGCCCGCAGCCGAGGCAGAACCAGCCCCCG
>NZ_RQRT01000030.1 GCF_004335005.1 Paracoccus nototheniae | reverse complement strand
GTCGTCGATGCCTGCTTGTGAAGAGAGATCAGCATCCTCGCCTCCCGTCCCGAAACTCGGCCAGGATCGATCTTGCCACGAAGAACGCGGTCCGGCGAGGGTCTATGTGATCATCCGGGATGGAACATCTAGGCCTGATGCAAATTGACCGACTTCTTGCCGCCGCAAAGGCCGGTCGGCATGGCACTCGCAATCATCTGCTGGTCCTGATGATGTTCCGGCACGGGCTTAGGGTCTCGGAAGCAATTACCTTGCGGCGGGATCATGTCGATCTGGCGCAATCCCGCCTTTGGGTGCAGCGGCTGAAGCGGGGGCTCAGCGTCGAGCATCCCGTTGAGGGCGACGAATTGCGGATAATCTGACGCTGGCTCGGGCAAGGTAATGACAGATTGCATGGGATGTTCGTTTCTGAGCGGCAGCAACCGCTTACCCGACAGGCCGCCAACAACATTCTCGCAGCTGCCGGAAACCGTGCCGGTCTTGGCCATGTCCATCCCCACATGCTTCGCCATTTCTGCGGGTTTGCCCTTGCCAATCGCGGCTACGACCTGCGGCTGATCCAAGATTATCTCGGGCACCGTGATCTCCGGCACTCCGCGCGGTATACAAGGACATGCCTCGCTCTATCTGGTGGCGATCATGGACTGGCGCACCCGGATGGTTCTGGCTTGGCGGATCTCGAACATCGAGCCGTGGTCTGCCACTGGTCCGAGGACCACGGCAAGGGGATGTTGCGTTTTGTGTCGAAGCGCTGAACGAAGCAATCCATCGGTTCGGACCGCCCGACATCATGAATGGCGATCAAGGATCTCAGTTCACATCCTTCGCTTGGACAGACCGCCCACGTCGGTCGGGCATCCGCATCTTTATGGACGGCAAGGGTCGTTACCTGGACAACATTTTCATCGAGCGCCTGTGGCGGACGCTGAAGCGCAGGACCGCGCAGCGAAATACGAGCGCGTTTACCTGCATGCTTTGAAGACCGGATCGCAGGCCCGCGCCGGTCTCTGGAAATAGATGGACTTCTACAACGACCGCCGGCCGCACAAGGCCCTTGGCGGCCGACCGCCGGTCCGATACCGACTTGCCTTGGGCATGCAGAACGTCAACTTGTCGCTGCTTCAGCACCATATCCTCGGGCTTCTCTTGCTTTCCAGCCATCTCTGGTCCGCCTGAAAACGGGATAATCATACCCCCGTGGGTGGACCACTTCAGAGGGGGCACGCAATCTCGCTAATGATCTCGACGGCCTTCTTGCGTCAACCTTTGCCAATGCTTGTCTGGTGGATAAAGTGCCGGTCAGAGCCTTTCCGCTTCGGACCATCACCCAAAAGGCGATTTTGCCGAATGCTAATCTTCTCCGTGCCTTGATCAATGGCCGACTGAAAAAAGTCTGGCGGCTAAGCAGCGTTGCTGGACTGCCAGCGCTGCATCTGGATTTGACCGAGGTTCTGGAACTAGAGGTTCTGGATACATTTGAGACCGCCCCTTTGATTGGCCTGCGACGTGACGATCTGCGAAAACAGTCGCACATCAACGTTTCGACCGTCGGTTTGCTGCTCGGGAAGGGTGCGATCGCCAGCACGGAGGTCCGCGATCCTCGCACGCGCCAATCCCTTTCACTGATTGCGCCGGAAGAGTTGGTGCGATTTCTAGAACGGGACTTGCCACTTGGATTGATGGCATATGAGATGGGAACGCAGGCAAAGCATGTTGCTGTCCGACTGAACAATGCCGACGTCTGGCCTATCGCACTGCCTGATCGCTGCAGCAAAATCTGTCTGCGCCGAGCGGCGGCCCCGATCATTTCGATCTGACCCCTCACTCGCGTACCAGACCTGCCCCGTCGGCCAGCGCGGCGGGGCTTTTCCATGTTCGATACAACCACCTCGAAAACGGCCAAATCGCCGTTCGAGATAATTTCGCGTATCTCTTGAGAGAGTTTCCGCGTCGTTTTCGACACTTACTAGTGTCGTCTGACAAAGGATACAGTGGTGAGCCCAACAGGATTCGAACCTGTGACCCACTGATTAAAAGTCAGTTGCTCTACCAACTGAGCTATGGGCCCATCACGAGAGGGTTCCTAGGGGGGGTGGCCGGTGGGGTCAAGCGGAAAAATCGAACCCGCTGGCGGAATCGATCAAGGGGGCCTATATCGCGGCCATGACGCATGCACCTTCGGCTGGCCTGCCCTTTCTCAAGATGCACGGGCTGGGCAATGATTTCGTGGTTCTGGATCTGCGCGGCGGGATGGCTCGTCCCGGCGCAGGCCTTGTCGCGCGCATCGCGGACCGGCATCGCGGGATTGGCTTTGACCAGCTGGCCGGGGTCGAAACCTGCGAGGATGCGGATGCGCGGCTGGTCTTCTGGAATGCGGATGGCTCGCTGAGCGCGGCCTGCGGGAATGCGACGCGCTGCATCGCGCGCTGGCTGATGGACCAGACGGGGCGGAGCTCGTTGCGGTTGCGCACGGATCACGGGCTGCTTCTGGCCGAGGATGCCGGGGGCGGTCTGACGCGGGTCAACATGGGTCCGCCGGTGCTGGACTGGCGGGCCGTTCCGCTGGCAGAGCCGGTCGACCTTGATCACCTGCCCATTGCGGGCGATCCGGTGGCGACCGGGATGGGCAATCCGCATATGACTTTTTTCGTGCCCGACGCGGGCGAGGTCGATCTGAACCGGTTCGGCCCCGTGCATGAACATCACCCGCTGTTTCCCGAACGCACCAATGTCGAGATCGTCCAGATCCTGTCGCCGGACGAGATCGTGCTGCGCATCTGGGAGCGCGGGACGGGGCCGACGCTGGCCTCGGGGTCATGTTCCTGCGCGGCGGTGGTGGCGGCGGCGCGGCGCGGGCTGACGGGTCGGCGCGTGACGGTCAATGTGCCGGGCGGGCGGCTGCTGATCGACTGGCGCGAGGATGGTGTCTGGATGGAGGGGCCGACGGCCATCGTCTTCGAGGGTGCGCTGACGCCCGCATGGCTGGCCTCATGAGCGCGCCGGTCTTTTCCACCCTTGGCTGCCGGCTGAACGCCTATGAGACCGAGGCCATGCGCGAGATGGCCGAGGCGGCCGGTCTGTCCGGGGCGGTCGTCGTCAACACCTGCGCCGTCACCGCCGAGGCGGTGCGCAAGGCGCGGCAGGAAATCCGCCGCCTGGCGCGCGAAAATCCTGGCGTGCCGGTGATCGTGACCGGCTGCGCGGCCCAGACCGAGCCTCAGACCTTCGCCGCCATGCCCGAGGTGACCCGCGTCATCGGCAATCATGAAAAGATGCAGCCCTCGACCTGGGCGGCGATGCAGGCCCCCGATCTGATCGGCGAGACCGAAAAGGTTCTGGTCGACGACATCATGTCGGTGCGCGAGACGGCGGGCCATCTGATCGACGGATTCGGGCGCCATCGCGCCTATGTTCAGGTCCAGAACGGCTGCGATCACCGCTGCACCTTTTGCATCATTCCCTTTGGCCGGGGCAATTCCCGCTCGGTTCCGGCAGGCGTGGTGGTCGAGCAGATCAAGCGGCTGGTCGGGCGCGGCTTTCACGAGGTCGTGCTGACCGGGGTCGATCTGACCAGCTGGGGCGGCGATCTGCCGGGCACGCCGCGTCTTGGCGATCTGGTCATGCGCATCCTGCGGCTGGTGCCGGATCTGGCGCGGCTGCGGATCAGCTCCATCGATTCGATCGAGGCGGATGACAATCTGATGCTGGCCATCGCGACCGAGCCGCGGCTGATGCCGCATCTGCATCTGTCGCTGCAGGCGGGCGATGACATGATCCTGAAACGCATGAAGCGCCGCCATCTGCGCGACGACGCCATCGCCTTTTGCGAGGAGGCGCGGCGGCTGCGTCCCGACATGGTCTTTGGCGCCGACATCATCGCAGGCTTTCCGACCGAGACCGAGGCGATGTTCGAAAATTCGGTCCGGCTGGTCCAGGATTGCGGGCTGACCTTCCTGCATGTGTTTCCCTATTCCGCGCGACAGGGAACGCCCGCCGCACGGATGCCCGCCGTCGCGGGCCCGGCGATCCGCGATCGTGCGGCGCGGCTGCGTGCTGCGGGCGAAGCGGCGCTGCATCGTCACCTTGACGCGCAGAGGGGGGTCACGCACCGCGTCCTGACCGAGGGGCCGCGATTGGGGCGGACCGAGCAGTTCACGGAAGTGGCCTTTGCGCAGGATCAGCCCGAGGGGGCGCTGATGGAGTTGCGAATCGCCGGGCATGACGGGCAGCGGCTGGTCATCTGAGTGGTCGTGGGAAAGGGGGGGCGCTGCCCCCCCGTCCTTCGGACTCCCCCCGGGATATTTCGGCCAAGATGAAATCATGGCCGGGCTTGTGGTGGCGTGCGGGGGCTTTTAGCCTTTGGACTTGGGCCGGGGAGGGCTGGAATGACGATCTTGTTCACGCATGAGAGTGGCGCGGGCCATGAGACGTCGCCGGGCCATCCCGAGCAGGCGGCCCGATACGGCGCTGTGATCGCCGCGCTGGAGGGGCTGGCGCTGGACCGGCGCGAGGCGCCTCTGGCGGGGGATGCCGAGGTGCTGCGCTGTCATCCGGACGGATATCTGGCGGGGTTGCGGGCGGCGGTGCCCGCTGTCGGGACGCGACAGGTGGATGCCGACACGCATCTGTCGCCGGGCAGTCTGGAGGCGGCGCTGCGCGCGGTCGGCGGGGCCTGCGCTGCCGTGGATGCTGTGCTGGCGGGCGAGGCAGGGACGGCCTTTGTCGCCATGCGCCCGCCGGGCCATCATGCCGAGACGGCGACGGCCATGGGGTTCTGTCTGTTCGGGACCGTGGCGATCGCGGCCCGGCGGGCGCTGGATGTTCACGGACTGGCGCGGGTCGCGGTTCTGGATTTCGATGTGCATCATGGCAATGGCACGCAGGATCTGCTGTGGGACGAGGCGCGCGTGTTCTTCGCCTCGAGCCATCAGATGCCGCTGTATCCGGGCAGCGGGGCGGCGTCGGAAACCGGGGCGCATGGGCAGGTGATGAACGTGCCGCTGCCGCCCGGCTCGGACGGGGTTCTGGCGCGACGGGGCTGGGGCGACATCCTGCGGCGCATGGTCGCGTTCGCGCCGCAGCTGGTGATCGTCTCGGCCGGGTTCGATGCGCATCGCGACGATCCGCTGGCGCAGCTGGACTGGGACGAGGACGATTTTGCGGCGATATCCCGGGCGATCTGTCAGGCGGCGGCGGGTTGCGGCGCCCCGGTGGTATCCTGTCTGGAAGGCGGCTATGATCTGGCGGCTTTGGGACGCTCGGTGCGGGCCCATGTCGAGGTGCTGATGGAGGCCGCAGAATGAGCGATATCCCGACCCTTTCCTTTGAGGAGGCCATGCGCGAGCTGGAAGCCACGGTCGGCAAGCTGGAAACCGGCGAGGCCACGCTGGAGGAGTCCATCGCGCTGTACGAACGCGGCGCCGCCTTGCGCAAGCATTGCGAGGCGCGGCTGCGCGAGGCCGAGGAGCGGGTCGAAAAGATCACCTTGGCGGCCAATGGCCAGCCCGCAGGCGCCGAGCCCGCCGAGGGTCTGTGATGCAGGACCGTCTGGAGCGGGTCCGGGCCGATGTTCAGGCCGAGCTGGATCGCGCGATCGAGGTTCTGCCCGGGGGCGAGCTGACGGACGCGATGCGCTATGCCCTGCAGGGCGGCAAGCGGTTGCGCGCCTTTCTTGTCATGGAATCGGCGCATCTGCACGGGGTGGGCGATGCGGCTGCCCTGCCGGTGGCGGCGGCGGTCGAGGCGCTGCATGCCTATAGTCTGGTCCATGACGATCTGCCGGCGATGGATGATGACGATCTGCGCCGGGGACAGCCCACGGTTCATGTCCGCTGGTCCGACGCGACCGCGATTCTGGCGGGCGATGCCTTGCAGACGCTGGCCTTCGGGTTGCTGACCGATGATCGGATCGGCGGGGCCGAGGCGCGGCTGCGGCTGATCGCCGCGCTGGCGCAGGCCTCGGGTGCACAGGGCATGGTCTGGGGGCAGGCGCTGGATATTGCCGCGGAAACCGCGGGCACGCCGCTGGATCTGGCGCAGATCACCCGGTTGCAAGGCGGCAAGACCGGCGCGCTGATCCGTTTTGCGGCGACCGCGGGGCCGTTGATTGCGGGCGACGACCCTGCTTTGCTTGACGATTATGCCGATGCGCTTGGGCTGGCCTTTCAGATTGCCGATGACATTCTGGACGTGACCGGCGACGAGGCCGTGACCGGAAAACGCGTGGGCAAGGATGCGGGCGCGGGCAAGGCGACCTTCGTGTCGCTGCTGGGTCTGCCCGGCGCCAAGGCCGAGGCTCGTCGTCTGGTCGAGGTCAGTGACGCGGCGCTGTGCGAATATGGCGCATCCGCCGGAAACTTGCGCGCCCTGTCGCGTTTCGTTATCGAGCGCGACACCTGATCGCCCGCCCCGGAGGAGGGCCAGCCCATGAATGACCGACCCAAGACGCCGCTTCTGGACCGCGTGACATTGCCGTCCGACCTGAAAGCGCTGAGCGATACCGAACTGCGCCATCTGGCCGACGAGCTGCGATCGGAAACGATCAGCGCCGTCAGCACGACCGGCGGACATCTGGGCGCGGGTCTGGGCGTGGTCGAGCTGACCGTGGCCCTTCACGCCGTTTTCGACACGCCGCGCGACAAGATCATCTGGGATGTCGGTCATCAGTGTTATCCGCACAAGATCCTGACCGGGCGGCGCGACCGCATCCGGACGCTGCGTATGGGCGGCGGTCTCGCGGGCTTTACCAAGCGCACCGAAAGTCCCTATGACCCGTTCGGAGCGGGCCATTCCTCGACCTCGATCTCGGCTGCGTTGGGATTTGCGATGGCCCGGGAACTGGGCGGCGATCCGGGCGATGCCATCGCGGTCATCGGTGACGGCGCGATGAGCGCGGGCATGGCCTATGAGGCGCTGAACAATGCGGGTCATGAAGGCAAACGCCTGTTCGTGATCCTGAACGATAACGAGATGTCGATCGCCCCGCCGGTGGGCGCCATGTCGTCCTATCTGACCCGGCTTTATGCGGGCGGCCCGTTTCAGGAACTGAAGGCCGCCGCCAAGGGCGCGGTCGGCCTGCTGCCCGAGGCGTTCCAGGAGGGTGCGCGCCGCGCCAAGGAAATGCTGAAGGGCATGGCCGTCGGCGGTACCCTGTTCGAGGAATTGGGCTTTTCCTATATCGGCCCCGTTGACGGGCATGACATGGAACAGCTGTTGCCGCTGTTGCGCACCGTGCGTGCCCGCGCGGACGGTCCGGTCCTGATCCATGTGGTCACCAAGAAGGGCAAAGGCTATGCCCCCGCCGAGGCCGCGCTGGACCGGGGGCATGCGACGGGCAAGTTCGACGTGATCACGGGCCTGCAGGCCAAGGCCAAATCGAACGCACCCAGCTATACGGCGGTTTTTGCAAAAGCGCTGATCGAAGAGGGCGCGCGTGACGACCGCATTCTGGGCGTGACGGCGGCGATGCCCGACGGAACCGGCCTCAAGCAGTTCGCGCAGCGTTTCCCGCGTCGGTGTTTCGACGTCGGCATCGCCGAACAGCATGCGGTGACCTTTGCCGCCGGTCTTGCTGCCGGTGGGATGAAGCCCTTTTGTGCGATCTATTCGACCTTCCTGCAGCGGGGCTATGACCAGATCGTTCATGATGTGGCCGTTCAGGGCCTGCCGGTGCGCTTTGCCATCGATCGTGCAGGGCTTGTCGGGCAGGATGGACCGACCCATTCGGGCGCCTATGACGTCGCGTTTCTGGCCAACCTGCCCGGTTTCGTGGTCATGGCCGCCGCCGATGAGGCCGAACTGGTCCATATGGTCGCCACCGCCGCCGCCCATGACAGCGGTCCCATCGCCTTTCGCTTTCCGCGCGGCGAGGGCACCGGGGTCGAGATGCCCGAGCGTGGCCAGGTGCTGCCCATCGGCAAGGGCCGGATGATCGCCGAGGGCAAGGCCGTCGCCATCCTGTCCTTTGGCACCCGCCTTTCCGAAGTGATGGTCGCCCGCGAGGCGCTGATGGCCCGGGGCATCACCCCCACCGTCGCCGATGCCCGCTTTGCCAAGCCGCTGGACCGCGACCTGATTTTGACGCTGGCCCGCGATCACGAGGCGCTGATCACCATCGAAGAGGGCGCCGTTGGCGGATTCGGCAGCCATGTCGCCCAGTTGCTGGCCGAGGAGGGGGTGTTCGACAGCGGGTTGCGCTTCCGCTCGATGGTGCTGCCGGATATGTTTGTCGATCACGATGCCCCACGGGCGATGTACGACACCTCGGCTCTGAACGCGCAGCATATCGAGGCCAAGGTTCTGTCGGTGTTGGGCATCGGTTCGCTGGACAGCCGCCGCGCTGATCCCGCCTGAGGGACGGTGGCGCCGCGCCTCAGGCATAGCTGCGCACCAGCGCGCCCGCGATCATGCCCCACCCGTCGACGACGACAAAGAATGCCAGCTTGAAGGGCAGAGAGACGACGACGGGGGGCAGCATCATCATGCCCATCGACATCAGGACCGCCGCCACGACCAGATCGATGATCAGGAAGGGCAGGGCGATCAGAAAGCCGATCTCGAAGGCGCGCTGAATTTCCGACAGCATGAAGGACGGGATCAGGACCGACAGGCGGTCGGTCGGACCGTTGCCCGGCGCGATCTCGGCCAGATTGGCAAGCGTGTCGGGATCGGTCCGCGTCGCCATGAAGCCCTGAAACGGGACGATGCCGCGCTGCAGGGCCTCGGAAATGCCGATCTGTCCCCGCTGCAGCGGCAGGCCCGCCACCTGCCAGGCCTCGCGCAGGACCGGGTCCATGATGAACCATGTCAAAAAGATCGACAGGCTGATGATCAGCATATTGGGCGGGGCCTGTTGCAGGCCGATGGCCTGACGCAGGATTGACAGGACCGTCACGATGAACGGAAAGGCCGTTACCATGATGGCAATGCCCGGTGCCAGCGACAGCGCGGTCAGCGCCACCACCATCAGGACCGCATTCTGCCCCAGCCCCGGACCAAGCGCATCGTCCAGACCCTGCGCCAGCGCGGCCGAGGGCAGGATCACCCCGGCCAAAAGAACCGCAAACCGGATCACTGCGCCCCCGTGGCCGCCAGAACGCGGACGCATAAGCGGTCCTCGGCCCCGCCATCGCCGGTCAGCTCGCCGCGTGCGATGACCTTGTCACCGATGCAGATTTCGACCCCGTCCTCGATCGCCTGATCCAGAACCAGCACATCGTCGGGACGCAGCGCCGACAGTTGCGAGACGGTTTGACGGGTCCGGCCAAGGCGGATCGTGACCTCGACCTGGATCATGTCGGTATCGATCAGATGCTTCAATTCGTCCATCAGCTGTCCTCTTGGTTGATCTCGGCCATCAGGGCGCGGATGTCCCGGGCGATATCGTCGGGAACAAAGTCGATCCGCCCGCCCTGCAGGGTCAGCGTGACGCAATCCTGCGAAATCTCATCGATCAGGATGCCCGCAAGGCCGGATTTGATCAGGCAATAATCGACCATGGGCCGCAGGCGGTCGCTACAGGCAATCCGTGCGCTCAGCGGGGCGCTGCGCTGCGCCAGAATTTCCAGTTCGGTCAGCAGCGCCTCCTCCAGACGGTGCGACGACCGGGAGGGGGCCATCAGGTCCAGGATCTGGTGCAGGATCGGCGCCAGCGCGGCGACCGCCTCTTGTCGCAGCTGATGTCGGCGCGCCTCGTCATCGGACAGGCTTTCGGCCAGACGGTCCAACCCCTCGCCCAACGCGCGCAGCCCGGCATCTTCGGCCTCGGCGCGGGCCAGCGACTGACCTTGGGCAAAGGCCTGGTCCAGATCATCGCGGCTATAGGTCACCTCGACCACGCGTCCCGGTGGGGGGGCGGAAAAGGATTCCAGCTTGAACATGGCCAAAGTCACGTCGCACTCTCCTTGTTTTCGATCCAGCCAGACAGGATTTTGACGCTTTCCTGATGCCGCTCTTTCATCATCGCTTTAAGGCGCGCGACGGGATCGGCAGGGGGCAGGGCCAGATTTTCGATGCCCGGAAAATCGATCGGGGCGATCCGGGGGCGGTCGGGCGATGCCTCGAAGCCGTCGTCGATCTCTCCGGTCAGCCCGCCCATGGCCATCGGGGCCATCATCGGCATGGGCGCCATCATCGGCATCGGCGGCAGGCTGTTGTCCAGCGCGGGGGGCGCTGGTTGCGCGCGATTGCGCATCATCGGGCGCAGCACGAGCAGGATCACCGCCATGGCGAACAGCCCGATCAGCGCGATGCGGACCAGTTCGTTCAGCGCCAGCCGGTCCATCAGGCCCGGTGCGACCGTTGTGCCATCCTGGCCCAGTGACGCGAAGGGCAGGGATTTCACGGTGATCAGATCACCGCGCGCTTCGTCAAAACCCACAGCCGAGGCGACCAACTCGCGCAGCACGTCCAACTCGGCCTCGGGACGGGGGGCAAGCGCGGTCTGGCCGTCCGCATCGGTCAGCGGCACGCCGTTGACCAGAACGGCCACGGTCATCCTGCGGGTCGATCCCGGCTGGCGCTGCACTTCGCGGGTGACGCGGCTGACCTCGTAATTCGACTGGCTGCGGTTTTCGGCCCGCGCGCTCTGGCTGCTGTCGCCGGGCTCTTCCTCGGCGTCGGGCAGGTTCGAGGCCGCGGTCACCGCCCCCGTGCCGGTTGAATTGCTTTCATCGGTGGTTTCCTCGATCACGGTCGATATCAGCGCGCGCTGTTCCGGGTCAAAGCGCTGTTCGGTGACCAGTTCGGTGTCAGTTACCAAATCCAGATTCAGTTCGACAAACGCATTGCCGACGCCGACATGCGGTTCCAGAATGCGTTCGACATTGCGCTTCATCTCGGCAGCGCGGTCGGCGCCGCTCTGATCCTCGGTCGAGGCGATGATGCCACGTTGCGAATCGATGACGGTGACGCGTTCCGGCTGCATTCCGGGCACACCCGACGAGATCAGATATTTCAGCGAGGCCGCCTGATCGCGGCTGATCGGCTGACCGTTCGTCGTCAGCGTGACGGATGCGCTGCCATTCTGATCGCGCCGATAGCCGCGCGCCGTTTCCAACGCCAGATGCACGCGGGCCGTCTGAACATTGGGCAGTGCCAGGATCGTGCGCGCCAGCTCGCCCTCCTTGGCGCGCCAATAGGCGGCGTCGAACATCTGCGAGGTCGTGCCAAAGCCCGACATGCCGTCCAGCAGCTCGTATCCCGTGCTGCCTGCTGCGGGCAGGCCCTGTGCGGCCAGATCCATGCGCAGCCGGTCGCGCTGGTCGGATGCCACCCAGATGGCATCGCCGCGCACCTCATAGGGGACGCCCGCGCGTTCGATGCTGGCCACGACCTCTCCGGCCTGCGCGGGCTCCAGCCCGCCATAGATCAGCGCCATGCCCGGTCTGCTGGCAATCCAGCCAAAGGCCGCGATCACCAGAAATGACCCCAGAAAAGCCGCACCCAGAATCATCCGCTGTTGAAAGCTTCGCTCGTTCCAATAGTCCTGCAGTTTTTGCAAAACCGTTCCTTTCGAATCAGCGCATCATCATCGTCTGACCCTGAAATGACACGGACGGTGTTAATATTCGGTTAGTCGCAAGCTGGTATCTCGGTCTGGTCAGGACGGAGAATCACGATGACCGATGCGATGGCCCTGCCGGGCAAAAAGGCACGCGGAAAGAAAGGGCTGCTGATGGTGGCCTTGGCGACCCTTGTGCTGGGCGGGGGCGGATTTGCCTCGACCTATGTGGGGGTCTGGTCGCCGGGCGCCATGCTGTCCGGGCCGGTCCAGCCCCCGGCGCCGTCGGAACATCTGGCGGTGGCCTTCATTCAGGTTCCCACAATCGAGATCATCATTCCGGGCGGACGGTCACGCACCATGGTCATGGCTGCCACGATCGAAACGGACGAACAGCACCGGGCGCAGGTCACGCATCTGCTGCCCCGGGTGTCGGACGCGTTCACGACCTTCCTCTCGGGTGTCGATCCGGCCGCCTATGACAAGCGCGGCGTGCTGGAGGTGATCCGCGCCGAACTGGTCACCCGCTCGCGCTTCGTCCTGGGCGAAGAGCCGGTCAAGGATCTTCTGATCACGGAGTTCCGGTTCAAATGACAGTGGATCATATCATGCAGGGCCTGCTGCTGCTGGCTTGTCTGGGGCTTGGCCTGTTTTGCCTGACGCTGGCGCGTCGGTTGCGCAGGCTGAACGACCTTGAAACCGGGCTGGGCGGCGCCATCGCCGTCATGGCCGCCGAGGTCGACCGGCTGGAGCGCGCGATCCGCGCCGCCCGCGACGAGGCGATGGAGGCCAGCACCCGTCTGGCGGATGAAATCGAGACGGCCCGGCGCGAACGGGCGATCTGGGATCTGCGCGCGCGGATCGGTGCCGCCGCCGCCGAGGCGCCGCAAACCCTGTCGGCGGCCCGGCGCCTGCGCAAACGTGCCGAGGCTGCACATGGTTAAGCCGGTTTTACCCGTTCTGGGCCTCTTTTTCGCGCTGCCTGCCGGGGCGTTGCTGTGGCAGGGGCAGGATCTGACCCGCAGCTTTGCAGCCATCGCCGCGCCCCCGGAACTGCTGGAGGGGTGTGGCGACGTCCCCGAGGCCGTGGCCCTTGCCGAAGAGCTGCGCGACAGGGCGCTGCGCATCGAACGCTATATGGCCGCGCTGGATACCCGCAAGGCCGAGATCGCTCTGGCCGAGACCACCCTGCGCGAGCGTCTGACCGAATTGCGCGCCCAGAAAGGCAGCATCACCGCCCGGCAGGACGGCGCGACCGAGGCGGTCCGCAACGATATCGACCGCCTTGTCGCCCTGTACGATCAGATGAAACCGGCCGAGGCCGCCGCCATTCTGATCAATCTTCCCACCGATTTCGCTGCCGAGATCCTGATGCGGGTTCAGCCCGAAGCGGGCGCCCGCATCATCGCCGCCGTCGAGCCCCGTCAGGCCGCGCTGCTGACCGCCCAGATGGGCGCGCGCAGCGTCCGCAACCCATAAAGGAGAATCGCGATGTTTGGATTTGTCGGTATCATCCTGACGCTGGTCATGGTGTTCGGCGGCTATCTTCTGGCTGGCGGCAAGATGGGCGTCATCCTGCACTCTCTGCCCTTCGAGATGATGATGATCATGGGGGCCGCGGTGGGCGCCTATATTCTGGGAAACAACAGCCACGTGCTGAAAGCGACCTTGGGCGGTCTGGTCCGCGCCTTCAAGGGGCCGAAATGGACCGCGCAGGACCATCAGGATGTGCTGTGCCTGATGTACCAGCTGCTGAAGATCGCCAGCGAAAATCCGGTCGCGCTGGAACAGCATATCGAAAACCCCGGAGAATCGCCGATCTTTGTGGCCTATCCCCGGCTGGCGGCGGATCATCATGTGGTCTCGCTGATCGCCGATACGCTGCGGTCGGCCAGTCTGAACTATGACGATCCCTATCAGGTCGAGGATATGCTGTCGCGCCGCATCGCCACCCTGCGGGAAGAGGAAATGCACGTCCCCCACGCCCTGCAGACCATGGCCGACGCCTTGCCCGCTTTGGGGATCGTCGCTGCGGTTCTGGGGGTGATCAAGACCATGAGCTCGATCGACCAGCCTCCGGCGGTGCTGGGCAAGATGATCGGCGGTGCGCTGGTCGGCACGTTTTTGGGGGTTTTCCTGTCCTATGGCTTTGTGGCCCCGCTGGCCAACCGGCTTGGCGAGGTGGTCAAGCAGGATCTGGGCTTTTACGAGGTCGTCAAATCGGTGCTGGTCGCCGGTCTGCATCAGCATGCCACGACACTATGCGTCGAGGTCGGCCGTCAAAGCGTGCCGGAACATGTGCGGCCCAGCTTCGACACCCTTGAAGGCGCCCTGCGCGAGCTGAAGAAGGCCGCGTGACCGTGACTCGATGGACCGTCATGCCTTTTGCCGTCGTCGCCCTGTTCGCCACGCCGCCTTTGGCCGATCAGCCCGGGCCGTTCGAGGCGATGGCATCGGAATGGCTGCTGTCGGGGCAGGGCCTGCCCCGCGATTATCGCCTGCGCCTGATGCAGATGGACAGCGCCGACCGGCTGCAGGCGATCATCTATCTGCGCCGCATCGGCCTGCTGACCGAACATCCCTGGCCGCTCAATGATCTGTTGCGACCTGCTGCGCCATTATCGGAGCCCGCCGAATGACCCCTGTCACCGGCCTGTCGGGCAAGCCCGGAAGATTCTTCGACGCCCCGCTGGTGGTTACGTCCGGGCTGGTGCTGGTCGTCATCTCGCTGGTGATCCCCCTGCCTGCGGCGGTGCTCGATTTTGGCATCGCCATCTCGATCGCAGCGGCGGTGCTGGTGCTGGTCATGGCCTCTCTGGTCGAGAAGCCGACGGATTTTCAGGCCTTTCCCGTGCTTCTTCTGGTCAGTCTGGTGATCCGGCTGTCGCTGAACGTGTCCTCGACCCGGCTGATCCTGACCGAGGGCCAGAACGGCACCGAGGCGGCAGGAAAGGTCATCAACGGGTTTGCGGCTTTTGTGGCGGGCGGCTCGATTCTGGTGGGGATCACGGTCTTTGCGGTGATTTCGGTGGTCAATTTCATGGTCATCACCAAGGGCTCGGGCCGGATGGCCGAGGTGGCGGCGCGGTTCGCGCTGGATTCGTTGCCCGGCAAGCAGCTGGCCATCGACGGCGATCTGAACTCGGGCGCCATCGATCATCACGAGGCCAAGCGCCGCCGCATCCAGGAACAGCGCGAGATCAGCTTTTTCGGATCGCTCGACGGCGCGTCCAAGTTCGTCAAGGGCGACGCGGTGGCGGGCATCGTCATCACCCTGATCAACCTGTGCATCGGATTGATCGTCGGGATCTCGGTCCACGGAATGCCGCTGGCCGAAGCCGCTGCGACCTATTCCCACCTGACGATCGGTGACGGGCTGGTCAGCCAGATCCCGGCGCTGATCACGTCGATGGCGGCGGCACTGCTGTTGTCCAGGGGCGGGGCGACCGAAACGACTGCCGGGCTGATGTCGTTGGAACTGACCCGCAGCTGGCAACCTGCCGGCATGGTTGCGGCGGCGATGGTGGTGATCTCGTTCGTGCCGGGGATGCCGCAACTGCTGTTTCTATCCATCGCGGCGGCGATGGGGGCGCTGGCGTGGCAGATCGCGCGCAGACGGCGCGCCGAACAAGAGACCCTGCCGGATCTTTCGCAAGAGGACATCGGTGCGAAACCCGCCGCGCGGATCGGCGATGTTCTGGATACCGATGAAATCAGCGTCGAGATCGGGTCGGACCTGATTGTCATTGCCCTTGATCAGGCGCGGGGCCTTGGCAGCCGGATCAGCAACCTGCGCATCCATATCGCGCGCAGCTTTGGTCTGATCCTGCCTGATGTGCGGATCACCGATACCGACGATCTGTCGCCCGGCGACTATCAGATCCGCATTCATGGCGTGATCCGCGGTCGCGGCACTCTGCGACCTGCAGATATTCTGGCGCTTGGCCACGATTCGGTTCTGGCCGGTTTGCGCGGCATTTCCGTCCGCGAGCCGGTCTATTCCAGCCCCGCCCGCTGGATCCCGCCCGCCGATCAGGAGGATGCCGCAACCATGGGCGCCACGGTGGTGACCCCCATGGAGGTTCTGTCGACCCACCTGATGGAGGTGGTCAAGGCCAACCTGCCGGGCCTCTTGACCCTTGGCGCGATGCAGCGCCAGCTGGAAGAGCTGAAGACGCTGTCGGATACCGGCCGCGCCGACCGCTACCGCAAGTATTTCGACAGCATGATCCCTGACAAGGTGACGCCCGAAACCCTGCTGGCCATCCTGCGCGCTCTGCTGGAGGAGCGGATCTCTATCCGCAACCTGCCGCTGATCGTCGATGCGATCTGCGAATTCCGCAGCGTGGAATCGCCCGAGGCGATCTATGAACTGGTCCGCAAGCGCCTGCGCGGCCAGATCACCCAGCAATATGCCGACGACGCCGGACGTCTGGCCGCCCTGCAGCTGCATCCGGCATGGGAGGCCGAGTTCGTGCGCGCCGATGCCGAAACCGGTCGCCCCGGTGGCGGGGCGATGACCCCTGCTCTGTCCCGCAAGCTAATCGAATCGGTGCGCAAGGCGGTCTCACTGTCCGAGCCGGTGGCGCGGACAGTGCTTCTGGCCCCCGATCACCGCCGTCGGATGATCCGCGCGGTGCTGGGCGCGAATGGAATGGCGATGCCGGTTCTGGGCCTTGAAGAGGTCGACCCCTCGGCCGAGTTGCGGCTGCTGGGCACGGTCGAGGCGGCATGATGTGGGACCAGCTGCAGATGATCCTTCCCGGACTGGAATGGTCGGTGGTGCTGGTCTATGCGCGCATTCAGGCCTGCGTGATGATCCTGCCGGGCTTGGGGGAACGGGTGATCCCCGGACGGGTCAAGGTCGGTCTTGCGCTGGCGATCACGCCGCTTCTGGCAAGTCTGGCGCCCGCGACGGCGTTGCCTGCCGGCCCCCTCGGCCTGATGGCCCAGATCGTGGTCGAGATGCTGCTGGGCTTTGCCGCAGGGATCATGCTGCGACTGCTGACCATTTCGATCGATATCGCCACGACGGCGATTGCCGCCACAGCCTCTCTGTCACAGATCATGGGGGTCCAGAACGAGATGTCGCCCCATCCGATCGGCAATATGCTGAACCTTGCGGGGATCGCCATCCTGATGGCCCTTGGCTTGCCGGTCATGCTGGTCGAGCTGATGGCCGACAGCCTGCAGCTTTGGCCGCCTGCCGCGCTGCCCACGATCGAGGGGCTGGCGATGGCCGTGGTCCGGATCGTCACCGACAGTTTTTTTCTGGCGATGATGCTGGCGGCGCCCTTCACCCTGGGCGGGTTTCTGTATCAGGCGCTGTCCGGCGTCATCAACCGGGTGATGCCTTCGCTGCCGGTCGTGTTCATCGGCGCGCCGGCCTCGATCCTGCTTGCCTTGGCAGGGCTGGCCATTCTGGCGCCGCTGCTGGTCGGCCTCTGGGCGGATGCGGTGCTCGGCTTCATGCTGCCGCCCGTGCGATAGGACCGCAGACATGAGCGAGGACAGTGACAAGCCCTTCGAGGCGACCGACCAGAAGCTGCAGCGCGCCCGCGACAAGGGCGATATCCCCCGCTCGACCGAGCTGAACGCGGCGATGATGTATCTGGGCGCCGTTCTGGCCTTTACCATCGCGGCCGGTTTTGCGGTTCGGCATTGGCTGGCGATCGCGGCCCGCGCTTTGGGATCCGAGGGCTGGTCGTCCGCCGGCAATGTCGCGGTGGCGCGGGCGATCAGCGGCTATGCGGCGGGGGCCACGGTCGCGCTGGCCTCGCTGCTGGTGGCGGCCATTCTGCTGGGGCTGCTGGCGACGCGCAGTCTGATTTTTTCGCCCGAGAAGCTGGCACCGGACATCAAGCGGATCGACCCCGTCAAGAATGCGGCGCAGAAATTCGGGGCGAACGGGTTGATGACCTTTGCCTTGTCTCTGGGCAAGGCGGGGCTGGTCTGTGCGGGCGGCTGGTTTCTGTTCGCGGCGCTGACCGACCGGATCGCCGCCTCGGCCATGGCGCAGGGTCAATGGGTGGGGGGGCTGGGCACCATTCTGGGGCAGGTGCTGATGCTGGGGCTGGCGGTCTCGGTCATTTTCACGCTGCCCGACATGCTGTGGAAATGGTTCGATCACCGCCGTCGCAACCGCATGAGCCACAAGGACATGCAGGACGAATACAAGAATTCCGAAGGCGATCCGCAGATGAAGGCCGTGCGCCGCCAGCGCGCCGTGGACATCGCGATGAAACAGATGCTGACCGATGTGGCGGGCGCGGATGTGGTGATCGTGAACCCGACCCATTATGCGGTCGCGCTGCAATGGAAACGGGGCAGCGGGCGCGCGCCGGTCTGCGTCGCCAAGGGCACGGACGAGGTTGCCGCCCGGATCCGCGCCAAGGCGGCTGAGGCCGGGGTGCCGATCTGGTCTGATCCACCCTCGGCCCGGGCGATCCATGCAGAGGTCAGGATCGGACAGGAAATCCGCCGCGACCATTTCGCCGCTGCCGCCGCCGCGATCCGGTTCGCCGAAACTATGCGTCAGAAGGCGAGGGCAGGATGGTAGACCGGATCAGGCAACTGGAATTGCTGGAGCGGATCGCCCGGCTGAAAGCGGAACGGCAGCTGAAAAGCTTTGCCGTGTTCAACAGCTATATGGTTCAGGCGCGGCTGCGGGTGGAAGGGCTGCAGGCGGCGTTGGCACAAAGCTATGACAGCACCGCGCCGCTGAGCGTGCCCGAGGCGCGGATCGCCAATGCGCAGGCTGGCCGTGCGGCCCGTGAATTGCGCCATGCCGATCACGAGCTGCAACGCCTGATGCCCCGATTCCAGATCGCCCGGCGTCAGGCGGCGCAAGAGTTCGGGCGGGCCGAGGCGCTGCTGAGCCTTGGGCGATCCGAGGCGCAGCGGCTGCGAAAGGACAGGCTTTGAACCGGTCCCGCGCCGGTTGGACAGCTGCCCGCACCGCTGCTAGAGATGGGGAAAGCCACGGGGGATGCCATGTTGCACAGCGATCCGACCACCGAAGACCGGCGCGAGATCTGGACGGCAGAGACGGCCCGGCAGGTGTTCGACCTGCCGCTGATGGACCTGC
The DNA here is from genome assembly GCF_004335005.1 of Paracoccus nototheniae. Classification (GTDB taxonomy): domain Bacteria; phylum Pseudomonadota; class Alphaproteobacteria; order Rhodobacterales; family Rhodobacteraceae; genus Paracoccus; species Paracoccus nototheniae. The sequence goes on along the minus strand of NZ_RQRT01000030.1, from coordinate 28,722 downwards.
TGTTTCGCGCGCAGACCGTGCACCGGCGTCATTTCGATCCTAACCGGGTCCAGCTGAGCCGCCTTTTGTCGATCAAGACCGGCGGTTGCCCCGAGGATTGTTCCTATTGCAGCCAGTCGTCGCGCCACGCTTCTGGGTTGTCGGCCTCGAAACTGCTGGAGGTGGAGCGGGTGCTGGCCGAGGCGCGGCGGGCGCGGGATGCCGGGGCGACGCGCTATTGCATGGGGGCGGCGTGGCGCAGCCCGAAAGACCGCGACATGCCGCAGATTCTGGCCATGGTGGAAGGCGTCAAGGCGCTTGGGATGGAGACCTGCATGACGCTTGGCATGCTGGACAGACATCAGTCGCGGCAGCTGGCGGAGGCGGGGCTGGATTACTACAACCATAATATCGACACCTCCGAGGCGTATTATGGCAATGTGATCACGACCCGCAGCTTTGCCGATCGGCTGGACACGCTGGAACAGGTGCGTCAGGCGGGCATCAAGGTCTGTTCGGGCGGCATTCTGGGTCTGGGCGAGGGGACGCAGGACCGCGTCGACATGTTGGTCACGCTGGCCAATCTGTCCGAGCCGCCCGAAAGCGTGCCGGTGAACATGCTGATCCCGGTCGAAGGCACGCCGCTGCAGGATGCGGCACCGGTCGATCCGATCGATTTCGTGCGCATGATCGCCACCGCCCGGATCATGATGCCGCACAGTCATGTGCGCCTGTCGGCGGGGCGGACCGCCATGTCGGACGAGATGCAGGCGATGTGCTTTTTCGCCGGGGCCAATTCGATCTTTGTCGGCGACACGCTGCTGACCAAGGACAATCCCGGCGAAGAGGCCGATCTGCGGCTGTTCGCCAAGCTGGGGATCCAGCCGATGCAGGTGCATGAGCATCACCCCGAGGCGGTGACGCCGCGCGATCCGGCGATCCCGGTCCTGCGCTGAGGCAGACCGGGGGTTCACCCCCGGACCCCCAGGATATTTCAGGACCGAAGATGGAACAGGGTGGCATGGACCGGCTGGCATTCTATCGCCGCGATCTTGAGGCGCTGTCGCACGCCTCGCGGCTGCGCCGTCTGAATGCGCGGCGGGGGGTGGATTTTTCATCGAACGATTATCTGGGCTTGGCGCAATCGGTGCGGATCCGGGATGCGGTGGCGGCGGCGCTGGATCGGGGTGTGCCGGTGGGGGCCGCAGGCTCTCGGCTGTTGCGCGGCGAGACCGAAGCTCAGGCCGAATTCGAGGATGCGGCTGCGGCGTTTTTCGGGGCCGAGGCGGCGTTGGGGTTCGGCGGCGGCTATGTCGCGAATTTCGCTGTGATCACAACCTTGCCGCAGCGAGGCGATCTGTTGCTGATGGACGCCCTGTCCCATGCCAGCACGCAGGAAGGTGCTCGGGCCGGACGGGCCGAAATGGCGACATTCCGACATGGCGATGTGGGGTATGCCGAGGATGTGATCACAAAATGGCGGGGGGCTGGCCATCGCGGCGCTGTCTGGATCGCGGTCGAAAGCCTTTACAGCATGGATGGCGATCGCGCGCCGCTGGATGATCTGATGCGGCTGGCCGATACGCATGGGTTTCTGCTGGTGGACGAGGCCCATGCGACCGGTGTCTTTGGTCCCGCAGGCCGGGGGTTGGCGCATCATCTGGAGGGGCGCGGGAATGTCGTGACCCTGCACACCCTGGGTAAGGCGATGGGCGGGTCGGGCGCGCTGATCTGCGGGGCGCGGGTGCTGGTCGATTTCCTGATCAACCGCTGCAGGCCGTTCATCTTTGCGACCGCCCCCTCGCCCTTGATGGCGGTGGCGGGGCAGGAGGCTTTGGCGATCCTGCGGGACGAGCCCTGGCGGCAGGCGGCCTTGCAGGACCGCGTGGCGCTGTTTGCGTCACAGATGGCGCGGCATCTGCCGCAGGTGCCGCTGAGCGGCAGCCAGATCGTGCCGCTGATCGTCGGACCTGATGCGGCGACCATGGATCTGGCCGCCAAGGTGCAGGCGCGGGGGTTTGACATCCGCGGCATCCGCCCACCCACCGTGCCCGAGGGAACCGCGCGGTTGCGGGTGTCGCTGACATTGAATGCCCCGGAGGCCGAGGTGATCCGTCTGGCCGGGGTGCTGGAGGAATTATGGCCCGATTTGTGATCACAGGCACCGGAACGGATATCGGCAAGACGGTCTTTGCCGCCGGATTGTGCGGGCTGACCGGGTCGGATTACTGGAAACCGGTGCAATCCGGGCTGGCCGGGAACGTGCCGAACAGGGCGATCCATTCGGCGGGTCCGGACGCGGCGCAAGCGGGCAGTGACCGGGCCGAGGTCGAACGTCTGTCGGGTGCGGCGACCCATCCCGAGGCGGTTCTGTTGCGCGAACCTCTGTCGCCGCATCGGGCGGCCGAGCTGGACGGGGTGGCGATCGATCCTGTCGCGCTGACCCCGCCGCCCGCCGCGCGGCTGGTGATCGAGGGGGCGGGGGGCGTCATGGTGCCCCTGACCCGGCAGGTGTTGTTCGCTGACCTGTTCGCGCGCTGGCAGATCCCGGTCGTGCTGGTCTGTGCGACGGGGCTGGGCACGATCAGCCACAGCCTGACGGCGATCGAATCGCTGCGCGCGCGCGGGGTGCCGCTGCACGGGCTGGCCTTTGTCGGCGATGCGAATGACGATAATATCGCGACCATCGCCCAGATCGGGCAGGTCCGCGTTCTGGGGCGGTTGCCGCGACTGGACCGGCTGGACCGGCCCTTGCTGGTCGCCGCCATGGCTGCCGCTTTCCGCCCCGAGGATTTTACATGAGACCCGCCCAAAGCCGCGTCTGGCATCCGTTCTTCCAACATGCGACCGAACCTGCCCCGCCCTGCGCGGTCAGCAGCGAGGGGGCCTATATCCACACCGACCGGGGCCCGCTTCTGGATGCGATCAGCAGCTGGTGGGTGGTCACCCATGGTCACAACCAGCCCGAGATCGTCGAAGCGATCCGCCGGACGGCGGGCCATCTGGATCAGGTGATCTTTGCCGGGCTGACCCATGCCCCCGCCGAGGAGCTGGCCGAGGCTTTGATCGCGCTGGCGCCTGCCGGTCTGGAGCACGTATTTTTCAGTGACAGCGGCTCCACCGCTGTCGAGGTGGCGCTGAAGATGGCGCTTGGATATTGGCGCCACGAGGGCGACGGGCGCCACCGCATCGCGGTGATCGAGGACAGCTATCACGGCGACACCATCGGCACGATGAGCATGGGCGAACGGGGGGTCTTCAACGCCGCCTATGATCCGCTGATGTTCGCGGTGGACCGGCTGCCCTTTCCCACCGGCGACGGCGCGGCGACGCTGGCGGCGTTCGAGGCACTGGCCGCGACCGGGCGGATGGCGGCGCTGATCCTTGAACCGCTTGTTCTGGGCGCGGGGGGAATGCGGATGTATCCGGCGTCCGTGCTGGCCGGGCTGCGGGCGATCTGCGACCGCCATGACGTGCTGATGATCGCCGATGAGGTGATGACCGGATGGGGGCGCACGGGTCGGTTATGGGCCTGCGATCATGCCGGGATCGCACCGGATATCCTGTGCACCTCGAAGGGGTTGACCGGGGGGGTGATGCCCTTGGCCGCGACACTGGCGACGGCGCGGATCTTTGACGCGCATCGGTCCACGGACCGGCGGCGGACATTTTACCATTCCTCCAGCTACACGGCCAATCCGATCGCCTGCGCGGCGGCGCTGGCGCAGGTGCGGTTGTGGCAGGCAAGCCCGATGCAGGCGCGGCTGGACGCCCTGGGGGCGATGCAGGCCGATCGGCTGGCGGCGCTGGCCGGGGATGGGCGCTTTACCAATCCGCGCCGCTGCGGGACCATCGCGGCGATCGACCTGATCGTCCCCGAGGGCGGCTATCTGTCCGAGGTCGGGCCGCGCCTGCGGGCGCATATGCTGGACCAAGGGGTTCTGCTGCGGCCCTTGGGCAACACGGTCTATGTGCTGCCGCCCTATGGCGTGACCGGCGCGGATCTGGATCTGGCCTGGGGGGCCGTCGCCTCGTTCGAGGTCTAGCCTCACCTCAGACTGAGGTCGATCCAGACCAGCTTGCGATGCGAGGCAAGTGCCACGGCATCCGCCAGCGGATCGCCGGGGGCGGGCCAGATGACGCCGGCGTCGGCGACCGTCAGTCCGCGCGCGGGCAGGATGTAATCCAGCCGCAGATTGCCGGGGGGGCGGTCGTATTCGGCGGTATCCAGCGCCGGGTCGCCGGTATGCCCGGCATTGGGGCCGGTCTGGGGCGGCTGCCATGCGCCGCGCGGCGCCGGATCCTGCGTGACCGTCAGCAAGGCGCTCAGCGCGGCGGGATCGCCATCGCCGTCCTGCGGATCGAGGTTCAGGTTGCCGATCACCGCAAAGGGCGCATCGGGCAGGTGGGCCAGCCAGAACGCAGCCTCGTCATGGTTGCGTGCGGGGTTGCGGGCCTCGAAGGCCGGGGGGGTGGCGGCGAAGGCCAGCAGGTGCAGCGGACCGGCGGGCGTGGTCAGCCGGATGTCCCAATGCGCGGTCGAGGACAGGCGTTGCGCGTCGCCATGCGGGCTGTCGGGCATCCGGTTGCCGGGCAGATCGCGCCACAGGATCGCGCTGTGATCGGTGACCCCGGCGATGGGCAGGCGCGACAGCAGGGCCATTCCGCTTTGCCCCGTAAAGGCGCCATAACCCTGCGCGTCTCGGGGCTGGCCGGGACGCCCGTCGCCGTCCAGATCAAGGCCAGTCTGCACCCCCCGGTTCGGCTGGCTGGCATGGCGATGGGGCAGCGGGTGGCCCATCTCGGCCAGCAGACCGGCAAAGGCCGACAGAGCGCGGCCGTCCAGATCCCAGTCAAAGCTGGTCAGCAGGATCGCGTCGGGGCGGGCGGCGGCGATCACCCGGGCTGCGGCCAGAACCTGCGGATCGGCGCGGTCGATGTCGCGCAGCAAAAGCCCCGGACCGTCGCGCGACAATCCGGGGTCCCAGGTGGCAAGGCGCAACGGGTCGGCCTGAACCGGCCCGGACAGTATGATCAGCAGGGCAAGCGCCCTCAGATCCAAGGGCGGGCCTGCGCCATCCCGGCCTCATAGCTGTCGATGGCGGGGGCTTTTTCCATCGTCAGGCCGATATCGTCCAACCCGTTCATCAGGCAATGCTTGCGGAACGGATCGACGTCGAAATGGTATTGGGTGCCGTCCGACGCGGTCACGGACTGAGTTTCCAGATCGATGGTGACGCGGGCATTGGCGCCGCGTTCGGCATCCTCCATCAGCGCATCGATGGCGTCCTGCGGCAGGACCACGGGCAGGATGCCGTTCTTGAAGCAGTTGTTGAAGAAGATATCGGCAAAGCTGGTCGAGATGACGCAGCGGATGCCGAAATCCAGCAGCGCCCAGGGCGCATGTTCGCGCGACGATCCGCAGCCGAAATTATCGCCCGCGATCAGGATCTGCGCATCGCGATAGGCGGGCTTGTTCAGAACGAAACCAGGAATCTCGGCCCCCTCGCGGTCATAGCGCATCTCGTCGAACAGGTTGACGCCCAGTCCCGAACGCTTGATCGTCTTCAGGAATTGTTTGGGGATGATCATGTCGGTGTCGATATTGACCAGCGGCATGGGTGCCGCAATGCCGGTCAGGGTGGTGAACTTGTCCATGGTGCCTCGTGTCTGGCTGGCTGGCGGGCTAAACTGACCCGTGTGAATGTTGGGGGGTGATGGCGTGACGGTGTTCGAACTTCGGTCCTGCGTGGCCGAGCAGTGGGTGCCGCAGATCGGCGATCCCGAGGTGACCGGTTGGGTGACGGTGGTGTCCTATCTGCTGGCCGCGCTGTTGTCGGCGCTGGTCTGGCGCCGTCTTGCGGATGATCCTGTGCGGATCTTCTGGGGCGTTCTGGTCGTGCTGCTGGCCCTGCTGGCGGTCAACAAACAGCTGGATCTGCAGACCGCCCTGACCGAGGCCGGGCGCTGCCTGTCGCAGGCGCAGGGCTGGTACGACAACCGCCGCGCCGTGCAGATCGGGTTCATCGGCAGCCTGCTGATCGTTCTGGTGATGGCAATGGGCATCATCATGGCGGTGCTGCGCGACCGGCTGGCGCAGAACGCGCTGGCCGTTATCGGGCTGACAGTGCTGCTTGCCTTTGTCATGGTGCGCGCGGCCAGCATTCACCGCTTTGATGCGCTGTTCGGAACCGACAGCTTTGGCGTGTCGAACAATTTCCTGTTCGAAAATGCCGGGCTGGTCCTGATCGCGATCAATGCGCTGATGCTGCTGCGCCGCCCGCAGGGGCAGGATCAGATCCGGCCCGGCTGAGACGCCGGGTCGGACCACTGCGATCCGCGCAGGCCGGGCCATCATCAGGCTGGCCATGATCAGGCAGGCTCACGCACGAATTCGCGGATGTCGGTCAGACGACCCGTGACGCCTGCGGCGGCAGCCATGGCCGGGCTCATCAGATGGGTGCGCCCCTGATAGCCCTGACGCCCCTCGAAATTGCGGTTCGAGGTCGCGGCGCAGCGCTCGCCGGGCTTTAGCTGGTCGGGATTCATGCCCAGACACATCGAACAGCCCGCCAGCCGCCATTCGAAGCCGGCCTCCAGAAAGATCCGGTCCAGCCCCTCTTCCTCGGCCTGCGCGCGCACGAGGCCAGAGCCGGGAACGACCATGCCCCGCACGCCCGGTGCCAGCTTGCGGCCCCGTAGCACATCGGCGGCGGCGCGCAGATCCTCGATCCGGCCATTGGTGCAGCTGCCGATGAACACCGCGTCGATGGTGATGTCGGTCAGGGCCATGCCCGCCGTCAGACCCATGTAATCCAGACTGCGCTGCGCCGCATCGACCTTGCCGCCCGTGAAACTGCCCGGCGCGGGGACCATCGCCGTGATCGGCAGCGCGTCCTCGGGGCTGGTGCCCCAGGTGACGGTGGGGGCGATATCCTCGGCCCGGATGGTCAGAACCTTGTCGAAATGCGCCCCATCATCCGAGAACAGGGTTTTCCACCACGCCACGGCGGCCTCCCATTGGGCGGCTTTGGGCGCATGGGGGCGGCCTTTGACATAGGCAAAGGTCACCTCGTCCGGGGCGATCAGACCGGCGCGGGCGCCGCCCTCGATGGCCATGTTGCAGATGGTCATGCGGCCTTCCATCGACAGATTGCGGATCGCCTCGCCGCAATATTCGATGACATGGCCGGTGCCGCCCGCCGTGCCGGTTTCGGCAATGATACGCAGCACGATGTCCTTGGCGGTCACGCCCGGGGCCAGACGGCCGGTGATCTCGACTTTCATGTTTTTGGATTTGCCCTGAATCAGGGTCTGGGTGGCCAGCACATGTTCGACTTCGCTGGTGCCGATCCCGTGGGCCAGCGCGCCAAAAGCGCCATGGGTCGCGGTGTGGCTGTCGCCGCAGACGACGGTCATGCCGGGCAGGGTCCAGCCCTGTTCGGGGCCGACGATATGCACGATGCCCTGCCGGATGTCGCTGACCGGATAATAATGCACCCCGAATTCGCGGGCATTGCGGTCCAGCGCATCGACCTGAATGCGGGATTCCTCGTTGTCGATGCCCTGCTGGCGATCCAGCGTGGTGGGCACGTTGTGATCGGGCACGGCGATGGTGCGTTCGGGCGCGCGGACCGTGCGGCCGGTCATGCGCAGCCCCTCGAAGGCCTGCGGGCTGGTCACCTCGTGGACCAGATGGCGGTCGATATACAGCAGGCAGGTGCCGTCCGGCTGGCGGTCCACCACATGGGCGTCCCAGATCTTGTCGTAAAGCGTGCGCGGCGCGGCGGCTGCGGGATGGGTCATGGCTGAGGTCTTTCGGCTGTGATGCAGGGTGCAGGGAATGGCCGGGCATGGGAATGCCCGCGTGCCATCACCCCCGCGCGGTCACGCAGAGCGTTTCGCCATAGAAGCGCTGCGGCAGGCGCGCGCGGTCATGGATATCGAAATAACGCATCATTCGCGCAGATTAGGCCAGCGTCGCGCCTGTGGCAAGGCCGCGCTTGTCACCCATTTGCCACGAAAGTGCCGGCTGCGATTGAGATGGGGCGAAAAGATGCTATGTTGGGGGAACCCCGGCGCCGGGGGCTATCGGCGCGCGGACCGGAGGATAAAACCCTGTCACAAGACGTCCCGTCGGCCGGTCGGCCGATTTCGACCGCTCAAGGCCACCCTGCAGCGACTGCCGGTCTGGGCAGCGACGACATTCTGGCGCTCGTTCTCTCCTCACTCGAGGATGACAAGGCCGAAGAGATCATCACCATCGACCTGCGCGGTCGCACGGCGATTGCCGATCACATGGTGATCGCGTCGGGCCGCAGCTCGCGTCAGGTGGGTGCCATCGCCGAAAAGCTGGCCGAGCGGGTCAAGCACGCCACCGGCCGCACCCCCCGGATCGAGGGCAAGGATGCCGGAGACTGGGTGCTGATCGACACCGATGACGTGATCGTGCACGTCTTCCGCCCCGAGGTCCGCGATTTCTATCAGCTGGAAAAGATGTGGATGCCCGCCGATGCGCTGGCCCGCGTGCGCGAGCCCGCCCAGCCCTCGGCCTATCAGCCGCAGGACTAGGTCGGGGCCTTCGTCATGCGGATCGACATCGCCGCCGTGGGGCGGCTGAAATCCGGCCCCGAGGCGGCGCTGGTCGCCGATTACCTCGACCGCTTCGCAAAGTCCGGCCGCAGCCTCGGGTTGCCGCCTGTCTCTCTGCACGAGGTCGAGGATCGCCGCGCAGGCACCGTGGCCGCCGAGGCCGAGTTGCTCTCGCGCGTCATCCCGACCGGCGCAGCCATCGTGATGATGGACGAACGCGGCGACCAACCCACCTCGCCCGAATTCGCGGCCCGGCTGGCCGGATGGCGCGATCAGGCGCGCGACGTCTGCTTCGTGATCGGCGGCGCGGACGGGCTGGACCCGGCGCTGCGCGCGCGCGCCGACTGGCAGATCAGCCTTGGCCGCATGGTCTGGCCGCATTTGCTGGTCCGCGTGATGCTGGCCGAGCAGCTTTACCGTGCGGCAACCATCCTGGCGGGCTCGCCCTATCACCGCGCCTGACAGCAGCGCCGAAGGGGGGCCGTCTGCCCCCCCCCGCCGTTCCGGCGACTCCCCCCGAGGATATTGTCATGAAGAAGAAGCGCCACCCGCCTTTCTTCTTCACGCAAATATCCCGGGGGTCCGGGGGCTGGCCCCCGGTCCTTCGGTTGCCGCTGGCCCCCGGGCCGCGTATGACGAACAAAACTGCGAGGCGCCGATGACCAAACCCGTGATCCTGTGCATTCTCGATGGCTGGGGCCTGTCCGACCGTCCGGGGCAAAGCGCGCCCGATCAGGCGGCGACGCCGAATTTCGACCGGCTGATGCGTGATTGTCCCCATGCGACGCTGGTGACCTATGGTCCGGATGTCGGGCTGCCGCGCGGCCAGATGGGCAATTCCGAGGTTGGCCACACCAATATCGGGGCGGGCCGTGTCGTCGCCATGGATCTGGGTCAGATCGACCTGGCCATCGAAGAGGGCAGCTTTGCCCACAACCCGGCTTTGCTGGATTTTGTGGCGCGGCTGCAGGCCTCGGGCGGGACGGCGCATCTGATGGGAGTCATCTCGGATGGGGGGGTGCATGGGCATCTGACCCATATGCTGGCCGCCGCGCGCGCCGTGGCGGGGGCGGGCGTGCCGGTCGTCATCCATGCGATCACCGACGGGCGCGACGTGGCGCCTGATTCGGCGCCGGGCTTTCTGGCCAGCCTGCAGCAGGGCCTGCCCATGGGTGCGCGGATCGGCACCGTCATCGGGCGTTATTACGCCATGGACCGCGACACGCGGTGGGAGCGGGTCGAGCGCGCCTTTCGCGCCATCGTCAGCGCCGAGGGAGAGGCTGCCCCCGACGCCGCCAGAGCCATCGCCACGGCTCATGCACGGGGCGAGATGGACGAGTTCGTCACGCCCTTTGTCATCGACGGCTATGGCGGGGCCAAAGACGGGGACGGGGTGTTCTGCCTCAATTTCCGGGCCGACCGGGCGCGCGAGATCCTGTCGGCTTTGGGCGATCCGGTCTTTGACGGCTTTGATGCGGCCGCGCGCCCGCAATGGGCGGCGATGCTGGGGATGGTCGATTACTCGACCCGCCACGATACCTTCATGACCAGCGCCTATCCCAAGCGGCAGGTGGTCAACACCTTGGGCGCATGGGTGGCCGCCAAGGGCCTGCGCCAGTTCCGGCTGGCCGAGACCGAGAAATATCCGCATGTGACCTTCTTCCTCAATGGCGGCAAGGAAACCCCCGAACCGGGCGAGGATCGCCACATGCCGCAAAGCCCCAAGGTCGCGACCTATGATCTGGCGCCCGAGATGGCCTCGGTCGAGGTCGCCGACAAGCTGGTCGAGGTGATCGGGGCGGGCTATGATCTGATCGTGGTGAATTTCGCCAATCCCGACATGGTGGGTCACACCGGCAGCCTGCAGGCCGCCGCGCGGGCCTGCGAGGCGGTGGACCGGGGGCTCGGCCGGATGCTGGAGGCGCTGGACCGGAGCGGCGGCGCCGCCGTCATCTGCGCCGATCACGGCAATTGCGAACAGATGATCGACCCGGTGACCGGCGGGCCGCATACCGCCCATACGCTGAACCCGGTGCCGGTCATCGTTTATGGCGGGCCGGATGGCACCACTTTGCACGACGGGCGGCTGGCGGATCTGGCGCCGACGGTTCTGGCGCTGATGGGGCTGGACCAGCCCGCCGAGATGACCGGGGAAAGCCTGATCACCCGATGACAATGCGCCTTGTTCTGGCGCTTTGCGCCGCCTTTGCCCCGTCGGCCATGGCGCTGCCCGCTGTCGCGCAGACCAGCCCGGCCAATCAGGCCGTGGCCGATGCCGAGGCCGCCGCCGCCCTGCTGCGCGCCGCCATCGGCCAGCTGGCCGAGGCGGTCAGCGCCGACGATCAGGTCGTGGCCCTGACCGAGGTGATCCGCGGCTACGAGCTTGGCCTGTCCGCTCTGCGCGGCGGCCTGCGTCAGGCCAGCACCCGCGAGGCCGAACTGCGCGCCCGGTTCGAGGCGCAGCGCGGCCAGCTGAGCCGCGTTCTGGGGGCAATGACCGCCCTGCAGCAAAGCCCCGAATCGACCATGCTGCTGCATCCGGCAGGGGCGCTGGCCAATGCCCGCACCGGCATGATCCTGTCCGGTGTCACGCCCGGCCTGCGCGCCGAAGCCGAGGCGCTGCAATCCGATCTGGACGAAATCGCGACCGTGCGCGAATTGCAGGCCAATGCGGCAGGAATGCTGGGATCGGGGCTGGATTCTGTGCAGGAGGCGAGGCGCCTGCTGGCCAGTGCCGTGACCGACCGCAGTTCGATGCCCACGCGCTATGCAGAAGATCCGCAGGAATTGCAGGATCTGCGCGGCGCCGCCCAAAGCCTTGACGATTTCGCCACCGGCATTGCCCGGATGGAAAAGGACGTCGGCCCGCCGATGGATGATTTCGAAGGCGCGCAGGGCAGCCTGCCTTTGCCGGTCGTGGGCACGATCCTGCGGCCCTATGACGAACCCGATGCCGCCGGGGTGGCGCGGCCCGGTTGGGTGATCGCCACCGCCCCTGCGGCACTGGTCCAGACGCCATGGCCTGCGACAATCCGCTATCGCGGGCCCTTCCTGGATTACGGCAATGTGATGATTGTCGAACCCGCGCGCGGCTATCTTATGATCTTTGCAGGCCTGAGTCAGGTCTTTGGAGAAGTGGGCGATGTGCTGAAGGCGGGCGATCCCATAGGGTTGATGGGGGGCGCAGAGGCCCCCGCCCAGGAATTCGGATCGCAATTCGTCACCGATGCCGCAACAGGAGGCGAGGCCGGACGCAGCGAGACGCTGTATCTGGAACTGCGCCGCGGCAATGAAACGCTGGACCCCGCCGACTGGTTCGTGCTGAATCCCGTCGTCGAGCCGCAACAGGACTGAGGCAGAAAGGTCGCCATGAAACATTATCTGATCGCAGGACTGGGGGGCGTTCTGGCCGGGGCACTGGTCACCACGCAGCTGGCCGGCCCCTTGCTGGCACAGGAAACTGGCCGCAGCGCGCCGATCTATGAACAGCTGGAGCTGTTCGGCAATGTGTTCGAACGCATCCGCACCGATTATGTCGAGGCGCCCGACGACAAGGAACTGATCGAGGCGGCGATCAACGGCATGCTGACCTCGCTGGATCCGCATTCGGGCTTTCTGTCGGCCGATGATTATTCCGACATGCAGACGCAGACCCGGGGCAGCTTTGGCGGGCTCGGGATCGAGGTCAGCCAGGAAGAGGGCATGGTCAAGGTCGTGGCCCCCATCGACGACACCCCCGCCGCCAATGCAGGCGTCGAGCCGGGCGATTTCATCACCCATGTAAACGGCGAATCGCTGCTGGGCCTGACGCTGGATCAGGCGGTGGACATGATGCGCGGCCCGGTCGGGTCCGACATCACCATCACCATCCTGCGCGAGGGCGAGAGCGAGCCTTTCGATCTGACCATGGCGCGCGACACGATCAAGCTGACCGTCGTGCGCAGCCGCGTCGAGGGCCATGCCGTCGTGCTGCGCGTCTCGACCTTCAACGACGAGACCTATGACACGCTGGTGACAGAGCTGGAAAAGGCCGTGACCGAGGCCGGTGGCATCGACAAGGTGACCGGATTCGTGCTGGATCTGCGCAACAATCCGGGCGGTCTGCTCAATCAGGCGATCAGCGTGTCGGATGCCTTCCTGGATGCCGGCGAAATCGTCAGCACGCGCGGCCGCAGCGCCGATGAAAGCGAGCGCTGGAATGCCGAGGGCGGCGATCTGGCCGAAGGCAAGCCGATGGTGGTTCTGGTCAATGGCGGCTCGGCCAGTGCGTCGGAAATCGTCGCGGGCGCGCTGCAGGATCATCGCCGCGCGATCGTCGTGGGCGAGAAATCCTTTGGCAAGGGCTCGGTCCAGACAGTCATGCCGGTGACGGCGGACAGCGCGATCCGGCTGACCACGGCGCGGTATTTCACGCCCTCGGGGCGGTCGATTCAGGCGCTTGGCATCCAGCCCGACATTCTGGTCGCCCAGCCCCGCCCCGCACCGACCGAAGACGAGGAGGAATCGCGCACCGAAAGCAGTTTTGATCGGTCCGAGGCCGATCTGCGCGGCGCGCTTGGCAATGATGTCAGCGACGAGGATCGCGAGCAGATGGAGCGCGAGGCCGCCGAGGTCGAGGCGACCGCCGCCCTGCGCGACGAGGATTACCAGCTGGCCTATGCGGTCGATGTCCTCAAGGGGTTGGCCGCGGTCAGCTTCCGCGCCGATCAGGTGCCCGCCGCCGTCACCCCTGCCGTCACCGGCGAAGGGGCGGGCGACGGATCCGAGGATGACGATGCCGCAGATCGGGGCTGAGGTCTTGGAAGACCTGAGCCGGGATGACCGTGTGGGGCCGGGCGGCCTGCCCTATCGCCCCTGCGCGGGGGTGGTGCTGATGAACCAGGACGGGCTGGTCTTTGCGGGCAGGCGCATCGACATGCCCGGCGCCTGGCAGATGCCACAGGGCGGGATCGACGCGGGCGAGACCTCGCGCGAGGCCGCGTTGCGCGAACTGACCGAGGAAACCGGCGTGACACCGGATCTGGTCGAGATCGTGGCCGAGACCGCAGATTGGGTCTATTACGATCTACCGCCCGAGCTGTTGGGCCGGTTCTGGAAAGGCCGGTTCGGCGGGCAGCGGCAGAGATGGCTGCTGCTGCGGTTTCTGGGGCAGGATGCGGATATCCGCATCCAGACCGCGCATCCGGAATTCGACCGCTGGCAATGGATGCCGGCCCCCGCGCTGCTGGAGGGGATCGTGCCGTTCAAGCGGGCGGTCTATGCCGAGGTTCTGGCGGAATTCGAACCGCATCTGGGCTGACGCGCGGCAAAAAGGGGGGCGCTGCCCCCCCCCGTCCTGTCGGCCTTCGCCACTGAAAAAGGTCCACCTGATCATTTTCAGCCGCGACTCAGCCCCGGGATATTTTTGCCAGGATGAATGTCAGGCGGTTGGTGGGCTGTTCCAGCTGTCCTCAAAGATCAGATCGTCCAGCGGCAGGCGCTGGCCCCAGCCTTTGGCCTGCAATTCGGGTTCGGGGTAAAGCTCGGTGACATGGCCGAGGCAGAGATAGGCGACCGGAACGACATGGTCGGGCAGGCGCAGGATGGCGCGCAGATCATCGGGGCGGAAGATGCTGACCCAGCCCACGCCGATCCCCTCGGCCCGGGCGGCCAGCCACAGGTTCTGGACCGCGCAGGCCGTCGAATAGAGATCGGTCGCCGCGTCATGGGTGCGGCCCAGAACCTGCGCCCCGCCGCGGCTGCGGTCGCAGGTGATGCACAGGTTCAGGGGCGATTCCAGAATGCCCTCAAGCTTGAGCGAGGAATAGAGCGCCTTGCGATCGGGAAAGCGACCTGCCGCCTCGGCATTGGCGGACTGAAAGGCCTCGTGCAGGCGCTGGCGGGTAGCGGGCGCGCGGATCAGGATGAAGTTCCACGGCTGCGACAGCCCGACGGACGGCGCGGCATGGGCGGCCTGCAGCAGGCGGCGCAGGGTGGCGGGATCGATGGGGTCGGGCCGGAACTGGCCACGCACATCGCGGCGCAACCGGATGGCGCGATAGACGGCCGCCCGGTCGGCATCGGAAAACGGCCCCGCCGGGGCGAGGCCGTTGATGTCCTTTGTCACCGGCGCAGCTGATCCAGCAGGATCGAGGTCGGATACCCATCGGGCGCCACGCCGATTGATCGCTGGAAGGCCTGCACCGATTCCATCGTGGCTGATCCGAAGAGGCCGTCGATCTCTCCCTGATAGAGGCCGCGTTGGGCCAGACGGCGCTGGATTTCCTCGCGTTCGCCGGTGGACAAAGCGCGGTCGCTGCGTGGCCATGCGCCCTGGATGCCCGGACGGCCCGCGATGCGTTCGGCCAGATAGGCCACGCCAAGCGCGTAATTGTCCGAGTTGTTATAGCGCAGGATCGCCCGGAAATTGTCGCTAATGAAGAAGGCCGGTCCCCGCGCCCCTGCAGGCATGATGATCGAGCCGCTGCCGCCCGGCAGGCCGCCACCGGACATGGTGCGAACGCCCTGCGCCGACCAGTCACTGGCCGAGCGGCGCGTGCTTTTGCCGATCAGCCCCATGTTGAAGTTCGCGGGCAGCCGCACCTCGGCGCCCCAGGGTGCGCCGCGCTGCCAGCCGCTGCGGGCCAGATAGGCGGCGGTCGATGCCAGCGAATCGGTCGGATCGTCCGACCAGATGTCGCGCCGTCCGTCGCCGGTGAAATCGACCGCATATTCCAGATAAGAGGTCGGCATGAACTGGGTGTGACCCATCGCGCCAGCCCAACTGCCCAGCATGTGCTGGGGATCGGTGTCGCCCGCCTGCAGGATCTGCAGCGCCGCGATCAGCTGGTTCTGAAACATCTCGCCGCGCCGCCCGTCATAGGCCAGCGTCGCCAGCGACGGGATGATCTGCATCCGACCGCGATTGGCGCCGAAATTGGATTCCATCCCCCAGACCGCCAGCACGACCTCGCGCGGGACGCCGTATTGCGCCTCGATCCGGGCCAGCACGGGGCCCAGCTCGGCCAGCTTCTGGCGACCGGTGGTGATGCGGACATCGGACACGGCGCTGTCGAGATACAGCCAGACGGGGCGCGAGAACTCGGCCTGACGGCGATCCAGACGGATCACCTCGGGGTTGTAACGGGCCAGCGCCATGGCGCGGTCATAGGTTCCTGTCGAAATGCCCGAGGACAGGGCGCGCGACCGGAACTGCTGGACGAACCGCTGCAGCCCGGCTTCGTCGCCGGGCGATGCCGCGGGGATCGTCGTCGGGGTGATCGAGGATTGCGGTGCGCTTGGCACGCCCGAGGGCATCCGCGACATGGGCGAGGCGCAGGCTGCCAGCGCGCCGATCAGGGTGGTGGACAAGAAAATGCGGGAAAAGCTCATGGGTTCTGCCTGTTCGTGACTGCCGTGGTTTCTTGACCCGGATCGCAAGCGCCCAGGCTGGTTGATTGGCACAACCCTAACCGAACGAATCGGACTTGAATAGGCCGGGGCACGGGCAGGCCCATCGTTTCATCTTGGCACAAATATCCCGGGGGGAGGCCCGGAACGGGGCGGGGGGCAGCGCCCCCTCCCTTTCCTGTTGCGGGACGGGCGCCTGGCGGCAGTGAACGTGCATCCCTTAGTTCAGCAACGCGTCCCGGTCGGCCTCGCCGCCGAACCACGGAACCATCTGGGCGATGATCACCGAATTTTCGGCCAGCGCGCGGTCCATCAGGGCGCGTTCCGCCTCGTCGATCTCGTGGCCCTCGGCCAGCCGTTCGTCCAAAGTGCCGTATCCCGACACGTCCAGGGGGGCCATGTCGGCCTGTTTCAGGATGGCGACGGTTTCGCGCACGGCCTCGCCCTCGTCATGACCGGCGGCATAGCAGACCAGCCCGGCACCGGTCGCACCCTTGGGCAATCCGTCGCCTGCGCGGCGACCCAGTTCGACGACCAGCGTATAGACCTTCATGCGTCACTCCATCGGTTTTGCACTGCCTTTGGCGGGATCGCTCTCCCCCTCGGGCCATTCGGGGGCCTGCCACGCGCGGCCCTTGCAATGGGGGCAGGGCGCGGCAGTGGCGATGATCCCGGCGTCCTCGACGGCGCCGCAAAGGCCACAACATGTCTGGCCGTCCATCGCAAGGGCCTTGTCAGGGATGGGCCCGCCGTTGATCAGGTGATCGGGCGGCAGGAGCGACAGGCCCTGGACGGGATTGCGGCTGCGAAAGACCGACAATCCGCCCCCGGCT
Organism: Paracoccus nototheniae; assembly: GCF_004335005.1. Classification (GTDB taxonomy): domain Bacteria; phylum Pseudomonadota; class Alphaproteobacteria; order Rhodobacterales; family Rhodobacteraceae; genus Paracoccus; species Paracoccus nototheniae. The sequence goes on along the minus strand of NZ_RQRT01000030.1, from coordinate 11,929 downwards.
TCCAGATAGGCGGCACGGAGTTCGCCAAGATTGGCGATGCCCGCCAGACGCAGCATGGCCTTGATCTCGGCCAGGCCCAGATCGCGCTGCGCGGCGTCGTCGCTGAGGATGCGGCCGTCGCGGACCAGCATGATGGGGCGCCCGTCGATCAGATCCTTGGCCCGGTCGAACCGCACGATCAGCCGGTCGAGCGTCTTGTTGAACACCACCACGGTGGTGATGACCGCCATCGCTGCCAGAATCGGCACGTCGGGATAGAACATCGCATCGCCCACTGCCGAGCCGAGCGCGATGACCAGCAGGAATTCCACCATCGACAACTGCGCCACGCCGCGCCCGCCGATCCAGCGGATCATCAGCAGGGCATAGACATAGATCAGCAGCGTGCGGACGAGGATCTCGGCATAGAAGAGCGGCGGATGATCTCCGATGAACATGCGCGCCAGATCGAAGGGGATGACCGGTTGGTCCATGGGGGGCCTTTCGCGGCCAGAGGGGCTGCCGGGGGCATAACGGCGCGGCCTGTTCGCGGTTCCGGGGGCTGACGGCGGGCTGGGAAGGGGGCGCTGCCCCCCGTCCCGTTCCGGGACGCCCCCCGGGATATTTCGGCCAAGATGAAACGGAAGGCTGGCCGTGAGGTGGCGGGCGAGGCAGGTTGAGGGCAAAACGGAGAGCGGAGTGTCGGATGGGCAGCAGTTTGAAACGGGTCGAGGGGGCACTGGCCGCAGCGGGGGTGGCGGTGCATGTGCTGGAGCTGCCGGGCAGCGCCCGGACCGCCGCCGAGGCGGCTGCGGCTGCGGGTTGTGCGCTGGATCAGATTGCGAAATCGATCATCTTTCACGGGCAGCACAGCGACAGGGTGTTGCTGTTCCTGACGGCGGGGGGCAACCGGGTCGATCCGGACCAGGCGGCGGCGCTGGCAGGTGAGCCCTTGGGCGGGGCGGATGCGGGGCTGATCCGGGGGCGGACGGGTTTTGCCATCGGCGGGGTCGCGCCGGTCGGGCATCTGAGCCCGGTGCGGGCGTTTTTCGATCCGCGTCTGGCGGATTTCGGGCAGGTCTGGGCGGCGGCTGGCACGCCGCGTCATGTTTTTGCCATCGCGCCGGGAACGTTGCTGGCGATCACCGGGGCGGTGACCGGCGATTTCACCGCGTGACCGAGGCCGTCTGAACCGGCCCGTCAGAACAATCTCGTCTGAACCATGCCGTCTGAACCGGGGCGGGTCTGCCGCGTTGATGGGGCGCAACACGAGGAGCAGACCCATGACCCAACCGATGATGACGCTGAATGACGGTCGCCGGATGCCCCAGCTGGGCACCGGCATCTGGCAGATCGCCGATGAGGACACGCCTCTGGTGGTCCGCCGCGCCCTGCAGACCGGATTTCGCCTGATCGACGGGGCCGCCGCCTATGGCAATGAGCGGGGTCTGGGCGAGGGGCTGCGTCAGGCGGATGTGGCGCGCGACGAGGTCTTTGTCACCTCGAAGCTGTGGAACGATGCGCAGGGCCATGATGCCGCGCTGCGCGCCTTTGATGCAACGATGCAGCGGACCGGGCTGGACCATCTGGATCTGTACCTGATCCATTGGCCGCTGCCCGCGCTGGACGCCTTTATCGAGACGTGGAAGGCGCTGATCCGGCTGCGGGACGAGGGGCGCGTGCGGTCCATCGGGGTGGCGAATTTCCATGAGGCGCATCTGACGCGGCTGATCGACGAGACCGGCGTCGTGCCTGCGGTCAACCAGATCGAGCTGCACCCCTCGTTGACCCAAACCGCGATGCGGGCGGTCAATGACGACCTGGGGATCGCGACGCAAAGCTGGACGCCTTTGGGGCGCGGCGACAGTTTCGCGGCAGCAGCGGTGACGGATGCGGCGGCGCGGACCGGGCGCAGCGTGGCGCAGGTGATCCTGCGCTGGCATATCCAGCATGGGCTGTCGGTCATTCCGAAATCCGAAAATCCCGACCGGCTGGCCGAGAATTTCGACGTGCTGAATTTCCAGCTGAGCGATGACGAGATGATCGCCATCGATGCGCTGGACCGGGGTCACCGCACCGGACCCGACCCCGACACGTTCGATTATCGCGGCGCGATCTGACCCAGCAGGCAGCGCATCAGCGGGCTGTCGGGATCGGCCAGCCCGTCGATCACGTCGAAATGGTGGCGGCCCGGTTCGATGACGCATTCGGTCGGCGCCCCCAGTCCCGCCCAGACATCGGCCAAAAGCCGGGCCTGACGGATGAATTCCGGGCGTTCGCTGGCGCCGACCCAGGTGGTGACGGGGATGCCCTGTCGCGGGGTCAGCAAGGCCGGGCTTTCTGACAAGGCCTCGGCCGGGTCGAGGCATAAGGTGTCGTTCAGGGCGGTCCGCAACAGCGGGCGCAGATCGGCAAGCGGCGAGATGGGAACGCAGGCGGCGATGCGCGCGGCCAGCCGGTCGGGCAGCACGCCGTCGCAGATCATGCGGGCGGCCAGATGACCGCCGGCGGAATGGCCGGTCAGCACCACCGGGCCGGGCACGTTAAAGGCGGCCTTGGCGACGGCGCGCGCGATCTCGGTCGTCATCTGGGCGACGCGGGCGCGGGGCGCCAGACGATAGGCCGGGATGGCGCAGGCCCAGCCCATGGCCAGCGCGCCCGCCGCCAGATGCGACCAGACCGAGGGTTCGAACCGCATCCAGTAGCCGCCATGGACAAAGACCATCAGCCCGCGCGGCGTCCCCTCGGGCAGAAACAGATGCCCGCGGCCCAGGGGCAGGGGCCGGTGTCCGGGGCGAAAGGCGGCGGCCTGTCGCGACCAGCGGGGCGGGTAATCCTCCGCCCCCGGAATATGCGCGCCATTGGCATAGGCATCATCCCAATCGGTGATCTGATAGTGCATCGGCGCGCCTCTCTCTTTCCGGCAGCGAAGCGCGCTGATAGCCTTTGCGTCAAGAGGGAGCCTAAAATGTTCGATTTTTCCAAGACCCGCGCCGCCTTTCATCTGCCCGACGGCGTGACCTATCTGGATGGCAATTCCCTGGGCCCGATGCCGCGTGCGGCGCAGGGCCGGGTGGCGGCGATGATGGCCGACGAATGGTCCGAGATGCTGATCGGCGGCTGGAACAAGGCGGGGTGGTATGCCCAGCCCCGCCGCGTGGGCGACCGGATCGCGCGGCTGATCGGCGCCGGCCCGGGCGAGGTGGTGATGGGCGACACGCTGTCCATCAAGGTGTTTCAGGCGCTGAGCGCGGCGCTGGCGTTACGGCCCGACCGGCGGGTGATCCTGTCCGACAGCGGCAATTTCCCCTCGGATCTGTATGTGGCCGAGGGGCTTGCCCGGGCCATGGGGGCAACGCTGCGGGTGGTGGACCCCGGCGATGTCGCACAGGCCATCGGCGACGATCTGGCCGTTCTGATGCTGACCGAGGTGGATTACCGCACCGGCAGGCGCCACGATATGGCGGACCTGACGGCGCGGGCACATCGGGCGGGCGCGCTGGCCCTGTGGGATCTGGCCCATTCGGCGGGGGCGGTCGATGTCGATCTGACCGGTGCGGATGCCGATTTCGCAGTCGGCTGCACTTATAAATACCTCAATGGCGGGCCGGGGGCGCCGGCCTTCATCTGGACCCATCCGCGCCATGCGGCAGCGGCGCAGCCGATTCTGCAGGGATGGATGGGCCATGCCGCGCCCTTTGCCTTCGATGCCGAATACCGCCCCGCCCCGGGGATCGAGAGGATGCGGGTCGGCACGCCTCCGGTGATCGCGCTGGCCGCGTTGGAGGCCGCGCTGGACGTGTGGGACGATCTGTCGCTGTCCGATCTTCGGGCGCAGTCGATCCGGCTGACGCAAGCCTTCATCGCCGGGGTCGAGGCCGCCTGCCCGGAGCTTGTCCTGAACTCTCCGCGCGATCCGCAGGGCCGGGGATCGCAGGTCAGTTTCCGCCATCCACAGGCCTATGCGGTCATGCAGGCGCTGATCGCGGCAGGGGTGGTGGGTGATTTCCGCGCGCCCGATGTGCTGCGTTTCGGCTTTGCGCCGCTGTATAACGACCTGGCGGATGTGGAGCGTGCCGTGGGCGTGCTGGCCCGGATCGTGCACGACGGCAGCTGGGATCGGGCGGAATTTCATCAAAAAGCTGATGTGACCTAAAGGAAGGGGTCTTTTCAACCCTCGCGAAAGCGCCGACATATCGGGGTGAAGAAGTCGCAGGTTCCGCACATGTTCAAGCTGGCTGTCGTCGCGTTGCTGTCGGGTGCGCTGCCTGCGCTGGCGCAGATGCCGCCCGATCCCCCTCGGGATCTGGGCGTGCGGATCGTCACGGTCCGATCGGAACCTCTGGTTCTGGACATGCAGCTGTCGGGTCAGATCGAGGCCGTGGACACGCTGCAGTTGGGTTTCCGGCAGGGCGGGCGCGTGACCGAGGTTCTGGTGGACGAAGGCGACCGGGTCGTGCCGGGCCAGCCCCTGGCGCGGCTGAATGCGGTCCAGCAGGATCAATCGCTGAACGTGGCCATGGCCGGGCTGGCCGCCGCACGGGCCGGGGCCGAACAGGCCCGTCAGGCGCGGGCGCGGGCCGATGGGTTGCTGGCGCGCGGGGTCGGCACACGCGCCGCCGCCGATCAGGCCGAACAGGCGCTGTCTCAGGCGCAGGGCGCGTTGCAGGCGGCGGAATCCGCTGTCGAACAGGCCCGCCGCGCACTGGACGACGCCGTTCTGCGCGCCCCTGCCGATGCGGTGGTGACCCAAAAGACGCTGGCACCGGGGCAGGTCGTCTCGGCGGCGCAGCCGGTGATCACGCTGGCCGCGCTGTCGGGGCTGGAGGCGGTGTTCCGCGTCGCCGACGATCCGGCGCTGCGCGACATTCTGGGCCGCCGGATCCGGCTGGACACGCTGGATATCGCGTTGCCCGACATGACCGGCACGGTTTTCGAGGTCGCGCCGCTGGTCGATCCGCAGACCGGCACCGTGACCGTGCATGCCCGCATCGATGCCGGGCTGGACGAGGCGCAGCGGGGCACCGGGCTGCTGGGCGCCTCGGTCCGGGGGCATCTGCAGCTGGAACGCGATGCGGGGATCGTCGTGCCCTGGACCGCGCTGATGCGGCAGGGCGATGATCCGGCGGTCTGGGTCGTGGATCAGGACGACCGCGTGTCCCTGACCCCGGTCCGCATCGCGCATTTCGGCGATGGCACGATCTATGTGTCCGAAGGGCTGACGGACGGGCAGCGCGTCGTGGGCGACGGATCGCAGCTGCTGTATCCGGGACGCCGCGTCCGCGCGGCCGGGGGGGATCAGCCATGAGGCGGGCATGGATCGCGGCGCTGGTGCTGGCGCTGTCGGCGGGGCCGGGGCTGGCCCTCGGGCTGCCCGAATGGCTGCGCTTTGGCGTCGAGGCGCAGCAGACCGCAGGCCCGCCCCGGCCGGTGGTCAGCGTGATCGTCGCTGACGGGCGCGCGGATGCCCGCTGGATCCCCGGCATGGTCGAGGCGCGCACGCAGGTCCAGTTGGGGTTCCAGACCCTGGGCCGGATGATCGCGCGGCCCGTCGATCTGGGCGATCAGGTCACGCGCGGTCAGCTGTTGGCGCAGCTGTCCACCGACGATCTGGCCGCCACCACCCGCGCCGCGCGCGCCGCATTGGACAGCGCGCTGGTGCAAGACCGCACCGCCCGGGCCACGCTGGATCGCACGCAGGCGCTGTCGGCGCGCAACGTCGCCTCGGATGCGCAGCTGGAACAGGCCCAGCAGGTCGCCAGCGCGGCCTCGGCGGCGGTCGAACAGGCGCGTTCGGAACTGGCGCAGGCCGAGGATGCCGAAGGCTTTGCCCGCATGACCGCGCCGTTCGACGGGGTGATCAGCGCGGTTTACGAAACGCAGGGCGCGGTGGTCGGCGCAGGGGCACCGGTGGTGCAGCTGTCCGCCAGGGACACGCCCGAGGTGGTGATCGCCCTGCCCGAACAGGCGCTGATCGGGGTCAGCCCCGGCGCCGCCTTCACCGTCTGGCACCGCAACGATCCGGACACCCGGATCGCCGCCACGCTGGACCGCATCGATCCCATCGCCGACAGCGCCACGCGCACCCGGCGCCTGTATCTGACCCTGCCGGCCGACGCGCCCTTTCGCCTTGGCGCGCTGGTCCGTGCCAGCTTTGGCACCGATGATGCGCCGGTCCTGTCCTTGCCCGCCGAGGCGCTGATGCCGGGCGATCAGGGCAGCACCGTCTGGCGCGTCACCCGTGGCCCGGACGGCAGTGCGCAAGTCGACCGGGTCGCGGTTCAGGCGGCGGCGCCCTTCCGGGGCCGGGTGTCCATCACCGCCGGGCTGACGGCGGGCGACGAGATCGTGATCCGGGGCGTCCTGTCGCTGGAACCGGGCCAACCCGTCGGCCGGAGGCTGGAGCCATGACCAGATTCAACCTGTCGGACTGGGCGCTGAAGCATCGCAGCTTCGTGTGGTTCCTGCTGATCGTGTCGATGATCGCGGGCACGATCAGCTATCTCAATCTGGGGCGCGAGGAAGACCCCGATTTCACCATCAAGACGATGATCATCGCCGCGGCCCTGCCCGGCGCCACCACGGACGAGACGCTGAAGCAGGTCACCACCCGGATCGAGACCAAACTGGAGGAGCTGGACGAGCTGGACTTTACCCGCTCGGTCACCGGGCCGGGACAGGCGGTTGTCTATGTCGAGCTGGACCCCACCATCCGCGGCCCTGCCGTCCCCGATGTCTGGAAACGCGTGCGCGAGATGATGGCCGACATCCGCCCCGAATTTCCACAGGAATTCGCGGGTTTTCAGTTCAACGACAATTTCGGCGACGTCTTCGGCAACATCTATGCCTTCACCTCGGACGGGTTCACGCCGCGCGAATTGCGCGACCGGGTCGAGGCGATCCGACGGCAGGTCGCGGCACTGGATGCGGCGGGCAAGACCGAATTGCTGGGCGTGCAGGATGAACAGATTTTTCTGGAATTCTCGGCCGCCCGGCTGGCGGCGCTTGGCCTGAACGAACAGCAGGTCATCGCCACGCTGGCCCAGCAGAACGCCATCGCCCCCTCGGGGGTGATCGAGGCGGGGCCGGAACGCATTCTGGTCCGCGTCGGCGGCCAGTTCGACGATGCCGATGCGATCGAGGCCGTGAACCTGCGCGTGGGCCAGCGGTTCTTCAATCTGGGCGATGTGGCGACGGTCACGCGCGGCTATCGCGACCCGCCGACATCGCTGTTCCGCTATGACGGTCAGCCCGCCATCGGGTTGCAGGTGGGCATGCGCAAGGGCGACAACATCCTCGATTTCGGGACCGAGCTGGACGGTCTGATGACCCGCATCGCCGCCGATCTGCCGATCGGCATCCAGATGCACAAGATCGCCGATCAGCCCCATGTCGTGGACGAGGCCGTCGGCCATTTCGTCACCGCACTGGCCGAGGCCGTGGCCATCGTGCTGATCGTCAGCTTCATCAGCCTTGGCCTGCGGGCCGGGCTGGTGGTGACGCTGACGATCCCGCTGTGCCTGGCAATCACCTTCGTGATCCTCGATCTGTACGGCATCACCTTGCAGCGCATCTCGCTTGGGGCGCTGATCATCGCGCTTGGGCTGCTGGTCGATGATGCGATGATCGCGATCGAGACGATGATCTCGCGGCTGGAAATCGGCGAAAGCCTGACCAAGGCGGCCAGCTATGCCTGGACCTCGATCGCCTTTCCGATGCTGACGGGCACGCTGGTGACAGTCGCGGGCTTCATTCCCATCGGGCTGAACAGCTCGGCCGCGGGGGAATTCACCTTTTCGCTGTTCGTGGTCATCGCGGTGTCGCTGGTCGTGTCCTGGATCGTGGCGGTGCTGTTCGCGCCGCTTCTGGGCGTGACCTTCCTGCGCTCTGACATGGGCCAGCATGCCAAGGGGCCGGGACCGCTGCGGCGCGGCTTTCACCGCCTGCTTCTGGGGGCGATGCGGCTGAAATGGCTGACCATCGCGGTGACGCTGGCGATCTTTGCGACCTCGGTCTGGGGGATGCGGTTCGTCGAACAGCAGTTCTTCCCGACCTCGGACCGGACCGAGGTGCTGGTCGATATCACCGAACGCCAGAATGCCACGATCGCGCGCACCCGCGCCACGATGGACCGGCTGGAAGGCGCGCTGGCAGGCCATGACGACGTGCTGTTCTGGACGTCTTATGTGGGGCAGGGGGCGCCGCGTTTCGTTCTGTCGATGGATGTGCCGACCGCGGGTCCGCATATGGGCCAGATCGTGATCCAGACCCCCGATCTGGAGGCCCGCGACCGGGTCAAGGCGCAGCTGAATGCGCTTGCCGCCACCGAATTTCCCGGCACCGACATCTATGTCAAGAACCTCGAGATCGGCCCACCGGTGGGCAAGCCGGTGCAATACCGCGTCTCGGCCCCAGATGCCGATGCGGCCCGTGACGCCGCGCAGGGTCTGGCATCGCTGATGGCGTCCGAGCCGCGCCTGCGCGACATCGCGCTGGACTGGAACGAACCGGCCCGTATGGTCCGCCTGCAGGTCGATCAGGATCAGGCCCGCCAGTTGGGCGTGACCAGCGCCGATATCTCGCAGGCACTGTCGGCGCTGTTCAGCGGGGCCGAGGTGACGCAGCTGCGCGACGATATCTTCCTGATCGACGTGGTGGCGCGGGGTGCTGCGACCGACCGGCAGTCCATCGGCTCGATCCGCAACCTGCAGCTGGATCTGCCCGACGGGCAGAACGTCCCGCTCTCGGCGCTGGTGACGCTGGAATATGGATCCGAACAGCCGCTGATCCTGCAACGGAACGGCCTGCCCACGGTGACGGTCAAGGCCGCCATCGCCACTGCCGACCAGCCCGCCACGCTGGTGACCGCGCTGGCCGCGACGGTGGCCGACTATCAGGCGGGCCTGCCCGCCGATGTCCGGGTCGAGGTCGGCGGCTCGGTCGAAAGCTCTGCCGACAGTCAGGCGCCGATCGCAGCGGTGGTCCCGGTGATGCTGCTGATCATGGCGGTGCTGGTCATGGCGCAGATGCAAAGCTTCCGCCTGACGCTGGTCGTCTTTGCCGCAGCGCCTCTGGGATTGATCGGCGTCGTTGCGGTGCTGGTGCCCTTCGGCGTGCCGATGGGCTTCGTGGCGATCCTGGGCATCCTTGCGCTGATCGGCATCCTGATCCGCAACTCGGTCATCCTCGTCCACGAGATTCAGGAGCTTCTCCACAAAGGCCGCGACCAATGGCAAGCGGTGTTCGAGGCCTCGGACAGCCGCGCCCGGCCGATCCTGCTGACCGCCGCCGCCGCCTCTCTGGCGCTGATCCCGATCTCGCGGCAGGTCTTCTGGGGGCCGATGGCCTATGCCATGATGGGCGGCATCATCGCCGGCACCCTGATCACCCTTCTCTTCGTCCCGGCCCTCTATTGCGCCGTCTTCCGCGTCCGCCCCCCCAAAGCCGAACGCCCTTCTTCTTCATGAAAATATCCCGCGGGGGGTCGCCGGCTGGTGCGCCACTGGTTCGAGGACCAGCCGGCGACGGGGGCGCGAAGCCCCCCGGCACTCGCGGGACGCAACCCTTACTCGGCAGCCGCGCGCCGCGGCAGCACCCAATCGGGCCGCGGGAAATGGCAGGTATAGCCATTGGGGATCCGCTCCAGATAATCCTGATGCTCGGGCTCGGCTTCCCAGAAATCGCCCACCGGCTCGACCTCGGTGACGACGCGACCCGGCCAGATGCCCGAGGCGTTCACATCCGCAATCGTGTCCAGCGCCACCTGCCGTTGCGCCTCGTCTTCATAATAGATGGCGGACCGATAGCCGGGGCCGCGATCATTGCCCTGCCGGTTCAGCGTGGTGGGGTCGTGGATCTGGAAAAAGAACTCCAGCAACCGGCGATAGGTGATCAGGTCGGGGTCAAAGATGATCTCGATCGCCTCGGCATGGGTGCCGTGGTTGCGATAGGTGGCATGGGCCACATCGCCGCCGCTATAGCCCACACGGGTGGACACCACGCCGGGCATGCGCCGGATCAGATCCTGCATCCCCCAGAAACAGCCGCCTGCCAGAACTGCGCGCTCGGTCATGATCCGCCCTCCGTCACTTGTGCCAGATAATCGCCATAGCCCTCGGCCTCCATCCGGTCCTTGGGCACGAAGCGCAGCGAGGCCGAATTGATGCAATAGCGCAGGCCACCCGCCTCGCGCGGACCGTCCGGGAACACATGGCCCAGATGGCTGTCGCTGTTGGTGGACCGGACCTCGACCCGCATCATGCCATGGCTGACATCGCGATGCTCGGTCACATGGCCCTCGACGGGCTTGGTGAATGCGGGCCAGCCGCAGCCGCTGTCATATTTCGCCCCGCTGACGAACAGCGGTTCGCCCGAGACGATGTCGACATACAGGCCCGGTTCGAAATGATGGTCGTATTCGCCGGTAAAGGCCCGTTCGGTGCCGTTTTCCTGGGTGACGCGATATTGCTCCGGCGTCAGCCGGTCGATCGCGTCGGGGGTTTTCTGATAGGCCAAATGATCCTCCACGGTTCGGTGGTCTGGTCCCCTATATGGGAAGCGGACCACCGGTTCGCAAAGGTCACAGGCGCGAAACGGCCTCTTTCGCCGCGACATATTCGGCGGCCAGCCGATCGATGCGCGCGCCTGCCGGCTCCACCTCCCGCACTGCGCCGATCCCCTGACCCGCGCCCCAGATCGTGGACCACGCCTTGGGCTTCGACGAACCGTCGCCGAAATTCATCGCACGCGCATCCGCCGCCGCCAGAGCCTCCGGATCCAGCCCCGCCCGGCGGATCGAGGGCGCCAGATAATTGCCCGACACGCCAGTGAACAGCGACGAGGCGACGATGTCCATCGCCCCCGAATCGACGATCATCTGCTTATAGGCCGGGTCGGCCTGCGCCTCGGTCGTGGCGATGAAGGGGCTGCCGATATAGGCCAGATCCGCCCCCATCACCTGCGCCGCCAGCACCGCCCGGCCCGTCGCGATCGACCCCGACAGCAGCAGCGGGCCATCCCACCAGTCGCGGATTTCCTGGATTAGCGCAAAGGGCGATTGCGGCCCGGCGTGACCGCCCGCCCCTGCCGCCACCGCGATCAGCCCGTCAGCGCCCTTCTCGATGGCCTTTTTCGCAAAGCCATTGTTGATCACGTCATGCAGCGCGATGCCGCCGCAATCATGGGCGGCCTGATTGACCTCGACCCGCGCGCCAAGCGAGGTGATCCAGATCGCCACCTTGTGGCGGTGGCAGATCTCGATATCGCGTTCCAGCCGGGCATTGCTGCGATGCACGATCTGGTTGACGGCAAAGGGCGCTGCCGGGTGGTCGGGATGGGACTGGTTGTGGCGGTCCAGTTCTTCCTCGATGCGGGTCAGCCATGCGTCCAGCAACGGCGGCTCGCCGTCCTTTTCGCGGGCGTTCAGGGCAGGAAAGCTGCCGACGATGCCCGCCTTGCACTGCGCAATGACCAGATCAGGCCCCGAGACGATGAACATGGGCGAGGCGATGACCGGGATTCGCAGGCCCTGCAGGATCGGTGGCAGCATGGGGTTCCTCCCTTGGATTCAACGCCCACGATGCCGCGCGCAGGGGGCATGGGCAAGCCGTGACGCGGCGACAGGCCGGGCGCTTCACTGGCCGGGACGGTCAAGGTGTTAGCTGCGCGTCCCATCCGCATATCGAGGGCCGGTAAGCGACAGCGACAGCGCCTCGACATCGACCGACCCGTTCGCAAGCAAGGGCAGCTGGACCTGATCGGCCAGGGCCGATGTGGAGATGGTCAGCCAGAATGCCGCGATCAATCGGTGCATGGATGTGTCGCCCGTCTATGGCAGATGCGCCGCCAGATTAGCGGATGCCCTGAAACAGGCCAAGGCCGCTGCGGACGGGGCGGGGGGCAAAGACAAAGGCCCCGGATCGCTCCGGGGCCTTTGGGATCAGTGGAGGGG
>NZ_RQRT01000002.1 GCF_004335005.1 Paracoccus nototheniae | reverse complement strand
CCCCCAAACCACCCCACAAAAAGAAAGGCCGCAAGCTCCCGCCCGCGGCCTTTCTTCTTCACAAAAATATCCCGCAAGGGGGTCCGGGGGGGCGCGCAGCCCCCCCGGCTTTCGCGGGACGCAATCAGACCGCGCGTTCGACCATCATATGCTTGATGGATGCAATCGCCTTGGCCGGGTTCAGACCCTTGGGGCAGGTGTTGGTGCAGTTCATGATCGTGTGGCAGCGATACAGCTTGAAGGGATCCTCCAGCTCGTCCAGCCGCGCGCCCGTCGCCTCGTCGCGCGAATCGATGATCCAGCGATAGGCATGCAGCAAGGCGGCCGGGCCCAGATAGCGGTCGCCATTCCACCAATAGGACGGGCAGGCGGTCGAACAGGACGCGCACAGGATGCACTCGTACAGCCCGTCCAGCTTCTTGCGATCCTCGATCGACTGCTTCCACTCCTTGTTCGGGGTGGGCGAGACGGTCTGCAGATAGGGGTTCACCGAGGCGTGCTGGGCATAGAAATGCGTCAGATCGGGCACCAGATCCTTGACCACCGGCATATGCGGCAGCGGATAGATCGCGACATCGCCCTTGACCTCGTCGATGCCATAGATGCAGGCCAGATGGTTGCCGCCGTCAATCACCATCGCGCAGGATCCGCAGATCCCCTCGCGGCAGGACCGGCGGAAGGACAGGGTCGGGTCGATCTCGGATTTGATCTTGATCAGCGCGTCCAGCATCATCGGACCGCATTTATCCAGATCGATGACATAGGTATCCAGACGCGGGTTCTCGCCCGTCTCGGGATCCCACCGATAGATCTTGAACGTCTTGACGTTCGTGGCGCCCTCGGGCTTGGGCCAGGTCTTGCCGACCCGGATCTGGCTGTTCTTGGGCAGAGTGAACTGGACCATGGGGTGCTCCTTTCAGAGAGTGCCTTCGGACGGCGACGGCGCCGTAAACAGGGGTTGAGAGCGGGCGACCAGATCGGCCACCCGGTCACGGGCATGCGGGTTCAGCGACAGCCCGTTCAGGCGGCGCAGAAATTCGGTGGCATTCGGGGTCAGACGCTCCATCCCGCGCCCCTCAAGGGGCGGCAGGGCGTCGATGCGGTCCGAGGGGACGCCGGCGCGGTCCAGCAGGCGGCGGCCCGGACGGTCCGCGTCGGGTTCGTCCTCCATCCGCAGCCGGGTCACGCGTCCGCCGCCAAGCGTCGCGCTGAGCCGGCGGATCAGATCGCCCCAGCCCGGCAGACCGGCGGTCTCGGCCAGAAATTCGTCCAGCGTGCGGGCATAGCCATCGGTCCGCACCGCCTGCGCCCAGACCGAAGGCAGCCAAGTGGCCATCTTGCGGGTGCAGACCACGACCTGCGGCTGAAAATCCCGCGCGCTGGCCTCGTCCATCAACAGATCCAGCATCATCGGCAGCGCCGGATACAGCCGCGTCTCGCCGCCATTGCCGGGCATCGCGCCCGCCATATTCTCGTGACTGAGGATGACCGTCTGCGGGCCGTCAGGCACCGTGTCCAGCACATCGCCAAAGGCATGGACCAGCGCGGCGCGGCGGTCCTTTTCATCGTTCAGACTGCAGGCGACGGCGGCACGGCCCAAGGGGCGCATCGGCGTCCCCTCTTCCGGGGTGCGCACGACGATCAGATCCGACAGGCCGGGCGCCGAACGGCGCAGAAAGCGCTGCATCGATGTCGTGCCGGTCTTTTGCACACCGACATGCAGGATCAGGGGCCGGGTCATGATCCACCCCGCCAGCCGGGCTGATCGGCCAGCACGCGATCGGGCATCCGGCCCGCGCGCCGCATGACGCAACGGTTGAACACGTCCGAGGGATCGCGCCCCCGGATGTAATCGCTGCTGATCTCCAGCTCGAGCCCGCCATAGCTGCGGGTTCCGCCAGAACCCGAGCCGACGCCCATGGCAATGCTGCCACGCGGGCGTTCGGCCAGTTGGGCATCGCGCAGACAGACGCGTTCGGCCTGATCCACCGGGACCGGGCCGCAGGCCGCAACCACCGCGATCAGCGGCAGCAGGCCCAAGCGACATGCCTGCGCGATCATGGTCTTACGCCGTGCGCGCCGCAGCGGCGATGCACTGCGTCGTGACCGGGCGCGACACGATGGACGCCACGCTGTCGGCGGTGCCCGTGACACCCGAACGCGACATCTGGGCGATGTCGATCAGCTCGGCCGTGGTGGCGTTGTTGATCACGCAATCGGTATAGGGCGAGACGTTGACGCCCGGCAGGCGGCGCTGCATCTCGTTATCCACGACCGTCCGGGCCACCTGACGCGAGGCCGCGTCAAGAATCGTCGGCGTGGTCATGCCCGGGGCGGACGGAACGGCGGGACCGGCCACGGGGACCGGAGCCACGCAGCCCGCCAAAGTGGCGGCGGCAAAGCCGAAAGCGGCAATAAGGTTGAAACGCATCAGTAAACCCTTTTCTTCGGAGCGATCTTTTTCAGGTCGATCCCGCCCTCGTCGGCCTTGGTGAGCGGCTCCAGATGAACAGGTCGGTAGGCCAGTTTAACCTTGTTCCCGTCGACCCAGGCAAGCGAATGCTTGCGCCAGGTGGCGTCATCCCGCTCAGGCCAGTCCTCGTGCGCATGGGCGCCGCGGCTTTCCTTGCGCGCTTCGGCCGCCACGATGGTGGTCAGGGCGTTGGGCATCAGGTTGGTCAGCTCTAACGTTTCCATCAGGTCGGTGTTCCAGATCAAACCGCGATCGGTCACATTCAGGTCGTCCAGCTTGCCGGCGATACCCTCCATCTTGACGACGCCTTCGGCCAGCGTCTTGTCGGTGCGGAAGACGGCGGCGTCCAGCTGCATGGTGCGCTGCATCTGGTCGCGCAGTTCGGCAGTGCCGGTCGTGCCCTTGGCATGGCGCAGCCCGTCGAAACGGTCCAGCGCGCGGTCGACCTGCGAATGATCGGTCGAGGGAACGGCCCCCACGCGGTCGATCACCTGCCCCGCCCGGATCGCAGCGGCGCGGCCAAAGACCACCAGATCGATCAGGCTGTTCGACCCCAAACGGTTGGCCCCATGGACCGAGGCGCAGCCAGCCTCGCCCACAGCCATCAGGCCGGGGAAGGTCGCATCCGGGTTTTCTTCCGTGGGCGCAAGGACTTCGCCCCAATAGTTGGTGGGAATGCCGCCCATGTTGTAATGCACGGTCGGAATGACCGGGATCGGCGCGCGGGTCAGATCCACGCCCGCAAAGATCTTGGCGGACTCAGAGATGCCCGGCAGGCGTTCATGCAGCGTTTCGGGCGGCAGATGCATCAGGTTCAGGAAGATGTGGTCCTTGTCCGGCCCCACGCCGCGCCCTTCGCGGATCTCCAGCGTCATGCAGCGGCTCACCACGTCGCGGCTGGCCAGATCCTTGTAGGTGGGGGCATAGCGTTCCATAAACCGCTCGCCTTCGGAGTTGGTCAGGTAACCGCCCTCGCCCCGCGCGCCTTCGGTGATCAGGCAGCCCGAGCCATAGATGCCGGTCGGGTGGAACTGCACGAATTCCATGTCCTGCAGCGGCAGGCCCGCGCGCGCCACCATGCCGCCACCGTCGCCGGTGCAGGTATGGGCGCTGGTCGCGCTGAAATAGGCACGGCCATAGCCACCGGTCGCCAGCACCACCATCTTGGCGTTGAAGACATGCATCGTGCCGTCGTCCAGCTTCCAGCAGACGACGCCGGTGCAGCGGCCATCGGTGATGATCAGGTCCAGCGCGAAATATTCAATGAAGAATTCGGCGTTATGTTTCAGCGACTGACCATAAAGCGTGTGCAGGATCGCATGGCCGGTCCGGTCGGCGGCGGCGCAGGTGCGCTGCACCGGGGGGCCTTCGCCGAATTCGGTCGTGTGGCCGCCGAAGGGGCGCTGATAGATGCGCCCGTCTTCGGTGCGCGAAAACGGCACGCCGTAATGTTCAAGCTCGTAGACCGCCTTGGGGGCCTCGCGCGCCAGATATTCCATCGCGTCGGTATCGCCCAGCCAGTCCGACCCCTTGACGGTGTCGTACATGTGCCATTGCCAGTTGTCGGGGCCCATGTTGGACAGCGATGCGGCGATGCCACCCTGTGCCGCCACGGTATGCGAGCGGGTCGGGAACACCTTGGTCACGCAGGCGGTGCGCAGACCCTGTTCGGCCATGCCAAGCGTCGCGCGCAGACCCGCGCCACCGGCACCGACCACGACGACATCATATTCATGCGTTTGGGTTTCGTAAGCTGCCATGTCGTCCTCAGATCGCGATGATGGTAAAGGCCATCTTCGCCAGCGCGAAGATCGCAGCGGCAATGACGCCCCAGCCAAAGACCGCGATGGCGATCATGGTCAGCTGTTGCGCGGTGCCGTGGACATAGTCGGCGATCGCCCCGCCCTGCGATCCCTTGATGAAATGCAGCATGCCGACGATCACGAACAGCGCGGTGATGATGGCGGGAAAGGGGCGCCCGAAATGGGCGATGACCTCGGCCTGCGGCAGGCCGATGGCCGGTCCCACGGCGATCAGGAACAGCGGCGTCAGGATCACCAGCGCATAGCTGCTGACCGTGATGCTCCAGTGATGGGCGGTGCCCGAGCGGGCCGAGCCCATGCCCATGGCCGCCTTGCGGGGAGTGATATAGCGCATGTGCCCTGCCCTCAGCCGATAAAGAAGATGATCAGGCTCAGCAGGGTCAGCGCGACCGAGCCGATGATGATGCCCCAGGAGGCGCGCTTGGCGTCCTCGATCTCGAGGCCGATGCCAGCGTCATAGAACAGGTGCCGGACGCCGGACAGCGCGTGGAACCACAGCGCCCAGACCGATCCGGTCATGACCAGAAAGCCCAGCCAGGACCGCAGCACCCAATCGGCGGTGGCGAAGGCGCCGGGGCTGGTGACGGCGGCGACCAGCCACCAGACCAGCAGCACGAGGCCCGCGACCAGCGCATGCCCTGTGATCCGCGTCAGGATCGAGGTGATCGCCGGCAGAGGCAGGCGATAGACCTGAAGATGGGGGGAAAGGGGCCGGTTACCCCGGTTCACGTCGGCCATCGGCGGCCCTCCTTTGTCGGTTCAGCATGTCCCGTCGCAGGCGCCCATGACAGGCTTGGGCTGGCCGCGCGGGCTGGCGATTGCCGCCTTGTGTGACGCCATAGATGCCATCTGTCACCCGCAGATGCCACCCCGCGCGCCGATTTGCCGCGGAAATGCGCCTTTGTGATCACACTTGCGATGGCTGTGATCACAAGTAACCATGATCGGGGGCGACCTCGTTTCGCATGTTAGCGCTGCGGCGCAGAAAGCGGCGACTCGGGGGCGTGGTCTTTGCCCGTCAAAGGGGCATCAGCGCCCAATAATCCAGGTCCAGCAGCACCTCGGGCAGATAGGTGCCGTCCGGGCCGCGCAGGGCGGCGGCCGCGCTGTCGCCGCGTGTCGCGACCAGCCGCAGCCGGATCGCCCCCACGCCGGGCGCTTGGGTGTCGGCGCGGTCCAGCACCTCGGACCACGCCCTGACCGTGTCGCCCGCAAAGCAGGGATTGGCATGGGCGCCCGCGTTCAGCGCCACGATCATCTGCGCATTGGCCAGCCCGTTGAAGGACAGCGCCCGCGCCAGACTGATGACATGCCCGCCATAGATCAGCCGCCGCCCGTCGGGGCGATGGGTGGCGTCGAAATGCACCTTGGCGGTGTTCTGCCACAGGCGCGTGGCCAGCATATGTTCGGCCTCGGTGATCGTCACGCCGTCGACATGGTCGATCACCTCGCCGATGGCGTAATCGCCCCACCGATGGGGTTCGCCCGCCAGATCAAAGTCATAAGCGTCAAAGCTCAGGCCTTCTGGGACGATCAGATCCTCGGCCAGCACGGCGGGGGCCAGATCGGGCACCACCGGATCGGGCGCCGGCGATGCGGGGGCGCGCTTGCGCACCATCACCCACCGGACATAGTCCAGAACGACCTCATCCACCTGATTGAGGCCGGTGGTGCGCACCCAGACCACCCCCGCCTGCCCGTTCGAGGTCGCCCGCAGCCCGATGACCTGACTTTCCGCCCGCAGCGTATCGCCCGGCCAGACCGGCCGCAGCCAGCGCCCCTGCGCATAGCCCAGATTGGCGATGGCGTTCAGGCTGATATCGGGCACCGTCTTGCCAAAGACGGTGTGAAAGGCCAGCAGATCGTCCAGCGGACTGCCATCCAACCCGCAGGAAATCGCGAACTCGTCCGAGGAATACAGCGCATGCCGGGCCGGATACAGCGCGTGATACAGCGCCCGTTCCCCTTCGGCCACGGTGCGGGGAACGGCGTGGCGCAGGGTCTGGCCAAGGATGTAATCCTCGAAGAACCGGCCCGGATTGGTCTTGGTCATGATGTCCCTATTGCTGGCCCAGTTTCATGTCGGGGTCATATTCGGCCATCACCGTCTTGGTGACCGCCTGCCCCATGCGCATGACGCCCTTGACCGGATCATGGGCCATGGTGGGGGCGCCATGCAGCGCCCAGCCCTTGGACAGGGCCTCGCTGACGCGGTGGCAGAACTGGCTGGTATCGTCATCGGTGATGCAGCGGTACAGGGTGGTCATCAGGCACCTCCAAAGGGCCAGGGGCCGATCCAGCCGTGGATCAGGCCAAGAACGATCATGACGATGACGGCACCTGCGGCGGCCATCGCCTCTTTGCGGGCGGGAAAGGGGCCGGTGGGCCGGACCCAGGGGCTGGCGCGGCTGATCGCGATCATCTCGACAAAGGCCCAGGCCAGAAGGCCGCCGAACAGGATCAGCGAGGGCGTGTCGCCATTGACCAGCAGATGCGCAAAGGCCCACAGCGCAAAGCCCCACAGCATCGGATGGCGGGTGTATGCCGTCACGCGGGTCTTCATCCCCGACGCCGCGAACAGATAGATCCCGACCAGCACCAGCAGGTTGTTGATGCCCACCAGCGCCGGATTGGGCCCCCAGAAGAACGCCCCATCCGCCATGCTATAGCCGATAACCATCAAAATCACCGACAGCACCAGCAGACCCGAGACCATGCCCCTGCCCTGCTGGCCCATCCGGGCGCGGCTGGCCGGGGCCATCCGTTTGTAAAGATGTGCAGCCCACCACAGGGCCACACCAAGGATCAGGATCAGCATCTGGCTTTACCTCTTGCTCGATTGCTTGGGCGCGAGAGTGCCCTTATTGCGCCATGGCCGCAATCGCATCCGCCCGCTGCAGCATCTGTCGCGCGGTTTCCACATGCAGGTTCTCGACAATCTTGCCATCGACGACGGCGACGCCCTGCCCTTGGGCGTCTGCCGCCTCGAACGCCTCGATCTGGCGGCGGGCCAATGCGATTTCGTCGTCGGTGGGCGCAAAGGCCGCATTGGCGATGGCCAGTTGCGCGGGATGGATCAGCGTCTTGCCGTCAAAGCCCATGTCGCGGCCCTGCGCGCATTCGTCGCGCAAACCCTCATCGTCGCGAAAGGCGTTGAAGACGCCGTCGACGATCACCCGCCCCTCGGCCCGGGCGGCCAGCAGACACAGGCCCAGTCCCGCCATCATCGGCAAACGGTCGGCGCGCGCGCGGCTGCCCAGATCCTTGGCCAGATCGTTGGTGCCCATGACCATGCCCTGCAACCGGGGATGGGCGGCGATGGCGGCGGCGTTCAGCATGGCGCGCGGCGTCTCCATCATCGCCCAAAGAGGCGTGTCGGGGATCAGCGCCGCCACCCGGTCCAGATCGCCGGGACCGTCCACCTTGGGGATCAGCACCGCGTCCAGTGGCAGACGGGCACAGGCGCGGGCGTCATCCGCGCCCCATTCGGTCGAAAGCGCATTGATCCGCACGATCCGCCCGCGCGGCCCGTAATCCTGCGTCAGGGCTGTGGCCAGCGCGCTGCGGGCGGCAGTCTTGGCATCGGGGGCGACCGCATCCTCCAGATCGAAGATGATCGCATCGGTGGGCAGGGCGCGGGCCTTGTCCATCGCGCGGGCATTCGCGGCAGGGATATAAAGAACCGAGCGATAGGGGCGGGCCATGAAAACCTCCGGGCAATAATCTTGCGTGAAACTGCCCCGGCGGATCAGTATTGGCAAGCCCCTTTGCGCCGCAGCGCGGCATCAGCCCGCCAGCGCCTGCCAGATCAGCCGCAGCGACACGGCCAGCAGCCCCCATGTGATCAGCTGATAGAACAGCTTGGCCGGGATGATCCGCACCAGCCGCAACCCCACCCAGACAGAGATCAGCGAGACTGGGATCAGCGCTGCCGCCGTGGCCAGATTGGCCGCCGACAATTGCCCAAGCGCGGCATAGGGGATCAGCTTGACCCAGTTGCCGATGGCAAAGAACCATGTCGTCGTGCCCGCATAGACCAGCGGTTGCAGGCGCAGGGGCTGGGCATAGACCTGCCACAAGGGTGCGCCGGAATGGCTGACGAAACTGGTATATCCCGCCAGCCCACCCCAGACCGAGGCCGCGCGCCCGGTCGGCGGACGCGGCGGGCCGGACAGTGCCGGGCGGATCAGCGCGTTCAGCGCGAACCCCAGGCCGATCACCCCCACGATCAGCGTCACCCCCCGGACCGGCACGATATGCGCCGTGGCCCAGCCCACCGCGATCCCCGCCATCGCGCCCGGCAGGGCCAGCAGCAGCACCCGGCGATCCAGATTGCGGCGATAAGCGATCAGCCCGCCCAGATCCGAGATGACATAGATCGGCAGCAGCATCCCCGCCGCCTGCACCGGCGACATGACCAGCGACATCAGCGGGACCGAGATGATCCCGACCATCGCCAACCCGCCCTTGGACAGGCCCACCGCGATGGCCGCCACCACGGCCAGCGCCCAGCCTGCGGCCGTCAGTTCCAGCATCCCTCGCCCCCTCAGCCGCGCGCAGACCCCTCTCTGCACGATGTGCAAGCTGTGGCGCGCGGGCGGGCGAATGACAAGTGTTGGCGCCATCAGCGCCGCGCTGCGGCAGGGATGGCTTGCGCATTCATGCGTGACCCCTTACCCCTGCCGCAACAATTCACCACAGCATTCGGAGGTTACCATGGCCCGACCCAAAATCGCACTTATCGGTGCGGGACAGATCGGCGGCACGCTGGCGCATCTGGTCGCGATGAAGGAACTGGGCGACGTCGTCCTGTTCGACATCTCGGAAGGCACGCCGCAGGGCAAGGCGCTGGATATCGCGCAATCCGGACCGTCCGAGGGCTTTGACGCCCGCATGAAGGGCGCCAACGATTACGCCGATATCGCCGGGGCCGATGTCTGCATCGTCACCGCAGGCGTGCCGCGCAAGCCGGGGATGAGCCGCGACGACCTGCTGGGCATCAACCTCAAGGTCATGAAATCCGTGGGCGAGGGCATTGCCAAGCACGCCCCCGACGCTTTCGTCATCTGCATCACCAACCCGCTGGACGCGATGGTCTGGGCGCTGCGCGAGTTCAGCGGCCTGCCCCATAACAAGGTCTGCGGCATGGCGGGCGTGCTGGATTCGGCCCGCTTCCGCCATTTCCTGTCGCTGGAATTCAACGTGTCGATGCGCGACGTGACGGCCTTCGTGCTGGGCGGGCATGGCGACACGATGGTACCGCTGACCCGCTATTCGACCGTGGCGGGCATCCCGCTGCCCGATCTGGTCAAGACGGGCTGGACCACGCAGGAAAAACTGGATGCGATCGTTCAGCGCACCCGTGATGGCGGCGCGGAAATCGTCGGTCTGCTGAAAACCGGCAGCGCCTTCTATGCCCCCGCGACCAGCGCCATCGAAATGGCCGAGGCCTATCTTAAGGATCAGAAACGCGTGCTGCCTTGTGCGGCGCATGTGGACGGCGCCTATGGGCTCAAGGGCATGTATGTCGGCGTGCCGACCGTGATCGGTGCCGGTGGCGTCGAGAAGGTGATCGACATCAAGCTGGACCGTGACGAGCAGGTGATGTTCGACAAATCCATCGAGGCCGTCAAAGGTCTGGTCGAGGCCTGCAAAGGCATCGACAGCGCGCTGGCCTAAGGCGCGCACGCCTTTGAACGACCCCGGACGGCGCGCCCTGCAAGGCGCGCCGTCCTGCATTCCGCCTGCGACGCAAAAACGCTTGTCCGGGCCTGCCACAGGGGCGAATCACCACCCCCGCCGGCCCGTGCGGTTTTTGTGATCACAGGGTTTCAGGCTGTGATCACATTAAGCGGCTTCCCGCCTGTTTTCGGCATTTTACGGGGATTTCGTTTCAGACACCCTGCGCTTCGTGTCACAAGACCCCAAATCTGTCGAACCGAACGAGGGGGTCGAGATGAATATCCACGAATACCAGGCCAAGGCGCTGCTGCGTCAATACGGCGCGCCCGTCAGCGAGGGCCGCATCGTCATGAAGGCCGACGAGGCCAAATCGGCCGCAGGCGAAATGGATGGCCCGCTGTGGGTGATCAAGGCGCAGATCCACGCCGGTGGACGCGGCAAGGGCAGCTTCAAGGAAGCCGCCGCCGGTGAAAAAGGCGGCGTTCGTCTGGCCAAATCGGTCACCGAAGCCGAAGAGATGACCCGCCAGATGCTGGGCCGTACGCTGGTCACGCACCAGACCGGGCCGGCAGGCAAGCAGGTCAACCGCATCTATATCGAAGACGGCAGCGATATTTCGCGCGAGCTGTATCTGGCCCTGCTGGTCGATCGCCAGACCAGCCGCGTCAGCTTTGTCGCCTCGACCGAGGGCGGCATGGACATCGAGGAAGTGGCCGAGCACACCCCGGAAAAGATCGTCAGCTTCAGCGTCGATCCCGCTTCGGGCCTGTCGGATTTCCATGGCCGTCGCGTGGCCTTCGCCCTGGGGTTGGAAGGCGCGCAGGTCAAGCAATGCGTGGCGCTGGTCAAGAATCTGTATCGCATGTTCATCGAAAAAGACATGGAGATGCTGGAGATCAACCCGCTGATCGTGACCCCCGAAGGTCAGATCAAATGCCTCGACGCCAAGATGGGCTTTGACAACAACGCCCTCTATCGCCAGCCCGACATTCTGGCCCTGCGCGACGAAACCGAAGAGGACAGCAAAGAGCTGGCCGCGTCCAAGTTCGACCTGAATTATATCGCGCTGGACGGCGAGATCGGCTGCATGGTCAACGGCGCCGGTCTGGCGATGGCCACGATGGACATCATCAAGCTGTTCGGCGCCGAGCCTGCCAACTTCCTGGACGTCGGCGGAGGCGCGACGACCGAGAAGGTCACCGAGGCGTTCAAGATCATCACCAGCGACCCGAACGTCAAAGGCATTCTGGTCAACATCTTCGGCGGCATCATGCGCTGCGACATCATCGCGGAAGGCATCATCGCCGCCGTGAAAGAGGTCGGCCTGCAGGTTCCGCTGGTCGTGCGTCTGGAAGGCACGAATGTCGAGCTGGGCAAACAGATCATCGCCAATAGCGGCCTGAACGTGATCGCGGCCGACGACCTGAAGGACGGCGCCGAGAAGATCGTGAAAGCGGTCAAGGGCTGATCCATCCGGGCGCGCCGAACACGCGCGCCCTCCTCTGGAACATCGCGGTGCATCGGCGCCGCTTACGCAAGGAGGCCCATGATGGCCGTTCTCGTTGACAAGAATACCAAAGTCATCTGCCAGGGGATCACCGGATCCCAGGGCACCTTCCACACCGAACAGGCGATCGCCTATGGCACCAAGATGGTCGGCGGCGTCACGCCCGGCAAAGGTGGCACGGATCACCTCGGGATGCCCGTCTTCAACTCGGTCCATGAGGCCGTGTCGGTGACCGGCGCCAATGCGTCCGTGATCTATGTGCCACCTCCGTTCGCCGCCGATTCGATCCTCGAGGCGATCGACGCCAACGTGCCGCTGATCGTGTGCATCACCGAAGGCATCCCGGTGCTGGACATGATGCGCGTCAAGCGCGCGCTGCAGGGGTCGCAATCGCGCCTGATCGGGCCGAACTGCCCCGGCATCATGACGCCCGACGAATGCAAGATCGGCATCATGCCCGGCAGCATCTTCCGTCGCGGATCGGTCGGCGTGGTGTCGCGTTCGGGCACCCTGACCTATGAGGCGGTCAAGCAGACCTCGGATGTGGGTCTGGGCCAGTCCTCGGCGGTCGGCATCGGCGGCGACCCGATCAAGGGGATGGAGCATATCGACGTGCTGCGCATGTTCCTGGACGATCCGGAAACCGAATCCATCATCATGATCGGTGAAATCGGCGGATCGGCCGAGGAAGAGGCCGCCGAATTCCTGGCCGAGCAGAAGAAAAAGGGCATCTGGAAGCCCACCGCCGGCTTCATCGCCGGGCGCACCGCACCTCCGGGCCGTCGCATGGGCCATGCCGGCGCGATCGTGTCGGGCGGCAAGGGTGATGCGGAAAGCAAGATCGAGGCCATGAAGAAGGCCGGGATCATCGTCGCGGACAGCCCCGCCGGTCTGGGCGAGGCAGTTCTGAAGGCGATCAAGGGTTGATGATTTGACCCGTCCTCCCTCATGCTTATGTAGGGGGGAGGACGAACGACCACGGAAGGAATGAGACCAGTGACAGGACCGCGCGCCCCCGCGCCGCCAGCAGCCGCGCCGCATGTCGCGGCGGGCCGGCGCGTTCCCTTGTCGCTGATCGCCCTTCTGGGCCTGACCGCCTGCGGCGACCGGATGACCACGGACATCCTGCCCGGCGGCATTCCCGCACGCACCGACCTGCATCAGGCCAGCGGCCTGCCGCCGGCCTCCGTGCGGACGGTGGCGCGCCGCGACTTTGGCTGGCGCGTGATCTATCAGCCGACAGCCATTCCGCCGAACGATCTGCCGCGCGCTGAAAGCCGCGCGGCGGTGGCCTTGTGCGGTCTGGAACGCCGGGCGCCGTTGCGCATCGTGCAGCAGCCCCGGATTGACCCCTCTGCCGATCCCGGCGCCCGCATCTTTGACATCTTCTGTGCCTGATCTTTTCCGCCCGATCCAATCCATCCTTGCCCTGAACGGGGACCAGCCATGACCGACCAGCCAAAAAATTCCGATTTCCACGATTCCTCGTTTCTTCAGGGCCATAACGCGGCCTGGGTGGAACAGCTTTACGGCCAGTGGGCCAAGGACGCCGGCGCCGTCGATCAGGCCTGGGGCGCATTCTTTGCCAGCTTGGGCGACGATCAGGACGACGCCATCCGCGAGGCCGAAGGCGCCAGCTGGGCCCGCGCCGACTGGCCGCCCGCAGGCACCGACGACACCACCGCCGCGCTGACCGGCGAATGGCCGTCCGCGTCCAAGGGCGATGCCGATGCGGCGATCAAGAAGATCGCCGCCAAGGCCGAGGAAAAGGGTGTCCGGCTCTCGACCGACCAGATGCGTCAGGCGGTGCTGGACAGCATCCGCGCGCTGATGCTGATCCGCGCCTTCCGCATCCGGGGCCATCTGCACGCCAATCTGGACCCGCTTGGCCTGCGTGAGATGCCCGACAATGCCGAGATCAACCCGGCCACCTATGGCTTTGGCCCCGGCGACATGGACCGGCCGATCTTTATCGACAATGTTCTGGGGCTGGAGATCGCGTCGATCCGCCAGATCGCCGATCTGATGAGCCGCACCTATTGCGGCACCTTTGCGCTGCAGTACATGCATATCTCGAACCCCGAAGAAGCCGCCTGGCTGAAAGAGCGGATCGAGGGTTATGGCAAGGAGATCGCCTTTACCCGCGAAGGCCGCCGCGCCATTCTGAACAAGCTGGTAGAGGCCGAGGGCTTTGAAAAATTCCTGCATGTCAAGTACATGGGGACCAAGCGGTTCGGCCTTGACGGGGGCGAGACGCTGATCCCGGCGATGGAACAGATCATCAAGCGCGGCGGTGCGCTTGGGGTCAAGGAAATCGTGTTCGGGATGCCCCACCGGGGCCGCCTGTCGGTGCTGGCCAATGTCCTGTCCAAGCCCTATCGCGCGATCTTTCACGAATTCCAGGGCGGCAGCTTCAAGCCCGAGGATGTCGACGGTTCGGGCGACGTGAAATATCATCTGGGCGCCAGCTCGGACCGCGAATTCGATGGCAACACCGTCCATTTGTCGCTGACCGCCAATCCCAGCCATCTGGAGGCCGTCAATCCGGTCGTTCTGGGCAAGGCGCGGGCGAAAAGCGATCAGCTGGGCGACACGACGGACCGCACCTCGGTGCTGCCGATCCTGCTGCATGGCGATGCGGCCTTTGCGGGTCAGGGCGTCGTTGCGGAATGCCTGCAGCTGTCGGGCATCCGCGGTCACCGCACCGGCGGCTGCATCCATATCGTCGTGAACAACCAGATCGGGTTCACCACGGCGCCGCATTTCAGCCGCACCTCGCCCTATCCGACCGATATCGCGCTGATGGTCGAGGCGCCGATCTTCCATGTGAACGGCGATGACCCCGAGGCGGTCGTCCATGCCGCCCGCGTGGCGATCGAATTCCGCCAGAAGTTCCGCAAGGACGTGGTTCTGGACATCATCTGCTATCGCCGCTTTGGTCACAACGAAGGCGACGAGCCGATGTTCACCAACCCGGCCATGTACACCAAGATCAAGCAGCAAAAGACCACGCTGCAGCTGTACACCGAACGTCTGGTCGCCGACGGGCTGATCCCCGAGGGCGAGATCGAGGACATGAAGGCCGCGTTCCAGGCGCATCTGAACGAAGAGTTCGAGATCGGCAAGAACTACAAGCCGAACAAGGCCGACTGGCTGGACGGCAAATGGTCGGGCATGGACCGCGAGGGGACCGACTATGTCGCCGGCGAAACCGGCATCGCCCCCGAGGTGATGACCCAGGTGGGCCGCGCGCTGAGCACCGCGCCGGATGGGCTGACGCTGCACAAGACCGTGGGCCGTCTGCTCGAGGCGAAAAAGCAGATGTTCGAAACCGGCAAAAGCTTTGACTGGGCCACGGCCGAGGCTTTGGCCTTTGGATCGCTGCTCCACGAAGGCCATGGCGTCCGACTGTCGGGTCAGGACAGCGCGCGCGGCACCTTCAGCCAGCGTCATTCGGCCTTCACCGATCAGAAATCCGAGGATCGTTATTACCCGCTGAACAATATCAGCGAGGGTCAGGCCCGTTACGAGGTCATCGATTCGATGCTGTCGGAATATGCGGTGCTGGGGTTCGAATACGGCTATTCGCTGGCCGAACCCAACACGTTGACCCTGTGGGAGGCGCAGTTCGGCGATTTCGCCAATGGCGCGCAGATCATGTTCGACCAGTTCATCTCGTCGGGCGAAAAGAAATGGCTGCGCATGTCGGGGCTGGTGATGCTGCTGCCCCACGGCTTCGAAGGTCAGGGCCCCGAACACAGCTCGGCCCGGCTGGAGCGGTTCCTGCAGGGCTGCGCCGAGGATAACTGGATCGTCGCGAACTGCACCACGCCCGCCAACTATTTCCACATCCTGCGCCGCCAGCTGCATCGTGGTTTCCGCAAGCCGCTGGTCCTGATGACGCCGAAATCGCTGCTGCGCCATCCGCTGGCCGTCAGCACCGCCGAGGAATTCCAGACCGGCAGCACCTTCCACCGGGTGCTGTGGGACGATGCGCAGCGCGGCACCTCGACGACCGAACTGGCCGCCGACGACAAGATCAAACGCGTCGTCGTCTGCTCGGGCAAGGTCTATTACGACCTGCTGAAGGCGCGGGACGAGGCCGGGATCACCGACGTCTATCTGCTGCGTCTGGAACAGTTCTATCCCTTCCCGGCACAGGCGATGGTCAAGGAACTGGGCCGCTTCAAGCAGGCCGAGATCGTCTGGTGTCAGGAAGAGCCCAAGAACCAGGGCGGCTGGAGCTTTGTCGAGCCCTATCTGGAATGGGCGCTGGAACGGCTTGGCGCCAAACACACCCGGGCGCGTTACGCGGGCCGGAACGCGGCGGCCTCGGTCGCCACGGGCCTCGCCTCACGCCACAAGGCCGAACAAGAGGCGCTGGTCGCCTCCGCCCTGAACCTCGAAGGATGATCCGATGACCACCGAAGTCCGTGTGCCCGCTCTGGGCGAATCCGTCACCGAGGCCACGATCGCCACCTGGTTCAAGAAGCCCGGCGACCGGGTCGAGGTCGATGAAATGCTGTGCGAGCTGGAGACCGACAAGGTCACCGTCGAGGTTCCCAGCCCCACCGCAGGCATTCTGGCCGAAATCGTCGCCGCCGAAGGCGAGACGGTCGGCCCCGATGCCCTGCTGGCACAGATTACCGAAGGCGGAGAGGCTGCGGCCCCCGCCCCCAAGGCCGACAAACCCGCCGAGAAACCAAAGGCCGAAGCAGCGGCCAAACAGACCGAGGAACAGACGAAGATGAGCGGCAAATCCGTGGATGTGATGGTTCCGGCCCTGGGCGAAAGCGTGACCGAGGCCACCGTCGCCACCTGGTTCAAGAAGCCCGGCGACCGCGTCGAGGCCGATGAGATGCTGTGCGAACTGGAGACCGACAAGGTCTCGGTCGAGGTTCCCGCCCCCGCCGCAGGCGTGCTGGCCGAGATCCTGGCCGAGGAGGGTGCGACCGTCGATGCCAAGGCGCGTCTGGCGATCATCACCGAAGGCGCCGCCGGTGCCGCGCCCGCGAAACCCTCGGACGCGCAGGAAATCGTGCTGAAGAACGCGGGCCCCGAGGAAATGAAGCCCCGCACCGATGTCGAGGATGCCCCCTCGGCCAAGAAGGCAATGGCCGAAAAGGGCGTCAGCCGCGATCAGGTACAGGGGTCGGGCCGTGACGGACGGGTCATGAAGGAAGACGTGGCCAAGGCCAGCGCGCCAAAGCCCGCCGCCGCCCCGCGTGCGCCCTCCTCTGCCGACGATGCGGGCCGCGAAGAGCGTGTCAAGATGACCCGCCTGCGCCAGACCATCGCCCGCCGTCTGAAGGACGCACAGAACACCGCCGCGATGCTGACCACCTATAACGAGGCCGACATGTCCGGCGTCATGGGTCTGCGCAACGAATACAAGGATGCGTTCGAGAAAAAGCACAAGGTCAAGCTGGGCTTCATGTCCTTCTTCGTGAAGGCCTGCTGCCATGCGCTGAAAGAGGTCCCCGAGGTCAATGCCGAGATCGACGGCACCGATGTCGTCTACAAGAACTTCGTCCATATGGGCGTCGCCGTCGGCACGCCCTCGGGTCTGGTGGTTCCGGTCGTGCGCGATGCCGATCAGAAAAGCTTTGCCGAGATCGAAAAGGAAATCGGCGCGCTTGGCCTGAAAGGCCGCGACGGCAAGCTGTCCATGGCCGAGATGCAGGGCGGCACCTTCACCATCTCGAACGGCGGGGTCTACGGCTCGCTGATGTCCTCGCCCATTCTGAATCCCCCGCAATCGGGCATTCTGGGCATGCACAAGATCCAGGAACGCCCGGTCGTCGTCGGCGGTCAGATCGTGATCCGCCCGATGATGTATCTGGCGCTGTCCTATGACCACCGCGTCGTCGACGGCAAGGGCGCGGTCACCTTCCTCGTCCGCGTCAAGGAAGCGCTGGAAGAT
This sequence comes from Paracoccus nototheniae, assembly GCF_004335005.1. Lineage (GTDB taxonomy): Bacteria > Pseudomonadota > Alphaproteobacteria > Rhodobacterales > Rhodobacteraceae > Paracoccus > Paracoccus nototheniae. The sequence continues at coordinate 185,154 of NZ_RQRT01000002.1, read as the reverse complement.
CCGCGCCGCCTGCTGATGGATCTCTGATCCGACCGGGGGCGGCCAGCCGCGGCCCCCCGTGCATCCCTCACCCGGCGGCCCCGCAAGGGGCCCCGGACCCCCATCAGGGCCACCACCCGTCCGGAGCCTGACCATGCAGCTGATCGTCCGCTATACCCATGCCGACCCCGCCCTGTTCCGCCGCGCCTTCGACGAGGATGCCGAAGATCGTGGCCGCAACGGCATGACGCTGCTGCAGCTGTGGCGCGAGGGTGACAGCCAGTCCTGGGCGCTGTTCCAGATCGCCAATCCCAGGGCCGCCCGCGACTATCTGCAGGGCGCCGCCGCCACCTTCAGCGCGCAGGCCGGTGTGACGGCCACCGACAGCCATTTTCTGGAAACCGCCTGACATGGCCTCGCCCGAGATCACCGTCCTCGCCCTCGCGGGGCTTCTGCAGACCGCACAGCTGGCGGGGTTCTCGGTTCTGGCCCAACGTCAGGTCGGTCGCCGCGCGGCAATGGGTCCACGCGACACCGTCGCGGGCCCCCTGCCCGGCATGGCGGGCCGCATGCAGCGCGCCGTCGCCAACCATTTCGAAGGGCTGACCCTGTTCACCCTCGCCGTGGTCGTGGTGACGCTCGGCGAGGCCGGTTCGACCCTGACCGCGGCCTGCGCGTGGATCTATCTCGCCGCCCGCATTCTCTATGTTCCCGCCTATCTGCGGGGATGGGTGCCGGGCCGCTCGATCATCTGGCTCGTGGGCTTTACGGCAACGGTGGTGATGATCCTGGCCAGTCTCTTCTGATTTCATCTTGGACCAAATATCCCGCGGGGGTCCGGGGGCGCGAAGCCCCCGGTCCGGCGGCCGAAGAAAGGAATTCACATGTATGATCTGATCGTCATCGGCGCCGGACCCGGCGGCTATGTCTGTGCCATCCGCGCCGCCCAGCTGGGCCTCAAGGTCGGCGTGGTCGAGGGCCGCGAGGCGCTTGGCGGCACCTGCCTCAATGTAGGCTGCATCCCCTCCAAGGCGTTGCTGCATGCCAGCCACATGCTGCACGAGGCGCATGAGAATTTCGAAAAGATGGGCCTGATGAACGCCCATGTCGATGTCGACTGGACCAAGATGCAAAGCTACAAGGCCGAGACGGTTCTGGGCAACACCAAGGGCATCGAATTCCTGTTCAAGAAGAACAAGATCGACTGGATCAAGGGCTGGGCCAGCATCCCCGAGGCCGGCAAGGTCAAGGTCGGTGACACTGTCCACGAGGCGAAGAATATCGTCATCGCCACCGGCTCGTCCCCCAGCCCCCTGAAAGGGGTCGAGGTCGACAATGCCGCAGGCACGATCGTCGATTCGACCGGCGCGCTGGCGCTGGCCGCGATCCCCAAATCCATGGTCGTCATCGGGGCGGGCGTGATCGGGCTGGAACTGGGCTCGGTCTATGCGCGCTTGGGCGCCGAGGTCACGGTGGTCGAATATCTGGACGTGATCACCCCCGGCATGGACGCCGAGGTGCAAAAGCAGTTCCAGAAGATGCTGGTCAAGCAGGGCATGACCTTTGTGATGGGCGCCGCCGTGCAGTCGGCCAGCGTGACCGACGGTCAGGCAACGGTCAGCTACAAGATGAAAAAGGACGACAGCGAACAGACCATCACCGCCGATGTGGTGCTGGTCTCGACCGGGCGTCGTCCGCACGTCGAGGGGCTGGGCCTTGATGCGCTTGGCGTCGCCATGACCGATCGCGGCTTCGTCAAGGTCGACAGTCATTGGGCGACCTCGGTCAAGGGCGTCTACGCGATCGGCGATGCGGTGCCCGGCCCGATGCTGGCCCATAAGGCAGAAGACGAGGGGATGGCGGTGGCCGAGGTCATCGCGGGCAAGCATGGCCATGTGAATTACGGCGTCATCCCCGGCGTCATCTATACCACCCCGGAGGTCGCCAATGTCGGCCTGACCGAAGAGCAGGCGAAAGATGGCGGGCGCAAGATCAAGATCGGCAAGTTCCCCTTCATGGGCAATGCCCGCGCCAAGGCGCAGTTTCAGGGCGAGGGCTTCGTCAAGCTGATCGCCGATGCGGAAACCGACCGCATTCTGGGCTGCCACATCATCGGCCCCTCGGCCGGCGATCTGATCCACGAGGTCTGCGTAGCAATGGAATTCGGCGCCTCGGCCGAGGATCTGGCTTTGACCTGCCATGCGCATCCGACCGTATCGGAAGCGGTGCGTGAAGCGGCGCTGGCCTGTGGCGGCGGCGCGATCCATGCCTGATCCTGGCGGGGTGAGCCGGGCGGGACCAGGACCGGTCGGGGCAGAAAGGGGGGCCTTGCCCCCCTCGGCGCTAGCGCGCCTCACCCCCCAGGATATTTCAGGACCGAAGCTGGGCCGGCGCGGTCTGCTGCTGGGCGTTCTGGCGCTGGCGGCCTGCGGCGGGGGTGGCGGTCGCAGCGGTGACGGCCGGATCGGCGGATCGGGGCTTTATCCCAATGAGACGCCCTATATCCGGCAGCGGATCAATTTCTGGGCGCGCCACTATGGGGTGCCTTCGTCGCTGGTGCAGCGGGTCGTGCTGCGCGAATCCAGCCACCGTCCCGAGGCGCGCAATGGCGTCTATCACGGGCTGATGCAGATCGCGCCACAGACCGCGCGGACCATGGGCTATCGCGGGCCGGACGGTGGGTTGCTGGATGCCGATACGAACCTGCGCTATGGCGTCCGCTATCTGCGCGGCGCCTGGCTGGTCGCCGAGGGCGACCCGGATGCGGCCATCATGTGGTATTCGCGCGGCTATTATTACGAGGCGCGGCGCAAGGGGTTGCTGAAGCGGACCGGCCTGCGCAGCTGAGCCTGAAGCCGGGACCGAGCGGGCTATCCGTCCGGTCCGTGCGGTCGGTCAGCCGCCGGCGATGATGCGGACATAGTTCCGCGTCTCGCGGTACGGGGGGATGCCGTTGTGCTTTTGCACCGCGCCCGGCCCGGCGTTGTAGGCCGCCAAAGCCAGCGTCCAGTTCCCGAACTGATTGTACATCATCCGCAGATAGCGCGCCCCGCCATCCAGATTTTGCAGCGGATCGGTGGGGTTCACGCCCAGCTTGGCCGCCGTGCCCGGCATTAGCTGCGCCAGACCCATCGCGCCCTTATGCGAGCGGGCATTGGGGTTCCAGCCGGATTCCTGCTGGACGAGGCGCAGGAACAGATCCTCGGGGATGCCATGACGCTGTGCGGCCTGCCGGGCGTGGGGCAAATATTCGCTGCGCCGTCCGGTATAGCGGGGAATGTTCGGAACCACCTCCAGCGCGACCTCGCGGTCGGCGCCGCCGGGCTGCAGGCGGCTGGACGATTGGTATTGCGTCGACAGGCGCGAATCCATCAGCCGGGTCTGGCGGGCAAATTGTTCCGCGCGCGATTTGCTGGAGGCGCCCGACAGGCGCAGCCCCTGCGCCTGAACCGGCAGGGCGATCATGGTGATCAGGGCTGCGCAAAGCGCCGCTTTCAGGGATTGGCTTGGCCGCATGTCTCTCCGCCCTCGTTCTTGTCCGCATCGGCCTTGGGGCCGCTTTTGAACCGGACTATACAGTAAAACGCCGCTCGATCCAGACAGCGCGTGGGCAGGGATGGAGACGATGGGCGACATCCTGCGACTCCGGGGTCCGCTAGTCCTTGCGAGGAAGGACCGGTCCGGGCTAGACCCCAGCCAAACGGGTGATGCTTACGCCCGGTCCACCGAGAAGCAATCAAAGATCCAAGATCCATATCAAGGAATCCCCTCATGGCAGGCAGCGTCAACAAGGTCATCATCGTCGGCAATCTTGGGCAGGACCCCGAGGTGCGCAGCTTTCCCAATGGCGGCAAGGTCGTGAACCTGCGCATCGCCACCTCGGAAACCTGGAAGGACAAGAACAGCGGCGAACGGCAGGAACGCACCCAGTGGCATTCGGTCGCGATCTTTTCCGAGCCTCTGGGCCGGATCGCCGAGCAATATCTGAAGAAGGGCAGCAAGGTCTATGTCGAGGGCCAGCTGGAGACCCGAAAATGGCAGGACCAGTCCGGTCAGGACCGCTATTCGACCGAAGTCGTGCTGCGCCCCTATCGCGGCGAACTGACCTTGCTGGATGGCCGCAGCGGCGGCGGTCAGGGTGGCGGTTCGCAGGGCGGCGGATATGAGGATTACAATCAGGGCGCGCCCTCGGGTCGCAGCGGTGGCGGTGCATCGTCGGGCGGCGGTCAGGGCGGCGGGGGCGGCCGGGCCGATTACGACGACGAAATCCCGTTCTGATCGGGGCGGTTCGATCCGCCAGCCGCGAATCATGAAGGGGCGGCCTTTGGGTCGCCCCTGTCCACATCAAGCCCCCGGCGATGCAATCTTGCGCCGGGATGGCCGCGACAGGCGCGCAAGTTGCGTCGTCGGGCCAAAGCGGGCCGCAATGGCGCAACGCTTGCAATCCTGCCCAAACGGCGCTTACTGACGCCGGTTTTGCGCAGGATCCCCTGTGCCCCGCTGCGACAGGAATGGCTGCCGATGTCCGTGACACTGACCGATCTGACCGCCCCCGAAGGGTACGAGCGTCTGGTGCTGGCCGAAGCGCCGCGCCACGGGCTGCGGGCGCTGATCTGCCTGCATTCGACCGTGCTGGGGCCGGCGGCGGGCGGCTGCCGCATGTGGGCCTATGACAATGACGATCAGGCGATCCATGACGTGACGCGGCTGGCGCGTGGGATGACGCACAAGAATGCGATGGCCGATCTGGGTCTGGGCGGCGGCAAGGCGGTGATCTTTGGCGATGCGCGCACCGACAAGACGCCCGACATGATGCGCGCCTTTGGCGAGGCGGTCGAGACGCTGGCGGGCACCTATTGGACCGCCGAGGATGTCGGCATCTCGCCTGCCGACATGGCCTTTGCGGCAGAGCGGACCCGTTTTGCGGTGGGTCTGTCGGGGGCGTCGGGCGATCCCTCGCCCTGGACGGCCGAAGGGGTGTTTCGCTGTCTGCGCGTGGGATCGGGCCATGTCTTCGGGACCGAGGATCTGACCGGTCGCCGGGTGCTGGTGCAGGGTCTGGGCCATGTCGGCCTGTCGCTGGCCGAAAAGCTGGCCAAGGCCGGGGCGCGGCTGATCGTGACCGATATCCATGCGGCGGCGCTGAAGGATGCGATGACCCGGCTTGGCGCCGTGGTCTGCGCCCCCGATGCCGTCTTCGACCAGCAGATCGAGATTTTCGCCCCCTGCGCCCTGGGCGGCATCCTGACCGAACGGACGGTGGGCGAGTTGTCGGCCAGCCTCGTCTGTGGTGCGGCCAACAACCAGCTGGCCGATGACGCGCTGGCCCTGCGGCTGGAAGCGGCAGGCATCACCTATCTGCCCGATTATGTGGTCAATGCCGGTGGCATCATCAGCGTCGCCAGCGAGATCCACGGCAAGCCCGACGCCTGGCGGCTGGAACGCCTGACCGCCATCGCCGCACGCGTATCCCAGATGCTGACCACCGCCCGCGAGGCGGGCCAGGCTCCTGCGGCCATCGCGGATGAGATGGTGCGGACGATGCTAAGCGGTCGTCGCGCCGCCTGAGGCCGGGGCTGGAACGGCGACAGCCCACCCGCCCGGCCCCCACGATGGGGGGCGGGCGGGCTTTGTCCCCCCTTAGCGCCCCTTTAGCGAGCGTCGCGCAGAACCGCCTCCAGCAACGGTTTTTCCACCGCGTCGCTGACAAAGGCCGCGCCGATGCCGCGCGCCAGCACGAAGCGCAGCTGACCGTCCACGACCTTCTTGTCCTGCCCCATCAGCCCGATCAGCGCCGCATCATCGGGCAGGTCGCTGGGAATGTCGGACAGGCGCGCGGGCATGCCCATCCGGGCCAGATGAGCATGGACGCGGCTTGGATCCTCTTGCGCGCACAGACCCATCCGGGCGGACAGATCAAAGGCCAGCGCACAGCCGATCGCCACCCCCTCGCCATGCAGCAGGCGGTCGGAATAGCCGGTCGCGGCCTCCAGCGCATGGCCGAAGGTATGGCCCAGATTCAGCAGCGCGCGCTCGCCCTGCTCGGTCTCGTCGCGGGTGACGATCCCGGCCTTCATCGCGACGGCATGGGCCACAGCCTGCTGACGCCGCGCCGGATCGGCCTGCAGATCGGGTCCGTTCTGTTCCAGCCAGTCAAAAAATTCCGCATCGCCCAGCAGGCCGTATTTCACCACCTCGCCATAGCCCGCCAGAAAGTCGCGGGGCGCCAGCGTTTCCAGCACCAGCGTGTCGGCCAGCACCAGCGCGGGCTGATGAAAGGCGCCGACCAGGTTCTTGCCATGGCGGCTGTTGATCCCGGTCTTGCCGCCGACGCTGCTGTCGACCTGCGCCAGCAGCGTCGTGGGCAGCTGCACAAAGCGCACGCCGCGCCGCAGGATGGCGGCGGCGAAACCCACCAGATCGCCGATCACCCCGCCGCCAAGCGCCAGCACCACGTCGCGGCGTTCGACCTGCTGGTCCAGCAACCAGTCCACGCAGGCGGTCAGATGCGGCCAGCTTTTCGTGCCCTCGCCCGCGGGCAGGATCAGCGCCTCGCTGGCGATGCCCTGCGCGCGCAAGGCGGCCTGCAGGGGCGCCAGATGCAGGGCGGCGACCGTCGCATCGGTCACGATGACCGCGCGGGGCCGGGCCAGCAGCGGCGCGATCAGATCGCCCGCCTGATCCAGCAGCCCCGCACCGATGCGGACATCATAGGCACGATCGCCCAAGGGCACGTGAACGGTCACAGGATCGGGGACAGGATCGGTCATGAGGGTTCCTTGATCAGATCGGGGGCCGCAGCCTGCAGGGCGGCGATCAGGCGGGTGGTCGACATCTCGATGCTGTCGCCCGCCTGCGACAGGAATTCCAGCCCGGCCTGCGCATAGACGGGGCTGCGTTCGGCCAGCAGGCGCAGCAGCGTGCCCTTGGGGTCGGCGGTCTGCAGCAGGGGCCGGGTCGGGCGCTGGCGGACGCGTTGCCACAGCAATTCGGGCGCGCAGTTCAGCCAGACGGACAGGCCGCGCGCCCCGATCATGTCACGGTTTCCCGCGCTCATCCACGCGCCGCCGCCGGTCGAGATGACGCCCGGCGCCCCCGCCAGCAGGCGCCCCAGCACCTGCGATTCGCGGGCGCGAAAGAACGCCTCGCCGTCGCGGGCAAAGATCTCGCTGATCGACATGGCAGCCGCAGCCTCGATCTCGGCATCGGAATCGGTAAAGGGCACGCGCAGTCGCCGGGCCAGTTCCGACCCGATGGCCGTCTTGCCCGCCCCCATCATTCCGATCAGCACGATGTGCCGCGTCAGGCCTCTGGTCATCCCTGTCTCCCCAATCGGGTGACTGAATGACGTGATCTTTCGGAAATTGCCATCTATATTCGCCCCGAACCGGCCCGATAGCGGCCCCGGACCAATGAAACCTGGTCGAGCAAAGGCGATGGACAATGCGGATGTTGAAACTGCTGGTGGTGCTGATTCTGGCCGGGCTGATCGGGCTGGCGGGATACGCCTATTTCGGCGACATGGCCCCCACCCGGCAAGAGGTGCGCAGCCCGCTGCCGATGGACGGCGCGGCCACCTCGGCCAGCGCGACGCCCAGCCCCGGAACGACCCCCACGGCCCCTGCCGATGATTGATCGTCCCTTTCTGACCGGACTGGCCCTGTTGCTGGCCCTTGGCGGATCGCCGCAAGCGGTCATGGCGCAAAGCCAGCCGCTGTCGGCCAGCGACTGGCTGTCGGGCAGTGTGCGCGGGCCGTTGCGCGAAAGCTCGGCCTGGCGTCCGGGCGATGTGCGCCCACCCGACCGGCCCGGCGGCAGGCCCCAGCCCACCGCGACCAGCGGCGCGGTGGGCCCGGTGCAGGTGACCCGGCTGGATCAGGGCGATCCCGACCATACCGGCACGCAAAGCCCGCGCCGCGCGGGCGTTCCGGTCGATCTGTGGGCGGGCAGCGATCCGGCCCGGCTGGCGCAGATGGTGCTGTCGACGCCCGCCCGCCTGCAATCCATGCAGGCGCTGCTGCGCCGGGTGCTGACCGCGCAGCTGGCCCCGCCCACCGGCGCCGTCGATAGCGTTGCGCCGGGTGTCGCCCCCGGTCTGGGGGGGCAGCTGTTTCTGGCCCGCGCCGACCGTCTGCTGGACATGGGCGCGCTGGACGAGGCGCAGGCCCTGCTGACCGCCGCCGGTCCCGGCCAGCCCGAGATCTTTCGACGCCTGTTCGACATCGCCCTGCTGGAGGGCGATGAAAGCCGCGCCTGCGCGATCATGAACGGCACCCCCGGCATCGCGCCCAGCTTTGCCGCGCGCATCTTCTGTCTGGCGCAGACCGGCGATTGGGCCGCCGCCGCCGTCAGCCTGCACGGGGCGGAAACGCTTGGGCTGATCGACGAACGGCAGGCGATCCTGCTGACGCATTTTCTGGACGATGCCTTTGTCGACAGCGCCCATCTGCTGGAACCTGCGGATCGGATCACGCCGCTGGAATTCCGCATCCACGAGGCCGTGGGCCAGCCCCTGCCCACCCTGCCCTTGCCGGTGGCCTTTGCGCAATCGGATCTGCGGCTGAACGGCGGTTTCAAGGCCCGGCTGGAGGCGGCCGAGCGTCTGGCCCGCGCCGGCGCCCTGCCGCCCACCGAACTGCGCGCGATCTATGGCGAACAGCGGCCCGCGGCGTCGGGCGGGGTCTGGGAACGCGCCAGCGTCATGCGCACGCTGGAGGCCGCTTTGGCCGGGGGCGATCTGACACAGGCCCTGCCCCGCGCCTTTGACGAATTCCGCTTGGCGGGCATGGCCGATCTGCTGGCGGGGATGGTGGCCGCCGACCTGCCGCCCGACATCGCCGATCCCCGCACCGCCGAGGTGGCGGGGCTGCTGCGCGGATGGGTGGGCCTGCCCGGCGGCACCATCCCCGATCTGCCACCCGAGATGGCGGCCCCCGTCCCCACCCCTCCCGCTGCGCAAAAGGGCGAGGCGCTGCTGGGCGCCATGACCGATATCGATGCCGCGATCGAGGGCGATCTGGCCCGCGCCGGGCGCGGCATCGCCATGCTGCGCGCCCTTGGCCTGCCCGAGGATGCCGACCGGGCCGAGGCTCAGGTGGCACTGATCGCGCAGATGACCCAGCAAGCCGCGGCGACACCATGAGCGGCACCCGATGAGCGATCACACCCGCAGCGACCATGGGGCCATCTCGGCCTTTTTGGATGCGCAGGCCGCCGAGGCCGGGGCGGCGCGCAACACGCTGCTGGCTTACGGTCGCGATCTCCGCGACCTGTCGGATTGGCTGGGGCATCGGGGCCTGTCTCTGGCCGCGCTCAGCCGCGATCAGGTCGAGGATTATCTGTCCCATTGCGATGCGCAGGGCCTGTCGCGCGCCACCCGCGCCCGGCGCCTGTCGGCGATCCGGCAGTTCACCCGTTTCGCACTGGACGAGGGCTGGCGCGAGGATGACCCCGCCATCCGCATCGCAGGCCCGGGCCGGGCCAAGCGCGTGCCCCGCACGCTGGACCGCGACCAGATCGGCGCGCTGCTGGCCGCAGCCCCGATGATCGGGCGCACCCCCACCGACCGCACCCGCAACCTGTGCCTGATCGAGATGCTCTATGCCACCGGCATGCGGGTCAGCGAGCTGGTCAGCCTGCCCGTCGCGGGTTGCCGGGGCGATCCTGCGGCGCTGGTCATTCGCGGCAAGGGCGGCAAGGAACGCATGGTGCCCTTGGGCGGCGCGGCGCGGCGCGCGCTGGCCGACTGGCTGGCCCTGCGCGACAAGGCGCCCGAAGGCAGCGCCCTTTACCGCCTGCTGGCCGGGCGCGGCGCGCGCTGGCTGTTTCCCGCACCGGGGGCGGCGGGCCACCTGCCCCGACAAAGCTTTTCGCGCCTGCTGGCACAGATGGCGGTGGCCGCCGGGATCGACCTGGCCCGCGTGACACCGCATGTCATCCGCCACGCCTTTGCCACCCATCTGCTGGAGGGCGGCGCCGATCTGCGCAGCATCCAGATGCTGCTGGGCCATGCCGATCTGGGCTCGACCGAGATCTATACCCATGTGCTGGACCAGCGCATGCGCGATCTGGTGCTGAACCATCATCCGCTGGCCGGCGTTGCCCCGGCGACCATTGCAGCGCCGGTGACCATCCTGCCGGACATCGCAGCGTTGGCACCCCTGCCCGACGCCGCGCCCCTGCCCTTGCCGGACCCGCTGTCCGATACGATTTCCAAGACCCCCAACTGACCAAGGACCCATGGACGACGCATCCTCTGCCTTAGATTTCGCCGCCTTTCTGACCATTGGCGCCATCCTGATCTGCCTGATCCTCTCGGCCTTCTTTTCCGGCTCGGAAACGGCGCTGACGGCTGCCAGCAAGGCCAAGCTTCGCGCCCGCGCCGACAAGGGCGACACCGGCGCCGAGGCCGCCGTCAAGGTCACCGCCGACAGCGAAAAGCTGATCGGTGCCATTCTTCTGGGCAACAACGTCGTCAACATTCTGGCCGCCAGTCTGGCGACCGCGCTGTTCACCCGGCTGCTGGGTGCCAGCGGCGTGGCCATCGCCACGCTGGTCATGACCGTGCTGGTGCTGATCTTTTCCGAGGTGATGCCCAAGACCTATGCCATCTCGGCCCCGGAAAAGGTCGCAAGCCTCGTGGCCCGGCCGATCCGCCTGCTGACCATCCTGCTGGCGCCGATCGTCACCGTGGTCCGCGCCATCGTCGGGCTGATGCTGTCCATCGCCGGCCTGAAGACCGATCCCGGCAAACACATGTTTTCCATCGAAGAGGAAATCGAAGGCGCGCTGTCGATCGGCCACGCGCAGGGCGCGGTGAACAAAGAGGACCGCGACCGTCTGCTGGGTGCGCTGGATCTGGGCAACCGCACGGTCGAGGAAATCATGCGCCACCGCAGCGAGATCCAGATGATCGACGGATCCCTGCCGCCCGAGACCATTCTGGAAACCGTGCTGGCCAGCCCCCATACCCGCCTGCCCGTCTATCGCGAGGAACGCGAGAACGTGGTCGGCGTCGTCCATGCCAAGGATCTTCTGCGCGCCGTGAACCGCGCCGTGCGCGAGGCGGGCGATGCGCAGGTCGCGCGCAAATTCGACATCATGGATGTCGTCATGCCGCCCTATTTCGTGCCCGAAACCAGCGTTCTCGACGAGCAGATGCGCGAATTCCTGAAACGCCGGACGCATTTCGCGCTGGTCGTGGACGAATACGGCAGCCTGCGCGGCCTGATCACGCTGGAAGACATCATCGAGGAAATCGTGGGCGAGATCGCCGACGAACATGACACCGAAGAGGATCAGACCCTCAAGCCCAACGGCACCGGGGATTATCTGGTCGAAGGCGGCATGACGATCCGCGACCTGAACCGCCAGCTGGACTGGACCCTGCCCGACGAAGAGGCCAACACCGTCGCCGGTCTGGTCATCCACATGGCACAGTCGATCCCCGAGCAGGGACAGGTCTTCAGCTTTCACGGCTATCGGTTCGAGGTGGTGACCCGGCGCGAAAACCGCATCACCCGCCTGCGCATCCGGCCCCTGGTGCCGGTCGCCCGAGAGGACGCCTGAGCGTGTGGGTTGACCGCCCCCGGGCGGCTTGCAACGCCGCCGCCCAGCCCCTAACAGAGCGCCAACCCATCGCCCGCCTCACTTATCGACAGCGCCACTTATAGACCGCAAGGACATCGCCATGGATATCGACGCCCGCCGCCAAGCCGATCCCGATCACTGGAACCTGTCCAGCGCGATCCGCGTCCTGGCCATGGACGCGGTCGAGGCCGCGAATTCCGGCCATCCCGGCATGCCGATGGGCATGGCCGATGTGGCGACGGTGCTGTTTCGCAACCATCTGAAATTCGACGCCTCGGCCCCGCATTGGTTCGACCGCGACCGGTTCGTGCTGTCGGCGGGCCACGGCTCGATGCTGATCTATGCCCTGCTGCATCTCACCGGCTACGAACAGATGACGCTGGACCAGATCCGCAACTTCCGCCAGCTGGGCGCGATCACCGCGGGCCATCCCGAATACGGCCATGTCGAGGGGGTCGAGACGACGACCGGCCCGCTTGGTCAGGGTCTGGCCAACGCCGTTGGCTTTGCCATCGCCGAAGAGGCGATGCGCGCGGAATTCGGCGCGGATCTCTGCGATCACCGCACCTGGGTCATCGCCGGGGACGGCTGCCTGATGGAGGGTATCAGCCACGAGGCGATCGCGCTGGCCGGCCATCAAAAGCTGGGCCGCCTGATCGTTATGTGGGACAATAACGACATCACCATCGACGGCCGCGTCAGCCTGTCCGACCGCACAGACCAGCGCGCCCGCTTTGCCGCCGCCGGATGGCGGGTGCTGTCCTGCGACGGCCATGACGCCGCCGATATCGACCGCGCCCTGACCGAGGCCGCGCGTGACGACGGCCGCCCCGTGCTGGTCGATTGCAAGACGATCATCGGCTTCGGCGCGCCCAACAAGGCCGACAGCAGCAAGGCCCATGGCTCGCCCCTGGGCCGCGAGGAAATCGCCGCCACCCGGCTGGCCTATGGCTGGAGCTCGGCCCCCTTCGTCATTCCCGACCCGATCATGGCCGACTGGCGCCGGATCGGTCAGCGCGGCGCCGCCGCCCGCGCCGCATGGAACGACCGCGTCGACAGCCTGCCAGACGATGCGCGCAACGATTTCGCCCGCCGCCTTGGGTCGGACCCGCATCCGCGTCTGGACGCGATCATCGAGGCGTTCAAGGAACAGACGCTGGCCAGCCGGCCCAAGGTCGCGACCCGCAAGGCCAGCGAGAACGTGCTGGAGGTGTTGAATGCCGAGATGCCCGAGAATTTCGGCGGCTCGGCCGATCTGACCGGCTCCAACAACACCCGCACCGGCGGTCAGGGCGTGTTCTCGCCCGAGGATCGCATGGGCCGTTACCTGCATTACGGCATCCGCGAACATGGCATGGCGGCGGCGATGAACGGCATCTGGCTGCATGGCGGCTTTCGGCCCTATGGCGGGACGTTCCTGACCTTTACCGATTACGCGCGGGGCGCGATGCGCCTGTCGGCGCTGATGGGGCTGCCGGTCGTCTATGTGATGACCCATGACAGCATCGGTCTGGGCGAGGATGGCCCGACCCATCAGCCTGTCGAACATCTGGCCATCTGCCGCGCCACCCCCAACACGCTGGTGCTGCGCCCCTGCGATCAGATCGAGACCGCCGAGGCCTGGCAGATCGCCCTGTCGCAGGATGCCACGCCGTCCGTGCTGGCCTTGTCGCGCCAGAACCTGCCCTTGCTGCGGACCGATACCTCCGAAAACCTGTCGGCCAAAGGCGCCTATGTGCTGCGCGAAGCCTCGGACAAGGCCGCGCAGGTCATCCTGATGGCCACCGGCTCCGAGGTCGAGATCGCGGTCGAGGCCCGCGAGGCGCTGGAGGCGCAGGGCATCGCCACCCGCGTCGTCTCGGTCCCCTCGATGGAGCTGTTCCGCGACCAGCCGCAGGAGTATCGCGAAAGCGTGCTGCCGCGCGGCCCGGTCCGCATCGCCATCGAAGCCGCCATCCGCCAGCCCTGGGACTGGCTGCTGCTGGGAGAGCGGGGATCCGAGGACAGGTCCGCCTTTGTCGGCATGGAGGGCTTTGGCGCCTCGGGCCCGGCGCCCGCACTCTACGACGATTTCGGCATCACGGCAGCGGCGGTCGCTGCCCGCGCGGCGGCGCTTTTGTGAGACTTTGGGAAGCCTCCGGCGGGGATATTGATATGAAGAAGAAGCCCCTTCTTCTTCACTCAAATATCCATGATCCGGCGCTCTGATGCGTGTGCTTGCGCGGGGTTGGGCGCTGATGGGGCGCGAGCGGGACGGGCTGCGGCGTCCCGGATCGGATCAGGCGCGGGGCATCGCCCTGCTGCTGGCGGCGATTCTGGGGTTCACGCTGATGGATGCGACGGCCAAGCATCTGACCCAGCTTTACCATCCCGCGCAGGTGGTCTGGGCGCGTTTCGTGGGCAATCTGCTGATCTTTGCGCTGATCTTTCGTCAGGCGATGGTTCCTTTGCTGCGGACCCGCCAGCCGGGAACGCAATTCGCCCGTGCGCTGATGCAGCTGGGATCGGTGGTGCTTTTCTTTACCTCGCTGCAATATATCGGGCTGGCCGAGGCGACCGCGATCATGGACCTCAATCCGGTCCTGATCACGCTTGGCGGCGCGCTGTTTCTGGGCGAGCGGTTGGGCCCGCGCCGGATGGCGGGGATCGCGGTGGCGATGGTGGGTGCGTTGCTGATCATCCGGCCCGGCGTGGGGGTGTTTCAACCCGCCGCCCTGCTGCCTTTGGCCGGGGCTTTTACCTATGCGGCGGGCGCGCTGCTGACGCGAATCGTGCGGGCTGATTCGGTGGCGACCTCGGTCATGTGGTCGGCGGTCGTGGGCAGCATCGCGACCAGCCTTGTCGTGCCGTTCTTCTGGCAGCCCATCGCCTTGGCCGATCTGTGGGCCTTTGCTTTGCTGGCGATCTTTGGCACCGCCAGCCAATATCTGCTGGTCCGCGCCTTCAGCGCTGCCGAGGCGGGGGTGCTGGCGCCCTTTGGCTATACCGGTCTGGTCTGGGCGGGGCTGTGGGGCTGGTTGTTCTTTGGGCAGTTGCCCGATCTGTGGACCATTCTGGGCGCTGCGGTTATCGTGGCCGCGGGCCTCTATGTCTGGTCGCGTGAGGCCCGCGCGGCCCGAAAGGAACCATGCGCGACGACCGATCCACGCTGACCGACCGGCTGGCCAATGGCGCCTTTCTGGCGATCATGCAGCTGGCCCTGCTGCTGCCCTATCGCCGCCGCGTGCCGGCGATGGGCTGGGTGTTCGCCCATCTGATCGCGCCCGTGGCCGGTTGGCGGCGGCGCATTCGCGACAATCTGACCCTGGCCCGGCCCGATCTGAGTGGCCCCGAGATCGAGGCGCTGGTCCGCGCCGTGCCCGACAATGCGGGCCGGTCGCTGGCCGAGATCTATTCGGCGGCCGAATTCACCGCCCGTATCCGCGAGAGCGCCCCGGTCGAGGGCCCCGGCCTGCCCGCGCTGGAGGCGGCGCTGGAGGCGAACCGTCCGGTCATCCTCGCCTGCGCGCATTTCGGCAATTATGACGCGATGCGCGCCGCCCTGTCCGGGCGCGGCTGGCCGGTGGGCGCGCTCTACCGGCCCATGAACAACGAGGCGTTCAACCGCCATTACGTCCCCGCCATCACCGCCATTGCCGAGCCAATGTTTCCGCGCGGGCGGGCGGGTCTGGCCGCGATGCTGCGCTTTTTGCGCGGCGGTGGCTGGCTGGCGCTTGGTTTCGATCAATATGACCGCGAGGGGGCCGAGCTGCGGTTTTTCGACCTGCCGACGCGGACGGTCCTGACGCCAGCCGAACTGGCGCGGCGCTATGATGCGCTGCTGGTGCCGATCGCGGGCATCCGCCAGCCCGATGGGCTGAGCTTTCGCGTCCATGTCGGCGCACCCGTCGCGCTGGACGAGCCGCGCGCGATGATGCAGGCGCTGAACGATGATCTGGAGATGCTGGTCAGGCGCCATATGGACCAGTGGTTCTGGGTCCATCGCCGCTGGAAATAAGGCCCCGCCATGTGGCGGGGCCTTGAGAGTGTGGCTGAGGCGTGGCCCTGAAGGCTTCAGCTGGCAGCGGCGGTCCGGGCCGGGGCCGCATCCTCGCGCCGGGCGCGCAGTTCCTCGGCCACCAGGAAGGCCAGTTCCAGCGACTGGCTGGCATTCAGCCGCGGATCGCAGGCGGTGTGATAGCGGTCCGACAGATCCTCATCGGTGACGGCGCGCACGCCGCCGGTGCATTCGGTCACGTCCTTGCCGGTCATCTCGAAATGCACGCCACCGGGGATGGTGCCTTCGGCCTTGTGGACAGCAAAGAATTCCCGAACCTCGCGCAGGATCGAATCGAAGGCCCGCGTCTTGTACCCGGTCGAGGATTTGATGACGTTGCCGTGCATCGGATCACAGGACCAGACGACGTTCGCCCCCTCGTCCTTGACGGCCTGAACCAGACGCGGCAGGTGATCGCCGACCTTGCCCGCGCCAAAGCGCGCGATCAGGGTCAGGCGACCGGCCTCGTTTTCCGGGTTCAGCCTGGCCATCAGCACCTTGAGATCGTCCGCCGTGGTGGTGGGGCCGCATTTCAGGCCGATCGGGTTCTGCACGCCGCGGCAGAATTCGACATGCGCGCCATCGGGCTGGCGCGTTCGGTCGCCGATCCAGATCATGTGGCCCGATCCTGCGACGGGCAGGCCGGTGGTCGAATCGATGCGGGCCAAAGCCTCTTCGTATTCCAGCAGCAGGGCCTCGTGGCTGGTATAGAAATCGACCTTGGACAGCTGATGGGCGGTGTCGGAATTGACGCCTGCCGCCTGCATGAAGGCCATCGCATCGCCGATGCGGTTCGCGATGTCGCGATAGCGCGCCGCCTCGGGGCCGCCGACGAAATCGGCGATCCAGCTTTGGACGCGCTGCATGTCGGCGAAACCGCCGGTCGAAAAGGCCCGCAGCAGGTTCAGCGACGCCGCCGCCTGCGTATAGGCCGCCAGCATCCGCGCCGGATCGGGAATGCGGGATTCGGGGGTGAAATCGAACCCGTTGATGATATCACCGCGATAGCTGGGCAGTTCGACCCCGTCGATCACCTCGGTCGGCGCGCTGCGCGGCTTGGCGAACTGGCCGGCCATGCGACCGACCTTGAGGACCGGCATCTGCGCGCCCCAGGTCAGCACGACCGCCATTTGCAGTAACACCTTGAACGTGTCGCGCAGATTGTCGGCACTGAACTCGCTGAAGCTTTCGGCGCAATCGCCGCCCTGCAGCAGAAAGCCGCGTCCGGCTGCGACCTCGGCCAGCTGCGCCTTCATGCGCCGCGCCTCGCCTGCGAAGACCAAAGGCGGATAGCGCCGCAGCTGATCCTCGACCGCCGTCAGGGCGGCGGCGTCGGTATAGTCGGGCATCTGGACGCGCGGATAGGCGCGCCAGCCGGCCTTGTCCCATGCGGGGGTGGCGGCGGTCTTGCGGATATCCTGCGTCATGGCCTTGGGCTCCTGTCAAACGGTGGCGTTGGTATAGACGCGATCAACCGTCAGGAAAAGGCCCTGCCGCCGCGATGGGCAGGGCATGTCGCGCCCCCTTGCCGCGGCGATGAAAGCCTGTTTGGGTGCCGGACGGACCCGTTTGCAAAGACAGCCTCATGCCATCCGACAGACCGCGCCGTTTCACCTTCCTGTTGCTGGACCGTTTCACCATGCTGCCCTTCACGGCGGCGATCGAACCGTTGCGTCTGGCCAACCGCGCGGCGGGCCGGGCGCTGTTCGACTGGCGGCTGGTGGGGCCGCGCGGCGACATGGCCACCTGTTCGAACGGCGCGCGGGTGCTGCTGGACGGCGGGCTGGAGGCCGAGGGCCCGGCCCCCGCCCGCGACGACGTGGTCATCATCTGCGGCGGCACCGAAATCGCACGAGAGACGACGCGCCCGGTGCTGGCCTGGCTGCGCCGTCAGGCCCGCGGCGGCGGCGCGATGGGCGCGGTGTGCACCGGCGCATGGGTGCTGGCCGAGGCGGGCCTGCTGGAGGGGCGCAAGGCCACGATCCATTGGGAAAACCACGACGGTTTCGCCGAGGCCTTTCCGCAGGTCGATCTGTTCCGGTCGGTCTTTGTCCATGACGGCAACCGGCTGACGGCGGCGGGGGGGACCAGTTCCATCGATCTGATGCTGCATCTGATCGCCGAGGCGCATGGCGACGCGCTGGCCGCCGACGTGGCCGACCAGATGCTGCACACCGCGATCCGGACCGATCAGGACCGCCAGCGCCTGTCCATCCCCACCCGCATCGGCGTGCGCCACCCCCGGCTGGCTGCGGTGATCGCCCGGATGGAGGGCAATCTGGAAGACCCGATCAGCCCCGCCCAGCTGGCGCTGGATGCGGGCATGTCGACGCGCCAGCTGGAACGGCTGTTCCGCCGCTATCTGAACCGCAGCCCGAAACGCTATTACATGGAAACCCGTCTGGCCCGCGCCCGCAACCTGCTGATGCAGACCGAGATGTCGATCATCGAGATCGCGCTGGCATCGGGGTTTTCCAGCCCGTCGCATTTTTCCAAATGCTATCGTGCGCAATATGGCAGCACGCCCTATCGCGAACGGGGAACATCGTCCTCGATCGTTCCCGCCTGAGGGACGTTAATCTTTTGTTAACCAGGTCTTCGTAAGGTCAAGCCTGTCCTGCGGCAGGAGGGCTGCATCCGAACCGGAGATTCTTATGGCCTATCATATAACCGTTCTGACGGTCAGCGAACCGATCCCCTCATGGACCCAAAGCGGTAACCCGCGCTTTGTCCCGTGGTCCGACGGAAGTCCCATCACCTTTCCCGACCCGGTCCTGTCCACGATCACGATCGCCGATGACGATCCGCTGTTTCAAAGCGGCTTCTATACCCCCGGCGAAACCGACCAGACGCTGGCCGAGGATGCCAGTTTCGGATTTGGCGCCTCTCAGGTGACGGTGCCTGCGGGCACGGCGCTGTCGAATTTCCTGGCATCGAACCTGCGGGGTCCGGATGGCGGGCAGTTCGTCGCGTTGTTTCCACGCAGCTTCGTGCCCGAAGATCTAGGCGATGAGCTGGGCGGACGCCATTCGGTCCTGATCATTCCACTGGCCCAAACGACAGCCGACGGGGGCACGACCTATCCGGTCTTCGACCCGTCCAAGACCTATGTCTATACCGGCGTGCGCGGCATCGGTCAGGCGGGGGATCATGTTCCCTATGCCATGCCCTGCTTTGTCGAGGGCAGCCTGATCCGCACCGCGCAGGGGCCGCGCCCGGTCCAGACGCTGCGGCCCGGCGATCTGCTGGAGACGCTGGATCACGGGCCGCGTCCGATCCTGTGGATCGGCCACCGCCGCGCCGATGCCGCGCATCTGGACCTGCGCCCGCAGGACCGGCCGATCCGGCTGGCGGCGGGGGCGCTTGGTCCCGGCCGGCCTGCGCGCGATCTGCGTGTCTCGCCCCAGCACCGCGTCCTGCTGCGCTCGGCCATTGCCGCGCGGATGCTGGGCTCGGAGGAGACATTGGTGGCCGCGCGCCATCTGATCGGTCAGCCGGGCATCAGCGTGCAGACCGACGACCGGCCCGTGACCTATTGGCATATCCTGATGGACCGCCACGAGGTGATCGAGGCCGAGGGCGCATGGACAGAAAGCCTTTATCCCGGTCCCGTCGCGCTGCGGGCCTTCAGCCCGGCACAGGTCGCGCAGATCCATGCGCTGCTGCCCGATCTGGCGCAGAATGGCCCGCCGCCCTTCGCGCGCCCCGTCCCGACCGGTCGTCAGGCCCGCCAGCTGTCGCTGCGCCATCTGCGCAACGCACGGCCTTTGGTGCGCGCCTAGGCGGATGAACACCGAAAAGCCCCGCCCCCAAAAGGGGCGGAGCTGTCCGGACCTGTCGCCTGCGTGGTCTTTAGCGGACCAGCGCGCGGTGGTTCTGTTTGTGCCGGATCGCCAGCTTGCGCCCATGACGCCCCGAGACAAGGTAGCGCGCGCCCTCGGCCTCGTAGTCGGCCTCCTGCAGCTGCGGGAACAGCGCGAAGATTTCGTCCAGCGCGGCCAGACCGACGCCTTTCAGCGCCTGCGGTCCGGTATAGAGGGATTCACTTTCGGCACCGTTGGCAAAGACCACCTCATGCCGGTCGAACAGCATGTGGAAATACTCGACGCTTTCCAGATCACGGGCGATATCGACGCCCTCGATCTGCAGCAGCTGCTTGGCGGCGACCAGAACCTCCATCGTTCCGAACATCTTCTGCGCGATGTTGGACCGCACCAGCATGCGGTGCTGCGGCGAGACGATCAGATCCGAGGACGGCGCCCCCGCCCCAAGCGCCCCGGCCCGGATGCGGATCGGACGCAGATTATCCTTGCGCGCCAGCGTGCTGGCCGAGACAACCGTCCGCCCGATCCAGCGCAGCGGCTGCGGACCGTTATCCTTGGTCAGGATCATGTCGCCTGCCTGAAGATCCTCGATCGCGCGCGGTCCCTCGGGGGTGTCCACAAGCGTGCCCCTGGCAAAGCAGACGATGTCGTCAGCGTCGAAGTCGTAACCAGCCAAGAAGGTATCGGTATCAAGGGTCAGCAGCACATCCGTAACGGGCGGCAGGTCGCCATCAGGGAAGATAATGCGCTGAACGCCACCTTCGGTCGATGCGATGATAAAGGTCCGCGTGCCGAAAATGCCTGTGACAGTGCCGGTTCCTTCCATCGTCAGCGTTTCAGTGGTCGTGTTCGGCTCACCAAGTGCAGGACTGAACGTGCGCGACAGCACGAATTCCTCGCCCACATTCAGGACATTTCCATCTTCCTCACGCGTCAGCGAGGTTGCCCACGAGCCAAGCGGCACCAGACTTGGGCCCGCCTCGACGCCCGAGAGGAGACCAAGATTGCCAACGCTGATGTTAAGATCCGCGACACCGACGGTCAGAACGGTCGCGGGCGTGGCGAATGCAACTCCAGTTTCATTGATAGCCATTTTGCACATACTCCATGAGGTGAACTTTCCAAGATCACCAGGCACCGGGGTCTGACCCGGGACATGATCGTTTTTTCGATGCGGGATTGATGGCCTAAGATGTCCATCCCGGCAGACGCGCCCGAAACAGAGCGCAAGATCGAGGGTCAAAAGCGACATGCGGCGACAGGCCGCACCCTGTAATTACCACCCCGTGCAAAACAGACAAAACACATTCGTTTAGCGACGCGATTGATAAAGTTTACACAACTTTTGGTTGACATAATTTCGGCGTTCTGTTCACAAAAATGGGGTTCTTTCGAATCAATACCCCACCAAGTAACTGTTTTGAATCACTAACAAAAAGATCTTCGCAGAAAGGGAATTACAATTTTCAGGTGCATACATGCGTTTCAGAAACTGCATCAAGGACCATGATCGAGTCTTATTCATATCCATTTACAATATTCAAAATGACGATCATTGCTGATGTCGCATTCCGCCCTCGGTCCCGACCGGCAACCCCTATACCCCCTACGCTTCCGCCCTGTCGCTTCAGCCATGCTCAAGATGCCGGGACGACCATTTGCCTCAAGGCACCGGACGGGCAGCCTGTCACAATTCCACCCATCCACCCCCGATCCACCTCGGTCGATGCGACGACCGACAATCGACCGGCACCCTGCGTCCCGCCCCGTTCCGCAGCGGCCCGCCGCTCTGCCAAAGTCACCATCCCCGCCTCGGAATGGTTGCCTGCGCCATCGCGGGCCCCGTCCCGATGGCCCCGGCCCGATGCCGCATCATCCGACGGAACCAGTCCCGACCGCAGCGGTTGTCCCGGACAACACAGGAGAATATCATGCTTAAGTTCCTCGGCGGCGCCGTCGGTATCATCTTCATCATCGGACTTCTGGTCGTCATCGGCATCCTGTCGCTGATCTTCTGATCGCACAGCGCCGATGAACGGGGCCCCATGGGCCATGTGATCACCGGACCTGCGTGAAAAGGCCCCTGCAGCGATGTCTGCGGGGGCCTTTCTTTATCGGACCGGACGCCCCGCGCTGGTCACCGCGGGTTGCAAAATCCCATCGGATCGGGGGATGATCCGCGAGCACAAGATCCTGTGGCGCGATCTCCTTTACTCGTATGGAAGTATGGTATAAACATCCATCACCCCCACAGGACTCCGACAGCCATGATCCCGATCCGATCCGCCTCGACCGCCCAGCAGGTCCATGACTGGCTTTACGGCTGCGTCCTGCGCGGCGATCTGCTGCCCGGCATGCGGCTGTCGGAAACCGAGATCGCCGAACAGGTCGGCCTGTCCCGCCAGCCGGTTCGAGAGGCTTTCATCCGCCTCGCCAGCGACGGTCTGGCCGAGATCCGCCCGCAGCGCGGCACCTATATCAGCCGCATCTCGGTCCGCGCGGTGCTGTCTGCGCGCATGATCCGCGAGGCGGTGGAAAGCGATCTGGCCCGCATCGTGGCCCGGACCCGGCCCGATCTTGGCGCAATGGAACGCGAACTGGACCTGCAGGCCCGGGCCGATGCCGAAAGCAACGTCCCGGCCTTTGTCGAGGCCGACGACCGCTTCCATCAGGCCATGGCCGAGGCGGCGGGCCATCCCGCCGTCTGGCAGGATCTGGACCGCCTCAAGGCGCAAATGAACCGTTTGCGCCACCTGTCGATGCGCGTGTTCGACCGCAACCAGACCATCGCCCAGCACCGCGCCGTCCTGACTGCGCTGCAGGCGGGCGATCCCGATGCCGCCGAGGCCGCGATCCGCACCCATCTGCGCCAGATGCTGACCGAGGTGCCGCATATGATGGACGCCCATCCCGATTACTTCACCGAATAGGCCTGCGATGACCCCTGCCCCCAAACAGACCGCCACCCGCATCCTCTCCATCGGCGAGGCGATGGTCGAACTCTCGCAGGCCGATCAGCCCGGCTTGTGGCGCATGGGCTTTGCGGGCGACACGCTGAACACCGCTTGGTATCTGCGCCGCCTTCTGGACGCGGAAACCCAGGTCGGCTTTCTGACCCGCATCGGCACCGGCGAATTCTCGACCCGCATGCTGGCGTTCTTGGGCCAGTCCGGCATCGACGCCACCCATATCCGGGCCGAGACGGATCGCGAGATCGGCCTCTACGCCATCAGCCTGCAGGGCGGCGAACGCAGCTTCGCCTATTGGCGCGACACCTCTGCCGCGCGGCGCCTGGCCGATCAGCCGCAGGTGCTGGCAGCGGCGCTGGACGGCAGCCGGATGGCCTATCTGTCGGGGATCACGCTGGCGATCCTGCCCCCCGCCGGACGCGACACTCTGCTGGCCGCGCTGGACGATGCCCGCGCGCAGGGCACGACGGTCGTCTTCGACACCAACCTGCGCCCGCGCCTGTGGTCGGACCCTGACACGATGCGCAAGGTGACCGAAAACGCCGCCGCCCGCGCCGATCTGGTCCTGCCCAGCCATGATGACGAGGCCACGCATTTCGGCGATGCCGATCCCGCAGCCACCCGCGCCCGCTATCTGGCCTGCGGGGCGGGCCATGTCGTCGTCAAGAATGGCGGCGGCCCGATCGTCTTTGGCGGCACACAGGGGACCGGCGCGATCGACGATCTGACCCGTGACACCCCCGTCGACACCACTGCCGCCGGTGACAGCTTCAACGCCGGCTATCTGGCCGCCCAGCTCTCGGGTCGGGATTGCGCCTCGGCGATCCGCGCGGGCCATGCCCTCAGCCGTCAGGTCATCCGCCATCACGGCGCCCTGGTCCCTCAGGCGGTCGAGGATGCCCGCACCCCGCGCTGATCTTTCATCTTGGCGGAAATATCCCGGGGGGGGATCGCCGTCAGGCGATGGGGGGCAGCGCCCCCCTTCCCCCCGCTCCGCTCAGACCGCGGCCGCCATGGCCCGCGCACCGCGCGCCACAAGCCCGCTCAAGGCCGCCGTCAGATCCCCGGCAAAGCCCGCATCGCGGCGCAGCGCCTCGGGGAAAACCTGCGTCAGCGCCAGAAAACCGGCGACGGTCGCCCCGGCATCCTGTTGCCACAGCGCCGCCAGCTGCGGCGCCAACGGATCCTTGACCTCGATCGCCGCACCGTCTTCGTCGCGACCCGAGGCAAAGCGCATCCATCCCGCGACGGCCAGCGTCAGCCCCGGCACATCGCGGCCCGCCGCCCGGCTTTCAGCGATCGTCGCCAGAATGCGCTGCGGCAGCTTCTGGCTGCCATCCATGGCGATCTGCCAGGTCCGGTGGCGGATCGCCGGATTGGCATAGCGCGCCGCCAGCGCCCCGGCATAGTCCCCCAGATCGACGCCCGGCGGCGGGGTCAGGGCGGGGATGATCTCGCTCTGCCACAACCGCTCGGCATAGGCTGCAAAGACCGGATCGGCGGCGACATCGGCGATCGTCTCGTGCCCGGCCAGATTGCCCAGATAAGCCAGCGCCGAATGCGTTCCGTTCAGCATCCGCAGCTTCATATGCTCGAACGGGGTCACGTCGCCGACCAGCTGCACGCCGACCGCGCCCAGATCGGGACGCGCGCCGCCGACGAAATCATCCTCGACCACCCATTGGCGGAACGGCTCGTGCAGAACCGGCGCCGCGTCGCGCAGGCCCGTGGCAGCCGCCAGCCGGTCCAGATCGGCGGGCGTGGTGGCGGGCACGATGCGGTCGACCATGGTGCAGGGAAACGCCCCTTCGGCGGCAATCCAATCGGCCAGCGCCGGATCGATCAGCCGCGCCAGATCCAGCACCACGCCGCGCAGCACACGACCGTTTTCCGGCAGGTTGTCGCAACACAGCACAGTAAAGGGCGCCACGCCCGCATCGCGCCGCGCCTGCAAGGCCCGCACCAGAAAGCCCGGTGCCGATTTTGGCAGCGGGTTGGCCAGATCATGGACGATATCGGGATGCGCCGCGTTCAGCCGCCCCGTCGACGGCTCCAGACAATAGCCCTTTTCGGTGACGGTCAGGCTGACGATCCGAATGTCGGGCAAGGCCATCGCGTCCAGCACGGCCTGCGGGTCTTCCGGCGCGACCAGCACGTCGCGCAGGATGGTCATGACCCGGGGGCTTTCGCCCGCCGGGCCCATCTCGACCGCCGTATAGGCCCAGCCCTGCGGCTTCAGCCGGTCCCGCGTGCCGGGCGATTGCAGGGATACGCCGATGATGCCCCAATCGCCTCCGGACGCCTCCATGGCTTCGGCCACATAGACCGCACCATGGGCGCGAAAGAACGCGCCAAGGCCCAGATGCACGATCCCGGCGGGTTTGCCCGAGGGCGCGTGATGCAATCTATCTGGCAAGCCAGCCTCCATCGACATTCAGGACCGCGCCGTTGATGTAATCGGATGCGGGCGCTGCCAGAAACACTGCAGTCTGCGCGATATCCTCGGGGCGGCCCCACCGGCCTGCGGGGATGCGGTCAAGGATCGCGCGGGACCGGTCGGGATCGGCGCGCAAGGCCTCGGTGTTGTTCGTTTCGATATAGCCGGGCGCGATGGCGTTGACGGTCAGCCCCCTGGCCGCCCATTCATTGGCCATCAGCTTGGTCAGCCCCGCCACGCCATGCTTGGACGCGGTATAGGACGGCACGCGGATGCCGCCCTGAAAAGACAGCAGGGACGCGATGTTGACGATCTTGCCATGCCCCCGCGGCAGGGCGGCGCGCGCAAAGGCCTGACAGGTGAAGAACAGCGCCTTGAGGTTCACGTCCATCACCGCGTCCCAATCGGCCTCGGAAAAATCGACCGCATCGTCGCGGCGGATGATGCCCGCATTGTTGACCAGAATGTCGATGGGCTGATCGGCAAAGACATCGCGCGCGGCCATCGGATCGGCGAAATCCAGCGTCAGGCTGCGCCCCGCCCTGCCCGAGACCTTGCCGATCATCGCCAGGGTCTCGTCGCAATCGCGACGTCCCGAGGCGATGACATCTGCCCCGGCTTCCGCCATGGCGACCGCGATGGCCTGACCGATGCCGGTATTGGCACCGGTCACCAGCGCGGTGCGGCCTTCAAGGGAAAACGCGCTCACAGCATGTCTTTCGGCTGGATAAAGTCCATGTCGGTGTAATCGACATTGTCCCCGGCCATCGCCCAGATGAATGTGTATTCGCCGATACCCGCACCCGAATGGATCGACCAGGGCGGCGACAGGACGGCCTGTTCATTGGCGACGAACAGGTGGCGCGTCTCGGTCGGCTCGCCCATCAGGTGCAGCACCCGCGATTCCGGGGCCATGCCGTGATAGAGGTACGCCTCCATCCGGCGATCATGGACATGGCTGGGGATGGTGTTCCAGACCGAGCCTTCCTGCAACGAAGTATAACCCAGCACCAGCTGGCAGCTTTCCATGACCAGCGGATGGATGAACTGCTTGATGACCCGCTTGTTCGAGGTCTCGACCGCGCCCATCTCGACCTTCTTGGCCTCGTCCACCGTCACCAGACGATGCGGCAGCGCGCGATGCGCAGGCGCCGAGGTGATATAGAACCGCCCTTGCCCCGAAAACGTCACCGCCCCCGCGCCCATGCCCAGATACAGCACGTCGCCGGTCGCCATGTCCCAGCTCTGCCCCGCAGCCTCGACCCGGCCGGCCTCGCCGATGTTCACGATGCCCATCTCGCGGCGGTCCAGAAAGCTGGGGGTCTTGGTTTCCTCGATCTTGTCCAGCACCAGGCTGGCCCCGGCAGGCACGGCGCCGCCGACGACAAAGCGGTCGTAATGGGTATAGACCAGCCGGACGGCCCCTTCGGCAAACAGCCCCTCGGCCAGAAAATGCTGGCGCAGGATGGCGGTGTCCATGCCCTTGGCGTGGTCGGGATGGATCGCGTGGCGGGTGTCGACATGGGTCATGGGGTGGTCCTTTTCAGAGAAAATCGTCGCGGCGGGGGGTGAAGGTATCGATCAGATCGCCCCCCTCAAGACACAGGCAGCCATGGGTGGCGCCCGAGGGAATGATGAACGCGTCGCCGGGGCCGACCTCGAAGGCGCGTTCATCGATGGTAAAGCGGTAGCGGCCCGACTGGACATAGGTCGATTGGACATGCGGATGGCTGTGCAAGGCGCCGCTGTCACCGGTCGCAAAGGCAAAGCGGACGACCATCAGGTCAGGGGCATGCGCCAGAACGCTGCGGACGGGATCGGGCATGGGTTCGGTCCTTTTCGGCAAGGCAAGGGTGGATCAGCGGAACAGCGAGGGCAGCCACAGCGACAGCGCGGGCACATAGGTGACCAGCATCAGCGTCGCGAAGGCGGCACCATAGAAGGGCCAGATCGTGCGCATCGCCTGCCAGATGCTGATGCGCCCCACCGCGCAGCCCACGAACAGCACCGCGCCGACGGGCGGCGTGCACAGGCCGATGCCAAGGTTCAGGATCAGGATGACCCCGAAATGCACCGGATCGACGCCAAAGGCGGTGGCCACGGGCAGAAAGATCGGCGTGGTGATGACGATCAGCGGCGACATGTCCATGAACGTGCCCAGGATCAGCAAGATGATGTTCATCAGCAGCAGGATCACGATGGGGTTGCTGGAGACGTTCTGCAGGATCTCGACCAGTTGCGTGGGCACGCGCAGATAGGCCAGCAGCCAGCCGAAACAGGCCGCGCAGCCGATCACCAGCAGCACCATCGCGGTGGTGCGCACCGCACCCTTGGTCGCCTCGACGAATTCCGACCAGGGCAGGCTGCGATAGACCAGCGTCGTGACCAGCAGCGCATAGACCACCGCCACATTCGACGATTCCGACGCCGTGAACAGGCCCGAGCGGACGCCGCCGAAAATGATCGCGATCAGGATCAGCCCCGGCAGGGCGGCCACCAGCAGCGTGCCCATCATCCGCAGGCCGGGAAAAGGCTCGGTCGGGTATCCCTTCTTGCGGGCCACCCACCAGGCCGCGACCATCAGCAGGAAGGCCAGCAGCAGGCCGGGAATGATGCCTGCGGTGAACAGATCGGCGATCGACAGGCGGCCCCCGGCCGCGATGGAATAGATGATCATATTGTGGCTGGGCGGCACCATCAGCGCGATGATGGAACTGACGACGGTGATGTTGACGGCGTAATCCACGTCATAGCCGCGCGCCTTCATCTGCGGCACCATCAGACCGCCGACCGCGCTGGCATCGGCGGCAGCCGAGCCCGACACGCCGCCGAACATCAGGCTGGCCATGATGTTGACCTGCCCCAGACCGCCGCGGATATGGCCGACCATGGCGCCCGCCAGCGCGACCAGCCGCCGCGCGATGTCGCCGCGCACCATCAGGTCGCCCGCGAAGATGAAGAACGGAATGGCCATCAGCGCAAAGACCGAGATGCCGCTGTTCAGGCGCTGGAACACCACGACAGGCGGCAGGCCCATGTACAGAACGGTCAGAAAGCTGGCGACGCCCAGACAGAAGGCGACCGGCGTGCCGATCAGCAGCAGCGCGACAAAGCTGCCAAACAGGATCCACAATTCCATGACGTCAGTCCTTGTTGCGGGCGCGCGGCGCCTCGCCCTGCAAAATGATGGCCTCGGCCGGGACGGCCGTGGCCAACCCGTCGACCTCGCCATCGGCGGCATCGTCATTGTCGCCAAAGCGCAGCGTCTTCAGACCCGCCGCGCGGCGGGCGATGCGTTCGACCGAAAACAGGACCAGAAGGACGCCACCCCCGATCAGCGGCATGAAATCCCACAACCGGGAAATGCCCAGCCCCGGCACGACCCCGGTCGAGGCGCGGGCCGCCAGCTGCCAGCCGAACCATGCCATGCCGATGCCGAAGCCCGTCACGACCACATCGGACAGGGCATGAAACCACGGGCGCCAGCTTTCCGGCACGATCATCAGGCCGACATCGAAGGACAGATGATAGCCCTCCTTGACGCCCACGGCGGCACCCAGAAAGATGAACCAGCCCATCAGCATCACCGCCGCGGGTTCCGCCCAGAACAAGCTGGAGCCCATGACATAGCGGGAGAAGACCTGCGCAAAGACAAAGACGGTCATCAGGACCAGCCCGATCCCCGCCAGCCACAATGCGGCCTGCGCGATGGCGCCGGTCACGGCGGCAAACTTAACAAGACCCTCGCGCATTGCGCGTCCCTCCATAAGAAAAAGCCGCCCGCAAGGATTGCGGGCGGCGGAAGGCCTTATTCGGTCGCGCGGATCCGCTCGACCAGATCCTGCGCCTCGGGCGAGGTGGCGTATTTTTCATAGACCGGCGCCATCGCATCGATGAAGGGCTGCTTGTCGATGTCGCGCACGATCTCGGCGCCCGCCTCGATCACGGCCTCTTCGGACGCGGCCTCGGCCTCGGCCCACAGCTGGCGCTGCGTCGTGGACGAATTGCGCGCGGCGTCGCGCAGCAGGGTCTGATCCTCGGGGGTCAGCGCATCCCAGCTGGTCTTGGACATGGCGACCAGTTCGGGCACCATCAGATGTTCATCCAGCGTGAAATACTTGGCGACTTCGGCATGGCCCGAACTGTCATAGCTGGGATAGTTGTTTTCCGCCCCGTCGATCACGCCGGTCTGGATGGCCGAATAGACCTCGCCATAGGGCATGGGGGTCGCAACCGCGCCAAGCGCGTCCATCATGTCCACGAACACGTCGTTCTGGATGACCCGGAACTTAAGGCCCGCCAGATCCTCGATCGTGTTGATCGGGCGCTGAGAGTTGTAAAAGCTGCGCGCGCCGCCATCGTAATAGGCCAGAACGACCAGATCGCGTTCCTCGAACTGCGCGCCGATCTCCTCGCCGATGGGACCGTCCATGACCGCATGCATGTGATCCACATTGCGGAACAGATAGGGCAGCGAGAAGGTCTGCGTCACCGGCACGATGTCGTTGAACGTGCCGAAGCTGGCGCGGACCAGATCGATCACGCCGAACTGGGTCTGTTCGATCGTGTCCTTTTCCTCGCCCAACTGGGATGCCGGGAACACCTCGATGCAGATCCGACCCCCAGAGGTTTCCAGAATCTCGGCGGCCATGGCCTTGACGCCCTCGACGGTCGGATAGCCGTCGGGATGGGTGTCCGAGGACCGCAGCGTGATCTCGCACGCAGTGGCAAAGCTGACGGATGCCAGCAGGCCCGCCACGGTTGTCATGAGAAATTTCATCTTATCCTCCCAGATATGAACGTTCAGAGTTTGTAGGCCCGCTTGGCCAGCCCATAGGCCAGATCGCGCGCCACCTCGGGTGCCTCGTCTTCCGCAAGGCGACCCGTGGCGACCAGCGTGGCCAGATAGCTGCAATCGACCCGACGGGCGACATCATGGCGCGCGGGGATCGAGCAGAACGCGCGGGTGTCATCATTGAACCCCACGGTATTGTAAAATCCCGCCGTTTCCGTGGTCATCTCGCGGAACCGGCGCATGCCTTCGGCGCTGTCGTGAAACCACCATGCCGGGCCAAGGCGCAGGCAGGGCCAGACGCCCGCCAGCGGGGCCAGTTCGCGCGCATAGGACGTCTCGTCCAGGGTGAACAGAACGACCGTCAGATCGGGCCGCATGCCGACCGCATTCAGCAGCGGGCGCAGGGCGGTCACGTAATCGGTGCGGCCGGGAATGTCGAAACCCTTGTCGCGCCCGAACATGCCCATCACCTGATCGGAATGGTTGCGCCGCGATCCGGGGTGGATCTGCAGGACCAGCCCGTCATCCAGGCTCATCCGCGCCATCTCGGTCAGCATCTGTCCGCGAAAGGCGTCGGCCTCGTCCGCCGTGCAATCGCCACGCAGGGCCTTGGCAAACAGCGCCGCCGCCTCGGCCTGCGGCAGATCCTCGGTCCGGGCATTCGGGTGGCCGTGATCGCTGGAGGTGGCGCCGTGTTCGATGAAGAACGCCCGCCGCGCCCGATGCGCATCCAGATAGCCCGCCCATGTCATCGTGTCGAAGCCGGTCTGCTGACCCATCAGCGCGACGTTATCTGCAAAACCCGCCATTTCCGGGTCGATCACCCCATCAGGGCGATAGGCGGTCAGCACCCTACCCTGCCAGCCGCTATCCCTGATCATCCTGTGCCAGCGCAGATCGTCGGTGGCAGCCTCGGTCGTGGCGATCGCCTCGATGTTGAAGCGTTCGAACAGGGCGCGGGGGCGGAAGGCAGGCTGGGCCAGACAATCGGCGATATGGTCGTAATACCAGTCGGAGGTCTCGGCCGACAGCCGCCGGTCGACACCGAACAGATGCTGGAAGGAATGATCCAGCCACAACCGAGACGGCGTGCCGCGCAGCAGGTGATAGTTCTGTGCGAACAGCCGCCAGATCTTGCGCCCGTCGGTTTCCGTGGGGCCGCCATCGACGCGGGGCACGCCCAGATCGGCCAAGGGCACGCCTTGCGAACACAGCATGCGGAAGACGTAATGGTCGGGGGTCACGATCAGCTGGGCCGGATCGGGAAAGGCCTGATCCTCGGCAAACCAGCGCGGGTCGGTATGACCATGCGGGCTGAGGATCGGCAGATCGCGGACCTCATCATAAAGCGCGCGCGCCAGATCGCGGCTGCGCCCCTCGACGGGAAAAAGACGATCTTCTGCCACCAGTGCCACGCGACGCTCCTCCGACTCGCTTGCCATATAGCTGATCGTCTAATATGCTAGTTTACGAGACGCGTCAACCGGAGCCGATCCATGTCCCAGCCCGATCTTGCGACCCTGCCGGCGCTGGAAGAGCTGCGTCCGCGCAGCGTGACGGACCAGATCTTCGAGGCGCTTTATGCCCGTGTCGTGAACCTGACCCTGCCGCCCGGCGCGAAACTGTCCGAGGCCGAGGTCGCGGCCCAGATGGGCGTGTCGCGTCAGCCGGTCCGCGATGCGTTCTACCGGCTGTCGCAGCTGGGCTTCATCCAGATCCGCCCGCAGCGCGCGACGACCGTCACCCAGATCTCGACCGAGGCGGTGATGCAGGCCTATTTCGTGCGCAGCGCACTGGAAGAGGCGACGATGCGGGTCGCGGCCCTGCGCCTTGGCCCGGCAGATTGGGACGGGCTGCAGCAGCTGGTCGATCTGCAGCAGATCGCCAGCGACGCCGACCGCCGCGCCGAATTCCACGCACTGGACGATCAGTTCCACCACGACATCTGCGCCGCGGCGGGCAAGGAATTCGTCTGGAACCTGGTGCGCGACAACAAGGGCCATATGGACAGGGTGCGGTTTCTGTCGCTGTCCTATGGCAGCTCGACCGCCAATGTCGAACATGGTCAGATCCTGGCCGCCCTGCGCGCCCGCGACCCCGAGGCCGCCGCCGCCGCGATCCGCCATCATCTGAGCAAGATCGAACAGATCCTGGCCCGGCTGCGCATCGACCTGCCCGACGTCATCGGCTGATCGCACCCTCCTGTCCCAAAGACCGGGTTGCCGTTGCGGCCCCCGCGGCGTTATCTGTGCGTCCATGACGCCCCCAAGCCCATGACGGTCCCACCTGATGGGCCGCCCGCCAGGCCGGCAGATCACCCGCAGGATCGACCATCAGGGACAGGGCCATGAGCTATAGCCATTCGATGGCCTGCCACACGGCAGGCATCCGCGTCACGCAACCTGTGCGCTGGCGCAGTCTGGACGGGGTCATGGGCGTCTTCTGGCAGGCCGAGGGGCAGGCCGGGGCCAGCGGCTATTACCTGTCGCCCGATCCGCGCTTCGTTTTGTTCATGGGGGACGTGTCGGATCATATCGCAATGTCGAACGCCCGCCGACTGCCCGAAGGGCCCGATGGCCACGCCCGCCCGATGACGCGGGCGGTCTATGTTCCGGCGGGGATGCCCCTGTGGACGCGGTTTTCCCGACCGCATGGCTTTGCGCATCTGGATCTGCATCTGCCCGCCGACCGGCTGCTGGGGTTTCTGACCCCGGGGGTCGGCGCCCCGGCCGCACAGGCCGCGATCCGGCGCCCGGTCGAGATGCAGGATGCAGGAACCATCGGCGTGCTGGCCGGGCTGCTGGCCGATGAGATCGCACGACCCGCCCGCCACCGTGCCTTTGCCGAAAGCCTCGTGGGCGCGATTGCCACGGGCATGCTGGATCTGTCCCAGACCGATGCGGGCCCGGTCCCGCCGCGTGCCTCGGGCGGGCTGACGCCTGCGCAGATGCGCCGGTTGCGCCAATGCGTGGGGCAAAGCCGCGACGGGCGGCTGAGCGTGGCGCAGATGGCGGCGGCGGTGGGCCTGTCGGACAGCTGGTTTGCCAGTGCCTTCAAGGCCACGACCGGCACCACGCCCCGGCTGTGGCAGCTGAACCAGCGCATCGCGACCGTGCGCGATCTGCTGACCGACAGCGACCTGCCCCTGTCGGACATCGCGGCCCGGGCGGGCTTTGCCGATCAGTCGCATCTGACGCGCAGCTTTCGCCAGATCACCGGCACCACCCCGGCCGCATGGCGCCGCACCCAACGCCTCGGCTGAGCGCGGCATTCATATCATCCGGCCCGGTTCACCACGTCCGGCGCAGCGTCGCAGACAGCGCGCGACCCGGATTGTAGAAGGTCGCCCCGAACCCCGCATTCGCCGCATATTTGCGATCGAACAGGTTGCTGACATTTACCCCGAAGGATGTGTCCTCGCGGATCTGCCAGTCGTAACCTGCGTCGATCACCACCGTGCTGCCGGTGCCCGTGGTGTTGGCATCGCTGTAGTAATACTGCCCGGTATAGCGCGCACCGACCGAAAAACGCATGTCGTCCAGCACCGCCAAGCCCTGCGGATCATAGGTCAGCCAGACAGAGGCTGTCTGTTCGGGCACCAGCTGGGGTCGGTTGCCCTCATTGCCCAAGGTGCCGTTGCGGGTGATCTCGATATCGATCAGCGAATAGGCGGCGGTCAGGCTGAACCCGTCCCGCAATTCGGCCTTGGCCTCCAGATCCAGACCGCGGGCCTGAACCTTGCCGATCGTTTCGGGCAGCAGGGTCTGGGGGTTGGTGCGGCTGAGGTTCTGGCGCGTCAGATCATAGATCGCGGCACTGAACAAAGCGTTCATCCCGGCGGGCTGATATTTCACGCCCAGCTCGAACTGCTCGCCCTCTTCGGGTTCGACGCCGATGGCTGCGGGCGACACCGATTGGGCATAGCTGGTATAGGCCGAGACCTGATCGGTCGCCTTCCATGTCAGCGCGGCGCGGCCCGTCGTCTCGCTGATCTCGCCTTGCGTCAGGATGCCGGTCAGGTTGTTGGTCTCGTCGATGTCCAGCCAGTCATGCCGCAGCCCGACCGTGGCGATCCAGCGGTCGGACAAGGTCAGCTCCTGTTCGGCAAAGATCGCCCGGCCCCGCTGATCGTTTCGGTCGTCGGCAGTCCGTGCCAGATCCCCCGGCGCGCCGATAAAAACCGGATCGGTCCAGTCGATGCCGGGCGCAAATTCCACGAAAGCACCGTCCGAGTCGCTCCTGCGATCGGCGAGTTCGATCCCCGCGACGGTGCGGCTGCCGATATCGCCAAAGCGGGTGTCATATTGCAGCTGCGCCGTGCCGATCACAGATCTCATCGAAGACCGACCCGTCGTGATCGAGCGTTCGACGATGGTCGAACCCGGCGCCGTTTGGCGAGAGACATAGAAATAGCCGTTGCCGCTGTCCGTGTCGGAATAGCGCAGGCGGGCGCTGGCGGTCAGGCCGGTGCCGAAATCATGGTCCAGCAGCGCGGTGACGCTGGTCCGGTCGGTGTCCAGATAGTTGAAATCGGGCTCGCCAAAGAACCGGCTGCGGTCGAAATCGCTGCCGATCGGATGGCCGCCGCCGCCCGGCACGCCGTCGCGGTCCAGCCGGTCCACCACGACGCTAAGGCTGGTGGCATCGGACGGGCGCCATGTCAGCCCGCCCATCAGCAGCATTTCGTCATTGCGGGAATAATCGTATTCGGCATCGGCATCCTGGATCCGCCCGGTCAGGCGCCAGGACAGGGTCGCATCGGGGGTCAGGTTGTCGCCCAGATCGAAACCGACCTCGGCGCGGTTATGCGAACCGCCGGTGGCATAGATCTGGCCAAAGCGGTCGCGCCGGGGCAGCTTGGTGACGTAATTCACCGACCCACCCGGATCGGACAGCCCGCCCGCCACCGAATTGGCGCCCCGGATCACCTCGATCCGTTCAAAGGCAAAGGCATCCTCGCGCACGCCGCCAAAGGGCCGCCCCAGGCTGAGCCCGTCGCGATAGGCATAGGCGTTGAAGCCGCGGATCGTGACGTAATCGAACCGGTCGTCGCTGCCATAGAAATTGGCCACGACGCCGGGCGTGTATTGCAGCACCTCTTCGATGGTTCCGGCGCGGCGCTGCTGGATCTCGCGCGCGGTGACGACCGAGACCGAGGCGGGCGTGTCCAGCAAGGGCGCGGCCAGCCGCCCCGCGATGCCGCCGCGTGTCGCGACGATGGATGCCGCATCGTCATCCTCGCCGGTCGCCTGCAGGGTAATGTCATCCAGCACGATGACGCTGCCAGCGGGCTCCTGCGCAAGGCCCGACCCGACCGTGACGGCCAGAACCGAGGCGCAGCCGGCCAGCGCGGCAAGGATCGATCCCAAGGGCATCGGACGGGACAAGGCAAGGCGTTTGGGGGACATGAGCAGGTTCCGGTCTGGCGTGATTGTCTGATGGGGCACCAAGGGCGCCGCCTGTGGCAGGCGGCGGCCATCGGGGTTGCACCGGGCACCTAAACGGATCGAACCAGGTCGTCTTGTATAATCCTATGGTTTTTGTCAGAAACGCCGCAAATCGGGACGGACCAAGGTCCGAAAGGCCCGTCGCGGGCTTGACGCGCCCGCCTGCACGGGGCCAATCCGCCCCCATCCTGCTGCCGTGAAAAGGACCGCTTCATGTCACGCCTGCCCCTTTGCGCCGCGCTGATCCTTGCTGTGGCCCCCGCCTTTGCGCAGGATCCCGCCTTTCCGGTGACCGTGCCCCATGCCTTCGGCACCACAACCATTGCCACCGCCCCGCAGCGCGTGGCCAGCGTCGCTTGGGCCAATCACGAAGTGCCGCTGGCGCTTGGCATCGTGCCGGTGGGCTTTGCGCGGGCCAATTTCGGCGATGACGATGGCGACGGGGTGCTGCCATGGGTCGAAGCCCGGCTAAAGGAACTGGGCGCTCCGCTGCCCACCCTTTACGACGAGGGCGACGGCATCGACTTCGAGGCGGTCGCGGCCAGCGCCCCCGATGTGATCCTGGCCGCCTATTCCGGCATCAGCGCCGCCGATTACGACACCCTTGGCATGATCGCGCCGGTCGTGGCCTATCCCGAGGCGCCCTGGTCCACCGACTGGCGCCAGACGATCCGCATGGACAGCGCCGGTCTGGGCATGGCCCCGGAAGGCGACGTCCTGATCGCAAAGATCGAGGGTCAGATCGCCGCCGCCGTCGCGCAACGCCCCGAATTGCAGGGCAAGCGCGCGATGTTCATCACCCATCTGGACACCACGAACCTCAGCGTGGTGAATTTCTATACCGGCAATGACAGCCGGGTGAAATTCTTTCAGGATCTGGGGCTGGCCTTGCCCCAAAACGTGATCGAGGCCACCCTGCCCGGCCAGTTCTCGGGCGCGATCAGCGCCGAGCGGATCGACATGTTCGACGATGTGGACATCATCGTGACCTATGGCAATCAGGATCTGCTGGACGCCCTGCGCGCCGATCCGCTGCTGTCGCGGATGCCTGCGGTCGCGAATGATGCGGTGGTGATGCTGAAGAACGATCCCCTGGGCACGGCGGCCAATCCGACGCCACTGTCGATTGCCTATCTGCTGCCCGACTATGTCGCGCTGCTGGCGAATGCGGCGCGCAAATCGGAATGACGGCTTCCCCATCCCCTGCTGCCGGCCCCATCAGGACCGGTCGGCAGCCTTTGTCGCTGGCGCTGACGGCGGGGCTGCTGGCGGCGCTGGCGCTGGCCTCGGTCGCGATCGGCACAA
Organism: Paracoccus nototheniae; assembly: GCF_004335005.1. Classification (GTDB taxonomy): domain Bacteria; phylum Pseudomonadota; class Alphaproteobacteria; order Rhodobacterales; family Rhodobacteraceae; genus Paracoccus; species Paracoccus nototheniae. The sequence goes on along the minus strand of NZ_RQRT01000002.1, from coordinate 148,773 downwards.
GGGCGGTGGGCTGGTCGGATATCTGGGCGGCTTTGGGGGGCCGGGTGGACAGCATCGCCACCGCCGCCGTGGCCACCCGCCTGCCCCGCACCGCGCTGGCCATGCTGGCGGGCGCGGCCTTGGGGCTGTCGGGCGCTGTCATGCAGGGCGTGACGCGCAACCCGCTGGCCGATCCTGGCATTCTGGGGGTGAATATGGGCGCCTCGCTGGCGGTGGTGGTGGGGATCGTCTGGTTCGGCATCACCGCGCTGCAGGATTATGTCTGGACGGCGATCCTGGGCGCCGGGCTGGCGGCGGTCTTTGTCTATGCCATCGGCTCGCTTGGCCGGGGCGGCGCCACGCCGCTGAAGCTGGCGCTGGCGGGGGCGGCAACCTCGGTCGCGTTCTCGTCGCTGGTGATCGCCGTGGTCCTGCCGCGCGCGGATCTCGCAGGCAGCATCCGGTCCTGGCAGATCGGCGGCGTCGGCGGTGCAACCTTTGCCGGGATCGGCCATGTGGCGCCGTTTCTGGCGGTGGGCTTTGCACTGGCGATGATCTCGGCGCGCAGGCTGAACGCGCTGGCCCTGGGGGATGAACTGGCGGCGGGGTTCGGCGAACGCGTCGCCCGCGCCCGCGCGACGGCGGCAGCGGGCGCGGTGCTGCTGGCGGGCGCGACCACGGCGATCTGCGGGCCGATCGGTTTTGTGGGGCTGGTCGTGCCGCATGTCTGCCGCCTGCTGGCGGGCACCGATCACCGCTGGCTGCTGCCGTTTTCGGCGCTGGCGGGGGCCTGCCTGCTGCTGGGAGCCGATATCGCGGGCCGCATCCTGGCCCGCCCGGCCGAGCTGGACGTGGGCATCGTCACCGCCCTCATGGGCGGGCCGGTCTTCATCTGGATCGTCCGCCGCCAGAGGATCCGAGAGCTGTGAGCCTGTCGCCCCCCGTCCCCACCGCCCACCGCATCGCCGCCCTGCGCCGCGCCCGCCAGCACGGCTGGTGGCGGGTGGTAGGCGTGCTGACGGTCCTTGTGGCGGGTCTGTTCGCGCTGACGCTGATGATGGGACAAAGCCTGACCCCGCCCGGTCAGGTCTGGGCGGTGCTGCGCGGGCATGAGGTGCCCGGCGCCAGTTTCACCGTGGGGCAGTTGCGCCTGCCGCGCGCCACCCTGTCGGTGCTGGCGGGGGCCAGCTTTGGCCTGGGCGGGGCGGCGTTCCAGATCCTGCTTCGCAACCCGCTGGCCAGCCCCGACATCATCGGCATCAGCGCGGGCGCCAGCGCGGCGGCGGTCTTTGCCATCGTGGTCCTGGGCATGGGCGGCGCGTCGGTGTCGGTGCTGGCGGTGGCGGCGGGGCTGGGGGTCGCGGTGCTGATCTATGGGCTGTCCTTTCGCAACGGCATCGCGGGCACGCGGCTGATCCTTGTGGGCATCGGCGTGTCGGCCATGCTGGACAGCGTCATCGCCTTTGTCCTTGGCCGCGCCCCTGCCTGGGATCTGCTGGAGGCGATGCGCTGGCTGACCGGCAGCGTGAACGGCGCGCGGCTGGATCAGGCCCTGCCCCTGACAGGCGCGCTGGCGGTCTGCGGCGGCCTGATCCTGTCGCGTGCCCGCGATCTGGAGACCCTGCGCTTGGGCGAGGATATGGCCGCAGCCCTTGGCACGCATGTCGCCCGCGCGCGGACGACGATCATCGTGGCGGCGGTCGGGCTGATCTCGGTCGCGACGGCGGTGACGGGGCCGATCGCCTTCGTGGCCTTTCTGTCGGGCCCGATCGCGGTGCGGCTGACCGGGCATCGCGGATCGGCGCTGCTGCCGGCCGCGCTGACCGGCGCGGTGCTGGTGCTGCTGGGCGATTATGCGGGGCAGTTCCTGTTGCCCGCGCGCTATCCGGTGGGCGTCGTCACCGGCGCGCTTGGGGCGCCCTATCTGATCGTTCTGATCATCCGCGCCAACCGGACCGGAGCCACCTGATGTCCCAACCCATCCTGTCAGCCCAGACCATCACCGCCGGATACGGCCAGACCCGGATCCTGCAGGATCTGGATCTGGACCTGCCGCCGGGCCGGATCACCGCCATCGTCGGCGCGAATGCCTGCGGGAAATCGACCCTGCTGCGCACGCTGACCCGGCTGCTGCCGCCCCGGTCAGGGCAGGTGCTGCTGGACGGCAAATCCATCCATGCCATGGCGCCGCGCAAGCTGGCACAGATCATGGGCCTGCTGCCGCAATCGCCCATCGCCCCCGAAGGCATCACCGTCGCCGATCTGGTCAGCCGGGGCCGCCATCCCCATCACGGCCTTCTGTCACGCTGGAGCACCGCCGACGACCGCGCCATCGCCGACGCGCTGCAGGCCACCCAGACCACCGATCTGGCCGAACGCGCGGTGGACGAACTGTCGGGTGGCCAGCGCCAGCGCGTCTGGATCGCCATGGCGCTGGCCCAACAGACCCAACTGTTGCTGTTGGACGAGCCGACGACCTTTCTGGACATCAGCCACCAGATTGAGGTTCTGGATCTGCTGACCGATCTGAACCGGACGCGCGGCACGACCGTGGTGATGGTGCTGCACGATCTTAATCTTGCGGCGCGCTATGCCGATCACCTGATCGCCATGACCCAGGGCCGCATCCATGCCGCAGGCCCGCCCCGCGCGGTCCTGACGCAGGCGATGGTCGCTACGGTCTTTGGGCTGGACAGCCGAATCATTGCCGACCCGGTCTCGGGGCGCCCGCTGATGCTGCCTCTGGGGCGGCATCACAGCAAGGCAGAGCGCGCAGCTGCCCCGTGCGGCAATTGATCTTTCCTAAGTTCGCACCCTCTCTCTGAACTGTGATAGGGTCGCGGCGTTGGGCTGCGCTGCGTCTTGCACGCCGCGCATTTTTCCCCGCCGAAAGGCCATCCATGTACATCCTCCACGTCGCGCTTGGCGGGTGCCTTCGGGCGCCGCCGGTCAGCTATGGCATCACCGAAGACACCGGCGGTCACATCGCCTATCTTCTGGGCGCCGCAATGGCGCAGGCCCGTCTGGCACCGGTCGCTGCGGTCGATATCGTCACCCGCGCCTTTCAGGGACCGGGGCTGGATGCCGCGCATGACCGCATGACCGAGCCCGTCGCGCCCGGCTGCCGCATCCTGCGCCTGCGCACAGCCAACAACGGATATCTCAGCAAAGAGGCACTGGAGGCCGAGATCCCGGCCCTTGGCGCGGCCTTCATCGACCTGCTGCGCGGCATGGCGCGGCGTCCCGACGTGATCCATGCCCATTTTGCCGATGCCGCCCGTCTGGCCCGCATGGCACAGCAGGAATTCGGCATTCCGTGGATCTATACCCCGCATTCGCTGGCCCTGCAGAAGAACCCCGATGCCGCCCGCCTGCCCGCCCTGCAGCGTCGCATTGCCGATGAACGCACAGCCATCGCCGATGCGGGCGCGATCATCCTGTCCTCGCGCGACGAGGCCGAACGGCAGTTGCGCCCCTATGGCGCCGATGCCGAGGGGCGCAGCCATTGCATCGCGCCGGGCGTGGTGCTGGCCCGCCAGCCCGACCCTGCGATCGCCGAGGCGCTGCTGGCGCCGTTCCTGCGCGATCCCGCGCTGCCGATCCTGCTGGCCGTGGCGCGCCCGGTCCACAAGAAGAACCTGGCCGGTCTGGTCGATGCCTATGCGGCCTCGCCCGCGCTGCAGGCCCGCGCCAATCTGGTGATCCTTGCCGGCTTGCGCGACGGCATCGAACGCGGCCCCACCGAACAGGATCAGGTGCTGCGCGGGCTGTTCGACCGCATCGACCGGCACGGGTTATGGGGCAAGGTCGCCCTGCCGCCGCGCCATGATGCGGTGCAGCTGCGCGGCCTTTACGCCCGCGCGGCGATGGGCGGGGTCTTCGTCAACCCGGCCTTTCACGAGCCCTTCGGCCTGACGCTGGTCGAGGCCGCGCAGGCCGGTGTGCCGGTGGTCGCCACCCGCCATGGCGGGCCGGTCGATATTCTGGATCAGCTGGGCCATGGCGCGCTGGTCGATCCGCTGGATGGCGCCCAGATCGCCGATGCCTGCCTGAGGCTGATGATCGACCCTGACCGCGCCGGGGGTGTCGCCGCCGCGCAGCGCCGCGCGCTGGCGCTGTTCGACTGGCAGGCCTGGGCGCAGCGGTCCCTTGCGGTGATCGACGGCTTGCGTCAGCCCCCCCTGCGGCCCCGGCGCGTGGTCCGCCGCATTCTGGCCAGCGATATCGACGGCACGCTGACCGGCAGCCGCAGCGCCGCGCGTCAGTTCGGCGACTGGCACGCCGCCCGGCCCGAGACGCTGATGTTCGCGGTGGCCACGGGCCGGTCCCTGTCCGAGGCGCGGCGCGTCCTGCAGGCGTGGCAATTGCCGCGCCCGGACCTGTTCATCACCTCGGTCGGCAGCGAGATCTGGCGCTGGTCGCCGGGCGGCGGCCTGACGCTTTGCGCCGATTATGCGCGGCATCTGGATGCGGGTTGGGACCGCGCGGGCGTGCTGGGCGCGCTGAGCCGCCACGACCCACGCTGGCAGGCCGGGTATGAACAGCGCCGCTGGAAGCTGTCCCTGCTGGGCGACGCCGCACAGGCAGCGGTCCTGCGCGACGATCTGGCCGCATCGGGTCTGGGCGCGCGCGTCATCGCCTCGCATGGACAATTCATCGACATCCTGCCGCCCCTTGCCGGCAAGGCCGCCGCCTTGCGGTTCGAGGCCGCCCGGCGGGGGCTGGACCCGGCGCAGTGCATCACCGCAGGCGACAGCGGCAATGATGCCGACATGCTGATGGACAGCGGCGCCGCAATCCTGCCCGCCAATGCTTATGCCGAGTTGGACCATCTGCGCGGGCGCGGCCTCTATCGCAGCCCGTTCGCCCACGCGGCGGGGGTGATCGACGGGTTGACCCGGCTTGGACTGGCCGGGCGCCCCGCCCCGCAGCAACCCCGACCCGCAGCAGGGCGCACCAACAGGCCCGCCCATGCGTGACCTGCCCGCCTTGCGCCAGCCCTTCGGCTATTTCGTCCATCATCAGGGGCGCGGCCATGCCGAACGCTGCGCCGCAATCGTGAACGCCTTGCCGCCTGATCGGCCGGTGACCATCTTTTCGGCCCGCGACGACATCTTTGGGGCCCTGCCCGGTCATGTCCGCATCATCCGCATCCCGTCGCTGTTCGAACGCGGGGGCGCGGAACGGGACATGGACCAGATCGACACGCCCGAGACGCTGCATTGCGCGCCCCTCGGCTGGCCCGGCATTCGTCAGGCGATGGGCACCATCGCCGCGTGGTTCGCAGCCGCCGATCCCGCGCTGATGATCTGCGATGTCAGCGCCGAGATCGCGCAGCTGGCCCGCATCTGTTCGGTCCCGCATGTCAAGATCCTGCAACATGGCGCGCGGGGTGATGCGGGCCACCGTGCCGCCTATGCGGGGGCGGTCGGACTGCTGGCGCCCTTTGCCGCCGAACTGGCCCAGCCAGACTGGCAGGACCTGCTGCCCAAGATCCATTTCGCGCCGGGCCTTGGCGTCACCGCAGGCGTCCTGCCCGACCGCCGCGCGGCGCGGGTTGCGTTGGGGCTGGATCCCGACCGCCCCGTGGCGCTGGTCCTGTCGGGGGCGGGCGGCACCGGGTTTTCCCAAGCGCCGCTTGGCGTCGCGGCGCGGGCTTTTCCCGGCTGGACATGGCTGACCATCGGCACGCTGCAACAGGAGTGGCACGCGACCGAGGGGCGCAACCTGATCTGCAAAGGCTGGGTCGACGACCCCGAGACCCATATCGCCGCCGCCGATCTGGTCGTCTCGTCCACCGGCAACACAACCTGTGCGCAGGTCATGACGGCGGGGCGACCGTGGATCGTGGTGCCGGAATGGCGATATTTCGACGAACAGCGCCTGAAGGCCGAGGCGTTGCAGCGCGCGGGCGCGGCCCTGCATCTGCCGCATCTGCCCTCCAGCGCCGAAAGCTGGCGGGCGGCGGTCGCGGCGGCGGTCGCGGATCATGACCCCGCCCGGCAGGCCCGGCTGACCGGCAGCGATCCCGCCGCAGGCACCGCCCGCTGGCTGGAGGCGCTGTCCGACGACCTGTGGGGCGCGGCGCCCATCCCCCTTCATTCCCCGCTAGGAGCACATGCATGACGACTGTTTCGGCCCTGACCATCGCCTGCGGCCGCGAGGCGCATCTGAAAAACATCATAAGGGGCTTTCAGGCCCAGACCCATCCGCCCATCGAGCTGATCATCGGCGTCATGCAGGACAGCGACTATACCGATCTGCCCGCCACCGATTTCCCGATCCGCCAGATCCGCGTGACCGAAGACGAACTGCCTTTGTCGGCGGCGCGTAACGCGGTGGCCGATGCCGCGCAGGGCGAGGTGCTGGTCTTTGTCGATGTCGATTGCCTGCCCGATCCCGGCTTCATCGCCAGCTATCTGGCGCGGATGGGGGGCGAACGCGGGCTGTTCATGGGCGAGGTTCTGTATCTGCCCGATGGCGCCACCGGGGCGGGTCTTGATTTCGACCGCTTTGCCGCGATCGGCGTGCGCCATTCCGACCGGCAGGGCCCGCCCGAGCGGATCGAGCGCTGCCCGGATTATCGCTGCTTCTGGTCGCTGAATTTCGCGATGCACCGCGCCGACTGGCAGGCGGGGCCGGGCTTTGACGAACAATTTACCGGCTATGGCGGCGAGGATACCGATTTCGGCCGCGCCCTGTCCGAACAGGGCATCCCGATCTGGTGGATCAGGGGGGGCCGCGTCTATCACCAATATCACCCCCATTGCATGCCGCCCGTCCATCACCTGCATTCCGTGCTGCGCAACACCGAGATCTTTGCCAGCAAATGGGGCCACCGGACGATGGAACATTGGCTTTACGCCTTTCAGCTGATGGGGCTGATCCGCAACACGCCCGCGGGGTTGGAATTGCTGCGCGAACCCGGCCCCGCCGATCTGGCCCTGTGCGAACAGCAGACGCATATGCCGTATGCCAATTCGCGCCGGGTGATCGACCATCTGCACCAGATCGAGGCTGAACGTCGCGCGACCCCAGAGCCCGCGCCTGCAGCAGACAGCGCGGCAGATCTGCGCGCCGCCCAGAACAGCCTGCTGATGCCGGCGGCGGAATAGGCCGTGGCGGCCCCCGCGCGCCCTGCGTCTGCCCCGCTGAGGATCGCCGTGATGGCGCATTGCCGCCATCCCATCGCGCCCCCCTTCATGGGCGGGATGGAGGCGCATGCCCATCAGCTGGTCCGGGCGTTGCAGGCGCGGGGGCATGACGTGGCACTGGTCGCGGCGGGCGACAGCCGCCCCGGCGTGCCGGTCATCCCGCTGATGGACCGCCACTATAACAGCGCCTATCCGTGGCATGACTTCCACGGCACCAAGGTGCTGAACGATCATCTGGATGACAGCCATGCGTTGGCCCTTGCCCGGCTGCGCGACATGGATTTCGACGTGATCCACAACAACACGCTGCACCGATACCCGCCGCGCCTGTCGCGGGTGGCGCGTCTGCCGATGGTCACATCCCTGCATGTGCCGCCCTTTGACGCGCTGGCCCGGGCTGTGCGGGACAGCGTGGCGCCGTGGCATCCGGTGACGGGATGTTCTGGGCGGCATCTGGCCGCCTATTGGCCGGGCGGGGCGCCGGATGATGCGCATGTGGTCCCCAATGGCATCGATCTGGCGGACTGGCCCTTTGGCGCCACCGGCAATGGCGAGGCGGTCTGGGCCGGGCGCATCACGCCCAACAAGGGCACGCATCTGGCCATCGCCGCCGCGCGCCGGGCGGGAATCGCGCTGACCCTGTTCGGCACCATCGAGGATCGGGGCTATTACGAGGCGCAGGTCAGGCCCTTGCTGGGCGCGGATATCCGGCATGGCGGGCATCTGCCGGGGGCCGATCTGGCGCGGGAATATGGCCGCGCCTCGGTCCTGTTGTTCACGCCGCAATGGGACGAGCCGTTCGGCCTGACCGCGATCGAGGCGATGGCCTGTGGCACCCCGGTCGCGGCCATCGCGATGGGCGCCGTGCGCGAGGTGGTGGGCGATGCGGGCTGCTATGCGCGCCCTGACGGATCGGATCTGCATCTGGCGCTGGCGCGCGCCATGCAGATCCCCCGCGTCCAACCCCGCCAGCGTGTCGAGCGGTACTTTTCCCAAGACCGGATGATCGCGGCTTACGAAGGGTTGTACCACTCCGCCATCGCGGGCCGCAAAGCCCCGGCCCCCGCGGTGCTGTTCCCGCCGATCGAGCTGCCCCGGCATCTGTCCGGGGCCGGGCCGGTTGCGGCCCTGCCCTGATCCGTTGCTCAGGCGTTGGGCGGCCTGGCCGCTGCGGGGCCGGCATCGGGGCTGAGATAGCCGGCCGAGGCCTTGATCAGCTGGGCGGTATAGGCGGCCTCGGCCTTGCCGGAGCGCAGGCGGTCGACCGGCATGATCTCGACGATGCGACCCTGCTGCATGACCGCCAGCCGGTCGCACATATGCCCGATCACCGACAGATCATGGCTGACCATCAGATAGGTCAGCCCATGTTCAGCGCGCAGATCGGCCAGCAGGTTCAGGATCTCGGCCTGCACGCTGACATCCAGCGCGCTGGTGGGTTCGTCCAGCAGCAACAGGCGCGGCTCGGCGGCCAGGGCGCGGGCGATGGCCACGCGCTGGCGTTGGCCGCCCGACAGCTGATGCGGATAGCGGAAGCGGAACCCGCGCCCCAGGCCCACATCGTCCAGAAGCTGCACCACCCGCTGGTCGATCCGGTCCATGCCCTGCAGATGCAGCGTCTCGGCCAGAACCGCATCGATGGAATGGCGCGGATGCAGGCTGGCATAGGGATCCTGAAAGACCATCTGCACGGTCTTGAAGAAGGCCCGGTCGCGGCGGTCGGTCGAGACCTGCTGACCCGCCACCGTGATCTGTCCCGACCACGACGGGATCAGCCCGGCAATGGCGCGCAGCACGGTGGATTTGCCCGACCCGGATTCGCCCACCAGACCGAAGCTTTCACCAAGGCCCACCTGAAAGCCCACGCCGCGCACGGCATCGACGCGGTCGGGGGGCTGGCCGAACCACACATTGAGATCGGCGACGTTCAGCATGGGCGGCACCGCCGGAGCGGGGGTTTTGCACCCCCGCACCCCCGCAGGATATTTCGGCCAAGATGAAAGGGCATGTCAGAGGCCTCCGGGGTGCTGGGCGGGGTCGATCAGGGCAGGATCGATGAGGGTGTCGGCGTCGCGCCAGCTGTCCTGACGGGTCAGGACCGGCAGGCGGGCGACGGGCGCATCAAGACGCGGCAGGCTGTTCAGCAAGCCTTGGGTATAGGGGTGGCGGGCCTGATGCAGATCGCGGGCGGGCAGGGTTTCGACGATGCGGCCCGCATACATGATCAGCACCCGGTCGCAGAATTGCGCCACCAGATTGAGGTCGTGGCTGATGAAGATCAGTCCCATCCCCCGGTCGCGGACGAGGCGGTCCATGATGTGGAGAACCTCGGTCCGGACGGACACGTCCAAGGCGCTGGTCGGTTCGTCCGCGATCAGGATCTGCGGATCGGGGGCCAGCATCATCGCGATCATGATGCGCTGGCCCATGCCGCCTGACACCTCGTGCGGATAGGCGGTCATGACTCGTTCGGGGTCGCGGATCTGCACGGCGCGCAGCATGTCCAGCGCCTTTTGCCGGGCATCGCCCCGGCCCGCGCGGGCATGCAGGCGATAGGCCTCGATGATCTGCTGGCCGACGGTCATCACCGGGTTCAGGCTGAATTTCGGATCCTGCATGACCATGCTGATGCGCCCGCCGCGGATCTGGCGCATCTGACGTTCGGGCAGGTTCAGGATCGACTGGCCCTGCAGGGTCATCGACGTGGCCTCGATCCGGCCGGGCGGGCGGATCAGCGACAGGATCGCGCGGCCGGTCATGGATTTGCCCGAACCGCTTTCGCCCACCACGCCAAGCCGTTCGCGGCCCAGATCGAAGCTGACCCCGCGCACCGCCTGAAAGCTGCCCTGACGGGTCGGAAAGGTCACGCTGAGGTCGCGGACCGACAGGAGGGGCGCCTCGTCGTCCGGGATCATGGCGGGGGTCATGACTTGTCTCCCTTGGGGTCCAGCACGTCGCGCAACCCGTCGCCCAGCAGGTTGAAGGCCATCGAGACGGTGAAGATCGCCAGCCCCGGCATCGCCGCCACCCACCAGAAATCGAGGATATAGGCCCGACCGTCCGAGATCATCGCCCCCCATTCCGGCAGGGGCGGCTGCGCGCCGAGGCCCAGAAAGCCCAGACCTGCCGCCGACAGGATGATCCCCGCCATGTCCAGCGCCACCCGCACGATCAGCGAGCTGATGCACAGGGGCCAGATATGGCCGATCAGCAGGCGCAGGCGCCCTGCCCCCTGCAGCCGGGCGGCGGCGATGAAATCGGCGTGACGGATGGTCAGCGTCTCGGCCCGTGCCAGCCGGGCATAGGGGGGCCATGCGGTCAGGGCCAGCGCCAGCACCGCATTGCCGATGCTGGGCCCAAGCGCCGCCACGAAGGCCAGCGCCAGGATCAGCTTGGGGAAGGCCAGAAAGATGTCGGTGATGCGCATCAGCCCCTGATCGACCCATCCGCCGGCAAAGCCCGCGACCGTGCCGATGAACAGACCGATGATCGGCGCTATCAGCGCCACGGTGCCGACGATGAACAGGGTGATCCGCGACCCGTGGATCAGCCGGGACAGGATATCGCGGCCAAGCGCATCCGTGCCCAGCCAATGCGCCGCCGAAGGCGGTTGCAGGCGGTCGGCCAGCGTCTGCGCATAGGGGCTTTGCGGCGCGATCCACGGCGCCAGGACCGCCATGCCGATCAGAAGGATCAGCACGATCAGCCCCAGCATCGCCAGCTTGTTGGCGCGGAAGGTCAGCCAACCCTGATAAAGCGCGCCAAGCCGCGCCTGACGGCGGGTCTGGGGCGCATCGGACAACAGCCAGTCGCGGCGCGATGGGGTGGGGTTCGTGTGCGACAGGCTCATTTCGACCTCGGATCCAGAAAGCGATAGAGGATGTCGCTGAAGAGGTTCAGGACCACGAAGCAGACGCCCACCACGACCGTGCCGCCCAGCACCGCGTTCATGTCGCCCGACAGCAGCCCGCGGGTGATATAGCTGCCCAAGCCCGGCCAGCTGAAGATGATCTCGGTCAGGACAGATCCTTCCAGCAGCGAGCCGAAGGACAGCGCGATGACGGTGGTCAGCGGGATGGCGATGTTGCGCAGCGCATGGCCCCAGATCACGCCGCGTTCGGACAGGCCCTTGACGCGGGCGGTGGTGATGTATTCCGCCGACAGCTGTTCCAGCATGAAGCTGCGGGTCATCCGGCTGATATAGGCCAGGCTGTAATAGCCCAGCAGGCTGGCGGGCAGGATGATATGGGAAAACGCATCGCGGAAGGCGCCCCAATCCCCGGCGATCAGGCTGTCGACCAGAACCATGCCGGTGACCGAGGGCACCATTCCGTCATACAGAATGCCCTGTCGCCCCGGTCCGCCGACCCATCCCAGAATGCCGTAAAAGATCAAAAGGCCCATCAGCCCCAGCCAGAAGATCGGCATCGAATAGCCGACCAGCGCCACCACGCGGGCGATCTGATCGATGATCCCGCCCCGGCGCGCGGCGGCGATCACGCCCAAAGGCACGCCGATGACCACGCCGATCAGCGTGCCGAGGGTCGCCAGTTCCAGCGTGGCGGGAAAGACGCGGGCAATGTCGGCGCTGACCGGCTGTCCGGTCGAGATCGAGCGGCCGAAATCGCCCTGCAGCACATCGCCGATATAGGTCAGGAACTGCACGATCAGCGGGCGGTCCAGCCCCATCGCGATATAGGCGGCGTCATATTGGGCCTGGGACGCGCGGTCGCCCACGACCTTCAGCACCGGGTCGATGGGCATGACCCGCCCGATGATGAAGGTCACCAGCAACAGACCCAGCAGGGTCAGCGCCAGCGACAGAAGCGTGCCCGCGATGCTGCGGGCGCGGCGGCGGCGCAGGGCGCTGCGGCCTGCGGCATCGGGTTTCGGGCGGTTCGCGCCGGGGGATGACCCCCCGGCACCGGTCTGGTCGGTCAGGGCCACGGGTTATTCGCCCTTCGTGACCTGGCGATACATGACCGAGCTGATTGCCCCGCCGCTCCACCAGTTCTGGACGCCGTCGCGCAGGCCGACCTGCTCGATGCGCTGGAACAGGGGCACGATGGGGGCCTCGGCCTGATACTGGCGCTGGATGTCCTGATACATCGCGGCGCGGGTATCGGCATCCTGTTCCAGCGTGGCGGCGACGGTGGCCTCGTTCATCTCGGCGGGCACCTCATAGGCGTTGCGCCATGCCAGAAGGCCCACGGCGGCGGCTTCGTCGCTGTTGTCGGGGTTATAGGCGAAAGTCGCGGCATTGGTGTTCGGATCGGAATAATCCGGTCCCCATTCGCCCAGGAAAATCGGTACTTCGCGGGCGCGATAGGCGTCCAGCACCTGCGCGCCGGTCATCTGCTCGATCTCCAGCGTCAGGCCGACCTGCGCCATGCTGCCCTGCAGGGTCTGCGCCACGTCGATATATTCGCGCAGATCGCGCACGCGGGTGGTGATCGTGCCGCCCTCGATCCCGGCATCGGTCAGGATCTGACGGGCCTTTTCGATGTCATAGGTCCAGGGCTGATCTTCCAGCACGCCCAGATAGCCAAGCGGCAGAAAGCTTTGATGCGTTACGAACTGGCCTTTCAGGAAGCTGCCGGTGATGCCCTCGTAATCGACAAGATATTTCATCGCCTCGACCACGGCGGGGTTCGACAGCAATTCGTCTTTCTGGTTCAGACCCATATAAAGGATGCGGCCGCGCGGCTCGTCCTGAATGGTCACGCCCTCGACCGCAGCGATCGATTCCACATCCGTCGGGGTCAGGTTGCGGGCCACGTCGATATCGCCCTGTTCCAGCAGCAGGCGTTGCGCGCTGGATTCGGCGACGTTGCGCACGATCACGCGCTTCATCGTGGGCGCGCCCTGCCAGTAATCCTCGGATGCGGTCAGCTGTACCTGTTCGTTCGGGCGCCATGCGGCCAGAACATAGGCGCCCGAGCCCGCCTCGTTGGTGTTCAGCCAGGCGTTGCCCAGATCGCCGTCGACCTCGTTGGCCATCACGGTTTCGCGGTCCACGACGCTGGCGATATTCGCGGTCAGGCAGTTCAGCACGAAGGTCGGCGCGTAGGGCTTGTCCATCGTCAGCGTCAGGGTGTTGCCCTCGGCGGTGATCATCTGATCGACATTCTCGGCGGTAAAGCCGAACTGCGTCAGGATAAAGGCCGGGGTCTTGTCCAGCTTGACCGCGCGTTGCAGCGACCATGCCGCATCCTCGGCCCGCAGGGGATTGCCGGAATGAAAGGTCACATCGTCGCGCAGGGTAAAGGTGATGGACAGCCCGTCCTCGGACACCTCCCACGCGGTCGCCAGACTGGGCTGAAAGCCCGCATCGGGGTCCAGAGGGTCGAAATCGACCAGCCGGTCATAGGTGTTGTTGTTGACGTCATTGCCCGCGAATTCAAAGCTTTGGGCCGGGTCCAGACTGATGATGTCGTCGATCGTATGGGCGACGACCAGCGTGTCGGCAGGCGTCTCGGCCCAGGCTGCGGGGGCGAATGCCAGCGCCGACGCCAGCAGGACGGCGCGCGAGGTCAGGTGGAATGTCATGTCGGTGATCCCTGTTGGTAAGCGGGCTCTGATTGCTGCAGAGTTGCGCGACGTGCAGCGTGACCCAAGCCTGCCCGCCTTGCAAGGGGCGTCGGCTTTGGGGCCACGCAGATGCCGGGATTGCAGGCGCCCGCTCCATCGACCATATATCGGGAATGGAAAATGACGATGCGATCCCGGTCCTGTCGGCGCTGGCCCTCGGGGCGCGGCTGGACGTGTTCCGCCAGCTGGTGCAGGCCGGACCCGAAGGCATGGCCGCCGGAGAGATTGCGCGCCGCCTGCAGATCCGCCCCAACACCCTGTCCAACCATCTAACGATCCTGTCCGGCGCCGGGTTGGTGCGGTCCCTGCGCGAGGGGCGGTCGATCCGCTATTTCGCGCGGATGGAGACGATGCGCGATCTGCTGGGCTTTCTGATGCGCGATTGCTGCGGGGGCCGTCCCGATCTGTGCGCGCCGGTGCTGGACCAGATCGCCTGCGCCTGAGGGGGTTTGGCCCTGAAGGGGGTTGGGTCGGGCGGGCGTCAACCTGTTCTTCATTGTCGTCTGATATTGCCCTGATGCAGCAGCATTCAGGCGGGCGGACTTATGACATTCGGCATCTCTCGGAAACTGGCCTTGTTGATCGCGGTGGCGGCGACCCTCAGCATCGCGGCGATGTCGCTGCAGCTGATGTCGCTGAGGTCGCTGATGTGGAACGACCGCAAGGATCTGATCCGGACGCAGGTCGACAGCACGATGGCCATCCTGTCCCATTTCGCCGCGCAGGCCGAGGCGGGCACCCTGCCCCTGTCCGAGGCGCAGGACCGCGCGAAAGAGGCCGCCCGCGCCATCCGCTATGGAGATGACGATTACATCTTCATCTTCAACCCCCAAGGCCTGCGGGTCATGCATCCCGATCTGTCCCGCGAAGGCAGCAATGCCTGGGACGCGACCGATGCGACGGGCAAGTTCCACATCCGCGACCTAATCGCCGCCGCCCGCATCGGTGGCGGTTTCACCCAATATCACGTGACCCGGCTGTCGGGCGGCGATCCGCTGCGAAAGCTGTCCTATTCCCAGCAATTCACGCCATGGGACTGGACCGTCGGCGCGGGCCTTTATGTCAACGACATCGCCGCCGATTTCCGGGCCGAGATCCGGCGCAGCGGGCTGTGGTCGGCGCTGTTGCTGGCCGCGCTGATCGCCTGCGCCGTGCCCCTGTCGCGCAGCATCAGTCGGCCCATCGGGGCGCTGACCGCGATGATGGGCCAGTTGGCCGCAGGGCGCACCGACCTGCCCGCCCCGGGCCGCGATCGCGGCGACGAGGTCGGCGCCATGGCCCGCGCGGTGGAAACCTTCCGCAGCGCCACCATCCAGCGCGACCTTCTGACCGCCGAGGCCGGTGCCGCCCGGACCCTGCAAGAGGCCGAGGCCCGGGCCACACAGGCACGCGCCGCGCAGCTGGATCGTTTCGTGACGGTGATCGGCGCGGGCTTCGACCGGCTCAGCAGCGGCGATCTGACTGTGCGCATCACCGAGGATGTGGCCCCCGAATTCGCAGCCATCCGCCACCAGTTCAACGAATCGCTGGACCAGCTGGACGATGCTTTGGGCACGGTGATCGAAGGGGTGACCATGATGCGCGCCGGTCTGGCCGAGATCAGCAGCGCCGCCAGCGATCTGGCGCATCGCACCGAACAGCAGGCCGCCAGTCTGGAAGAAACCGTCGCCGCCCTGACCGAGGTGTCGCGCGGTGTCGATCAGGCCGCGACCGGGGTGGCACAGGCCCGCGTCAGCGCCGAGACGGCCCAGAAGAATGCCGAAGGCGGCGGCCAGATCGTGCAACAGGCGGTAGTCGCGGTCGGCCAGATCGAAGGATCGTCCCGCCAGATCGGCGCCATCATCGGCGTCATCGACGAGATCGCCTTTCAGACCAACCTGCTGGCGCTGAATGCCGGGATCGAGGCCGCGCGGGCGGGCGATGCGGGCGCCGGCTTTGCCGTCGTCGCGCAAGAGGTCCGCGGGCTGGCCCGCCGCTCGGCCGATGCCGCGCATCAGATCAAGGATCTGATCACCGCCTCGACCGGCTATGTGACCGAAGGCGCCGATCTGGTGCGGGCCTCGGGCCAGTCGCTGATGACCATCGTCGACGAGGTATCGACCGTGCGCAGGGTCATCACCACCATCGCCGAAACCGCCCGCGATCAGGCGCACAGCCTGAATGCGCTGACGGCGACGGCCGACCAGATGGACCGCGCCACCCAGCAGAACGCGGCCATGGTCGAACAGACCACCGCCGCGACCCATGCGCTGGAACAGCAGACCGAACAGCTGGCCGCCGCGGCCCTGCAATTCACCACCACCCGGCGCGACCCGGTGGCGCAGGGCGGAACGGCGATGCTATCGGGCCCCGCCGAGGCGGGTTTTGCCGGATGAGCATCGCGTCCGCTTGCAACCGGCAAGGGTCAGGGGATCAACCGGTCCTGCCGCAGCTGCGCGAACAGGTCGAAAAAGGCCAGATCGGTGGCCTGATAGCCGGTAAAGCCCATCATCCGGCTTTTCGACATATCGGTCACCACCTCGATCGGGCGGCCCAGATCGGCATCGGTATGCCAGGGAGAGGCAAGCCGGCCCAGATCGGCCTCGACCAGCCCGTGATCCGCCGCGATCTGCGCCCAGAGGGGCGCATCATCGGCCATCTGCTGTTCCAGCGGCGCCGGGATGCCGTCGAAGGGCGCGGCGGGAATGCCGAACCATTCGGCAAGGCGCGGCCACATCCAGCTCCACCGGAAGATGTCGCCATTGACGATGTTGAAATCCTGATCGCGCGCGGCGGGGGTCTGGGCGGCCCAGATGACCTGCGCGGCCAGTTGGCGCGCATCGGTCATGTCGGTCAGCCCGTTCCATTGCGCCGCCGATCCCGGAAAGCGGAACGGACGCCCGGTTTTCTGGCACAGGGTCGCATAGACGGCCAGCGTCGTGCCCATGTTCATCGCATTGCCGACCGCCTTGCCGATGACCGTATGCGGGCGGTGGATGCTGTAGCCGAACCCGTCGCGGGCGGCGGCGGCAAACAGCTCGTCCTCTTGCGCGTAATAGAAATTGGCGACGTCCAACCGGCCCTGTTCCTCGCGGAAGGGGGTCTGCGGCAGCCGGCCTTTGCCATAGGCCTCGAACGGGCCCAGATAATGCTTGAGCCCGGTGACAAGCGCGGCGTGCTGCACACTGCCCGCCGGACGCAGCGCGTCGAACAGGTTGCGGATCATCGCTGCATTGACGCGGATGTTTTCAGCCTCGGTCGGCATGCGCAGCCATGTGGTCAGAAAGACATGGCTGGGGCGCAGCCCGTCAAGGGCCTGGGCCAGCGCGGGCGGGTCCAGAAGATCGGCGGCCAGCGGGATCACGCCCGGCTGCGGCTGCGGATTGCGGCTGAGACCGTGGACGGTCCAGCCCAGATCGACCAGCTGCGCGGCGATCGCGCTGCCCTGAATGCCGGTTGCGCCGACGACAAGTGCGGTGGGGGCCATGATGGTTCCTCGGATTGCTGTCAGCCTCAGGTAGGGGCTTGCAGGCCCGGCTGCCAGACGGCACCATAAAGGGACATAGGCACCCAAAGGTCACCACCATGAGCCCCCCAAGATGACGACTGACAGCCGCGAGGACGAATGGCGCGAGGATTGCGCCCCGCGTCGGGTGATGGAGCTGTTTTCCACCAAATGGACCAGCATGATCCTGCATGTGCTGCAGGTCCGCCATGACGGCGCGGCGCGCACCGGGGTTCTGCATCGCAGCCTGCCGGGCATTTCCAAAAAGATGCTGGTCCAGACCCTGCGCGAGATGGAGGCCAGCGGCCTGATCACCCGCCATGTCGAAAGCACCGTCCCGCCTGCGGTCGAATACCGCCTGACGCCCCTGGGCGGGCGCTTTGTCGGGCTGGTCGATCTGGTCTATGACTGGGGCCGGATGAATGCCGATGCGCTGGACCTGTTGCAGGACCGCGCGACCTCGCGCCGCCGCACCGCTGACGGCGCCCCTCCCCTGTCAGAAAGCCGGACATGACCCGCGACGCAGCCCTCGACCACGCCCGCCATTATGCCGATAGCGGCCGCTTTCAGGCCGATCTGGCCGCCCTGGTCGCCCATCCGACCGAAAGCCAGAACCCGGAGGCGCGGGCCGAACTGCCCCGCTATCTGGAACAGGCGATCGGGCCGCGCCTGCAGGCTTTGGGGTTCGACTGCACCGTTCATGACAATCCCGACCCCGCAGGCGGGCCCCTGCTGCTGGCCCGGCGGATCGAGGATCCGGCGCGGACGACGGTTCTCAGCTATGGTCATGGCGATGTGATCCGCGCCCAGACCGAACAGTGGCGCGAAGGTCTGCACCCCTTCAACCTGACCGCCGAGGGCGCGCGGCTTTACGGCCGCGGCAGCGCGGACAACAAGGCGCAGCATCTGATCAACATCGCCGCGCTGGAAGCGGTGATCGCGGCGCGCGGGCATCTGGGGTTCAACGTCACGATGCTGATCGAGATGTCGGAAGAGACCGGATCGTCCGGTCTGGCCGATTTCTGCCGCGCGCATCGGGCGGACCTCAGGGCGGATGTGCTGATCGCCTCGGACGGGCCGCGGCTGCATCCGGATGTGGCGACGATGTTCATGGGATCGCGGGGCGCGGTCAGTTTCGATCTGGTGCTGGAACTGCGCGACGGCGCGCATCATTCCGGCAATTGGGGCGGGCTTCTGGCCGATCCGGCGATGATCCTGGCCCATGCCCTGGCCTCGATCAGCGACCGGCGCGGGCAGATCCTGATCCCCGAATGGCGCCCCGACAGCCTGACCCCGCAGATCCGCGCCGCGCTGGACGGCCTGCCGATCGAGGATGACAGCGGCCCCTCCATCGACACGGACTGGGGCGAGGCTGATCTGACGCCCGCCGAACGCGCCTATGGCTGGAACAGCTTTGCGGTGCTGGCGATGACGGCGGGCGTCCCGGATGCGCCGGTCAATGCGATCGCGGCCCGGGCGCGGGCGACCTGCCAGCTGCGCTATGTGGTGGGGACCGATCCCGATGACATCCTGCCCGCGCTGCGCCGCCATCTGGACGCGCAGGGTTTCGGGGCGGTGCGGATCGTGCCGCAGGACCGGGGGTTTTTCCACGCCACGCGGCTGGACCCCGATCATGATTGGGTGCGCTTTGTCGCGGCCTCGCTGACCCGGACCGGGGGCCGGGCACCGCATGTGCTGCCCAATCTGGCGGGATCGCTGCCCAATGACGTCTTTGCCGATCTTCTGGGCCTGCCGACGATCTGGGTGCCGCATTCCTATCGCGGCTGTTCGCAGCATGCGCCGAACGAACATGTGCTGATGCCGCTGTGCCGGGATGCGCTGCAGGTGATGGCGGGGCTGTGGTGGGACATCGGCGCGCAGCCATGACGGCTGACGGGCCTTGAGGGATCAGGGCGCCAACAGCGCCGCCTCCTCCTCCGGTTCCAGCGCCGGACCGGCGCCGATCTGATCCAGCGCCGCGTCGATCAGTCCGGTCCCCAGATCCGAGGCCGGCTGATAGGCGTCATCCCCTGCGCCCGGCACCGCCAGCGCCTGCGCCCAGCCCGACCCGTCGCGGCACATCAGCCCGCGTGTCCCCCCCGCCTCGATCAGACGGCAAAGGCCCAGATCGGTGTCAAAGCTGGCCAGCGCGCGGGCGGTGGTGCCGCCCGGCAAGGGCGCCTCGCCCCCTGTCGGGGTTGCGGCCAGCGCAACCGCCGCCTGTTGCAGGGGCGCCAGACCCGGAGGCGTGGCGCGCCCGGCAAGATACCCCCCCAGCCCCACCGCCAGAACCACAGACGCCGCCAGCGCCCATCCCGCCACCGGGCGCAGCGCCGGTCTGCGGCGGAAGGGCAGCACCGTGGCCGGCTGCGCCCCGGCCATGATCGTGGCGATCAGCGGATCGGGGGCGGATTGCGGCGGGAAGGCCGCCCGCAAGCTGTCGCGCGTGTCCGTAAAGACCGCAAAGCGCGCGGCCAGCGCCGGATCGGCGGCGATGCGCGCCCTCAGCCGCGCGGCGGTGGGGTCGTCCAGTTCGCCATCGGCCAGCGCCATCAGCATCGCGTCAAGGTCCTCATCGGGGGTGATCGGGGTCATCGGGATCTGCCTTTGCGGGTCATTCAGGCCGTTCCGGCCGAGGAAGAGGCGGGGCTGTCCACGTCCTGCAACAGCTGCGCCAAGGCCAGCCGGGCGCGGCTGAGGCGGCTCATCACCGTGCCCTGCGGCAAATCCAGCGCCTCGGCCACCTCGCGATAGCGCAGCCCCTCGACACAGACCAGCATCAGGACGATGCGCTGATCCTCGGGCAGGCGGTCCATCGCGCGGCGGACATCGGCCAGATGCAGGCGCGTCTCGGTCACCTCGCGCCCATCGGTGCCGATCAGCGGCAGGGCGTCGTCGGCGTCCAGACTGGTCGTCTCGCGGCGCGCGCGGACATGGTCGATAAAGCTGTTGCGCAGGATGCGGAACAGCCAGCTGTCCAGCCGCGATCCGGGGTCGAAGCTGTCCAGATGGCGCAGCGCCTTTTCCACCGTGATCTGCACCAGATCATCGGCCAGCGCGTGCTGGCCGGACAGGCCGCGCGCAAAGGACCGCAGGCGGGGCAACAGCGCGATCATCTGGGCGCGCAGGTCTTGGGTCAAGGCTTGGTCCCCCTCCGGTGGTCGTTCACCGTCAGAACGCAGCAGCGGCGATTTTAATCCCACCGCCGCAAAACAAAAGTGCAGGATGGGCGGCAAGGGAATAAACCTGTCCCGACCGACGTTCCCGCAGCGCCCGGTCGATTCCCCGGACCCGCCCGCCGCACCGCTACCCCTCCCGGACAAGGACCGACCCGCATGGACCACGACCGCCGCCCGCCCGACGCCACCCAAGCCCCCCGCGATCCGCGCAGCACGCGCCGTGCAATGCTGGCGCGGCTTGGGCTGGCCGCAGGGCTGGCCTATGCCGCGCCGCTGTTGGCGGGGATGGGGGTCGCGCGGGCCTCGGATGGCAGCGGGCCATCCTTCAGCGCGCCGTCTTTCAGCCGCGCCTCGGTCAGCGGCCCGGCACCGCGCCGTGCCGCGCCCGCCGCGCGGCCCGAGATGGTCGTCCTGCTGCCGCCCGGGACGGGCACCGCAGCGCTGCAGGCGGCGGGCTATGCTGTGCTGGCCGAGACGCAGAACATCACCCTGTCGCGCCGTGCGGCCCGGCTGCGCCTGCCCCCCGGTCGCAGCCCCGCCGAAGCGCGGGCCGAAATCACGCGTCTGTTGCCGGGGTCGCTGGCCAGCCTCAACACGCTCTATCGTCCCGATGCGCTGACCTGCGAAGGCGACGATTGCCAGGCCCATCGTATGATCGGCTGGACCCCTGCCGATCAAAGCGCGACCCCCCGCATCGGCATGATCGATACCGGCGTCAATCCTGACCATCCGTCGCTGCGGGGCCAGTCCCTGCGGGTGGAACAGGTGGCGCTGTCCGGGCGCGACGCAGCCGGGCGCCAGCATGGCACTGCCGTGGCCGCGCTGCTGATCGGCAATGTTCAGGGCCGCGCGCCGGGCCTGCTGCCCCGCGCCCGGCTGATCGCGGTCGAGGCGTTTCACAGCCGCGCGGACGGGGCGGCGGCGGATGCGTTTTCGCTGCTGGCGGCGCTGGACGTGCTGATCGCGGCGCAGGTTCAGGTCATCAACATGTCCTTTTCCGGGCCGCCCAACCCGGTCCTGCGCCAGATCGTGATCCGCGCGCACGAGGCCGGGATCGGGCTGGTCGCGGCGGCGGGCAATGGCGGGCCCGGGGCAGCGCCCGCCTTTCCCGCAGCATGGCCCGAGGTGATCGCGGTGACCGCCGTCGATGCCGACAACCAACCCTATCGGCAGGGCGCGCGGGGCGATCATGTCGCGCTGGCGGCCCCCGGCGTCAATCTGTGGACCGCCGCCTCGATCGAGGGCGGGCGGCTGCGCTCGGGCACGTCCTATGCGGCGCCCTTCGTCACGGCGGCGCTGGCGCTTGGCATGACGCGCGGGGGCCTCAGCGCCGCCGAGGCGCGCGGCCAGCTGGCCCGCTGCGCCCGCGATCTGGGGGCAGAGGGCCGCGATCCGGTCTTCGGGCACGGTCTGCTGACCGGGGCGGGCGAGTGCACGGGCGCAGCCCCGCAGGTTTTCTCGGTCAGCGGGGAATAAAGCGCCGCGCCGCCCCGTTGCACCCCCAGGCCGGATCTGACCGGCCAGCGCAACATCAGGAGAGATCGCCATGTCCGACACATCCGATATCCGTCTTTCGCGTCGCGGGCTGCTGGCCAAGCTGGGTCTGGCCGTCGGCGCCGCCGGAGCCGTCTATGTCGCCCCCGCTTTGGCCGGGTTCGACACCGCCCATGCCAGCGGCAACAGCGGCAACAGTGGCAGAGGCGGCGGCAGCGGGCGCGGCGGCAGCGGCGGTGGGGGCCGCGGCGGCAGTGGTCGTGGCAACAGCGGTCGCGGCAGTGGTCGCGGCAACAACGGGCGCGGCAGCGGTCGCGGCAACAATGGTCGCGGCAGCGGGCGCGGCAACAATGGTCGCGGCAGCGGGCGCGGTTTTGGCCAGGCCAGCCGCGCCTCGCGGCCCTCGGCCCGGGGCAATCGCAGCCGTCCGTCACGGCCCTCGGCCCGGCGCGACTGGTCCAAGCCGTCGCGCGGCTAAGGCCCATGACCGCCCGTCCCCGCCCCCGCCACGCCAAATCCGCGCGCCCGCCGCGCGGTCCGGTCCAGCACCTGCATTTTCCCGGTTCGGGCCTGTCGATCCGCATGACGGGGGCGCAACCGGTGCGCGAGGCGCTGGCGGGCGCGATCAAGGGATGGGCGCCACAGATCCTGCCCGCCCCCCGGCCCGGCGATCTTTGCGCGGCGCTGACGGGCGGCACCACAGGCGGGCGGGCGGGCTTTACCGCCCGCTCGCCCTTTTACGAGGGCGATCTGACCGGGCTGGACACCGCCGGTGCCGCCTGCGCGCTGATCGCCGATCTGTCCGAAGGCTATCTGGCCGGACGTCCCGGCTGTCTGGCCCTGCATTGCGGGGCCTTTCGCTTTGACGGGCCGCTGATCCTGCTGACCGGGCCGATGCGGGCCGGAAAAAGCACCCTGATCGCGCGGCTGACAGCCGAGCCGGATGTGAGCATCTTTTGCGACGACGTGCTGCCCCTGACCCCGGATTTTGACGCCATCGCCCTGGGCATCGCACCCCGGCTGCGCCTGCCGCTGCCACAGGATGCGACGGAGGCGTTTCGCCGCCATGTCGCGTGCGCCGCGGGGCCGCGCGATGCGCGCTATGCCTATCTGGCCACGCCCAATCTGGCCCCGCATGGCCAGACCGCCCGGCCCGGCACGCTGATCGTGCTGGACCGGAGGGGCAGCGGCGCGGCACAGCTGCACCGGATGGACCCCGATCAGGCGATGCATCACCTGCTGGCGCAGAACATGGGCGATCTGGGCGATGCGGAACGGGCCTTTGCGCTTGGCCGCCATCTGGTCGGGCAGCTGGCCTGCCTGCGGCTGGTCTATGCCGATCTGGAAGAGGCCACCGCCCTGCTGCGCCGCGCCTTTGCAGGCGATGCGCCTGCCTGCGGGCGTCTGCCGCTGGCTCCGCCCCTGCCCGGCAGCCCGTCCGCGCCGACCCGCAGCCCGACACCCCTGCCCCCCGATCTGGTCGCGGCGCAGAGCGCGGGCCTCAAGCTGCGCCGCATGGGCGACGGCGCTTTTTTATGGAGCCCCGGCGCCCCCCGCCTGTGGCATCTGAACCCGATCGGCCATGCGGTCTGGGCGCTGCTGGAGCTGCCGGGCAGCGCCCGCGATCTGGCCCAGACCCTGTCCGAGGTCTTCCCCGCCATCCCCGAGACGCAGCTGACCGCCGATATCGCCGCCCTTCTGGGCGACCTGCAGGCCGAAGGCTTTGTCACGACCCTGTCAGGCCGGGACGCCTGACGACAGATGCAGCGGCAGGCGCAGCCGGACCAGCAGGCCCGGATCGGCATTGGCCAGCGTCAGACCGCCGCCTGCGGCCTCGGCGATCTCGGTCGCGATGGCCAGACCGATGCCCTGCCCGTCGCCGCTTTCATCCAGCCGGACGCCGCGCTGCACCAGACGCTCCAGCGCGGCGGGCGGCACGCCGGGGCCGTCATCGCGGATCGCAAGGTCCAGATGCGCGCCCTGAACCCGCAGCGCGACGCCGACCTGCGACCGCGCGTGGCGCAGCGCATTTTCCAACAGCGCGCCCAATGCCTCGGTCAGATCGTCGGGGTCGATGCGGGCCGAAGGACCGGGTGGCACGTCGATCCGCCAGCCCATGCCCGCCCCGGCAGGCGTGCGCGACAGCACGCCGATCACACGCTCGACGGCGGGGGCGATTTCCGCCCGGGCATGGGCGGCGTCGGTCCGGATGCGGGCGCGGGCCAGTTCGCGGTCCACATGGCGGCGCATGACGGTGGCGACCTGTTCGATGCTGGCGGCGATCTGCGGCTGGCCCAGATCACGCAGGTTTTGCGCATCGCCCATCAGCGCCTGCAACGGCGTCTTGAACCCATGCGCCAGATCGCCCGCCCGGTGGCGCGCCCGATCCAGTTCGCGGTCTCGGTCATCCAGCAGCCGGTCCAGACGGTCGGCCAGCGGGGCCACCTCGGCGGGCAGATCCTGCCCCAGTCTGGCGCGGCGGCCCTGCGCCAGCCCGTCCAGATGCGCGCCGACCTGCGCCAAAGGGCGCAGGCCAAGCGTCACCTGCAGAAACGATCCCAGCATCAGCGCCACCATCAGCCCGCCCAGCCATGGCATCAGATCGCGCAGAAAGGCGGCGCGGGCGGCGGCGGCATCGTCCTGATCCTCGGCCACCAGCAGACGCACCGGGACGGCCAGATCGCCGCGCCCGATCAGCACCTGCTGATCCAGAACCAGCAGGGTCTGTCCGGCGGGACCGGGCAGGGTCAGCACCCGCCCCGCGCCCGGCGGCGGCGGGGTCGGATCGACCGGCAAGACTTCGTCCCACAGGGACCGGGACCGCAGCACCTGATCGCCCAGCCAGACTTGCCAGTAATGCCCCGAAAAGGGTCGCTGCCATGCCGGGTTGCGGGGCTGGTCGCGCAGGCGCGGCGGCTGGCCGGGCTGCGCGCCGGGTTCGATCCCCGACAGCAGCGTCAGCGCCCGGTCGCGCAGATCCTCGACGCCCACGCGCTGGACATGGCGGTCGAACAGCACCGCCAGCATGGTCACCGACAGCGCCATGACCAGCCCGATCGCCGCCCCGCCGATCAGCACCAGCCGCCAGCGCAGCGACAGAGGTTTCATTCCGGCATGTCCAGATGATACCCGAAGCCCCGCCGCGTCGCGATGATGCCCGGCCCCAGCTTGCGACGCAGGCGGGCGATCACCGCCTCCAGCGCATTCGCCTCGCGTGCGTCATCGTCGCCGTAAAGATGTTCCAGCAATTCGGTGGGCGAAACCACGCGGTCGCGATGCAGCGCCAGAAAGGCGATCAGGCGAAATTCCAGCGGAGTCACCGCGACGGGCACGCCGCCGACCGTCACGGTCATCCGGTTCAGATCGATGCCAAGCAGGCCCAGATCGATGCGCGGTTCGGCCCGCCCGCCGGCGCGGCGGACCAGCGCGCGGGCGCGGGCGACCAGTTCCTCCATCCGGAAGGGTTTGGGCAGATAATCATCGGCCCCGGCCTCGATCCCCTCGACCCGTTCGGTCCAGGCGCCGCGCGCGGTCAGGATCAGGACGGGCGTATCGCATCCCTCGGCCCGCCAGCGTTTCAGCACCGTCAGCCCGTCCAGATCGGGCAGGCCCAGATCCAGCACGATCAGATCATAATTTTCGGTCCCGCCCCGGAACCACGCCTCGCGCCCCGAGGACAGCGTCTCGACCCGAAACCCCGAGGCGCTCAGCGCCCGGCCCAGATCGGCGGCGATCCTGGCATCATCCTCGACCACAAGGGCACGCATCAGTCGTCTTCTTCCTCATAGCCCAGAATTTCGCCGGTGCGCGCGTCCAGATCGATTTCGATCAGATGCCCGGCAGGGGTCAGAACTTCGACCTCATACAGCCATATCCCATCTTCGTTTTCCAGCTCCACCTCGACGATCTGGCCGGGGTGATCAGCCTCGACCAGCGTCAGGATGCGTTCCAGCGGCAGCATCTCGCCGCGCAGCACGGCGCGGCGGGCGGTTTCGTAATCGGGGGTCGCGGATTGTGCATCAAGCGAGGCGGGCGCCAGCGACAGGGTCAGAAGAAGGGTGCTGAAATGTCTGTTCATGAACCCGGGTCTAGCAGAGCGGACCTGACAGCGGGCTGACAACCGGCGTCAGCGGGCTGTCAGACGCAGCGTGCTAAACCGATTCGCACAAGGGCCGCCCCGAAAGCGGTCACCATCGGAAAAAGGACGATTGTCATGGCAACATATCTTGGCACACAGGCTGGGGACCGCATCAACGGCAGCGCGGTCGCGGATCTGATCTTTGGGCGCGGCGGCGCGGATACGATCCTTGGCAATGGCGGCGACGACCGGG
Organism: Paracoccus nototheniae; assembly: GCF_004335005.1. Classification (GTDB taxonomy): domain Bacteria; phylum Pseudomonadota; class Alphaproteobacteria; order Rhodobacterales; family Rhodobacteraceae; genus Paracoccus; species Paracoccus nototheniae. Next base: position 122,561 of record NZ_RQRT01000002.1, on the reverse strand, counting down.
CTGCGGGCGGCATCGGCAACGATACGATCTATGGCAATCTGGGCAATGACGTCCTGTGGGGCGATGCGGGCGATGACGACCTGTGGGGTGGCTATGGCGCCGACACGCTGTTCGGCGGCGACGGCAATGACGATCTGGAAGGGCAGCGCGGCAATGACGTGCTGCATGGCGGGAATGGCGACGACGATCTGGAAGGCGGCATCGGCAATGACCGGCTGTTCGGCAATCTGGGTCGCGACGAGCTGGAGGGCGAGGATGGTGCCGACCTGCTGCATGGCGGATATGGCAATGACACGCTGGATGGCGGGCGCGGCAATGACGTGCTGACCGGCGGGATCGGCGCGGACCGGTTCGAATTCGATCTGGGCGATGGCCGCGACCGCATCACCGATTTTCAGAACGGTCTCGACCGGATCGAGATCGACGATCTGGATCGCGGTCAGGTCCAGCGCGCGATCAGCGGCGCCACCCAGCAGGGCAGCGACACGGTGCTGCAGATCAACCAGAACACGGTGATCGTGCTGGAGGATTTCGCCCGCGCCAATCTGGACATCAACGACTTCACCTTCTGATGACGGCGGGGCGCGGCCCGGATCGCGCCCCCCTTTTCGCTGAAAAATCGCTGCACCGATGGTGCGCGAGAGCGATCTGACGCGTTGTTCCGCCATTGGACATCTTTGCGAGGACCGCATGACACAGACCAGCCAGGAATTGCGATCGACCATCACCGCGGACGGGATGCTGCGCCTGCATCTGGAACAGGTCGAACTGTCCGATCCCGGGCCGGGCCAGCTGCTGGTGCGGATTGAGGCCGCGCCGGTCAATCCATCCGATCTGGGGCTGCTGTTCGGGCCTGCGGACATGGACACGCTGACCCTGGACGACGGTGGGTCCGGGCTGAGCGCCCGCGTGTCGGATGCAGGGCTTGCCGCCGTGCGCGCCCGGATCGGGCAATCTTTGCCGGTGGGCAACGAGGCTGCGGGCACCGTCGTTGCGGCGGGGCCGGATCAGGCGCATCTGATCGGGCGGCGCGTCGCGATGATCGGGGGCGCGATGTATGCCGAATTCCGCCTGATCGGGATCGATGCCTGCATCGTGCTGCCCGAAGGCGCCAAGGCGGCTGACGGCGCCTCGCTGTTCGTCAATCCGCTGACCGCGCTTGGATTTGTCGAAACGATGCGAGCCGAGGGTCACAGCGCCATCGTGCATGCGCCCGCCGCCTCGAATCTGGGGCAGATGCTGGTCCGGATTTGTCAGGAAGACGGCATCCCGCTGGTCAATATCGTGCGCAGCACCGCACAGACCGATCTGCTGCGCGGCATCGGCGCCACTCATATCGTCGACAGCAGCGCCGACAGCTTTACCGCCGATCTGGAACAGGCGATCGAGGCGACCGGCGCGACGCTGGCCTTCGATGCCATCGGCGGAGGCGAGATGACCAGCCAGATCCTGAACGCGATGGAGGCCGTGGCCGCCCGCAAGATGGAGGGCTATGACCGCTATGGCTCGGCCACGCTGAAGCAGGCCTATATCTATGGCGCGCTGGACACGAGGCCGTCGATCCTGCGGCGCGGTTTCGGGTTCACCTGGTCGATCGGCGGCTGGCTGCTGTTCAATTTCCTGCGCAGCATCGATGCGGACACGCAAAAGCGAATGCGCGCGCGGGTCGCGGACGGCATGACGACGACATTTGCCAGCCATTACACGGCGACGGTCAGCCTGCCCGACCTGCTGACGACAGACATAGCGCGCGCCTGCACGAAAAAGGCCACGGGTCAGAAATACCTGATCGTGCCGTGACCCTGCGGCACCGCCCTTGCCCGGTCACGACCGGGCCGGGCTGATCAGGTCCGAAAACAGCGGTCGCAGTTCCGCGATGAAGCTGTGGACCAGATGCGGGCGCGGCACGCCTTTCCTTGTGATCAGGATGGCCGACACCCCGCAGGGCGGCGAAAAGGGCCGGATCGCCATCTGCGGCGTGCCATGAAAGGCCGCCGTATAGGGGTCGATCACCGTCGCGCCGCCCGTCTCATTTGCCAGCACGGCGGCGGTCGAGGCATAGCGGACCTCGACCCGTGGGGCATAGGCCACGCCCGCCTGATCGAAGGCGGTCTTGACCAGCAGTCCCAGAATGGATTCCTCGGCCAGCCCGATCAGACCGAACCCGCTGCCGCCCGGTTCCTGCCCCAGATCCGGCCCCAGATCCTGCGGCGTGATCGCCGCCCGGCCCGCCAGATCGCCGCAAGCCGGGACCAGCGCGACCATATGGCCCTGATGCAGAACCTCGGTATTGACCGAGGGGTCGCGGTCCATCGACAAAGCCAGCCCCAGATCGGCGGCGCCTGTCTGCACGGCCTCCAGCACATGTTCCAGCCGCCGCACATCATAGGCGACCGACACATCGGGCCGACCCTGCAGGAAATGGCGCAGCGCGCGGGGCGCCAGCGTGTGGCCCAAAGGCGGCGTCGCGATGACCCGCAGCCGCCCCGATTTCCCCTGCCGGATGTCGCGCGCGCGGCCCGCAAAGCTGCGCATCAGGCCGAAGACGGGCTTGATCTCCTCATACAGCAGGCGCGCCTCGGCGGTGGGGACGAGGCGGCGATGGGTGCGTTCGAACAGGGTGATGCCCAGCTGAACCTCCAGCTGGCGCAGCCCGGCCGAGACGGCGGGCTGCGACACGCCAAGCGCCTCGGCGGCCTCGACCGTCGTTTCGGCCCGCATCATCGCCGAAAAAATCTCCAGCAGGCGCAGGGAAATATCGGGCGCGACCATGCCCGTCAGGCCAGCACGGCGCCAAGGGCGATGACGGCGGCGGCCTGAACCGGGTCAATGACCGGCACGCCAAGCGCCGCCTCCAGCGCCGCCCGGCGGGGCGCAAAGCCCGCGCAACCCAGAACGATCGCCCCCGCGCCCTGCGCCACCAGCCGCTGCCCGGCGGTCAGGGTCTGGGCATAGACGGCATCGGAATGGCCCGCATCCTCGGCACTGACGCCGGGCAGGGCCTCTTCCCCCGCCAGCCGGTCCAGCACGCCCATGCCCCGCATCCGCCGCATATGCCGCGCGACCGAAGCCGGCGACAGGGCGATGATGCCGAACCGGTCGGCCCGGGCCATGGCGGTCAGGATGCCCGCCTGCTGGATGCCGATCACCGCGATGGACAAAAGATCCCGCGCCAGATCCAGACCCGGATCCGAGAAACAGGCGATCACCACGGCAGAGGCATCGGTCCGCCCCTGCGCCAGTTCCGCCAGCCGCAACCCGCAGCGCGCCACGTCATCTTCCGATGCGATGGTGGCGGGGCTTTCGGGGATGTCCAGACATTCGAAAACCGGCCCGCCCGGCAGCGCATAGGGCCGCAGCGCCTGCGCCAGCCCGTCCGTCACCCGGCGCGAGGAATTGGGGTTAATCACCAGAATGGGGCCATGGGTCATGGTGCGATCCTTGCGCCGAAATTATGGGCGGGCGTCAGTTCCTTGACAGCGATGCCGGGCCGCGCGGTCAGATCGACCGGCGCGCGGGCGACAAAGCGGCCCTGCCCTGGCTGCGCATGCAGGGTGCCGTCCTGAACGATGACCGCGCCCCGCGACAGGACCGTTTCGGGCCAGCCGGTGATCTGCATCCCCTCGAACGGGGTGTAATCCATCTTGTCATGCTGATCGGCGGCGGTCACGGTGCGGACCTCGTGCGGGTTCCAGATGGCGATATCGGCATCCATGCCGGGCATCAGGCTGCCCTTTTGCGTCAGCCCGAACATGCGCGCGGCATTGGTGGATGACAAAGCCACGAATTGCTGCAGGGTGATGCGCCCCCTGCCCACCCCTTCCGAGAACAGATAGGGCAGCCGCATCGCGATCCCCGGCATCCCGTTGGCGATTTTGGGATAGGGCGCATCCGCACCGTGCAGCAGCTTGCCGGTCGCGTCGTACCGATAGGGCGCGTGATCCGATGAGACGCTGTCGAACGTGCCCTGCCGGATATGGGACCACAGCGCCTCCTGCGTGGCGGCGTCGCGCAGGGGGGGCGAGCAGATGTATTTGGCCCCCTCCATCCCCGGTCGGTCCAGATCGTCGCGGGTCAGGGCCAGATATTGGGGGCATGTCTCGGCAAAGACCTGCCCCCCCGCCAACCGTTCGCGCTGGACGATCGCAGCCCCCCCGGCGGTCGAGACATGGACGATGAACAGCGGCGCCCCGACCAGTTTCGCCAGGGAAATCGCGCGGTTGATCGCCTCTTCCTCGGCCAGCTCGGGGCGGCTGATGGCGTGGTATTTCGGCGCGGTCAGCCCGGCATCGGCCAGACGGCGGTTCATCCATTTCACCATGTCGTTGTTTTCGGCATGGACCATGGTGATCGCGCCATGCGCCTTGGCGACGGTCAGGATATCCAGCATCCCCGCATCACCGAGATTCATCAAGTCATAGGTCATGAAGACCTTGAACGAGGTGATCCCCCGGGCAAAAGCGCGCGGCAGCTGATCGGCCAGCACCTCGGGGCGCGGGTCCGAGATGATCAGGTGATAGGAATAATCCAGCACCGAATGCGGCGCGGCGCGGGCGTCATAGGTCGCCAGAACATCATCGACCGACTGACCGCGCTGCTGGGCCGCAAAGGGGATAAAGCAGGAATTGCCCCCGAAGGCCGCCGAGACAGAGCCCGAATAATAATCATCCGCCGACATCAGCCCGGCGCTGCTTTCCTGCGCGATGTGGCAATGCCCCTCGATCCCGCCGGGCATCACCAGCCGGTCGGTGGCGTCAATCCGGCGGTGACCGTCCAGCCCCGCGCCAAGCGCCGCGATGCGGCCGCCGGTGATGCCGATATCGGCGCGGAACGTGTCGCTGGCGGTGACCAGCGTGCCGCCGTGGATGACTGTGTCGAACATGGGGTTACCTCGGGACGATGGCGGCGGTCTGGGTGCCGGTGCGGGTATAATGCTCGATCCGGCGGTGGCGGGCAAAGTCGAAGACGGTGGCCTTACCGAAGGCACACAGCGCAAAGTCGCAATCCGCCACGATCAGCTCGTCATCCTCGGTGTCGGCGCGGGCGATGACCATGCCATTGGGATCGACGATGATGGACCCGCCCATCAGGTGATGGCCATCCTCAAGCCCCGCCTTGGCGATGCCCGCGACGAAGGTGGCGTTCTGATAGGCGCCCGCCTGCATCACCAGATCGGAATGAAACAGACGCTGCGCCAAACCTTCGTCGCCCAGCTGGCTGTTCACGGAGGGGGTGTTATAGCCGATGGTCACCAGTTCCACCCCCTGCAGCCCCAGCTCGCGATAGGTTTCGGGCCAGCGGCGGTCGTTGCAGATCGCCATGCCCATCACCACGCCTCCGTTCCGCCAGACATTGAAGCCCAGATCGCCGGGTTCGAAATAGCGTTTTTCCAGATGCTGATGGGTGCGGTCCGGGTCCAGTTCGACATGGCCGGGCAGATGCACCTTGCGGTATTTTCCCACGATCTCGCCCTGACGATTGGTCAGGATCGAGGTGTTGAAATGCCGCCCCTCGGGCGTCAGTTCCGCATAGCCGAAGGTGATCGCCACGCCCAGATCGCGGGCCAGATCGAACAGGGGCGCGGTGGCGCCGTTGGGCATCTCGGTTTCGAACCAGTGGTCCATCTCGGCCCGGTCCTCGGCATACCAGCGCGGAAAGAACGTGGTCAGCGCCAGTTCGGGATAGACCAGCATGGTCACGCCCTTTGCATGGGCCGCGCGCAGCAGGTCGACCATCCGCGCCACCACCGCGGCGCGGCTGTCGGCCTGCTGGATCGGCCCCATCTGGGCGCCGCCAAGGATCATTGTCGTCATCGGGTCATTTCCTTTGTTCAGACAGCAAGCCGGCGCTGATAGCGGCTGACAAGGCGGACCAGCGGCCACAAAAGCGCCAGATAGATCAGCCCCGCCAGCACCAGCGGCGACGAATTATAGGTCAGGGATCGGGCCATATTGGCCGAATAGAGCATCTCGCCCAGAGACACGACCGAGGCGAGCGAGGTCAGTTTCACCACCTCGACCGTGTTCGACAACAGGTCGGGCAGCACGTTTCGCACCGCCTGCGGCAGCACGACATAGGCCAGCGTCTGTGGGGCGGAAAGGCCGCTGGCCCGCGCCGCCTCGGTCTGGCCGCGCGGCACGGATTGGATGCCGGCGCGATAGACCTCGGCGTAATAGGATGAATTGTTCAGAAAGAACGCCACCACCACGGCGGCAAAGGGCGCGATCTCCAGCCCCGCGAAAGGCAGGCCGGAATAGATGAAGATCAGCAGAACCAGCGGCGGCATTGCCCGCAACAGGTCGATCAGCGCGATGGCGGGCCAGCGGATCCAACGCGACCGCGCCAGCGAGGCCAGCGACAGGATCAGCCCGCCCAGCAAGCCCAGCCCGATCACCGCTGCACACAGCTTCAGCGTCATCCACAGCCCGCGCAGCAGCAGCGGCAGGGTCTGGCGCATCACCTCGATGTTCAGAAACAGATCGACGAAGTTATCCATCCCTCAGGCCCTCCACGCATAGCGGCGTTCCAGCAGCCGCGTCGCGATGACCAGCGGCAGAAAGATCGCCACATAGACCAGCGCGCCCATCGTCAAGGGCGTGGCCGAGCCGGAGAAACTTTGCGCCTCGGAGGCGACCGACAGAATCTCGGACACGCCGATCACGGACCCAAGCGCGGTCATCTTGGTGATCGCCAGCACCCGGTTGACCAGCGGCGGAATGCCAAGGCGGATGGCCTGTGGCAGGGCGATCTGGATCAAGGTCTGGGCGAATGTCAGGCCGGTGGCGCGACCGGCCTCCCATTGGCCCTTGGGGACGGATGTCAGCCCGGCCCAGAAAATCTCTTCGGCAAAGGCGGCCAGTACGCCGCCCAGCACCAGAAACAGCACCATCGGCCCGGACAGCCGGATGCCCAGACCCGGCAGGCCGAAGTAAAAGATCAGGATCACGACCAGCGGCGGCAGCGCCCGCCCGATATCGGCATAGACGATGATCAGCGCGTTCAGCCAGCGATGGCCCATCGCGCGCAGGCAGGCCAGCCCAAGACCCACGGCGATGCCCGCAACCACGATGGCCGCGCCCAGATACAGCGTGACCCAGATCCCGGCCGGAAAATCCGGCAGGTATCGCGCCATGACCGCGCCGTCGAAGAAGGTTTGCAGAAACCGCTCCATCTCAGCCCGACACGCGCGACAGGAATTCCTGCGTCCGCGCCATTTTCGGCGCGCCAAAGATCTGGTCGGGGGTGCCCTCTTCGACCACGACGCCCGCGTCCATGAAGATGACCCGGTCGGCGGCCTCGCGGGCAAAGCCCATCTCGTGGCTGACGACCAGCATGGTCATGCCGGCTTGGCGCAGATCCTTCATCACCTTCAGGACCGATCCGACCAGTTCGGGGTCCAGCGCCGAGGTCGGCTCGTCGAACAGCATCACCTTGGGGTCCAGCGCCAGCGCCCGGGCGATCGCCACGCGCTGTTGCTGACCACCCGACAGATCCGAGGGCATGGCATCGGCCTTATGCGCCAGCCCGACCTGTTCCAGCATCGCCATCGCGCGGGCCTGCGCTTCGGGGCGGGGGCGTTTCAGGGCCTTTTCCTGCGCCAGCATGACGTTTTTCAAGACGTTCATATGCGGGTAAAGATGAAAGCCCTGAAAGACCATGCCCAGTTGCAGCCGCATCCGGTTCAGGGCCTGCGCGCCGCAGCCGGTGATGTTCTGCCCGTCCAGCATGATCGCGCCCGAGGTCGGTTCCTCCAGCCGGTTGCAGCAACGCAGCATGGTGGACTTGCCCGATCCCGACGGCCCGATGACAAAGACCAGTTCCCCCGGCGCGACGCGCAGGTTGATGTTGCGCAGCACCTGCGTGTCGCCAAAGCGTTTCTCCAGCGCGGCGATTTCCAGCATCGGACGGGGGGTCATCGGGCGTTTTCCTTGTTGCGGAGTGCGTCAGCCGAAATCGCAGGAGACCGCGTGATCGCTGTCCTCATAACCGGGCATGTCCGGCACGCCATAGCCGGGCGTGGGGGTAACAATGGTGCTGCCCTCGGCCGGGGTGACGCCGAACCATTTCTCGGACAGGTCTGCCAGCGCGCCTTCCGATTTCAGACATTCCAGTGCCCGGTCGACCAGATTGCGGGTTTCGGTGTCGTCCTGACGAAAGGACAGCGCCCAGACCAGCCCGGTCTCGATCTCGAAGGACAGATCGACGCGCGGGTTCTGCTTGGCCGACCATGCGGCGACGGTATTGCCCGCAAGGTTGGCATCCGCGCGGCCCGTCGTCACCGCCTCGACCGCGTCGGTATTGGTGCCAAAGCTGACCACCTCCCACCCGTATTCGGCAGCGTTTTCGGTCAGATAGCTGTCATAGGCCGAGCCGCGGTTGACCGCGATGGTCTTGCCGCGGAAATCCTCCAATGACGTGTATTCGGGCGACCCGGCGGGCACGACAAAGGCGAAATTGGTGTCCATGAAGCCTTCGGTGAACAGCAGGTTCGCGGCGCGTTCCTCGTTCACAGTCACGGGCGCCACCAGAAAATCATAGGTGCCCGCCTGCAGCGCCGGGATCAGGCCCGAAAACTGCGCCGAATCCACGGTCATCTCGGCGCCCAGGGTCTCGCCGATCAGATTGGCCAGATCGACGTTGAACCCCTCGACCCCGCCATCCAGCGTCGGCATGGCATGGGGGGCAAAAGTGCCGTCCAGCGCGACGCGAAAGGCGTCGGGGGTCTGGGCCTGCACCGATGTGGCCAGCAGGGCAGCGGTTCCAAGGGTCAAAAGGGTGGATGGGGCGCGCATCGTGATCTCCTGTCGGGGTGATGGGGGCGGGACTTGTCCCATCATGCGCGGAGCGGAACGGGGGCTGGCAATATAAAACAGGATTATTTCTATAGTCGTATTATAACCAAAGATTATATGAAGCCCGCCTGCCCGCCCGTTGCGCATCAATGGCTGCCGCTGCCCTGACTTTGGGCGCGGCACGCCTTGTCGCACTCAGCCCACCACCTGCCCCATCGCATCCAGAAGGGCGCGTTGCAGCGCCGGGCGGGTAGGCGCGGCAGGCGTCAGCAGTACGATCCGGCGCTGATACAGATGCCCGTCGTGCAGCGGCTGGCCCCCGGTCAGGCCGGGCCAATGCGGGACCAGCGACCAGCCGATGCCGCTGGCCACCAGATCGACGATGGTTTCCAGACTGTCCAACTCGCACAGGCGGCGCGGAGACAGGTCATGATCGCGCAGATAGCGCTGCCCGATCTGCCCGCCCCAGGATCGCGGATCATAGGCCACCAGCGGCAGATCCCGCAGCACGGCGGCCAGCCCCTGCCGCCCGGGCGGGGCAATCAGGCGCAACGGCTCGTGGCGGATGGTGCGCTGCTGAAAGGGCGCGGGTGGATCGAATGGGGGCGAGACGATCAGTGCGGCATCCAGCACCCCCTCGACCACGCGTTGATAGAGTGCGGCGGAACTGCCCGGTTCGATCCGCATCTCCAGCGCGGGGGCGACGGTCTGCAGGGCGCGCAGCAGGTCCGGGATCAGCGCCGTCAGCATGGTCGAGATGGCGCCAAGCCGCAGCACCCCTTCGGCCAAGGCGGGATCGACCCGGCGGTGCAGGCCATCTGCCAGCGCCACAAGGCGTCGCAGATCGGGCAGCAGGTCGCGACAGGCCATCGTGGGATCGGCGGCATTCGCACGGCGCGTCAGCAGCGCCACGCCCAGATCGCGTTCCAGCACCTGAATGCGCTGACTGACCGCCGCCGGGGTCAGCGCCTGCGCCCGCGCCGCCGCCACGATCGAGCCGTGATCGGCCACCGCGATCAGGCTTTCGACAAACCGGGTATCCATCGGAAATTCTTTCCCTCAGCCCAAGATTATTCCGTTTTTGCTTTCTCTGCGATCCGGCTAACCGGGGACAAGCGCAAAAAGCCCGGAGGTTGCCATGCGGTCCCTGTTCCATCTTGCCATCCATGTCACCGATCTGGATGAGACCCGCCGCTTTTACGGCGATGTGCTGGGCTGCACCGAAGGGCGGTCGACCGACACCTGGGTCGATTTCGACTTTTTCGGTCATCAGCTGTCCTTCCATCTGGGCACGCCCTTTGCGACGACACGCACCGGCAAGGTCGGCGATCACATGGTGATGATGCCGCATCTGGGCGTGGTGCTGGCCCTGCCCGACTGGCTGGCCTTGTCCGACCGGCTGGAACAGCGGGGCCTTACCTTTGACATCCCCCCGGTCATCCGCTTTCCGGGCGAGCCGGGCGAACAGCGCACGATGTTCTTCTTCGACCCCTCGGGCAACCCGATCGAGGTCAAGGGCTTTGCCGATTTCGACAGCGTCTTCGCACAATAATCTGAAAGGACCGACCCATGGCGCAGCCCATCCACCGCGACACGCGCGGCGTCTTCATCATTGCCGCGACGCCTTTTGATCAGACCGGTGCCATCGATTGGAACAGCCTCGACCGGCTGGTCGATTTGTATGCCCAAACCGGCGTCACCGGCCTGACGATCCTGGGCATGATGGGCGAGGCCGACAAGCTGACCGCCGATGAACGCCGCGCCGTAATCGACCGGGTTCTGGCGCGCACCGACCTGCCGGTGGTGGTGGGCATCTCGGACCCAGGATTGGGCAATCTGGCCGATCTGGGCCGGCATGCGATGGACAAGGGCGCGGCGGGCCTGATGGTCACCCCCGATCGTGGCCCGGCCCGCGACGACCGGGTCGAGGGCTATATCCATGCCGTGGCGGCTGCCCTTGGCCCCGATGCGCCACTGGTCTTTCAGGATTTCCCGCTGGCGACCGGGGTGCCCGTCTCGGCCCGGCTGATCCGGCAGCTGTCCGAGGCACTGCCGCAGATGGTGATGCTGAAACACGAGGATTGGCCGGGCCTGACCAAGATCTCGGCCCTGCGGGCACAGGAACGGGACGGGGCGGTGGCGCGGCTGTCGATCCTGTGCGGCAATGGCGGCCTCTATCTGCCGCAGGAACTGGCGCGCGGGGCGGATGGGGCGATGACCGGCTTTGCCTATCCCGAGGCGCTGGTGCAGACCGTCGATCTGCATCATGCCGGGCAGCCCGACGCCGCCGAGGATCTGTTCGATCTGTATCTGCCGCTTCTGCGCCATGAACAGCAGCCCGGATGGGGTCTGGCGCTGCGCAAGCAGATCCTGATGCGGCGCGGCGCCATCGCCTGCGCCGCCACCCGCGCGCCGGGGCCGCGCCTGACGCCCACCGATATCGCGGAGCTGGACCGGTTGATCGCGCGGCTTGAACAGCGGCTGCAGCGCTGAGGGCCCCCCGCATCCGGACATTTCCGCCGCGCCTTTCCCGACCACCGGGCATCATGACGCCCCAAGGAGACGACCCGATGATCAAATGCCTGATCGTGCAGCCGGTCCATGCCGATGCCCTGACCCTGCTGCGCGAGAACGGGATCGAACCGGTGATCTGCCCCGATCCGTCCGAAGCCTCGATTTTGACGCGGGTCGCGGATTGTCAGGCGGTCATCACCCGCGATGCCGGGTTTTCGGGGCGCGCGATGCGGGCCGCACCGGGCCTGCGGGTGGTTGTCGCGCATGGCGCGGGCCATGACGCCATCGACAAGGTCACAGCCACCGAACTGGGCATCCTTGTCTGCAACACGCCCGGCGCCAATGCCCGCTCGGTGATGGAGCTGGCGCTTGGCTTGTCGATCGCGGCGGCGCGGCGCATCCCCGCCGCCGACCGCGACGAACGCAACGCCCGCCCCGGCTTTCGAGAGCGGTGGACGACGACCGAGCTGTCGGGCAAGACCGCACTGATCGTCGGATGGGGGGCCATCGGCGCGGGGTTCGGCCAGATGCTGCGCGATGCCTTTGGCATTGATGTGCTGGTCCATTCGCCGCGCGCCACCGTCCCCGCCCCCTTCGAGACGGTGGCGCAACTGGAGGCCGGGCTGGCCCGCGCCGACCTGATCTCGCTGCACACGCCGCTGCGCCCGGAAACGCAGGCGCTGATGGGACCGGCCCGCTTTGCCGCCTGCAAGCCCGGCGCGATTTTGATCAACACCGCCCGCGCAGGCCTCGTGGACGAGGCGGCACTGGCCGATGCACTGGCGGCGGGCCGGATCGGGGCGGCGGGTCTGGATGTCTATTCACACGGCGCGCCGCAGGGGCCGCTGGCAGCGTTCGATCAGGTGATCTTCACGCCGCATCTGGGCGGTTCGACCACCGAGGCGCTGGTGCGGGTGGGTCTGGGCAGCGTCGGGCATGTGCTGACCGCCCTGTCGGGCCAGCGCCCGGCCACCGCGCAGAACGATCCGCCGGGCTGGGACTGAGGCGCGGACCCGAGACGCCCCGCCAGGGTCCGTTCGATGAACCCGCAGGGTTGCTTCAGGGACGCCTTGAAGAGGTGTGGGGATGAAACCCGATGACCGGACCGGATCGTTTCGATGGCCGCCAGACGATCGCCCCGACGGTCCGGCTTTCCCGCCCCCGGTCAGACCCGCGCCATCAGCAGGCGCAGGCCCGCATAGCCGAAGAACAGCGCCAGCACGCCCTCGATCCCCCGCCGGGCTTTTTGATAGGCTCGCACCATGGGCGCGGTCGAAAAGACCAGTGCATAGCCGCCAAAGACGATCAGCCCCAGACCGGCGCAGCCCAGAATGATCGCCTGCAGGGTGGCGGCGGGCGCGTCCGGACGCAGGCCCAACGACATGATCGCCATCCATGCCAGCACCGCCTTGGGGTTGGTCAGATGCAGCAGCATCCCGCGCCGGTACAGCGCCCTGCGGCTGGCGGGCGCATCGACGAGACCGGCCTCGGGCGCCTGTCCGCGCAGGGCCGAACGCGCCGCGCGAAAGGCCAGATACAGCAGATAGACGCCGCCGACGATCTTCAATGCGAACAGCGCATGGGCATAGCTGGCCAGAAAGGCCGACATGCCGCTGGCGGCAAGGACGGCCCAGATCAGGCTGCCGGTCATCACCCCCAAGGCCAGCGTCAGCGCCGGGCCGCGTCCCTGACGCATGGCCACGGCCATGATTGCCATATTGCTGGGACCGGGGCTGGCCGTCGCGATGACATAGGCCGCATAAACGATCAGCAGCTGATTGACGTGATCCATGATGCTTTCCCGTTCCGGCGCGCGCAGGTTCAGATTGGCAGAGCCTGCGGGCCGGTAAAAGCACTCATCGGCCCGAATGGCGAACGCTGCCGCCGAAATCGCGCGCCCTGCCCTTTTTCGCCGCATTGTCAGGCAGATGCAGGGCGCGTGGCAGCGCGTGTCGGTCCGGCTCAGCCCAGCAGGGCCTTGCCGTTCCGGTGGTGGCGCTGCGCCAGTTGCCGCGCCTTGGCGCCCGGCACAAAGGGCCGTGCGGGTTCGGACGGGGCGGCGCGCAGCTCGGGGAACAAGGCGAAGATCTCGTCCTGCGCGGCGCGGCCAAGGGATTTCATCGCCTCGGCGCCGGTATACAGCGACTCGGTCTCGGCGCCGTTCGAGAACACCGTCTCGTGGCGGTCGAACAGGATATGGACATAGGTGACGCTGTCCACCCGAACCTCGTCGATGCCGTCCAGCGCGGTCAGCTGGCGCGCGGCCACCAGAACCTCATCCGTGCCGAACATCCGCTGTGCGATGGCCGAACGGATCAGCACGCGATGCTGGGGCGAGACGGTCAGATCCGCGACCGGCAGCCCCAGACCCAAGGCCCCGGCCCGGATGCGGATCGGGTTCAGCCGCGGCGACAAGGCCAGATCGATGCGGTCCAGCGTCCGCCCCCCGGTCCAGCGAACCGGGCGTGGGCCGTGCCGGCCGGTCATGACCAGATCGCCGGGGCGCAGATCCTCGACCGCGACCTGACCCTTGGGGGTCAGGATCATCGTGCCTGCCGCAAAGCAGGGAATGCCCATCGCGTTCAGACGTTCGGGCGTCAGGCTGGCGGGATCGACGTCCTGCAGCCACAGCTCTTCGCCATTGGGAAAGGTGATGACGGCGAATTCGTTGCCATACTGATCCACATCGCCGCGCACGGTGGTGTCCGAGACGCGGACGGCATTGCCCTCGGCGTCATGCAACTCGCTGACATCCAAATGATCGGCGGGGGCGGGATTGCCCTCGTCATCCAGACCGTCGCCAAAGGAAAAGGCGCGGATGGTGTCCTGACCGAAATCGTCGCCCAGAACCAATGTGTCGCGATGCGCATCGGGAAGCGAGGTGGCCGAAAAGATGCTGCCGTTCATCGAGATGAAATCGTCGCCTTTGCCGCCGGTGATCGTGTCGGCGCCAAGCCCGCCTTCCAGCGTGTCATTGCCGTCGCTGCCGATGATCCGATCGTCGCCCGCATCGGCAAAGATGCGATAACCGTCGACCCCGGACGCCGATCCGTCGATGATATCGTCACCGCTGCCGGTGCGCAGGTTCTGCATGTTCAGGAAACGCAGATGCCCGTCCACCCCGCCAAGCGCGTCGATATCGCCCGAGGCAGAACTGTCCAGCACGACCTGAACGCCCGCGACGTTCTCGCCCGGCTCGCCGGGGGCGGATTGCCAGGCGTTGACGGTGTTGAAGCCCGCGCCGCCATCGTACAGATCGTTCCCGATCGAGGCGTCGCTGCCGCCATTGCCCCACCGGTACCCATCATCGCCGCCCTCGCCATAGGCGACGTCGTCGCCGCTGCCGGTCTCGATCACGTCATTGCCGTCACCGGCATGGACCGTGTCGTTCCCACCGCCACTTTGGATATAATCGGTGCCGCTGCTGCCGGTGATGGCATCGTCGCCATTGCCCGAATACAAGCGCATGCCGACAGTATGGGTCGGGCCGTCCTGATACAGAATGTCGGCATTCGAGGCGTCGACCACCATGTCGCCATCGCCCAGATAGACCCGCTCGATCCCCTTGAACTCGACCGTATTGCCATCCGCATCGGTTGCGGTCCCGGCCTCGGTCGAGCTGTAGGTCAGCGTCATGTCGGACTCGTTGCCAAGGTTCAGACCAAGGCTGTCGCCGCCGTTATGGTTATAGGGATCGAAGGTATAGTTTTCCGACCCGGTCATGCCGATGACATAGCCGTCATCGCTGTAAACCGGCGCATGCCCGTCGCCGCCGATATAAAAGTCCCGGTCGGTGCCCGTATCAGAGCCGGTCCAGCTCAGATCATCGGCACCTTCGCCGCCTTCGACCGTGTCGCTGCCCGCGCCGCCATCCATGACGTCATTTCCGTCCAGGCCCCGCAGGCTGTCATCGCCCGCACCGCCGTTGATGGTGTCGGCATCAGGCGTGCCGTCAAATGCGTCGGCTTCCGGCGTTCCGGTAAAATCTGCAGCCATGACGGCCCCCTTGAAATTTCAACTGATGAAAAGATGGTGGCAAACCGGGGCGGCCCGGACCGGCGACTCGCATCGGCGTCTACCGTTCCGTTTAGGCATAAACCTATGCAAAAGAGACCTGTCCTTTTGGGCAGGAGGCCTTGCAGTCAGACCCGCAGGGGACGGTGCTGTTGCCCGCGATCATCAAAATTTCCGGGTGCCAGCCAGTCCAGATAGGCGGGGCGCAGGTGCTGCCAGTCCGCATCGGTGATGGCGAACCAGGCGGTGTCGCGGCTGGCGCCCTTGACCACCATATGCTGGCGAAAGACGCCCTCGGGGCGGAACCCGAAGCGCAGCGCCGCCCGCTTGGACGGTTCGTTCCGGTCGTTGCATTTCCATTCGAACCGTCGATAGCCATTGGCAAACGCATGATCGGCGAACAAAAACAGCGCCTCGGTCGCCATCCGGGTGCGCTGCAGGGCGGGCCCCCACATGATGTTGCCGATCTCGATCACGCCATGGGTGGTGTCAATGCGCATCAGGGCCTGTCGACCCCCGGCAACGCCGGTGGCCTTGTCGATGACGGCAAAGAACAGCGGATCGGCAGAGGTCGAAGCCCCCGCGATCCAGTCCTGCAACTCGGCTCTGCTGGCGGGCGGCGTCTCGAACAGCCAGCGAAAGCGATCGTCCCGCCCCGGTGCGGTGGCCGCCGCATAAAGCGCATCGGCATGGGCCATCGTCAGCGGCTCTAGCCGGACATAGCGTCCGTCGATCGCCGCATGCGCAGGGCGCGGGGCGCCGGTCCAGTTCGTCAGATCCATTGCATCCGCCCTTTCATGCACGCCGTCAGGCATGGCCCCAGATGGTGCCATGCCCCCTGCCCGCGTCAAGGGCCGGGCCTTATCCCGCCATCACGAAATGCCGGTCCGCGACCTGCCGCCACTGCCGTTCGGGCGGCACATGGCCAAGCGGGCGCACGGGGCTTTTCAGCTCGTCCACCTCCATCGCGCGGCGCAGGCCGCGACGGGCGGGGTCGGGGACGGGCACGGCCTCGATCAGCTTGCGGGTATAGGGATGCTGGGGATCGGCAAAGATCGCCTCGCGCGGGCCGATCTCGACGATCTCGCCCAGATACATGACGGCGACGCGGTGGCTGACCCGTTCGACCACGGCCATGTCATGGCTGATGAACAGATAGGCGATCTTCAGCCGTTCCTGCAGATCCATCAGCAGGTTGCAGACCTGAGCCTTGATCGACACATCCAGCGCCGAGACGCTTTCATCGGCCACGATCACCTTGGGGTTCAGCCCCAGCACCCGCGCGATGGCGATGCGCTGGCGCTGCCCGCCGCTGAATTCATGCGGATAGCGGTCCATCATCCCACCATCCAGCCCGACTTGGCGCAGCAGTTCGACAGCCCGGTCGCGCGCATCGGCGCCCCGCGCCAGCTTGTGGGTCAGAATCGGCTCGATCACCGTCTGGCCGACGGTCATCCGGGGGTTGAGGCTGGAGAAGGGATCCTGAAAGATCATCTGCCCCGACCGCCGCATCCGGCGCAGATCGCGCCCGTCCGCGTTCAGCACGTCGAAACCATCCAGCTGCACATGGCCTGATTCCGGCTGAACCAGCCGCAGGATCGACCGGCCCGTGGTCGATTTCCCGCAACCCGATTCACCCACCAGCGACAGGGTCTCGCCCTGCCACAGATCAAAGGACACATTCTCGACCGCATGGACCTTGCCGGTCGGACGGCCCAGAAGGTCGGACCCGCTGCCAAAGCGCGTCACCAGGTTCTTGACCGACAGGACCGGGGTGGCACTGCGATCGACCGTGGCGGCGACGGGCGGTTGGGCGGTGATCACGCCGCTGTCCATGTCCACCGATGGAAAGCGCAGCGGCCATGCCTGCCCGGTCATGTCGCCCAAGCGCGGCACGGCAGCCAGCAGGGCGCGGGTATAGGGATGGCGGGCGGCGGTGAACAGATCGGCGGTCGCGCCGGTTTCGACATGATCGCCGCGATACATGACGACCGTGCGGTCGGCGATTTCCGCCACCACGCCCATGTCATGGGTGATGAACAGGACGGCCATGCCCTGTTCCTCCTGGATCTCCTTGATCAGGTCCAGGATCTGTCCCTGAATGGTCACATCCAGCGCGGTCGTCGGTTCATCCGCGATCAGCAGGCGCGGGCGCGCGGCCAGCGCCATGGCGATCATCACCCGCTGGCGCATCCCGCCCGAGAACTGGTGCGGGTATTCATCCATCCGCGCGACAGAATTGGGAATGCGGACCCGGTCCATCAGGCGCAACACCTCGGCCCGGACCTGATCTTTCGGCACCTTGCCATGGCGGATCAGCAATTCGGCGATCTGCCGGCCCACGGTAAAGACCGGGTTCAACGAGGTCATCGGTTCCTGAAAGATCATCGCGATGTCATTGCCGCGCACGGCGCGCATCTGCGCCTCGGTCAGGGTCAGCAGGTCGCGCCCCTCCAGCAGCACCTGACCCGAGACGCGGGCGCGGCTGTCCAGCAGCCCCATGATCGACAGCGAGGTGACGCTTTTCCCCGACCCGCTTTCCCCAACAATCGCCACGGTTTCAGAGGGTTGCACGTCAAAGCTGATATTGCGGATGACCTCTTTCCAGCCATCCTCGGTCCGGAATGCGGTGGTCAGCCCGCGCAGCGACAGGATCGGTCCGGTCATGTCACCTCCCCGCCGCATAGGCTTGCATCAGCCGGGGCGTGGCCGCCGCGCGCAGCATCCCGTCGCTGTCGCGACTGGCCGCCGTCAGGCGCCCGATATCCCACGGCCCGGTGACGGTGACGTCATGGCCGCGACGGCGCAGCTCGGCGATGGTGGCCTGACCCACGCGATCCTCGATCAGCATCCCGCCCGGGGCCGCCGTGCGCGGATGGAACGAGGCGGGGAAATGTGTCGAATGGAACAGCGGCGCGTCGATGGCCGCCTGCAGGTTCGGCTCGAAATGCACATGGCGCAGGAAGAAGACCAGTTGCCACTGGTCCTGCTGATCGCCGCCGGGCGTGCCAAAGGCCAGATGCGGCACCCCGTCGCGCAGGGCCAGCGACGGCGTCAGGGTCGTCCGCGGACGCCGCCCCGGTTCCAGCGAGGTGGGCAACCCCGGTTCCAGCCAGAACATCTGCGCCCGGCTGTTCAGACAGAACCCCAGCTCCGGGATCACCGGAGAGCTTTGCAGCCACCCCCCCGACGGCGTGGTGGACACCATGTTCCCCCATTGGTCGATCACGTCGATATGCACGGTATCGCCGCGCTTTTCCGACAGATGCGCCATCGTCGGTTCATAGACGGCGCCCTTGCCCATGCCGGCCAACAAGGCCAGCGTGCGGGCGCGCTGATCCTCGTATCCCGGCACCGTGCCGGGGCGCAGATCCAGCGAGGCCGTGTCGCCGATCAGCTTGCGGCGATCTGCGGCATAGGCCTCGGACAGCAGCACCTGCATCGGCACCTCGTGCCGGACGGGGTCGCCATAATAGACCTCTCGGTCGGCATAGGTCAGTTTCATCGTCTCGATCACGGTATGGACGAAATCGGGGCCGTTGGGGTCCATTGCGGCGATGTCCATGCCTTCCAGGATCTTCAGCCCCTGCAACAGCACCGGCCCCTGCCCCCATGGCCCGGTCTTGGCGACCCTCCAGCCGTGGTAATCGGCCCAGGTCGGCTCCTCGGTCGTGGCGCTGTAACCGGCCAGGTCATCGGCGGTCAGCACGCCGCGGTGTTTGGTGCCGCTGCCATCCATCACCTCGGTCGTCTTGCAGAACCGGTCGATGGCCTCGGCCACAAAGCCGCGGTAAAAGGCGTCGCGGGCGGCCTGAACCCCGGCCTCGCGCGTGGGCGCAGCCTCGGAGGCTTCGACAATTTTCGCGTAAGTGTCTGCCAATACAATATTTTTGAACAGCGCATGGGCGGCAGGAGCCTGCCCGCCGGGCAGCCATGCGGCATAGGATGTCGGCCATTCCGCCTTAAAAAATTTGGCCAGTCCGGCAATCGAATCCGCCACGCGGGGCAGCATCGGATGGCCGTGGCGTGCGTAATGGATGGCGGGGGCCATAACCTCGGCCACGCTCATGGTGCCGTGGTCCAGCAGCATCAGCATCCATCCATCAAAAGCGCCGGGGATGACCGTGGCCAGCAACCCGTTGCCGGGGATCAGGTCCAACCCCTCGGCCCGGTAATGGTCGATGGTGGCGCCTGCGGGTGCGGGCCCCTGCGCGCAGATCACCTGCGTCTTGCCGGTTGTCGCCGAATGGATGATCGCGGGCAGATCGCCTGCCGGACCGTTCAGATGCGGTTCCACGATCTGCAGCACGAAACCGGTGGCGACGGCGGCGTCAAAGGCGTTGCCGCCCTTTTCCAGAATGCTCATGCCCACGGCGGTGGCGATCCAATGGGTCGAGGTGACGACGCCGAAGGTGCCGGTGATTTCGGGGCGGGTGGTGAATTGTGCCATGACGGCTCCTTCGCAAAAATCAGTGTTCGCGCGGGTCCAGCGCATCGCGCAGCCCGTCGCCGATCAGGTTGAAGCCGATGACGACCAGAAAGATCGCCGCCCCCGGCCACCACGCCATCCAAGGCGCCTGTGTCAGGAAATTCTTGGCGACGTTCAGCATCGACCCCCAGCTGGGTGCCGGAGCCTGCTGGCCAAGGCCCAAGAAGGACAGCGACGCCTCGGCGATGATGGCGGTGGCGACGGTCAGCGTGGCCTGCACGATGATCGGGGGGATGATGTTGGGCAGGATGTAACGGCGCATGATCGCCATGTGACCCAGCCCGATGGCGCGGGCGCCCTCGACATAATCCTCGGTCTTGACGGACATGACCTGCGCGCGGGTCAGGCGGATAAAGACCGGCATGGCCGACAGGCCGATGGCGATCATCGCATTCGACAGGCTTGGCCCCAGAAAGGCCGCCAGCGCGATGGCCATGATCAGGAAGGGCATCGCCAGCAGCGCATCGGTAAAGCGAGAGATGATGGTATCAGTCCAGCCGCCGAAATAGCCCGCGATCAGCCCGATGGGCACGCCCGAGGCGACCGCGATGAAGACCGAGATCACCCCGGCCATCAGGGATGCCTGCGCCCCCCAGATCATCCGCGACAGGATATCGCGCCCGATCTCGTCCGATCCCATGGGATATTCGGCGGACGGTGCCAGCCGGATCGCCGTCCAGCTGGTCGCCAGCGGGTCGGCGATGGGCAGGATCGGCGCGGCGATGGCCAGCAGGACAAAGAATGCCACGATCACGCCCCCCACCATCGCCGCGCGGTTGCGGCGGAACTTGCGCCAGAAGCGGCTTTTGGCGCGGGTGGGGGTGGGTGCCAGTTGCGTGTCGGTGGCGGTCATAGCGCGGCCCTCATCCGGGGGTTCAGAAGGACGCTGAGCACGTCCGCGACAAGGTTCATCAGCAGAAATCCGACAGCGGTGCACAGAACCACGCCCTGCACCACGGCATAGTCGCGGTTGAAGACCGCATCGACGATCAGCTTGCCGAAACCGGGGATGGTAAAGATCTGTTCGGTCAGCACCGCGCCCGCCAGCAATTCGCCGAACAGCAGCGCGGTCAGCGTGATGACCGGCAGCAGCGCGTTGCGGAACCCGTGCTTCAGGATCACCTCGCGCCGGGTCAGGCCCTTGGCGCGGGCGGTGCGGATGTAATCGGCGCTCATCACCCCCAGCATGGCGGACCGGGTGTGGCGCATCAGCGTCGCGGCCAGCCCGGTGCCCAGAACGAAGGCGGGCATGATCATCGTTTCCAGCGACCTGATCGGATCGACAAAGGGAGATTCATAGCCCGAGGCCGGCAGCCAGCCAAGATTCACCGAAACCAGCAGGATCAGCATGATCCCCAGCCAGAAATTCGGGATCGACAGACCCGACAGCGCGGTGATGTTGGCCGCCCAGTCCAGAACGGACCCCTTGTTCACGGCGGCGATGATGCCGGTCGGAATGCCGATCAGGGCGGCAAAGATCATCGCCATCACCGCCAGCTGGATCGTGACCGGCAGCTTTTGCGCGATCAGCGCCGAGACTGGCTCTCCGGTCCGCAGCGAGGTGCCCAGATCGCCCTGAACCACCCCCCCCAGCCAGCGCAGATACTGGATCGGGATCGGCTGATCCAGGTTCAGGCTGGCGCGGATGCGTGCCAGGGTTTCGGGGTCGCGTTCCTCGCCTGCCATGGCCAGCACCGGATCGCCCGGCAGCAGGTGCTGCAGACCGAAAACCAGCATCGACACGATCAGCAGCGTCGGCAGCGCGATCAGCAGGCGCTTGGCGATATAGATCAGCATAAAGGGTCCTTTCACCGGTCAGGCAGGCGCGCCGTGATGCGCGCCCGACATTGTCACGCCGGGATCATTCAGAGAGGGTGACGTCCTGCAGGCGGATCATCCCGTCGGGCAGCGCCTGAAATCCCTCGACGCTGTTGTTCAGCGCAAAGATATAGGTCTGGTGGCCCAGATAGATGACCGGCAGGTCGGCATTCAGGATCACGCTGGCCTCATCATAGGCCGTCTTGCGGACCTCGGTATCGGTCGAGGCACGAGCCTCGTTCAGCAGCCGGTCCACCTCGGGGTTGCAATAGCGGGGATCGTTGATCCCGCCTTCACAGGTGACGAACTGGTGCAGGTTGCCGTCCGGATCGGGACGCCCCGACCAGTCCGACCGCGACAGCTGGAAATTGCCCGCCGTCTGTTCCGACAGAAGCGTGGCGAATTCGGTCGCGCGCAGGGTGACGTCGAACCCGGCCTCGGCCACCATGGCCTGAACGACCTGCATCATCTGGGTGACGACGGGGTTGTTGGCGTGCTGGATCTCGACCGGGATGCGGTCGATCCCGGCCTCGGCCAGCAGGGCGCGGGCGGCCTCGACATCGCGGGCGGGCACCGGCAGATCGGTGTTGAACCAGGGCGAGGTCGGCGGGAAAGGCTGGTTGCCCGCCACAGCCGTGCCTTCAAAGACGACCTGGTTCAGCGCCTCGCGGTCGATGGCCAGCGAAAAGGCCTGACGGACGCGGGGATCCTGACCCACGGGCGTGCCGGACCGGTCTCCGTTGCCGATATTGACATAGATGGCCATGTAGCCCAGCCCGACCGTTTCCTGCATGGTCAGCGCGCTGTCCTGACCGACCGAGGCCACGTCGGGGGCCGCCAGACGTTCGATCATGTCCAGTTCGCCCGACCGCAGATTGGCCAGACGAACGGTCGTGTCGGGGATCGGCAGATAGGTGACGCGATCAAGGTGGATGCGGTCGGCATCATAATAATCCTCGAACTTCTCCAGAACGATGCGGTCCTGCTGGATGCGTTCGACGAATTTGAACGGCCCCGAACAGACCGGGTTCTGGCCGAAATTCGCGCCCATTTCCTCGGCTGCGGTGGGCGAGATCATCATGCCCGCGCGGTCCGACAGCTGCGCCACCAGCGAGGCATCGGGCGCGGTCAGGGTGAAGGTGACCTGCATCGGCCCCGTCGCCTCGATCCCGGCAACCGAGGACAGCTCGGATTTGCGGCGCGATTCCTCCAGCGTCATCGACCGGGTGATGTTGGCGACCACCGCCTCGGCGTCAAAGGCGGTGCCGTCGTGAAAGACCACGCCCTCGCGCAGGTTCATGACCAGTTCCAGCCCGTCATCGGAATAGGCCCAATCGGTGGCCAGCATCGGGATGATCCCGGCATCGCCGTCCAGATCGACCAGCTTGTCGCACAGGCCCGCATAGATGATGCGGCCCACGAAGGTGCGCGACTGGTCGGGGTCCAGAATATCGGCATCGTCCTGCAGCCCGATGCGCATGGTCTGCGCGGCGGCGGGCATGGCGGTCAGGGCGGTGGCGGTCAGGGCCGTGGCAAGGGCGGTAGCGGTCAGCAGATGGCGGGTCAGCATGAAATCGGTTCCTTCCTGAGGGGTTCGCGCCTGACGTTTCAGGCTTCGGCCGGTTGGCCCGGCACGATGTTGGCAGCATGATCCGCCTCGGCCGAGCCAAGGCGGATCAGTTTTTCCTGCAGCATGAACAGATGCGTCCGCATCTGGTCCGCGGCGCCCGTGGGGTCGCGGGCGGCGATCGCGTCGATGATGGCGCGGTGCTGGGCCACGGGCAGCGCGTGACCCGGCAACCCGCCCCGCGCGCGTTCGCGAACGGCCTGCCACGCCTCGTCCCGGCGCACCCGGTTGACGATGTCGAACAGCGACAAAAACAACGTGTTGCCGCCCGCCTGCGCGATCTGGCGGTGCAGCGCGCCGTCCCACAGCTCTCCCTCGTCGGCATCGAGGCTTTGGGCGATGCGGTCGGACAGTTCGTACATGCGGGCGATCTGGGCGGGCTTGGCGCGCAGCGCAGCCAGCGCCGCCAGCTGGGGTTCCAGCCGCAGACGCACCTCCATGATCTCCAAAAAATCGGTCGATCCCGCCAGCGGATCGTCATCGACCGGGGTTGCCGGGCCGATGAAGGTGCCGGCGCCCTGACGCCGGGTGATCCGCCCCTCGGCCTCCAGCACCTCCAGCGCGCGGCGGATGGCGCGGCGGCCCACGCCCATCCTGTCCGACAATTGCCGTTCGGTCGGCAGGCGCGCGCCCGATTGTTCGCCCTGCGCCTGAATATAGCCGCGCAACCGGTCCAGCGCGAAGGTCGAGGTCGCGTGGCCGGTGGGGGCAAAGGGCAGATCGTCGTCGGGCAACAGGGTCATGAGGCGAACCAATATTTATTTGGTTCATGCTGACATAAATCTGACATCACGCAAGCGTTTCGGCAGCGGTTGATCAGGAATTAGAGAGGAGACCAAGGTGATTGCCCGATCAGGCGGCGTCCGGTGCCACGCGCAAAATCAGGAACAGCGAACCATTTAAGGACAATGGTTCGCCCTGCCCCGTCCCCCGCGCGCCTTTGCCTATCTTGCAAGCAACTGACAAAAACAGGCGGGCCGGGTCGCCCCAATCCGGCCGCCGGATCGAAACGACAAACGCCCGCCCCTTTTCAGAGGCGGGCGATTCGGCAGCGTGGGTGCGTGGGCGGGTCCGAAAGCCCCCTCAGGCGGCGTAGCGGCTGGCCATCGCGGACAGGGGCAAAGGTGTCAGATGGTCGGCCTGACCGGCGGTGCCGAAGGCCTCGAACCGGTCCTTGCAGACCTGCGACATCATCTCCATCGCCGGTTTCAGATATTTGCGCGGATCGAATTCGGTCGGGTCTTCCATCAGCGTCTTGCGGATCGCCGCCGTCATGGCCAGACGGCTGTCAGTGTCGATGTTCACCTTGCGCACGCCTGATCGGATGCCGCGCTGGATTTCCTCGACCGGGACGCCCCATGTCGGGCGGATATCGCCGCCGTAATTGTTGATGATCTGTTGCAGATCCTCGGGGACCGAGGATGATCCGTGCATCACCAGATGGGTGTTGGGCAGGCGGCGGTGGATTTCCTCGATCACATGCATGGCAAGGATCGCACCGTCGGGTTTGCGGGTGAACTTGTAGGCGCCATGGCTGGTGCCCATCGCGATGGCCAGCGCATCGACGCCGGTATCCTTGACGAACTGCTCGGCCTCGGCGGGGTCGGTCAGCAGCTGATCCTCGGACAGCTTTTCGGTTGCGCCATGGCCGTCCTCGGCCTCGCCCATGCCGGTTTCCAGACTGCCCAGCACCCCCAATTCCCCCTCGACGGACACGCCGCAGGCATGGGCCATTTCGGTCACGCGACGGGTGATGTCGGCGTTGTAATCGTAATCGGCAGGCGTCTTGCCATCCGCCATCAGGCTGCCATCCATCATCACCGATGTGAACCCGTTCTGGATGGCGGTGGCGCAGGTGGCCAGCCCGTTGCCATGATCCAGATGCATGCACAGCGGGATCTCGGGATAGGCCCGCGCCAGACCGTCGATCAGCCCGGCCAGAACCAGATCATTGGCATAGCTGCGCGCCCCCCGGCTGGCCTGCAGGATGACCGGAGACCGGGTGGCGGCGGCGGCCTTCATGACCGCAAGTCCCTGTTCCATATTGTTGATGTTGAAGGCGGGCACGGCATAGCCGCGTTCGGCTGCGTGGTCCAGAAGCTGGCGCAGGGTGATCATGGCCATGGGCGTTATCCTTTGCTGGCAAGGGCGTGGTGAATGGCTGCGACCTCATCGGTCGCGCCGAAGATCAGCGGGGTCATCTCGTGCAGGGCGGTGGGCTGGCGGTCCAGAATGGCGCCCTGCCCGTCGGTCGCGTGACCGCCCGCCTGTTCGATCAGAAAGGCGATGGGCACGCACTCATAGATCAGCCGCAAGCGGCCGTTGCCATATCCGGGCCGCGCATCGGCGGGGTACAGAAACGCGCCGCCCTGCAACAGGATGCGATGCAGCTCGCCCACGGCGGCGGCCAGCCAGCGCATGTTGAAATCGCGCCCGCGCGGACCGTCGCGCCCCGCCCGCAGATCGCGGACCCACCCCTGCAAGCCTTCGGGCCAGTGGCGTTCGTTCGAGGCGTTATAGGCGATGGTCGATGATGTGGGCTTCAGCCGCAGGTTCTGGCGCGCGACGCGAAAGGCCCCGGCCTCGGCGTCCCATGTCGCGACATGCACACCGTCCCCGGTCGACCAGCCGAAATCGACCGAATGCCCGAACGAGGCATAGCCCGCCGCCACGACCTGCCGCCCCGGACGCAAAAACCCCTCGGGTGCGGCGGGCAGAATGCTGAACAGCATCCCCAAAGGCGCGCCGATGCCGATGCTGCCCGACCCGTCGATCGGGTCGATGGCCACGTCGAAGGCGCCGTCGGGGTTCAGATGGATGACCTCTTCGGCCTCTTCCGACAGAACCTGCCGGACGCCCGCCCGGCGCAGCACGGCGATCATGTGGTCATGGGCCGCGACATCCAGCGCCTTTTGCTTGTCGCCGCTGTCGTTGGTGCCCACGATCGACTCGGGGTCGCCATGCAGACGGCCCGCCGCCAGACGCGCGGCCAAAGGCGGCAGCGCATCGGCAAGGGCGCCGACGATGGCCGGGGCGCCGCCGTCCCCCAGCAGGTCGGCCAGCAGCGGCCCGGTGGCGGCGCTGTCATTGGGCAGGCGCAGCATCACGGCTTGGAATATTTGGCATCGACCGCGTCGATGGCGTCCACATTCCCGGCGGATTTGCCGCCAGCGTCGAAATTCGTCGTCTGCGCCAGCCACGCATCGGCGATGGTCTTGGCGACCTCGGCCCCGATGACGCGGGCGCCCATGGTGATGATCTGGGCGTTGTTCGACAGCGCGGCGCGTTCCGCCGAATAGGTGTCATGGGTCAGCGCGGCGCGGATGCCCGGCACCTTGTTGGCTGCGATCGAGACGCCGATGCCGGTTCCGCAGACCAGAATGGCGCGGTCATAGGTGCCGTCCAGCACCGCGCTGGCGACGCGGTCCGACAGGCCCGCGTAAAAGGCATCCGGCCCCGCATCCGTGCGGCTGATCTCTGACACGTCAAAGCGGTCCTTCAGATGGTCGGCCAGAACCTTGGCCAGACCTTCGCCCGCGCTGTCGCCTGCAATTGCCAATTTCATGCGTCTTCTCCGATGGTTGCGGCGCAGCGCGCCAGAATGTCCAGATAGCCGTTCACGTCCCAGGCCGACCGCCCGATGAACAGCCCGTCGATATGCGGGCAGGCGATCAGTTCGGCACAGTTGCCGGGATTGACCGATCCGCCGTAAAGGCAGGGCACGCGGCGCCCCAGCACATCCCGGGCGACC
The DNA here is from genome assembly GCF_004335005.1 of Paracoccus nototheniae. Classification (GTDB taxonomy): domain Bacteria; phylum Pseudomonadota; class Alphaproteobacteria; order Rhodobacterales; family Rhodobacteraceae; genus Paracoccus; species Paracoccus nototheniae. The sequence continues at coordinate 95,556 of NZ_RQRT01000002.1, read as the reverse complement.
GCGATGATCTCGGCCTGACGCGCATCGGCGTAATCCGAGCTGGCGGGAATGCCGCCCGCGCCGATGGCCCAGACCGGCTCATAGGCCAGCAGGATCGTGGCCGCCGAACCGGCGACATGCTCCAGCGCGCCGCGCACCTGGGTTTCCAGAACCTCGGCCGCGCGACCGGCCTCGCGTTCGGCCAGCGTCTCGCCGATGCAGATCAGCGGGATCAGGCCGTGGCGGACGGCGGCGGCGGTCTTCAGACCGACCGTGCGGTCGGTTTCGCCGAAATGCTCGCGCCTTTCGCTATGGCCCAGCTCGACGATGTCCAGCCCGCAATCGGTCAGCATCACCGGGCTGATCTCTCCGGTCCAGGCGCCGGCATCGTCCCAATGCATGTTCTGCGCACCCACCATGACCGAGGTGTCGGCCAGCGCCTCGGCCACCGGGCGGCAGGCGGTAAAGGGCGGGATCACGAAACGCTGGATGCGCGGGTCGCGGGCCGCATCCGCGCCTGCCAGTCCCGCCGCAAAGGCCTGCGCCTCGGCCAGGGTCTTGTTCATCTTCCAGCTGGTGCCGATCCAGAAATCCGTCATGTCGTCTCCTTGGCAATGGTCAGGGCAATCCCGGCGCGGTCGATCGCGGCGCGATCCTCGGGCGCCGGAGAGGCATCGGTGATGATCGCGTCGAAATCCGACAGATCGGCCAGCGTGTGCAGCGCGCTGCGGCCAAAGCGGGCATGGTTGACCAGCAGCACGCTGCGTTCCGCGCCGCGCATCATCGCGCGCTTGGCGCGCACCGCATTGTCATCCATGTGAAACGCCCGCAGACCCGCCACCGCAGGGGTCGAGATGAAGGCCAGATCGGCGCGCAGCCCGGCCAGCGCACCTTCGGTCACCATGCCGAAAAAGCCGTTGAACTTGGGGCTGTAGATCCCGCCAAGCGCGATCAGCGTGATGCGCGGCGCATCCTTCAGCCGTTCGATCACGGCGGCATTGTTGGTGATCACCGTCAGGGGCGACCGGTCCGTCAGCCGCGCCCCCAGCAGCGCCGCCATCGATCCGTCATTGACCATCACGGTCATTCCCGGTTCGACCAGCTGCAGCGCGGCCTGCGCCATGCGGGCCTTGGCCTCTCCGTCCTGCAGGGCGCGGATGCGGAAATCGCTTTCGAACTGGGTTCCGGCCTCGATCGTGGCGCCGCCGCGCACCTTGCGCAGCAGGCCCGCCTGTTCCAGATCGTCCAGATCGCGGTGGATCGTCATGCGGCTGACCGCGAAACGCAGCGCCAGATCGTCCAGATCGACGGCCCTTGCCGCGACCAGCAGATCCATGATCGCCTGCCTGCGTTCCTCGCGCTTCACCATGATCCTCCTGTCGCTCCGCTGGTTTCATAACATGCGATTGGCACATAACAACACCCAGTTTGTTACTTTGTGATTTTTTGTTGTGATGGGGCGTGGAAGCGGGTATGGATCGGGACAAAGGAGGATCCCATGCCCTTAGACACCCCCAAAGACCCCGCCATCGCCGCCAAGGCCGATCTGGACCCGCAGAATTTCGCGCTGGCGAACTGCATCCGTGCGCTGACCATCGACGCGGTGAATGCCGCCAATTCCGGTCATCCCGGCGCCCCCATGGGCATGGCCGATGCCGCCACGGCGCTGTTTCGCAACCACCTGAAATTCGATGCCGCCAACCCCGACTGGCCCGACCGCGACCGGTTCGTTCTGTCGAACGGCCATGCCTCGATGCTGCTTTACAGCCTGCTGCATCTGACCGGCTATGAAGACATGACGCTGGAGCAGGTCAAGAATTTCCGCCAATGGGGCTCGATCACCGCAGGCCATCCCGAATACGGCCATGCCAAGGGGATCGAGACGACCACCGGCCCGCTTGGTCAGGGTCTGGCGACCGCCGTGGGCATGGCGCTGGCCGAACGCGCGCTGGCGGGGGAATTCGGCGCCGATCTGGTCGATCACCACACCTATGTGATGCTGGGCGACGGCTGTCTGCAGGAAGGCATCGGGCAAGAGGCCGTCAGCCTTGCGGGCCATCTGGGTCTGGGCAAGCTGATCGTCCTTTATGACGACAATTCGATCACCATCGACGGCCCCACCTCGATCAGCTTTTCCGAGGATATCCCGGCCCGCTTTGCGGCCTGCGGCTGGCATGTGCAGACCTGCGACGGTCATGACGGCAAGGCGCTGGACCGCGCCATTACGGCGGCCAAGGCCGAGACGGGCAAACCGTCGCTGGTGGCGATGAAGACGATCATCGGCTTCGGCTCTCCCAACCGGGCGGGCAGCTATTCGGTGCACGGATCGCCGCTTGGCAAGGACGAAGGTGCGCTGACCAAAGAGGCGCTTGGCTGGGCCGCCGACGCCTTTGCCATCCCCGAGGATCTGGCCACCGAATGGCGCAGCATCGGCGCACGCGGCACAGAGGCCCGCAAGGCATGGGAACAGCGGCTGGCGGCATCGTCGCAGCGCGAGGCGCTGACTGAACGGCTGTCGGGCAAGATGCCCGCAGGCTATGACGCCGCCGTCAGCGATGCGCGTCAGGCGCTGTTCGATGCGCCCAAGAAGGCCGCGACCCGCAAGGCCAGCCAGATGGCGCTGGAGGCGCTGGCCCCGGCTCTGCCCGCGATGATCGGCGGTTCGGCGGATCTGACCGGGTCGAACCTGACCCGCGTCAAGGCGGTCGATACCCAATACACCCGCGACGCACCGGGCCGCTATATCGGCTATGGCGTGCGCGAATTCGGCATGGCCGCCGCGATGAACGGCATCAACCTGCATGGCGGTTTCATCGCCTATGGCGGCACCTTCCTGGTGTTTTCGGATTACGCCCGCAATGCGATCCGGCTGTCGGCGCTGATGGGGGTGGGCACGATCTATGTCATGACCCATGACAGCATCGGTCTGGGCGAGGATGGCCCGACCCACCAGCCGATCGAACATCTGGCCTCCCTGCGCGCGATCCCCGGCCTGACGGTCCTGCGCCCCGCCGACGTGATCGAGACGCTGGAGGCCTGGGACATCGCCATCCGCGCCCGCGACGTGCCGTCCCTGCTGGCGCTGTCGCGTCAGGACGTGCCGCAATTGCGGCTGGAGGCCGGGACAGAAAACCTGACCGCCAAGGGCGCCTATGTGATCCGTCAGTTTGGAACGGGTCGCGACGTGACCCTGATTGCCACCGGGACCGAGGTCGCCATCGCCGTCACCGCCGCCGAGGCGCTGCAGGCGGACGGTCTGTCCGTCGCCGTCGTGTCCATGCCCAGCTGGGAGCTGTTCGACGCGCAACCCGCCGGATACCGGGCCGAGGTTCTGGGCACCGCCCCGCGCATCGCCATCGAGGCGGCGGGCAAGTTCGGCTGGACGCGCTATGTCGCCAGTGAGGATGACGTGATCGGCATGACCGGTTTCGGCGCCTCGGCCCCGATCGAGCGGCTCTATCAGGAATTCGGCATCACGTCCGAGGCGATCGTGGCCCGCGCGAAGGCGCTGACCAACCGCTGAACCGACCGTGCGATCAAGGCCGCCCCGGCGGCCTTGACGCGATCCCTGCACGCAGGACAGGCGCGCGTGGGGCCAAGCGGCAGCGTCCGGGCCGGGGTTTCCCCGGCCCGACCCGTTTTCAGGTCACGGCCCGACCGCCGGCGGGGCATCGATCAACCCGCGCGCCGTCACCTCATCGGTAATCAGCCCGGACAGATGGCCGCTTTTCAGAACCGCCCGGATCGCCTCCAGCTTTTGTGGCCCCCCCGCGATGACGACGATGCGGTGATCCTTGCCCCGGTCCAGATCGACCGACAGGGTCCGCGCGCTCAGCGCCGTGTGCAGCACCTGACCGGTGGCGTCGAAGAAATGGCCCATCATCTCGCCCATGCCGCCTGCGGCGGCGATCTCGGCGATCTCGCGCGGCTCGATCATGCCAGACGCCACCAGCTGCGCGCCCGCATCCGCCGTGCCCATGCCGACGAATTTCAGCGTCGCGCTGTTCGACAGATCAAAGATGTCGCGCACCCCGGGCTGGGACAACAGCACCGCCCGGTCGCCTTCGGAATTGGCAAAGAAGGGCACCGGCAGCACAAAGGCCTGCGCGCCGGTCTTTTCCGCCAAGGCATGCATCACATCATGCGGATTGGCCGCGTAATGCCGCGTCAGCCCACCCAGCAGCGACACGAACCGCGTCGCGCGCGCATCAAAGCGCGGCAATTGCGCAACCGCCGCCGCCAGCGTGCGGCCATGGCCCAGACCGATGACCTTGTGATCGCCCCGCTCGATCTCGCGGCGCAGAAAGGCCGCGCCGGCCAGCCCGAGGGCGCGCAGCGGCAGCCCCTCCTCGCCCAGATCGGGGGCGACCTCGCAGGATTGCAGGCCAAAGCGGGCACAAAGCTGATCCTCCAGCATCGCGCATTCGACGATCTCGCCGTCGATGCTGACCTTGACGACGCCGTCCGCCACGGCGCGGGCGATCAGGCGATGGGCTTTGACGCCGGGCAGGCCAAGCCGCTTGGCGACCGCCGCCTGCGTCAGCCCGCCCGCGTAATGCAGCCATGCCGCCCGGATCGCCAGGCTTTGTTCCGGATCGACGGGACCGCGCCGCGCCATCAGGCCGCCGCCCGCATCAGCGCGGTCAGATCGTCCACCCCAAGGGGCGCCGGATTGGCCTTCATGGACGACGAACTGGCCGCCGCCTCGGCCGCAGCCACCTGCGCGGCGCGGTCGATCCCCTGTGCCGCAAGCCCCGGCAGGCCCGCCGCCCGCGACCACGCGCCGAGCAGCCACGCCGCCTGATCGACCGAAGCCCCGGGCCGATCAAAGGCCTCGCCGATCCAGACCCCGACCTGATCCAGCCGTGCGGCAAGGTCGGGGTCGGTGACCTTGCGGCGGTTCGCCACCAGCACATGCGGCAACAGCGCCCCGCAGATCGCGCCATGCGCCGCCCCGGTCAGCCCGCCAAGCGGACCCGCCAGCCCATGCACCGCGCCCAGACCCGCATTGGCCAGCGCCAGCCCGCCACACAGGCTGACCCAGGCCATGTCGTCGCGCGCGCCCGGATCCTCGGCCTGCATCAGCCGCAGCAGCGCCCCCAGCCCGCGCGGGATCGCGTCGCGGCACAGCGCATCGGTCAGAGGGTTGGCGCGGGTGCAGACGTAAGGCTCGATCACCTGCGTGATGGCATCCAGCCCCGAGGCCAGCGTGATGGCGCGCGGACAGCCATCGGTCAGCGCCGGATCGACGATCGCCAGACGGGGCAGCATCCGCGCATCGCGCAGGCTGACCTTGCGGCGATGATCCGGCACGCCGATCACCGCATTGCGGGTGACCTCGGCCCCGGTGCCCGCCGTGGTGGGGATCGCCACGAACGGCAGGGGCGGATGATCCAGCGGCAGCCCCTGCCCGACGACCTCCAGATGATCCAGCATCGGACGGGTGGCGGGCAGCAGCGCCGCGATGGCCTTGCCCGCATCGATGACCGCACCGCCGCCCATGGCGACGACGACCTGAGTACCCACAGCCGCCACCAGCCCCGCCTCGATCAACGCCATGTCCGGCTCGTGCGGCACCGCGAACGTCGCAACCGCGCAGCCCGTTTCCCGCAGCGCCTGCGCCAGTCCTGCACTGCGCTGCGGATCACGGCCATGGACCAGCAGGACACGGGCGCCAAGCGCCGCGATATGGGCCGGGGCCAGATCCGCCTGACCGCGCCCGAACAGAACCTGCGTCGCGGTGGCAAAGGCGAAGGGCATGGGCATCAGAGGCGTTCCCGTGAGGTCTGTTGTTCGGCCTGTCAGCTATTCAGCTTATCCGCACCGGTGTCGATATGCGGCGCCCAGAATGCGATGCTTTCGGCGATCTGGGCGATCACCTGCCGGTCATTCGGCTCGCGTTCCTTGAAGCTCAGCTCCAGACAGATCTCGTTATCCTGCGCGCCCCCCTGGGCCAGCGCCGCCAGCAGAGGTTCGGGCTGGATGCGGCCACGCGCATTGAACTCTGCGGTGAACGGGCGATGGCCGCCCTTGTCCATCAGCGATTGCTTGATATGGATGATCGGGCTGACGGGCGGCACGGCGCGGGCCCAGGCATAGGGGTCGAAATCGTCGGGATCGGGGCTGGTCACGTCGCCATGATCGATATCGGCCATCATCCACATCGGCACCGCCATGCCCGCGGCGCTTAGCCGGTCCTGCAGCGCCATCGCCCCGGCAATGGTGTCGCCGAATTCACGCCCCACGCTCATCGGTTCCCAGAAGAGGTAATCCAGCCCGGCGGCTTTGGCATGATCGGCGACCTCGGCCCATGCGTCGATGGCGATGCGGATCAGATCCTCGCGCCGGGCGGCATCGTCGAAATCGCGATAGGTAAAGATCGCGAATTGCGTCCCGATGGACCCGCCGCCCAGATCGGCGGTGATATCGGCAAAAGTCTTGAACCAGTCGATGTAATAGCGGCGCACATCGGCATCGGGATGGCCGAAATGGTTCAGGCGGCCATAGGGGCCGGTCATGCCGCTGGTCACCCGCACGCCGGTCCGCTCCAGCGCCGCGCGCATGGCGCGGGTCAGGCGGCGGATCACCGGGGCGGGCCAGCCGGGATTGATGAATTCATGCGTCAGTTGCAGATCGCGGATCTTCAGATCGCGGGCGACCATGTCGATCAGATCGTCGGGGTCGGCGAAGCGATTGACCAGCGGGTTGGTGTTCAGCGACAGGGTCAGGGGCATGGCATGTCCTTCAGGCGGCGCGCGCCAGATCCGATCCGTTGAACCAATCGGCAAAGGCCGCCTGTTCATCGGGGGTCAGGTGCAGATAATGCTTGGTGCGGCGGGTCAGGATATCCTCGGGCGTCTCGGCCCATTCGGTGGCGACCAGATAGCGGACCTCGGCCTCGTAGAGCTGGCCTCCGAAATGGCGGCCCAGGGCGTCAAGGCTCATGGCGCCTGCCACGACGTTCTTGGTGCGCGCGCCATAGAGGCGACCGTAATGGCGGACCAGATCGCGGGGCATCCAGGGGTGCAGTTCGCGCAGCAGGTTGGCAAAGCTTTCGTAATCGGCATTGGCGATCTCGCCGCCCGGCAAAGGTGCGGTTTCGGTCCAGTCCGGGCCCATCTGCGGGAAGATGCCGGTCAGGCGGTGCATGCCCCGTTCGGCCAGCTCACGGAAGGTGGTGATCTTGCCGCCAAAGACGTTCAGCAGCGGCGCCCCCCCCGTCTGGTCCAGATCGAAGACATAGTCGCGCGTCACCGCCGACGGATTGCCCTGCCCATCATCGAACAACGGCCTGACGCCCGAAAAGCTGTGCAGCACATCCTGACGCCGCAGCTTTTCCTTGAAATAGCGGTTCACGGCGGCCAGCAGATAGTCGATCTCGGATTCGTCGGGGCTGACATCCTCGGCCCGGCCCTCATAGGCGATGTCGGTGGTGCCGATCAGCGCCATGTTGCCTTCGTAAGGGTTGATGAAGATCACGCGCTTGTCGTGGTTCTGCACCAGATAGGCGTTCGGACCCTCCCACCATTTGGGCACGATGATATGGCTGCCCTTGACCAGCCGCACATTGCGCGCGGAATTCGACCCGGCCACGCGGGTGATGATGTCGCTGACCCAGGGGCCCGCGCAATTGACCAGACAGCGGGCGTGGAACCGGCGTTCCTCGCCAGTGACCGTGTCGCGGGTGGTCACCGCCCACAGATCGCCGATCCGCCGGGCCGAGATGCAGGCGGTACGGGTCAGAACCGTCGCGCCATGTTCGGCGGCATCGACGGCGTTCAGCACCACCAGACGCGCGTCATCGACCCAGCAATCGCTGTATTCGAACCCTTTGTGATACCGGTCCAGCAGGGCCGCCCCCACCGGATCGCGGCGCAGATCCAGGGTCCGCGTGCCCGGCAGCTTTTTGCGCCCGCCCAGATTATCGTACAGAAACAGCCCCAAGCGGACCAGCCATGCGGGCCGGTCGTCGGGGCTGTGGGGCAGCACGAAGCGCATCGGCCAGATGATATGCGGGGCGGCGTTCATCAGCACCTCGCGTTCGATCAATGCCTCGCGGACCAGCCGGAATTCGTAATATTCCAGATAGCGCAGGCCGCCATGAACCAGCTTTCCCGACCGCGACGAGGTGCCCTGCGCCAGATCGTCCTTTTCGCACAACACGACCGACAGGCCCCGCCCGGCGGCGTCGCGGGCCATGCCGGCCCCGTTGATGCCCCCGCCGATCACGAAAAGATCGACGGTCTGGGTGTCACTGGTCATCTTGCTGTCCTTTCGACGACGAAACGAGGCCGGGTTGCGCCTCGCGCAGGCGGGCCAGCACCTGCCAGGTCATCGGCATGACCCGGCGCGTGGCGGCAAAGGCGGGATAAAGGCGGTCATAGGTGGCGGTCAGCGCCGGGTCCGGGGCCTCGGCCGCACCCAGCAGGGGGGTGACCCATTCGGCGATGCAGGCATGCATGTCAGGATAGGCGCCGATCGCCACGGCGGCCATCATCGCGGCCCCCGCAGCCCCGGCCTCGTCCCGGGCCGAAACACGGACCGGAGCGCCCAGACTGGCCGACAGAATGGCGCGCAGGGCCGGGGACCGGGCGGCCCCGCCGGTCAGGCGCAGTTCTGACGGCAGAGGGCCCATGGCGGCATAGCAGTCGCGCATCGCCATCCCCAGCCCCTCGGCCACGGCACGGACCAGATCGGGATAGCGGTGACCCGCCGACAGGCCCATGAATCCCGCCCGCGCGCTGGCATCGACAAAGGGGCCCCGCTCGCCCGCCTCCGAGATATAGGGGTGATACAGGATCTGCCCCGGCCTGGCCGCGCCCAGCCAGCCGTCCAGATGACCGACCAGATCGCGATGACTGACCGGGGCGCCCATGTCGGACATGATCCCGGCGGCAAGTCCCAGCACCCAGTCCAGGTTCAGGGTCGCGGCCATGTTGGTCTGAACCTGCGTCACGACGCCCGGGATCGGCAGGCAGATCACATAGCCGGTGCCCTGATCGTTCAGGTGCACGCGGGTCGCATCCACGGCGCGCAGATGCACCCCGGTCGATCCCACGGTCGAACAGGCCACATCGCCCGCCCCGCCGACCACGCCCGCACCAAGCGCGGTCATCACCATATCGACATAGCCCAGAGAGACCGGCGTGCCCGCCCGCAGCCCGGTCAGACGCGCGGCATCGGCGCTTAAAGGATGGGTGGTCTGCGTGCCGTCAACGATCGGCGGCAGCAGGCCGCGCCGCGCCGTCAGGCCCAGCCCCGCGATGACCTGATCGTCATAGCGGCGGGTCCGGAAATCGCCAAAGGTAAAGCTGGCCTCGGACGGGTCGGTGGCGCGGATGCCGGTCAGGTTCAGATACAGCCAGTCCTTGCAATGCAGCGCCACCTCGGCCCGGTCCAGCAGATCGGGGTGATGGGCCTGCATATGGGCCATCTGCGCGCCCTGCTGGCAGGTGTTCAGCCCGGTACCGGTGGCCCTGAACCGCGCCCGGTCCTGCGGGCCTGACGCCAGCCGCGCGACGGTGGGGGCGGCGCGGGCATCCAGCCACAGCCATGCATCGCCGACCGGCCCGTCGCGGCCGACCAGCCATGTGCCGTCGCCCTGCCCGGTCACCGACAGCGCCGCCGTGCGCGCGGCCAGATCCGGCACGTGATCGGCCAGACCGCGCAGCGCCGCCGCGCAATCGGCCCATGTCCGCGCCATGTCCTGCGTCACCGCCCCCTGCCCGTCCGCATGATAGCGGTTCGGGACCGAGGCCGCGCCCAGCTGCCGGCCCGACAGATCGAAGCCCACCGCCTTGATGACCGATGTGCCCGCGTCGATGCCGATCAGGACGTCGCCCTGCTGTGTGGTCATGCCCCCTCCCATCGGGTGCGGCCTTGGCCACCCCCTGTCCCTGATCCCGGTCTATATCACGATCAGTCTTCGGGAAACGTATTTTTTTACGGACATGGCAATTTATTTCAGTTACGGTACCGGTGAGCGCAGCATTTCAGGATGCGCGGATTCGCCGCAACTGGCAGAATCCGCAGTGCGAATCGACCGGAGGGGAGGCCGGAAGGGATGAGGATAATCAACGCCACAGAACCGTGCCCGCAAGGCATCGCCCTTGCGCAGGGCATCCCCCGTTCAATCCGCAGACCCATGTCCCACGCAAAGGTGTCCCCATGACCGACAGCCTGCAGACCGCACCCAAGGCGCCCGCCCCCTCTCGCCGGGGGCTGATCCTGACGGTGGCTTTGGGCGTCGCGGTTCTGGCCGCCATCGCGCTGGACACCACGATCGTTCAGGTCGGATCGGAAACCGACACCCGCCAGCAGGCCTTTTCCGCCGACGCCTATGGCACGGACGAATTCCCCCGCATCCGTGACACGGTGATCGAACGTGCCGTTCCCGCCACCGATCTGGCCGCAGCCATCGCGGCGGATCAGGAGGCTGCGGTGACCGAATACGGCACCCCGGCATCGACCGGCGCGATCCTGATGGTCACCCTGACCGGCACCGCCGGAGAGCCGCGCGCCGGCGTCTATCCCGTCACCGTCGAGGGTCTGCCCGAGGATCTGCGCATCCGCGTCCAGACCGGCCCGGCGATCAACGGGACCGAACTGCGCGACGCGCCGGGCGACATCGCCTTTGGCGCCTTCCGCAACCAGATCGAATATCAGGATGCCGGTTCTGGCATCAACCGCGCCATGCTGGCCGAAGTTCTGGCGCCCATCGACACCACCGCGCTGGCGGGCCGGCAGATCACCGTCACCGGGGCCTTCCGGCTGATCAATCCGTCGAACTGGCTGATCACCCCCGTCGCGCTGGAGGCCGAATGACCGCGCCCGCAGCAACGGCCCCCGAAACGGTTCTGGCCGCCCGCAACGTCGCCAAATCCTATGGTCAGGTCCATGCGCTGAAGGGCGTCAATTTCGACATCCATCGCGGTCAGGTCACCACCCTGTTCGGAGAGAACGGCGCCGGAAAATCGACGCTGATGAAGATCCTGTCGGGCGTCATCCAGCCGACCTCGGGCGAGATCGTGCTGGACGGCCAGCCGGTCAGCTTTGCCAATGCCAATGAGGCGCGCGACCGGGGCATCTCGATCATCCATCAGGAACTGTCGCTGGCGCCGAATCTGTCGGTGCGCGACAACATCTTCATGGGACGAGAGATCACCGGCCCCACCGGCGTCGATTTCGCCGAAGAGGAACGGCAGGTCCGCGCCCTGCTGACCGAACTGGAAGAGGATATCCACCCCCTGACCCCGGTCGAGAACCTGCGCCTTGGCCAGCAGCAGATCGTGGAAATCGCCCGCGCCTTATCGGTCGACAGCCGCATCCTGATCATGGACGAACCGACCAGCGCCCTGTCGGCCAGCGAGGTCGAGGTGCTGTTCAAGGTCATCCGCGATTTGACCGCCAAGGGCGTCAGCATCGTCTATATCTCGCATCACCTGGAAGAGGCGCTGACCATCACCGACCATGCGGTGGTGCTGCGCGACGGGGTGATGACCGCCTATGCCCCCCGCGCCCAGATCGATCTGGAATGGATCGTGCGCAACATGGTGGGCGAGAATTACGATCTGGGATCGCCCCCCGTCACCGACCGGGGCGAGGTCGCCCTGTCGATCCGCGGCCTGTCCGTGCCCGACGCCACCGGTCATGATCTGGTGCGCGGTCTGGATCTGGACGTGCGCGCGGGCGAGATCGTCTGCATCTATGGCCTGATGGGCGCGGGCCGCACCGAACTGTTAGAAACCGTCGCGGGCAGACTGCGCGCCACCGCCGGTCAGGTCGTGCTGGACGGGCTGGAGATCAGCCATCTCAGCATTGCCGAACGGATCGCGCGCGGGCTGGCGCTGGTCCCCGAAGATCGCCAGCGCGACGGTCTGGTCCAGACGATGAGCGTGGGGCAGAACCTGTCGCTGGCCTCGATCAGCCGCTTTACGCGTGGGCTGTTCACCAGCCGTCGCGACGAACGCGTGCTGGTCGATGACAGCATCCGTCAGGTGACCGTCAAGACCTCGGGCGGGCATGCCGCCATCGGGTCGCTGTCGGGGGGCAATCAGCAAAAGGTGGTCATCGGCAAGATGCTGGCGACCCAGCCCCGGGTGATCCTGCTGGACGAACCTTCGCGCGGCATCGACATAGGCGCCAAGGCCGAGGTGTTCCGCCTGCTGGCGGAGGGGGCGAAATCGGGGCTGGCCGTGGTCTATTCCACCTCGGAAGTCAGCGAATGCCTGTCCATCGCGCATCGCATCATCGTCATGCACAAGGGCCGCATCTCGGCCGAATTCGACAGCAGCGTGTCCAAGGAAAAGATCATGGCCGCCTCGGGCGAGTCCGTGGCCGCATGACGCGCGAGAGGGAGAGACCCATGTCCGCCACCACCACAACCCCATCCCCCGCCAAGGGCCGGTCCCTGAACATCGGCCGCCTGCTGCTGGAAGGCCGGGCCTTCTTCGCGCTGATCGCGATCATCGCGGTGTTTTCGGTCCTGTCGCCGAATTATTTCACCGTCGGCAACCTGCTGATCATGTCCTCGCAGGTGGCCATCTATGGCATCCTGTCCGTCGGCATGCTGCTGGTTATCCTGAACGGCGGGATCGATCTGTCCGTGGGTTCCATTCTGGCGCTGTCGGGCGTCGTTGCGGGCGCGCTGATGCAGGGGGTCGAGATCGACGCGCTTGGCGTCATCCTGTACCCGCCGGTCTGGGCGGTCGTGGTCCTGACGCTGTGCGTCGGCGCCGCCGTGGGCGCGGTCAACGGCGTGCTGGTCGCGATCTTCAAGGTGCCGCCTTTCGTGGCGACCCTTGGGGTCATGTATGTGGCGCGCGGTGTCGCGTTGCTGATGACCAACGGGTTGACCTACAACAACCTGCGCGGATCCGAGGCTTTGGGCAATACCGGCTTCAACTGGCTGGGTTTTTACCGGATCGGCGGGGTGCCGATCAGCGTGATCGTGCTGGCCGTCGTGGCGCTGGCCGCCGGGCTGATGCTGGCGCGGTCGGCCTTCGGGCGCTGGCTTTACGCATCGGGGGGGAACGAACGCGCGGCGGAACTGTCGGGCGTGCCGGTGCGGCGCGTCAAGATCACCGTCTATGCGGTGTCGGGCGCACTGGCGGCTGTCGCCGGGCTGGTCCTTGCATCGCAGCTGACCTCGGCAGGCCCCACGGCGGGCACGACCTACGAGCTGACGGCGATCGCCGCCGTCGTCATCGGCGGCGCCGCCCTGACCGGCGGGCGCGGCAATGTGCGCGGCACGATGCTGGGCGCCTTTGTGATCGGCTTTCTGTCGGCGGGTCTGGTGATCATCGGGATCAGCTCCTACTGGCAGACGGTGTTCACTGGCGCGGTGATCGTGCTGGCCGTGCTGATGAACTCGCTTCAATACGGCGGCGGCCCGCGCAAGGGCTGACCCCGGACCGACCTTTCCCGGACCCGCAGACAGGGCCGGGCAGGACCACCACACGACAAGGGAGAGAGAACCATGATGAAGATGACGCGCCGGATGCTGATGGCCGCTGTGGCCACCGTGCCGCTGATGGCCGGATCGGCCTGGGCCGAGGGGCTGATCACCGTGATCGTGAACGATCCGGCCAACCCCTATTGGTTCACCGAAGGCGAGGTCGCCAAGGCCACCGCCGAGGAACTGGGCTATACCGCCAATGTCGCCGCCCATCGCGGGGACACCAACACCGAAAGCACCCTGATCGACACCGCGATCACCAACCAGTCGGTCGCAATCATTCTGGATCCGGCCAATGCCGACGGCTCGGTCGGCGCCGTGCAGAAGGCCGTCGATGCGGGCATCCCGGTCTTTCTGGTGAATGCCGAGATCAATCAGGAAGGTCTGGCCAAGGCCCAGCTGGTGTCGAACAACGCCCAAGGCGCGGCCCTTGGCGCACAGGCCTGGGTCGAGGCGATGGGCGAAGAGGGTGGCCAGTTCGTCGAACTGTTCGGCGCGCCCTCGGACAACAACGCCCAGACCCGCTCGAACGGCTACGAGACGGTGCTGAGCCAGTATCCCGAATTCGAAAAAGTCGGGCAGGAGGTTGCGAACTGGGACCGCACGCAGGGCTATCAGCGCATGCAATCGCTGCTGCAGGCGAACCCCGATGTGACCGGCGTGATCTCCGGCAATGACGAGATGGCCCTGGGCGCCATCGCCGCGCTGAAGGAATCGGGACAGCTGGACGGCGTGATCGTCGGCGGCTTCGACGGCAGCCCCGATGCCGTCGAAGCGGTCAAAGCCGGAGAGATGGCCTATACCGTCCTGCAGCCCGTGGCGATCTTTGCCGAAGAGGCCGTGCGTCAGGCCGACACTTTCATCAAGACCGGAGAGACCGGGGCGGATGCCGAAAAGCAGCTGTTCGATTGCCTGCTGATCACCCCCGAGAACGTCGACGCGTATAGCGCGCCCTTCGTTCTGGACCAGTGACGACAGGCCGGGGGGCGGGCGACCGCCCCCCGATCCTTCGGGTGATCCGCATGGGTGACATGACCTTTTCCCACCGCCCTCAAGGCGCACTCTGCGCCGACGCCCGGCCACGATCATGGCGCTGATCCTTGGCATCGATAACGGGCTGACCGTCACCAAGGCGGTGATCTTTGATCAGAGCGGTCGGGTGCTGGCCACGGCGCGCCGCCGCGTGGCGCAATCCATGCCGCATCCGCGCCATGTCGAACGCGACATGGCCGATCTGTGGCGCCAGACCGCCGCCGCCATTGCCGAGGCGCTGGCCGCCTGCAACCGCCACGCATCGGACATAGCCGCCGTCGCCGCGACCGCGCATGGCGATGGTCTGTATCTGCTTGACCGCAGCGGCGCGCCGCTTGGCCCCGGCATCCTGTCGCTGGACAGCCGCGCAGGCGCGCTTGCCGATCGTTGGCAAACGGATGGCACGGCAGGCCGGGCACTGGCACGGACCGGGCAGATGCCCCATGCCTCGGCCCCCTCGGCGATCCTTGGCTGGCTGCGCGACCATGATCCCGCCCGTTTCGCGGCCATCGGCCATGTGCTGGCCTGCAAGGATTGGCTGACCTTTTGCCTGACCGGCCGGATCGGCACCGACCTGACCGAGGCCAGCACCGCCTTTACCGATGTCGCAACCCAAGGCCATGCGCCCGATATCCCGGCGATCTTTGGGCTGGCGGGGCTGCCCTTGCCCGACATCGCCCTGCCCGATCAGGTGGTGGGCCATGTCACCGATGCCGCTGCCGCGCTGACCGGGCTGGCGCTCGGCACCCCTGTCGTGGCCGGGCTGCATGACGTGACCGCATCGGCGCTTGGATCGGGGGGATACGACGCGGGCACGGTCGCCATCGTCGCCGGCACCTATTCGATCAACGAGACGGTGACGCGCAGCCCGCGCAGCGATCCGCGCTGGTTCTGCCGCAACGGCATTCGCCTTGGCGAATGGAACGCCATGTCGATTTCGCCTGCATCGGCAACGAATTACGACTGGTTCCTCGACACGCTCTGCGCCACCGACCGCGCCGCAGCCGAGGCAGGCGGCGGTGCCTTCGCCGCCCGCATCATCCCCGAGATCGAGGCGGCGATGGCTCGCCCCTCGACCGCGATCTTTCATCCCTATCTGTTCGGCGCCCCGCAAGGACCGCAGGCCAGCGCGGCCTTTTTCGGGCTGCGCGGCTGGCAGGATCGCGGCACCCTGCTGCGCGCGGTGATCGAGGGGATCGCCTTCAACCACCGCCAGCATGTCGATGCGCTGCGCGACGGCTTTGCCCCGACCCGGGCCCGGCTGACCGGCGGGCTGTCGCGCGCGCCGATTGTGGCGCAGCTGTTCGCGGATGTGCTGGACATGCCGGTCACCACCTCGGCCATGGACGAGGCTGCGGCTTGGGGGGCGGCGCTGTGCGCAGGCGCCGGGGTGGGGATCTTTGCCGCGCCCACGCAGGGCCCGGAGCCGTCCGCGACCCGGACATGGTATCCCGACCCGGACCGCAGCGCCGCATTGGCCACGCGCTTTGGGGTCTACACCGATCTGAGCGCGGCGATGGCGCCGCTCTGGCCCCGGATCGACGCCTTGCAGGAGCGGCCATGACCGATGATATCGACGTTCTGATCCTTGGCGCGGGCATCAACGGGGCGGGGCTGTTTCGCGATCTTTGCGAACAGGGGCTGACCTGCGTCATCGCCGACAAGGGCGATTACGGCGGCGGCACCTCGGCTGCGCCATCCCGGCTGATCCATGGTGGCATCAAATATCTGGAAACCGGAGAGCTGCGTCTGGTCGCCCAATCGACGCTGGAACGCAATCTTCTGCTGAAGAACGCTCCGCATCTGGTGCGGCCCCTGCCGACCGTCATCCCGATGTTTTCGTGGTTTCAGGGCATTGGCGCGGCCCTGCGCACGCTGATGGGATCGACCACCGCGCCGCGCAGCCGGGGCGCGGTGCTGATGAAGGCCGGGCTGGCGATGTATGATTTCTATGGCCGCAGGCACCGCGTCATGCCGCGCCATCAGATCTGGTCGCGCGCCCGCGCCCTGCGCGAGATCCCGCCCCTGACGCCGCGCATCCGCGCCGCCGGGCAATATTACGACGCCACCGTCACCCTGCCCGAGCGGCTGGTCTGGGAACTGGTCGCGGACGGGCTGCGCGCCCAACCCGCCGCCCGCGCGCTGAACCACACCGCGCTGCGCGGCACCGATGGCGATGTGGTGCATCTGGACGGTCCCGCAGGCCCGCTGTCCCTGCGCCCGCGCGTGGTGGTGAATGCGGCGGGGCCGTGGATCGATCGGGTGAACGCGGCGCTTGGCGCGCCCTCGGCCCTGATCGGGGGAACCAAGGGGTCGCATATCCTGATGGATCATCCCGCATTGCTGGCCGCGCTGAACGGGCGGATGATCTATTTCGAGGCCGATGACGGGCGCATCTGTCTGGTCTTTGACTATCTGGGCCGGGCGCTGGTCGGATCGACCGATATCCGCGCGGACGACCCCGATCAGGTGACCTGCGACGATACCGAGATCGACTATTTCCTGGGCGCGCTGGCCGGGCTGCTGCCGGGGCTGCGGTTCGACCGCGACCAGATCGTTTATGCCTATTCCGGCATCCGGCCCCTGCCCGCCTCGGATGCGGCCAATCCGGGGCTGATCAGCCGCGACCATTCCGCACCCGTGGCCCCGCCCGAGGGCGCCCGCCTTTGGCCCATCATCTCTCTGGTCGGGGGGAAATGGACGACATTCCGGGGCTTTGCCGAAGAGGTCTCGGTCATGATCCTGACCCGGCTGGACCGTGCGCGCCGGGTGGATACAAGGCTGCTGCCGATCGGCGGCGGGCGCGACTATCCCGCCGATCCTGCCGCATGGGCGCAGGGTCAGGCATCGCGCACCGGCGCCACGGCAGACCGGGCACAGGTGCTGTTGGCGCGCTATGGTGCGGCGGCGGCCAAGGTCTTGCAGGCCGAGGGGCCTGCCCCCCGGATGCTGGCCGACAGCGATCACAGCCTGCCCGAACTGGAGCATCTGATCCGGACCGAGCAGGTGGTCCACCTGCCCGATCTGGTCATGCGCCGCACCGCGCTGGCGGTCACGGGGCAGCTGTCGATGCGCGATCTGACCACCATCGCCGGCCTCTGCGCGCAGCTTCTGGACTGGGACGCGACCCGGCAGGACCAGGAACGGCAGGACACGCAGGCGATGCTGCAAACGCGGCATCGCCTGCGGCTGGATCAGGCGGCTTCGGCCTGATCCAGCCCGGCGATGCGGGCCTCGACGCCCAGCATCGCGTGGACGGCATGTGCGGCCTCGGCGCCTTTTTTCACGAAATGCTCGCGGTAAAAGCCGGTCAGCAGCGCGGTTTCCTGATAATGATGCGGCGTCAGCGAGACGGAAAAGACCGGCACGCCGGTGTCCAGCCCGGCCTGCATCAGGCCCGTCACGACGGCCCCGGCCACGAAATCATGGCGATAGATGCCGCCATCGACGACCAGAGCGGCTGCCACCACGGCGTCGTATTGGCCGCTTTGCGCCAGTTTCTTGGCCAGCAGCGGCATCTCGAACGCGCCGGGCACGTCCCAGGGCTCAATCTGCGCGCCGGGCATCAGGCGCGCGGCCTCGGTCAGAAAACCCTCATGCGCGCGGTCCACGACATCGGCGTGCCAGCGGGCCTTGATGAAGGCGATACGGGGGGATTTGGTCATTGGTCAGGAACCTTACGTAAAAATTGCGTCAGGTCCCAAGGCACACCACGGGTCGGGCGCTTGGGGGCGCACCGGTCGCGGTTCTCTTCCATCCGGACTATACCGTCGGCCCCGGAATTTCACCGGATCTGCTGACCCCTTTTCCGAAAAAAGGGCGCTCGCGGGCTGTGACCGCCGGTGGGGAATTGCACCCCGCCCTGAGAACAGGCCCAAGATAGCCCCTGACCCCGTCCGCGCCAAGGGTCACGCGGCGTAAAAAGCACCTAGAGCGGTTCGATATCGCCCTGCGCGCGCATGACGTGAAATTCGGTCACGAAATCGTCCAGGCTGCCCGCCGCGATGGCCTCGCGCAGACCCGCCATCAATTGCTGGTAATAATGCAGGTTGTGCCAGGTCAGCAGCATGCCGCTGATCATTTCTTTCGCGCGAAAGACATGATGCAGATAGGCGCGGGAATAGCCCTGACAGCAGGGGCAGGTGCAGCCTTCGTCCAGCGGGCGCGGGTCGTCCTGATGGCGGGCATTCTTGATGTTGACCTGACCGCGCGGCGTCCAGGCCTGTCCGGTGCGCCCCGAACGCGACGGCAGCACGCAATCCATCATGTCGATGCCGCGCTGCACGGCGCCGACGATGTCGTCGGGCTTGCCGACGCCCATCAGATAGCGCGGCTTGTCGGCGGGCAGAAAGCCCGGCGCGTAATCCAGAACGCCGAACATCGCTTCTTGCCCCTCGCCCACGGCCAGACCGCCGACGGCATAGCCGTCAAAGCCGATGGCCTGCAGGGCCTGGGCCGATTCCTGACGCAGTTCAGGGGTGACGCCGCCCTGCATGATCCCGAACAGCGCATGACCGGGCCGGTCGCCAAAGGCGTCGCGCGACCGCTGCGCCCATCGCATCGACAGCCGCATCGAGGCCGCCACGGCATCATCCGTCGCAGGCAATGCGGGGCATTCGTCAAAGGCCATGACGATGTCGCTGCCCAGAAGCGCCTGGATCTGCATGCTGGTTTCGGGCGACAGAAAATGCTTGGACCCGTCGACATGGCTGGAAAAGGTCACACCCTGTTCGGTCAGTTTGCGCAGGCCTGCCAGAGACATGACCTGAAAGCCGCCGCTGTCGGTCAGAATGGGGCGGTCCCAGTTCATGAAGCGGTGCAGCCCGCCCATCCGCGCAACCCGTTCGGCGCCGGGGCGCAGCATCAGGTGATAGGTGTTGCCCAGCAGGATATCGGCCCCGGTCGCCGCCACGCTTTCGGGCAGCATCGCCTTGACCGTCGCCGCGGTGCCTACCGGCATGAAGGCCGGGGTGCGGATCTGCCCGCGCGGCGTATCGATGACGCCCGTGCGGGCCGCGCCGTCGGTGGCCTTCAGGGTAAAGTTGAAACGCGTGGTCATGGTGCCGCCTGCCCTTGGAACCGGCCGCTTGTAGCCCCGGCGCGCCATGCGCGCAATCCACGGGCGCGCGGGCGGCGTGATGCGGGGGTCTGGCCACTGGACCGGGGCGCGGTCGTGCCCTATATAATTGGTCGGAATTAAAGGATGACGCGATGACCGAACCCCTGATGGAAGGCGCGCCGCTGATCGCGCCCTCGAGTACCGACCATCCGCTGTACGAGCCGGTGGTCGAGGCCTGCAAGACCGTCTATGACCCCGAGATCCCGGTGAACATCCACGATCTGGGCCTGATCTATACGATCGACATCAATGATGCGTCGGAAGTGCGGCTGATCATGACGCTGACCGCACCCGGCTGTCCGGTCGCGGGCGAGATGCCCGGATGGGTCGCCGATGCCGTCGAGGCGGTGCCTGGCGTCAAGCAGGTCGATGTCGAAATGACCTTTCAGCCGCAATGGGGCATGGACATGATGTCCGACGAGGCCCGGCTGGAGCTGGGCTTCATGTAGCGTCCGCCCGATTGCGTCCCGCGACGGCCGGGGGCGCTTCGCCCCCCGCCGTTCATCGGTCCTCGGACCGATGGCGAACCGCTGAACGGCCCCAGAGGATATTTTCGTGACAAAGATAGGGTTTGGGCGGGCTTGTCGGTTGGGGGGTCGGGTGACTATCTTGAGGGCAGCCTCGAAAGGATTATGACCATGTTCGCCATTCCCGGCACGTCTCCGGTTTCGATCACGCCTGCCGCTGCCGCCCAGATTGCGCGGCTAATGGCGGGCAAGGATGCCTATGGTCTGCGGATCGGGCTGAAGAAGGGTGGCTGCGCAGGGATGGAATACACGATGGAACTGGCCGCGACCCCTGCCCCCAATGAGGAGGTGGTCGAGCTGGACGGTGCCCGTGTGATGATCGCCCCCATGGCGCAGATGTTCCTGTTCGGGACCGAGATCGATTACGAGAACGGCTTGCTGGAATCGGGCTTCCGGTTCCGCAATCCCAATGTCACCGACAGCTGCGGCTGTGGTGAATCCGTCCGGTTCGAGCCGATCGAGGGCAGCCGCGCGCAAAGCTGAGACTGACAGCGCTATCACGGTTGCACGGGCGCAGGGTGCTGGCTAAGCCCGTCCTCGAAACAGGGAGGCTGTGATGGCACCGCGCAAACTGGCTGCAGGCAATTGGAAAATGAACGGCGATCTGGCCGCGCTGGATCAGATCGCGATGATCGGGGATGCCGGGGCATCCTGCGATGTGCTGATCTGCCCGCCCGCGCCGTTGCTGGTGCCGATGATCGCCGGGGCGGGACCGGTGAAGATCGGCGCACAGGATTGCCATGCCGAGGATGCGGGCGCGCATACCGGCGATATCTCGGCCGTTTTGCTGCGCGATCTGGGTGCCAGCCATGTCATTGTCGGCCATTCCGAACGCCGCGCCGATCATGCCGAGACCGACGCGATGGTCTGCGCCAAGGCGGCAGCCGCGCACCGCGCCGGTCTGGTGGCCATCATCTGTCTGGGCGAGACCGAGGCCGAGCGGGATGACGGCCGCACGCTGGACGTGATCGCGACGCAACTGGCGGGATCACTGCCCGAGGGCGCCACGGCGGCCAACTCTGTCATCGCCTATGAGCCGGTCTGGGCGATCGGAACGGGACGCACCCCCAGCCTTGACCAGATCGCCGAGGTTCACGCCCTGTTGCGTGACCGGCTGGTCGCACGGCTGGCCGATGGCGCGGATGTCGCGCTGCTTTATGGTGGCAGCGTCAAGCCGGGCAATGCGACCGAGATTTTTGCCGTTCCCCATGTCGATGGCGCGCTGGTCGGCGGGGCCAGCCTGAAGGCTGCGGATTTTATCCCGATCATCGCCGCGCTGGACGCCGCCTAGGCGATTTTCACCATTGCGCCGCACGGACCGGGCGGGTAATCAGACGGCGTCCGCACCCGTAGCTCAGCTGGATAGAGCGCTGCCCTCCGAAGGCAGAGGCCAGTGGTTCGAATCCACTCGGGTGCACCAATAAAATCAATCGCTCAGCAATCCACCCCATGCCCTAAGGCCCGGCTTCCGGCACAAGATTGTCCGAAGCTGAGACCACGGGCGCTGAGTGATCAGGCCGGGGCTGCTCTCGGCCTGGACTGTTGACCTTTGTCTGCGCCGGTTCTGCGAGCCAAAGGAACAGGACGCTGGCCTTTGGTCATGGCCGCGTCCGGAACGGTTACTCTGCTGCCCATTCCGGGTGTCCGGCCGTGTCCAGCACCTCGCGGATGGTATCGTGAAACTGCGGTTCGAAACGATCGATGATCGCCGAGCCGTGCAGTTTTGCCTTTTGGGGGGTCAGATCGTGTTGCGACACGCCCAGAAAATTCAGGACCGTCGAGAAATCCCCATCGCGGATCGCCTCATAGGCAATGTCCAGAACCGGGCCTTTGGCTGCATTGCGGTAATGGGAAAACAAACTCTGGTGCTTGTTCAGGTAGGCCGCGAAAGCCTTGCGGTCGAACGTGATCCGGGTGTCCAGCTTGCCGGGCCGCGCTTTGCCGGGCGGCAGATTATAGATGCCGGTGGCCTGAACCAGCCTGCTTGAGGAAAACCGGGCCAGAACATTCGTGCGTTCGTAAATGATCTTGTGGACCGCCCTGTCCGCGATCAGGTCGTCGCAGGCGCTTTGGTTGTGCGAGCGCCACATCTTGAAGCCGACGGCCCGGGCCTCGGGGTGATCATAGACCCAGGCCATGTAGGCATCGATATCGTGATCGCGAAGGGCGACGGCGTCCTCCAATGTCAGGCCCTTCCTGTCACCCTTGATGTGATATGCGGGGCTCGGATGGAAAACCTCGCCATGGCAGAGGATTTCGGGGTGGCTGTTCAGGGTTTCAGACAGCAGGGATGTGCCCGATCGGGAATCGCTCAGGATGACGAACTGAAGCGGTGCCATAAGATTTCCTTGTTTCATCAGTGGGCGAACTGCCTGCGCGGGCAGTGTTGTGCGAGAAGCGGCGTTTCGTAAACCGGGTAAATGGGGCTGCTGCTTCGGATCAGCATCCTGACCGCGCGTGGCAGGCACCGAAGCGGCCGGTGTCTGTGGGCAGGCACGGCGGGTGACATCAAAGACAGGCCGGAGGGGCGTCACATGGCTGCAGGGGTGGATAGAGGTGTAGCGGCGCAGCCTGCACCAAACCGCCATGCCATGGCCGATGCAGGGCTTGGCGCGGATCGGGGACACGCCCCGGCCATGCGTGCACCTGTCCTGTGCGCCCCTTTCCCATGCCGACCGTTCGAGATTCACGAACGATAGCGTCGGGATTTGCGGGCTTTCCGGCGGGGAGGCGGACTGTCATATCTCGGGCCCGGGCTGGATTGCGGCCCGACGGTCGGGAACGGGTGGGATGGCAGGACGCGTCCGGATCCGGGACCGACCCCTTCACACGGAGCGATACTGATGAACACCAACGGCAACACGATTCTGATCACCGGCGGCGGGTCGGGCATCGGGCAGGCATTGGCCCACCGCTTTCACGATCAGGGCAATACCGTGATCATCGCCGGGCGCAGGCTGGCCACGCTGGAGGCCGCGGCAGAAGGGCGGCCCGGCATTCATCCGATGGTGCTGGACGCCGATGACGGGGCGGCCATCGCCGCCTTTGCCGCACGGGTCACGGCACAATTTCCAGCCCTGAACGTTCTGGTGAACAATGCCGGCATCATGCGCGCGGAGACGCTTGATGCCCCGCGCGATCTGGCGGATGCCGAGGCGACGATCACCACCAACCTGCTGGGTCCGATCCGCCTGACCGATGCGCTGATCGGTCATCTGATCGCGCAAGGCGACGGCGTTGTGGTCAATGTGACCTCGGGGCTGGCCTTCGTGCCGCTGGTGATGACGCCGACCTATTCGGCAACCAAGGCGGCGCTGCATTCCTATACCGTCTCACTGCGCGCCGCCTTGGAAGGCCGTGTCAAGGTGATCGAGCTGGCCCCGCCCGCCGTCCAGACCGAGTTGACCCCCGGCCAGTCCACGCGCGAAGGCTATCTGCCGCTGGAGGAGTTTGCCGATGAGGTGATGACGCTGCTGGCACAGACCCCCACCCCGCCGGAAATTCTGGTGCAGCGCGTGCATCCGCTGCGCTTTGCCGAACGCGACGACCGGTTCGCTTCGGTCATGACCATGCTGAACGGGCAGGCTCATTAACCCATGTCGCCTCTGGCGATCAGAAAGGATCACCCCATGGCCAAAATCGCCCTGATCGGCGCCTCGGGTCGGGCCGGGTCGTGCATTCTGCGCGAGCTGTCCGACCGGGGCCACAGCGTCACCGCCATCGCGCGCGATCCGGACCGGATCGCCGCCCTGCCCCATGTGACGCCACAACGGGGCGATCTGCGCGACTGCGATGGGCTTGTCGCGCAGATCAGCGGGCATGACGCGGTGATCAGTTCGGTCCCCTTCTCGGCCAGCGATCCGCAGGCGCTGATCGAATCGCTGCGCGCCTCGGGCGTGCCGCGTTATCTGGTGGTGGGCGGTGCGGGCAGTCTGCTGGTCGCACCCGGTCTGCGGCTGCTGGATGCGCCCGACTTTCCCGCCGCCTATCGCCCCGAGGCGCTGGCGGGGGCGGCGTTTCTGGACCTGCTGCGGGCGCAGACGGATCTGGACTGGACCTTTCTGTCACCATCCGCGGCCTTTGTCGCGGGCCAGCGAACCGGCATCTTTCGCCTTGGCGGCGATCAGCTGCTGACGGGCGATGCCGGATCGTCGATCTCGTTTGCGGATTTCGCCATCGCCATGGTGGATGAGGTGGAAACACCCCGCCATCGCCGCCAGCGCTTTACCGTCGGATATTGACGGATACCGCCCAGGATCGGCCGGGGCGGTATCGGCCTTGACGGCCTACCATTCGCGCCCTTCCTGACCCCACCGGAACCGGGCGGCATCCTCGCCGGTGTAATCAGGGTCCAGATAGACATGGCAGCGCAGGATCAGCCCGTCGCGGAATTCAAAGACATTGCAGAACCGGCCGCCCGGCGTCACGCCCGCCTGCCAGTCCTTGCCGTTCAGCCTGCCGCGCGTCGTACCCTCGACGATGACATGGGGCGCGCGGGCGATGAACAGATAATCGGTGACATCATGTTCGATCGATTCGATCTGACCGGCAAAGCCCGCGACCATCTGCCAGATCGCCTGAGGGCCGTGGCCGATGCCGAATTTGGGGAAATAGAACTGCAGCTGGGGATGCAGCAGATCCAGCAGGGACGGATCCTGCGCGTCGCTGCGGCGGAAATATTCCCGTGTCAGTTCGATATGGCGGGCATCAAGATCGGTCATGCGGGGGCCTTTGGGCTGGGTTGACGATAGGACGATCCTGATCCGCCGCGACATTTCGGAAAACCCGGCAAATCACGATTGATAGGTTCCATGAAATCGATATATCTGGCCGGGTCGCACAGGCGGCGGCATCAGGGACAGCATCATGGCATCCGATCCCGGCATCCCGACACTGGACCAGCTGCGCGTGCTGGTAACCGTCGCCGAGACGGGCAGCTTTGCGGCTGCGGCGCGGCGGCTGAACCGGGCGACCTCGGTCATCAGCTATACGATCGCCAATCTGGAGGCGCAGCTGGGCGTCAGCCTGTTCGACCGCAAGACCACCCGCAAGCCGCAACTGACCGAGGCCGGGCGCATGGTCCTGACCGAGGCGCGGATGATCGCCAGCGGCATCGACTCGCTGCGCGCCAAGACCCGAGGCCTGCTGCAGGGGCTGGAATCCGAACTGCATCTGGTGCTGGACACGTTCCTGCCCAAGGACCGGGTGATCGACGCGCTGACCGCCTTTTTCGCCGAATTCCCCACCGTGTCGCTGCATCTGTCGGCCGAGACGCTTGGCGCGGTTACCCAGATGGTGATGGATCGCCGGGCCAGCATCGGCGTCAGCGGCCCGCTGGACAGCGGCGACGGGCTGGACCGGGTGGCGATCGGTGCCGTCCGCATGATCGCGGTCGCGGCCCCCGGCCATCCGCTGGCGCAGGCGGGGCAGAATGCGCCGGGGGCGGGCCGGGCGCATATCCAGCTGGTGCTGACCGACCGTTCGCCCCTGACCGAGGGGCGGGAATTTTCGGTGATCAGCCGCCGGACATGGCGGCTGGCCGATGTGTCGTCCAAACAGATGCTGCTGATCGCGGGGATCGGGTGGGGTTATATGCCGCTGCCGATGGTGCGCGACGATCTGCAGGCCGGGCGGCTGGTCCGACTGGACATGCCCGACGCGCCCGAGGGGGATTACGCGCTGCAGGTCATCCATCGCAGCGACACGCCCCCCGGCCCCGCCGCATCCTGGCTGATCGCCCGTCTGCGGGCGCAGGCCCAGACCGGGGGCTGAGGGCTGGGGGCTGGGGGCTGAAGGCTGGGGTCCAGAAGGCTGGGGTCCAGAAGGACCGGGGGCTTACGATCGGGGGGCTGAAAACCGGGCCAGCGCCCGGTCACACCATGCCCGCCGCGATCCGTTCGGCCAGCATCATCGTCGGAAAGCCGGTCGCGACCGAAGGCACGCCCGGCCAGATCGAGGCATCAATGACCCGCAGCCCGGCCATGCCCCGCACCCGCCCCTCGTCATCGACCACGGCGGTCTCGTCCCCGGCGCCGCCCATCGGCACGGTCGAGGTCGGGTGCTGATAGGTGATGATGGCCGCGTTCAGCGCCGCGCCGATCGCCTCGGGCCCGGTCACCTGCGCGCCCGGCATCAGCTCGGCCCCGATCATGTCGCGGAAGGGGGCATGGCTGGCGATGGTGCGGATCATCGTCACCGCATCGATCAGCCGCGCCCGGTCGCGGGGATCGCCGAGGAAACCCGGATCGATGAGCGGTGCCACCGCCGGGTCGGGGCTGGCGATCCGCAGACTGCCGGTCGACCGGGGCCGCACCAGCGCCGCCGCCAGCAGGAACATCGCCCCCGTCGGCGACGGGCTGCCATCAGGAATGGGCATGGTGGTGATGTTGATGTCGCCCTCTTCCTCTGGCGCGCTGGCCGAGGTCGCCCACAGCATCGCACCGATGGGCGGAAAGGCCAGCCCCACCGCCTCGCTGCGGATCGCCCAGACCGTCGGCATGATCGGGTGATCCTGCAGCCGCCGACCCACCGGCAGATCGGCCAGCACCGGGATGCCAAGCGGTTCCAGCACCGCGCGCGGGCCGATCCCCGACCGCATCAGGATGGCGGGGCTGGCATAGGTGCCGCCGCTCAGCACGATCTGACCGGCGGCGATCTGTTCCCCGTCGGCCAGACGCACATGGATGGCGCGGCCCTTGTCCATGACCACCCGGTCGACCAGCGTCCGGTCGCGGATCGTCAGGTTGGGGCGGGCGCGGATATCGGCGCCCAGCAGGGTCATGCCGGTGTTCAGGCGCAGCCCCATGCGGGTGTTCATCACATAGGCCCCGGCGCCCAGAGGCGCGGACGAATTGAACCCTTGCGTGGCGGGATAGCCCGCAGCCAGCGCCGAGGCGACAAAGGTGCGCTGCTGGTCCGACATCTCCTCCGGGGCCAGCTGGTGGATCGGAAAGGGGCCGTCGCGCCCCTGCCCTCCCAGCCCCGAGGTCCGTTCCAGCGACCGGTAGAAGGGCTGCGCCTCTTCCCAGCCAAAGCCGTGCAGATCGTGATCGCGCGCCCACCGGTCATGGTCGGATTTTGGGATCCGCATCGCCACCGCGCCATTGATGGCCGAGGTGCCGCCCAGCACCTTGCCGCGCGCCAGCGGGATCGATCGCCCGATCCGGCCCGGCAGGCTGGCAAAACCCCAGTCATGATCGGGGTCGCCCCCCAGCATGTCCTGCCGCCCGACGATGTCGGGATAGGCCTCGGGCGGATAGGCCGTCCCCGCCTCGATCAGCAGCACCTGCCGCGTGGGGTCCGCGCTCAGCCGGTTGGCCAGCACCGCGCCCGCCGATCCGCCGCCGACGATGATCAGATCGTAAGACGCCTTCTGGTCTGTCATGGCCGTCATCCTGTTTCCGTAAGACGCGATGCGGGTCAGAACTGCCCGCCGCCAAGCGCCGTCAGAAAATCCTGGGGGTTCCAGTATTCGCGATAGGAGGTGATCAGCCCGTCCTGCACCGTTACGAAGGTCGCATAGCTGAGGTTGTAGGGGTTGCCGTTGCCGATCACCCGGCCCGTCACGCTCCATTCCAGGATCACCACCTGCGGGTCGTCGGTCCGATAGAACCGGCTGCGGGGAATGTCGGCGATGTCGATCATCTCGGGATAGCCGCGCAGATAGGCATAAAGCGCCGTGCGCCCCTCGATCCGCTTGGGCGAGCCGTCGGGCGCAAAGGGAAATTCGGCCACGACGTCGTCATGGCACAGATCGGTCCAGCCCTTCATGTCCTTGGCCAGAAAGGCCGCAAGACTTTGCCTGGCGATGTCGAGTGCGGTGGGGGAAGTTGTCACGGTCTGTCCTTTCGTCACGCTGCCGTGCCGGGGGCATCCTGTCAGGACCACCCCGGCAACGGTCGGAACAGGATGGCCCGCCAAAAGCGTCGCGCAAAAGCCCGTCTGATCCGGCATGATCCATCGGCCAACCCGATGGATGATCCCCATTGATCGAATAAATCGATGCTTTCGTTCCAGATATCCCGGCTTTTCCGCTATGTCCGCCGCTGCCATATCGGGATCACAAGGGCCGCAGGCATCGCCCCGACGCCCGCCCCATCACAGGCTGAGAAAGACGATCATGGACATTGGCATCGACAGTTTCGCGGCAACCATTCCCGATCCGCGCACCGGGCGCACCGTATCGCCCGCCGACCGCATCGCGGCCCTTCTGGACGAGGTCGAGACCGCCGACCGCGTGGGGCTGGACGTCTTCGGCATCGGCGAACATCACCGCGCCGAATTTCTGGACAGCGCCCCCACGGTCCTGCTGGCCGCTGCCGCCGCGCGCACCCGCCGCATCCGTCTGGCCAGCGCCGTCACCGTTCTCAGCGCGACGGACCCGGTGCGGACGTTTCAGGAATTCTCGACCATCGATCTGATCTCGAACGGGCGGGCCGAGATCGTCGTCGGCCGGGGTTCGTTCGGCGAGGCCTATCCCCTGTTCGGTTTTGCGATGCAGGATTACGACGCGCTGTTCGCCGAAAAACTGGACCTGCTGCTGCAATTGCGCGACAGGCCGACGATCACCTGGCAGGGCCGGTTCCGCCCGGCCCTGAGCGGTCAGGGCATCTATCCGCGCCCGGTGCAGGATCAGCTGCCGGTCTGGCTGGGCGTCGGCGGCACGCCGCAATCCTTCATCCGCGCGGGCACGCTTGGCCTGCCGCTCATGGTGGCCATCATCGGCGGCAGCTTTGAGAGGTTCCGCCCGCTGGTCGATCTGTACCGCGCCGCCGGACGACAGGCGGGCCATGACGACGCCGCGCTGCGGGTGGGCGTTCATGCGATGGGCTTTGTGGCCGACACCGATGCGGCGGCGCGCGATGCGTTCTTCCCGGGCTGGGCGCATATGGCGACCGAGATCGGGCGCGAGCGCGGCTGGTCGCCCGCCACCCGTGCCCAGTTCGACGCGATGTGCGGACCCCATGGCGCCTTTCTGATCGGCAGTCCCGACACGGTCCGCGACAAGATCCGCGCCGCCGAACGGGCGCTTGGCGGTCTGTCGCGCATCACCTTCCAGATGAGCTCGGCGATGCTGGAAACGGCGGCGATGCAACGCTCGATCACGCTGCTGGGCACGGCGGTCGCGCCCGCCATCCGCGCAAGCGCCACGGCCGGGGCATGAGGCGCGCGACGCACGGGGGCCCGTCATGATCGACGGCGTGTCGCTGGACCAGCTGCGGATCTTTCTGGCCGCCGTGGACGAGGGCAGCTTTTCGGCGGCCGCGCGCCGCCTGCGCCGCACCCAGTCCGGGGTCAGCGAGGCGATGGCCAATCTGGAGGCGCAGCTGCAGGTCACCCTGTTCGACCGCAGCGCCCGCTATCCCCGCCTGACGACCGAGGGGCGCGCGCTGTTGTCGGATGCCCGTCTGGTTGTCGCGGGGGTCGATACGATGAAGGCCCGCGCCCGGGGCATCTCGGGTGGGCTGGAGGCTGAACTGACCGCCGTGATCGATGTCTTCTTTCCCATCGATGCGCTGGCCGATGTCGCGCATGAATTCCGCCGGATGTTTCCGGCGGTGCCGCTGCGCATCTCGGTCGAGGCCTTGGGCGGCGTCGTGCAGCCGGTGCTGGACGGGCGCGCCAGCTTTGGGCTGGTCGCCTCGCTGCCGGTGCTGCCGCAGGGTCTGGCGGTCGAACGGATGACCCATGTGGATTTCGCGATGGTCGTCGCGGCGGTCACCCGCTGGCCCGCCATGACGGCACCGTTCCCCTGACCGAACTGGCCCGCCATGTGCAGCTGGTGCTGACCGACCGGTCCGACCTGTCCGCAGGGATCGAATTCGGGGTGATGTCGCCGGTGACCTGGCGGCTGGCCGATCTGTTCGCCAAGCAGGCCTTTCTGCTGAGGGGTCTGGGCTGGGGCGGCATGCCCCTGCATGCGATCCAGACGGATCTGGACCGGGGCCGTCTTGTCCGCCTGTCGGTGCCCGGCATGCCGCAGGGCAGCTTCAGCATGCCGATGTCGGCGGTCTATGGCACCGCCACCCCGCCCGGCCCTGCGGGGCGCTGGCTGATCGAACGGCTGAAAATCTGCATTCGGGACGCTGCCGCCGAAAAAGATGTTGACGCGGTCGCATAAGTGACATAGTGATTATTACACACTAACGGAAAAAAAGATCATGCCCACCAGCACCCGCTTTGTCGTCGCCGTCCATGTCCTTGCCGCACTTGCCATCAACAATGGCAAACCCCTGCGGTCCGAGGATTTGGCATTTTCGGTCGGCACCGGCCCTGTCGTCATCCGTGGCCTGCTGTCACGGCTGAACGATGCGGGCCTGACGCGGTCGCAGATGGGCGCGGGCGGCGGTGCCTTGCTGGCACGGGCGCCTGAACGGATCCGGTTGCTGGATGTCTATCTGGCGACCGAGGACAGCGGCCTGTTCGCCACCCACCGCACCGAACCCTGCCGGGATTGCGTGGTGGGTGCCAACATCCTGCAGGCAGTCGCGCCGTCTTTGGCGCGGGCCCGTCAGGCGATGGAGGATGAACTGGGCCGCACGACGATTGCCGATATCGCGGCAGACGTGGCGTGTCGTGCCCAGCCTTCAGTCGCGACATCTCTTTAACCCTCATTTGGGTTGAACTGTCATATTGTCACAAACACACTAACAGTTCAGCTTATCTTCCACACCCTTTCATCAAACAGGAGAAGAACATGACAATTGGTATCATCGGTGCAGGCGCTTTGGGTTCCAGCGTGGCGCGGGCCTTGGCCAAGGGCGGGCTTGACGCCATCATCGCCAACAGCCGCGGCCCCGAAAGCCTGACGGATCTGGTCCGAGATCTGGGACCGACGGTCAAGGCGGGCACGCTGGCCGAGGCCGCCGCCGCCGACATCGTGCTGATCGCCCTGCGTTGGGCCGATGTCGAAGGCGTGCTGTCCGGCCTGCCCGCCTGGAACAACCGCATCGTCATCGACGGCACCAACCCGGTGCTGTTCCTTGATCCCGACAGCCCCGACCGCAACGATCCCACCAACCCTCTGGCGGGTTACGGCATCAAGGCCGTCGATCTGGGCGCGCGCCATTCCTCGCAGCTGGTCGCGGACTGGGTGCCCGGCGCGCGGCTGGTCAAGGCCTTCAACCATCTCGATGTCGAGGTGCTGGCCGAACCCACCGCCAATGGCGGACAGCGGGTGCTGTTCTATTCGGGCGACGATGCCGACGCCAAGACGCAACTGCGCGCGGTGATCGAGGCGATGGGCTTTTTCCCCGTCGATCTGGGCGCGCTGGATGTCGGAGGCCCGCTGGCACAACTGCCCTTCGGCGCGCTGTCCACGACGAATTTCGTCAAGGTCTGATCGCCCTCGCATCACCGATGAAAGCCCGCATCCTTGCGGGCTTTCGCCTGTCCGGGCCTAAACCTCGCTGTCGCTCAGCCGGGCGCGGGTCCGTTCGGCGCTTTGCAACATCTCCAGAAAGGCCGCGACCTTGGCGGGGCGATAGCGGGACTGCGGAAAGACCGTGTGAATGCCCCCCGCCGCCAGCGACCAGTCGGGCAGCACCCGCACCAGCGCCCCCGCCGCGATGCGGGGCTGGGCCATGTAATCGGGCAGCACCGACAGCCCACCCCCCTGCACCGTCGCCTCCAGCACCCCAAGCGTCGAATCGATGGCGACGGCCGAGGTGAAACTGACCTCGACCGGCGGATGACCGGGATGGGAAAACATGAAACTCAGCGGTTTCTTCAGCGCCAGATTGGCAATGAACGCCGCATCGCGCAGATCGGCGGGCCCGGTGATGGGCCCCAAAGCCGCGACACGGGACGGATCGCCCACCAGAAGCTGCCGGAAGCCGCCGATCCGGCGCGCCTGCAGGCCGCTGTCGATCAGCCAGCCGACCCGGATCGCCATGTCGATATCGCCCTGCATCAGATCCAGCGTCCGGTCGTCCAGCCGCAGATCGACCTTGCAGGCAGGAAAGCGCGCGGCAAAGGCCGCCACCGTCGGCACAACCACCGCGACCCCGTAATCATTGGGCGCGGTCAGCCGCAGCGTGCCGGACGGCGCCGATTGCACCGCCGTCATCTCGGCCACGGCATCATCGGCCTGCCGCAGGATCTGCACGCAGCGGGCGTGAAAGACCCGCCCAGCCTCGGTCGGCTTGACGCTGCGGGTGGTGCGCACCAGCAGGGTGGTTTTCAGATCGCGTTCCAGCTGGGCGACCTGCTGGCTGACGACCGCCTTTGTGATGCCCAATCGTTCCGCCGCGCGGGTGAACGACCCCGCATCGACGACGGCGACGAAATGGGCAAGCCGGTTCAGGTTCATGGGCGTCCATTGTCAGCCATTGGCATACAGACTGTCTAGATCAGGCTGGTTTATCGATCAATCCCCCGCTGCCATATTGTCTGCACAAGGAGACACCCATGACCCTGATCGCCCGCATCCTCTATCTGTTCGATCCGCTGTGCGGCTGGTGCTATGGCGCCTCGGACAAGGTGGCGCAACTGGCCACGCGCCCCGGCTTTTCGGTCACGCCGATGCCGACGGGGCTGTTTTCCGGGCGCGCCGCGCCGCAGATGGACGACGCCTTTGCCGCCCATGCCTGGGCCAATGACCAACGGATCGGCCAGCTGACCGGGCAGGTCTTCAGCGAGGCGTACCGCACCCGTGTTCTGGGCGACCGCCGCACGCCGATGGACAGCGGCCCCGCCACCCTGGCGCTTGGCGCCGTGGCGATGACCGATCCGGACCGCGAACTGGCCGCCCTGCGTGCCATCCAGACCGCCCGCTATGTCGAGGCGCGCGACATCACTTCGGCCGCTGTGCTGGCGGACATCCTGCGCGAACAGGCCCTGCCCGATGCGGCGGATCTGTTCAAAACCGCACCCGCCGCGCTGATGGACCTGCACCGCAACCGCATCGGCGCGGCACGCACCCTGATGCAGCGCCTTGGCGCCCATGGCGTGCCCGCTTTTGTCATCGACGATCACCGCGGCGCGCGTCTGATCCCTTCGGCCTCGGTCTATGCCGATGCCGACCCGTTCGCGGCCTTTGCCACGTCCTGACCGCCGCACGACATCATTGACCAAGGGGCGACCCTGCCCCACCCTTGAAAGGACAGACCCATGTTGAACCGGAGAGACCTCATGAAAATCGGATTTGCCGCTGGCACCGTTGCCGTCTTTGCTCCGCATGGCGCAGCCCATGCGCAACCCGCGCTTGGCTGGACCCATTTCCCCGCCGGCGATACCGGCTTTTTCCGCGCCCCCGTCCTGCTGGAAGGCCCGACCGAGGCCGTGCTGATCGATGGCGGGTTCTCCTTCCCCAACGGGGTCGAGGTGGCCCGGGCGATCAAGGCCACCGGCAAGACGCTGACCACGATCTATGTCAGCCAGTCGGACCCGGATTATTACTTCAGCCTCAAGCCGATCACCGAAGCCTTCCCCGAGGCGCGGGTGCTGGCCGCCTCGGACACGATCACCGCGATCACCGCCAGCGTCGCCAAGAAGATCGAGACCTGGAGCCCGCAGCTGGGCGAGAATGGCCCCCGATCGATGGACGACATCGTCATGCCGCAGGCCTCTGACGACCCCACCCTGACCGTGGACGGGGCCGAGATCCGGATCGTTCCCGCCGAGGGTCTGGCCAATCGGCGCTATCTGTTCGTGCCCTCGCTGAACGCGGTGATGGGCGGCGTGATGATCTTTGCCGGCACCCATGTCTGGACCGCCGATACCGCCACGCCGGAACTGCGCGCCGCATGGGTTGCCAATCTGGACGCGATCATCGCCCTTGCCCCCGCGGTCGTCGTGCCGGGCCATATGGTGCCGGGTGCCGCCACCGATCTGTCGGCGGTCGAACACACCCGCGGCTATCTGCTGGCCTTCGAGGAGGAACTGGCCAAAGCTGCCGATTCCGAGGCGCTGAAGGCCGCGATGCTGGCCCGCTATCCCGATCTGGGCATGGGCGTGGCGCTGGATGTCGGGGCCAAGGTGGCGACCGGCGAAATGGCCTGGGGCTGAGGGCGATGGGCGCCAATCTGGACCTGATCCGCGCCACCTATGAGGGCTCGTCCGAACAGAACGGTCAGAACCTGCTGGCCGCGCTGGCCCCGGATGCGACCTGGACCGAGGCCGAGGGTTTTCCCTATGCCGGAACCTATACCGGGCCGGATGCGATCATCGCGGGCGTCTTTCACCGCCTTGCGACCGAATGGACCGGCTACAAGGCCGTGGCGCAGACCTTTGTCGAGGATGGCGACCGCGTTGCCGTCTTTGGCGAATATTCCGGCACCTATAATGCCACGGGCATCGCGATGCGGGCGCCCTTTGCGCATCTGTACCGGATCCGCGACGGCCAGATCGCCAGCATGGTGCAATATGTCGATACCCTGCTGGTCGACCGCGCCGTGAACCCGGCCTGACAATCCGAAGACCCCGCGCGCCCATCACGGCGCGCGGGGTCAGTCCTGCATCTGCCGCCAGATCTCGATGAACCGGGTGGACAGATGCGACATCGCCCGCCGCGCGGGCCAGATCAACGAGATGGTGCGTTCCAGCGCCAGCCCCCGCACCGGCAGATAGACGATGCCCGGATCGTCGAAAAGCATCACCGCCTTGCGCGGCAACAGGCCGATCCCTACCCCCGACCGGATCAGGCACAGCTGGCCAAAGGTCGATTGCACCCGCACCGGGCCAGTCCGCAGCCCCGCAGGCAGATCGGGGCAGCCCGCCAGCAGGCGCGAGGTGCCGGTCATCCCCTCCAGATGGATCAGGCTGTGAGGGTCGATATCCTCCAGCCCCGGCGCGCGGCCCAACCGGGTCAGCGGATGGCCCGCCGGCACGGCGAGCCCGAACGGATCCTGCTGGATCGCCTGCCGCTGCAGCAGCGGCGTGTCGCCCGAATGCCCCGCAATGGCCAGATCCAGCACACCTTCGGCCACCAGTTCCGCCAGCTGGTCGGCGGGACCGTCATGCACGATCAGCTCGACCCCCGGATGATCGGCGCGAAAGACCCGCAGCGCGGGCGCCAGCAGATCACGGATGGCCGAGGGAGAGGCGCCGATGCTCAGGCGCCCCGACCCCAGACGCGCGCTGTCCTGCATCCGCGCCATCGCCCGTGCCATATCCTGCAGCACGGGCGCGGTATCGGCCAAAAAACTGCGCCCGGCGGGGGTGATTTGGGGGGGCCGCATGCGGCGGTCGAACAATGGCAGTCCTGCGGCCTCTTCCAGCTGGCGGATGGTTTCCGAGAGGGCCGAGGGCACCACGCCAAGCCGGTCTGCGGCGCGGGCGAACGACCCCTCGTCCCGGATCGCGTGGAGGGCGCGCAGATGGCGCAGGCCGATATTCGTATTTTGTGAACCTGTCGTCATTTCATTCCATTTTTACGAAGCAACGTTTCGTGCTTCAAGGGGGAAACCGTCCGGAGGCCCCATGCGCGACCTGATCTTTCCCGACAGCCTGACCAGCGAACTGGCCGGCGGTCTGACCGCCGCCCTGAAGGCCGCAGGGTTTACCGGCCAGATCGAGGCTGACCATGCCCTGCGCGCGGCCATGTCCACAGACAATTCGGTCTATCAGATCACCCCCGACCTGATCGCCGCACCGCGCGAGGCCGATGATGTGGTGCGCGCACTGCGGGTGCTGGACGACCCGGCCTTTGCCGATGTCGCCCTGACCGCACGGGGCGGCGGCACCGGCACCAATGGTCAAAGCCTGAACCGGGGCCTTGTGCTGGACATGCGCCGCCACATGACCCGCATCCTGCATGTCGATACGACCGAGGGCTGGGCCGATGTCGAACCCGGCGTCGTGCTGGACGCGCTGAACGATGCGCTGCGCCCGCAGGGCTGGTTCTTTGCGCCCGAAACCTCGACCTCGACGCGCTGCACGATCGGGGGGATGGTGTCCACCGATGCCTCGGGCAAGGGGTCGCGGATCTATGGCAAGACCTCGGACAATGTGCTGGGGCTGGAAATTGCACGGCCCCAGGGGCTGTTGTCCAGCCTGTCGACCGCGCCGGACTGGGCGCAGCCCCTGCTGGCCGCCGTCGAACGGGGTGCGCGCGACGGGCGGGCGGCCTTTGTCGCCGCGACCCCCCGGCTGAACCGGCGCTTTACCGGCTATGATCTGGAACGCGCCTGCCCCGAGGCGGGCGGCTTTGAATGGTGGCGGCTGTTTCTGGGGGCCGAGGGCACGCTTGGCCCGATCACCCGCATCCGCGTCAAGCTGCGCCGGATCGAGCCGGAAAAGCGTCTGATCGTCGCGGGTTTCGACAGTTTCCGCAACGCACTGGCCGCCGCCACGCCGCTGCTGGCCGATGATCCGACCGCGATCGAGGTGATGGATGAATGGGTCCAGCAGATCGCCGAGGGTGCAGGCATCCTGACGCGCCTGCCCGCCGCGCTGCGCCCGGCGGGCGATGTGGCCTATGTGTTCATCGAATTCAACGGCCATGACGCGGGCGCGATCGAGGCGCGGATCGCCACCTGCATGGCGCGTCTGGCCACCCTGCCCGGCCTGACCGCCCTGCATCAGGCCCGCGACCGGGCCGAGATCGCCGATCTGTGGGCGATCCGCTCGGCCGGGGTGGGGCTGTTGGGCAAGGTGGAGGGCCCGAGCCGCCCGGTGGCCTTTGTCGAGGATTGCGTCGTCCCGCCCGAGGCTCTGCCCGCCTTCATCGACGGCTTTCTGGACATCCTGCGCGCGCATGGGCTGGGTTTCGGCATCTATGGCCATGTCGATGTCGGTTGCCTGCATATCCGCCCGGCGCTGAACATCGATCTGGCGCAGGATCGCGACCGGCTGGTGGCGGTATCGGATGCGATCTTCGATCTGGTCGGCCAGCATGGCGGCATCTTCTGGGGCGAACATGGCAAGGGGGTGCGCGGCGCCTATCTGCCGCGGTTTCTGGGCCCCGAGGCTTACGCCGCCCTGCAGCAGGTCAAGGCGACCTTCGATCCCGCCGAACGCTTCAACCCCGGCAAGCTGGTGACGCTGACGCGCGCGCCGATGGGGATCGCCACGACCCCGTTCCGCGCCTTCAACAGC
Organism: Paracoccus nototheniae; assembly: GCF_004335005.1. Classification (GTDB taxonomy): domain Bacteria; phylum Pseudomonadota; class Alphaproteobacteria; order Rhodobacterales; family Rhodobacteraceae; genus Paracoccus; species Paracoccus nototheniae. Next base: position 58,406 of record NZ_RQRT01000002.1, on the reverse strand, counting down.
GCCCCCGGCGATCCGCTGGAAAAGGCCTTTCGCTGCAATGGCAATGCGCAATGCCTCAGTTACAAGGCGACGGTGCCGATGTGCCCGTCCTTCAAGGCGACGGGCGATCTGCGCCATTCCCCCAAGGGCCGCGCCGATGCGCTGCGGGGATGGAAGACCGCCCGCGACGCCGGATCAGATGCGGATCCGCAGGCCGAGGCCGAGGCCGATCTGTTGGCCGTGCTGGACAGCTGTCTGGGCTGCAAGGCCTGCGCCTCGAGTTGCCCGGTGCAGGTGGATATTCCGACGATGCGCGCGGCGTTCTATGCCGATCACTATGCCCGCCACCGCCGCCCGCTGGCCGACCGGCTGGTTCTGCTGGCCGAACGGTTCAGCGCGCTGACCCTGCGCCTGTCGCCGCTGCTGCGCCCGCTTTGGCCGCTGGCCCGACGCATCGCCGGGCCGCTGCTGGGCGTGGTCGATCTGCCTCATGCGCTGGCCGGCCCGATCGAGGCCCGCCACCGCATCGCCCCGGCTGATCTGGGCGGCCCCTTGCCCCAGGGGACCGTGCTGTTGTGGCAGGACTGGTTCACCGCCCTGTTCGATGAGGCCATCGCACGGGACGCGATCGCCGGGCTGAGCGCGCTTGGCTATCGCCCGCTGCTGGTCGACATGCAGCCTGCCGGGAAGGCCGCGCAGAATCTGGGCGACCGGCGCGGCTTTGACGCGATGGCGGCGCGGCTGGTTGCGGCCCTGGACAAGGGGGCTGCGTCGGGCGTGCCCATGATCGGGCTGGACCCGGCCTTTGTAATGATGCTGCGGCAGGATTATCCCAAGGCGGGCCAAAGCCCCCCACCCGTCCTGCTGGCGCAGGATTTCCTAAGCGATCAGATCGCGCAGGGCCGGTCATTCCCCCGGGCGCAATCCGCCGCCCCGGCCCGGATCCTGTCGCATTGCACGGAAAGCGCCGCCCATCCCGACAGCGGCGCGGCCTGGGCGCGCGTGCTGACCACCCTTGGCATCCCGGCCGAGGCACAAGCCAGCGGCTGTTGCGGCATGGCGGGTCTGTTCGGGCATCAGCAGCGCCATCAGCCGGTGTCGCGGACCTTGTACGATCTGTCATGGCGCAGCGCGGTCGAGGGCGATGTGCCCGTCGCGGCGACCGGTTTTTCCTGCCGCTGTCAGGCCGAACGGCTCAGCCGGATCACGCCGCGCCATCCCCTTGGGTTGATCGCCGATGCGCTGGCCTGATCGGGCCTAGTCGCGGACATGGGCCAGAAGGCCCGCGCCGCCGCCGTCGATATCCATGTTCAGCGCATCATAAGCCGCGTCCGGATCGCCGGCGCGGATCGCCGTGACGATGCGCACATGCGGATGCGGATCCCAGTTCGGCGGCAACCCGCCATCGTACAGATGCGACAGCAGCGGCCCGCAGCGCACCCACAGGTTCGACACGACCTCATAGGAGACCGGCAGCCCGGCAATCTCGCACAGCTTGAGGTGAAATGCCGTGTTCAGCCCGATGGCGCGTTCGAAATCGCCCGCATCCTGCGCCCGTGCCAGATCGTCATGCAGACGTTCCAACGCATCCACCGCCTCGGGGGCGGCGCTTTGTGCGGCCTGGCGCGCGGCATTACCCTCCAGAAAGCCGCGCACGGTGCGGATCTCGACCAGGGTCGCGCGCGTCAGATGCGGGACCGAGATGCGCCCCTTGCCGTCGATATCCAGCGCCCGTTCGGTCACCAGACGCAGCAGCGCCTCGCGCATGGGGGTCGCGCTGATCCCGAAGCTTTTGGAAATCGGCCGCAACGGCAGATCGTCGCCGGGCTTCATCCGCCCCTCCATCAGGGCGCGGCGCAGATTGGTATAGGCAAGCTCGCTCAGGTTCTGGCGCTGGATCGGCTTTATCCAACCGTTCTCAAAGGGTTCGGTCATCGTACAAGTCCTCTGGCTGCCAAGTGGGCAGTTTCTGGTTGACTCAGTGTTATAACAAGTTACTTATAACAGCAACGCGGCGCATGATGCGGTTGAGGAGCCAAATGCGCCATCGGGGGATCTAATGCTAGCCTTACGCAAAATCATTCCCGCTGCGGGGATCCAACTTACCGACGAACCGGCACCCGCCACGCCGGCTCCGGGCCATGTTCTGATCGCGGTTCATGCCGCCGGGATCTGTGGCAGCGATCTGCATGCCGAAGGCTGGGACGCCTCTTACGGGTTCATGGCGCCCTGCCTGCCGCTGACGCTTGGGCATGAATTCGCCGGGCATGTGACGGCGGTCGGCGCGGGCGTGACCGGTCTGGGCGTCGGCGATCCGGTCGTCTGCGCGCCCACCCTGACCTGCGGCACCTGTGCGGCCTGCCGGGCGGGCGATCCGCAAGGCTGCACCGCGCGGCGCATCATCGGGCTGCATCTGGATGGCGGCTTTGCCCCCGTCGCATCGATCCCCGCCGCCAATGCCCACGCCCTGCCCCGCGATCTGGCGCTGGACGTGGCCGCCTTGGCCGAGCCTCTGGCCGTCGCCATCACCGCCGTCGATGTGTCCGGGCTGCGTCCCGGCGACCGGGTGGCGGTGCTGGGCCCCGGCCCCATCGGGCTGGGCATCGCACTGGTGGCGCAGGCGCGCGGCGCCCATGTCCTGCTGGTTGGTCTGGACGACGGGCCCCGGCTGGACCGCGCCCGCGCCATGGGCATCGCCGCCTGTGCCGATCTGCGCGACGGCCCCCTGCAGGACGCCGCCGTCCGCCATCTGGGCCGCGCCCCCGATGCCGTGATCGAGGCGACGGGCCATCCGCAAAGCGTCACCGATGCGTTGCAGACCGTCCGGTCGGGCGGCGTGGTCACCGTGGCGGGCATTCATCACGACAGCCTTTCTCTGGACCTGAACCTGCTGGTGCGCGGCAAGAAACAGCTGCGCGGCACCCATGATTCCACGCCCGCCACCTTTGCCGAGGCGATTGCCCGGCTGGCGGCGGACCCCGGACTGTACGCGGGCATGATCTCGCACCGGTTGCCGCTGTCGCAGGCGCGGCAGGGCTTTGATCTGGCGCGCAGCCGCGCCGCCCAGAAAGTGATGCTGTTCCCGCAGGAGACCCCCGAATGACCCAGATGCAGATCCCCTCGGTCGTGGCGACACGACCCGGTGGCCCCGAGGTGCTGGACATCGTTCACCGCACCCTGCCCGACCTTGGCCCCGGCGAGATGCGCGTGCGCGTCCATGCCGCGGGCGTCAACCGCCCCGATGCCATGCAGCGCGAGGGGGCCTATCCCCCGCCCGCCGGGGTGACCGATGTTCTGGGGCTGGAACTGTCGGGCGAGGTCATGGCAACCGCCCCCGATGTCACCCGCTTTCGTCCCGGCGACCGGATCATGGCGCTGGTCGCGGGCGGCGCCTATGCGCATGAGGCCATCGTGCAGGTCGATGCCTGCCTGCCCGTCCCGGACGGTCTGTCCATGATCGAGGCCGCAGGCATTCCCGAAACCTATTTCACCGTCTGGAGCAACCTGTTCCAGCGCGCCGGTCTGACCGCAGGGGAAACGGTGCTGATCCATGGCGGCACCTCGGGGATCGGCGTCACCGCGACGCTGCTGGCCACCGCCCTTGGCGCGCGGGTCATCACGACCTGCGGCAGCGACCAGAAATGCCGCGCCTCGGAACGGATCGGGGCCAGCGCGTCGATCAATTACCGCGACAGCGATTTCGTGACCGAGGTGCGTGCGCTGACCCAGGGGCGCGGCCCCGAGGTGATCCTCGACATGGTCGGCGGCCCCTATATGCAGCGCAATCTGGATCTGGTCGCCGAAGACGGGCGCATCGCCCAGATCGCCTTTCAGCAGGGATCGCAGGCGCAGATGAACATGGGCCCGCTGCTGTTCAAGCGGCTGACCCTGACCGGATCGACCCTGCGCGCGCGGCCTCTGGCAATGAAGGCGGCGCTGGCCCGCGCGGTCGAGGACCACGTCCTGCCGCTGATCCGCAACGGGCAGGCCCGCCCGATGATCGATTCCACCTTTGATCTGGACGATGTGCGCGCGGCCCATGCCCGGCTGGAGGCCTCGGCCCATACCGGCAAGATCATCCTGACAACCCCCGCCTGCGACAAAGCCCCCCTGCCCCAAGGAGTGACGCCGTGAAAGATGCCAGCCCCACCACCCGGACCGGAGCGCAGATCATGGCCCGCGCCCTGCAGCGCCACGGCGTGACGCAGGTCTTTGGCCAGTCGATCCCCTCGGCGCTGTTTCTGGCGGCGCCCGATTACGGGATCACGCAGATCGGCTATCGCACCGAAAACGCCGGCGCCGCGATGGCCGATGCCTATGCCCGCCTGTCGGGCCGCGTGGCGGTGGTGACGGCGCAGAACGGCCCGGCCGCGACCCTGCTGGTGCCCGGTCTGGCCGAGGCGCTGAAGGCCTCGATCCCCATCGTGGCCATCGTGCAGGATGTTCACCGCCAGAACACAGACCGCAACGCATTTCAGGAACTGGACCATCTGGCGCTGTTTCAGGGCGTCGCCAAATGGGTGCGGCGGGTGTCCGAAATCTCGCGGCTGGACGATTACATCGACATGGCATTTGTCGCGGCCGCCACGGGGCGGGCGGGCCCGGCCGTGCTGATGGTGCCGGTCGATCTGTTCGACGAGGAGACCACCCCCGACCCGGCCTCGCGCGAGGGTTTCGGCCAATACCCGCTAGATCCCACCGCCCCCGACCCGGCCCGTCTGGCCGAGGCGGCAGCCCTGCTGGCAGGCGCCCAGCGTCCCCTGATCATCGCGGGCGGCGGCGTGCATTCGGCAGGCGCCCATGCGGCGCTGGCGCAGCTGCAGGATCTGGGCTTTGCGGTCGCCACCACCGTCATGGGCAAGGGCGCGGTCGATGAAACCCATCCCCTGTCCCTTGGCGTCGTGGGCTATTTCATGGGACCGGGCGCGCGGGCGGCGGCCCTTGCGCCGATGGTGGCCGATTCTGATGTCATCCTGCTGGCCGGCACCCGGACCAATCAGAACGGCACCGACAGCTGGAGCCTTTATCCCCGCGACGCCCGCTATATCCAACTGGACATCGACGGGACCGAGGTCGGGCGCAACTATCCCGCGCTGCGTCTGGTCGGCGATGCGCGTCTTGGGCTGCAAGGTCTGGTGACCGCGCTGGCGGGTCAGGATCTGACCGCCCGCCAGACTGCGCGCGCCGCGACCGAAAGCCGGATCCGCGACGCCCTTGGCAGCGCATCCCGCACGCAGGCCGGTTCCGACGCCACGCCCCTGCGCCCCGAGCGTGTCGTGGCCGAGATCGACCGCCTGATCACCCCCGATACCATCGTGGTGGCCGATGCGTCCTATTCCTCGATCTGGGTGGCCGACGGCATCACCATCCGCAAGCCGGGCCAGCGGGTGCTGACGCCGCGCGGGCTGGCCGGGCTGGGCTGGGGCCTGCCTTATGCCATCGGGGCCAAGGCCGCGCGCCCGGACGCGCCGGTCATCTGCCTGACCGGCGATGGCGGGTTCGCCCATGTCTGGGCGGAACTGGAAACCGCGCGCCGCATGGCCCTGCCGGTCGTGGTGGTGGTGCTGAACAACCAGATCCTCGGCTATCAGAAGCATGCCGAACTCAGCCTGTTCGGCAGCCATACCGATGTCGTGCATTTCGACCCCGTCGATCATGCCGCCATCGCCCGGGCCTGCGGTGCCACTGGGGTCCGCATCGACCACCCCGACCAGCTGGCCCCGGCGCTGCGCGACGCGCTGGCATCCGGCACCGTCAGCGTCATCGACGTGGTGACCGACGAACGCGCCTATCCGCCTGTCACCAGCTTCACCGGCAAACAGGCCCTGAATTACTGATCACATCTGGGAGGAGACCATCATGACCATCAAGACCTATCTGACAGGCACGGCCCTTGCGCTGGCCCTTGCCTCGCCCGCCTTTGCCGAGGTCAAGTTCGGCTCGCTTTATCCCATCAGCGGCCCGCTGGCCCTGCTGGGCGAGGAAAGCGCGCGCGGTCTGGAAATCGCCATCGACGAGATCAACGCCGCTGGCGGCTTGCAGGGCGAGCCGGTCGTTCTGGAACGCGGCGATGCGGTCGACAACAATCAGGCCACCGGCGAGGCGCGGCGGTTGATTTCCTTTGTCGGCGTCAAGGGCATCTTCGGCAGCTATTCCTCGGCCCGCGCGATCGCCGCATCGCAGGTCAGCGAACTGGCGGGCGTGCCCTATTTCGAACTGGGCGCGGTGGCCGACGAGGTCACGGGCCGGGGTCTGGAATACCTGTTCCGCACCAACCCCACCGCCGCCAACATGGGCGCCGATTCCATCCGGCTGCTGGTCGACAGCATCGCGCCGGGACTGGGCAAGGCCCCCGAAGACCTGACCTTGGGCATCATCTACGAGGACTCGTCCTATGGCACTTCGGTTGCGGGCCATCAGGAAACGCATGCCAAGGAAGCCGGGCTGAACGTCGCGATGAAAGCCCATTACGCGGCCAACAGCGTGGACATGTCCTCCATCGTGCTGGGCCTGCGCGAGGCGGGAGTCGATGTCGTGCTGCAGACCTCGTACCAGAACGATTCCGTGCTGTTTCTGCAGCAGGCGAACGAGGCCGGATACGATCCGCTGGCGATCATCGGCGGCGGCGGCGGCTATTCGATGCAGCCCACCGCCGACGCGGTCGGCCATGACATCATCGACGGCGTCTTCGATGTCGATTTCACCCAGTTCGCCGTGAACACCGAGGCCACGCCCGGCCTTGAGGAATTCTCGGCCGCCTATCAGGAAAAATACGGCACGCCGCCGCGTTCGGGCCATTCGCTGGTCAACTATGTCGGCGCCAAGGCGATCCTTGACGGCATCGCGGCGGGCGAAGGCACCGAGCCCGACCAGATCGTCGCCGCCCTGAAGGCCATAGACATTCCCGACGGCGCGACCGCCGCAGGCCACGGCGTCAAGTTCGGCGAAAACAACCAGAACGAACGCGCCGCGATGATGGGCATGCAATGGCAGGACGGACGTCTGGTGACGATCTATCCCGAAAGCGCCGCCGTCGCCCCGATCCGCTTTGACAACTGATCCTGCCGGGGCGGCCATTCGTGCCGCCCCCCCTGACCGGGGACGCCAGATATGACAACCTTTCTTCAAATCATCACGAACGGCCTGATGCTGGGGGGCCTGTTCGCGATCGTCGCGATCGGCCTGACCCTGATTTTCGGGATCGTCAAGGTCGTGAACTTTGCCCATGGCGAGTTCCTGATGGTCGGGATGTTCCTGACCTGGATGATCACCACGCGGATGGGATATCACCCCTATGCCTCGGTCATTCTGGTCGTCCCGGCCATGTTCATCATGGGCGCGCTGACGCAGCGGCTGCTGATCCAGCCGCTGATGGGGGCCGAGGATGACCACGTCCAGATCTTTGCCACCGTGGGCCTGTCCACCGCGCTGATGAACCTGGCGCTGCTGACCTATGGCGCCGATATCGCCAACACGCCGACCTTCGGGCTGCGCGCGCCCATCGAGCTGGGGCCGGTGCGCATCCTGACCGGGCAGCTGTACATCTTTCTGGCCGCCATCGCGCTGGTCGCAGCCCTGCAGCTGTTCCTGAAGAACAGCCAGACCGGACGCGCCATCCGCGCCGTGGCCCAGCATCGGGTCGCCGCCGAGCTGATGGGTGTGAACGTGCCGCGCATCTATATCCTCAGCTTCGGTCTGGGCGCCGCCTGCGTCGGTCTGGCCGCCGTGCTGATCGCGCCGCTCTATCCGACCTCGTCCAATATCGGCACCTATTTCGTGCTGACCGCCTTTGTGGTCGTGGTGCTGGGCGGTCTGGGGTCGATCCCCGGCGCCTTCTTCGGCGCGATGGTCATTGGCATCGTCGACAGCGCCGCCGGATATTACATCGGTTCCGGCCTGCGCGAAGCCGTCGTCTTCGGCCTTTTCCTTGTCATCCTGATCCTTCGGCCCTCGGGGCTGTTCGGGAAGCGGATGACCCTGTCGCACCTGTCCTGAGGATCCGTCATGAGCAATTCAGACCCTTCCGCCGGGCCGCAGACGCCCCCCGGCAAGGCGCCCTCGCGCCGCGGCCAGATCGCATTGGCAGGCCTGCTGGCCGCCCTGCTGGTCGTTCCGCTGGTGATCGACAACGCCTTCGTTTCGCATATCTTCATCACCATCTGCCTGTTCGCGGCCCTGTCCACGGCCTGGAACATCGTCGGCGGCTTTGCCGGGCAGATGTCGCTTGGCCATGCGATGTTCTATGGCATTGGCGCCTATGTCGGCATGATCATGTTCCAGATGGGCATCACCCCCTGGCTCAGCATGTTCGTCGGCGCCGCGCTGGCCGCCGTGGTGGGCATGGTGATCTCCTATCCCTGCTTCCGGCTCAAGGGGCCGTTCTATACGCTGGCCTCGATCGCTTTCCTTGAGGTGATGCGCGTGCTGGCGCTGCAGTTCACCAGCGTCACCGGCGGCGCGACGGGCATGATGATCGACCTGCGCCTTGGCTGGACCTGGATGGTGTTCCGCGAACGCTGGCCGTCGCTGCTGATCGTGTTCGGGATGCTGCTGGTCACGCTGGCCGTGGCGGGGGCCGTGCGCCGGTCGCGCCTAGGCTTTCATCTGGTCGCCACCCGCGAACGCGAATCCGCCGCCCGGGCGGCAGGGGTGCGCACCGTGCGGGTGCGGCTGATCGCGGTCGCCATCTCATCGGCGCTCTGCGCAATGCTGGGCACGTTCCATGCGATGTATCTGACCTTCATCGAACCTGCGGCGATGTTCTCGCTGGTCTTCTCGATCCAGATCGCGATGTTCGCGCTGATCGGCGGCATCGGCACGGTCACGGGTCCGCTGCTGGGTGCGGTGCTGCTGGTGCCGATCACCGAATGGGCGCGCGCCTCGCTTGGCTCATCCGCGCTTGGCCTGCACGGCTTTGTCTATGGTCTGGTGCTGATCGGGTTCGTCCTGTTCATGCCCAACGGCATCATGAGCGTCATCAAGCGCTTCATCACCCCCAAGACCCCTGCGGGTGACACGACAGACGAACCGGTCACGACAGAGACCGGCCCGATCACCGCGCCTGCCAAAGCCTATGCGACGCCCTCGCCCGATCGTGCGGGCATCGGTCAGGACATCCTGCGGGTCGAAGGGCTGAACAAGAACTTCGGCGGTCTTGCCGTCACCCGCGACGTGAACTTCACCCTGCGCGAGGGCGAGGTTCTGGGCATGATCGGCCCCAATGGCGCGGGCAAGACAACCGTGTTCAACATGATCTCGGGGTTCCTGGCGCCGGATTCGGGAACCGTGTCGATGCGCGGCCCCGACGGGCAGTTCCATCAGCCGAACAACCCCGCCGACTTTGCTGCCATCGGTCTGGGCCGGACCTTCCAGATCGTGCAGCCCTTTGCCGCCATGTCGGTCGAGGAAAACATCATGGTCGGCGCCTTCCACCGCCATCATGACGAAAAGAACGCCCGCGAGGCGGCACGCCAGACCGCATGGAAGATGGGCCTTGGCCCGCTGCTGCAGACCGAGGCGCGTGGCCTGACCATCGGCGGTCTCAAGCGGCTGGAGGTCGCCCGCGTCATGGCGATGGAGCCGCGCGTCCTGCTGCTGGACGAGGTGATGGCGGGCATCAATCAGACCGATGTGCGCCGCGCCATCGACCTGATGCTGTCGATCCGCGACGGGGGCGTGTCCATCATCGCCATCGAACATGTCATGCAGGCGGTCATGTCGCTGTCGGACCGGGTGATCGTGCTGGCCTCGGGCGAGGTGATCGCCCAGGGGCGTCCGCAGGATGTCGTGCGCGATCCGCAGGTGATCGAGGCCTATCTGGGAAAGGAGTTTGCCCATGCTCACGCTTGAAAACATCGACGCGGGCTATGGTCCGACCACCATCCTTCAGGATGTCAGCCTTGACGTGAAGGCCGGCGAAATCGTCACCATCGTCGGCGCCAATGGCGCCGGCAAGACGACGACCCTGCGCACCATCGTGGGCCAGATCCTGCCGCGCCGGGGCAAGATCACCTTTCAGGGCGAGGATATCACCCGCCTGCACGCCCATGAGGTCGTCGACCGGGGCATCATTCTGGTCCCCGAGGGGCGCCAGCTGTTCCCCGACATGACGGTCCGCGAAAATCTGCAGATGGGCACCTATCGCAAATCTGCCCGCGCCGATCAGGAAAGCCGTCTGGAAGAGGTTCTGACCCTGTTCCCCCGCGTCCGGGAACGGCTGGACCAGAATGCCGCGTCCCTGTCGGGGGGCGAACAGCAGATGGTGGCCATTGCGCGGGGGATGATGGCCAAGCCCACGATCCTGATGTTCGACGAGCCCTCGCTTGGGCTGGCGCCGATCATCGTCACGCAGGTCTTCGACGTGGTGCGCCAGATCGCGGCCACCGGCACGACGGTCCTGATCGTGGAACAGAACGTTTTCACCACGCTCAGCGTCGCGGACCGGGGCTATGTGCTGGAAAACGGCAGCATCGTTCTGGCCGACACCGCAGCCGCGCTGCTGAAGAACGACCACATCCGCCGCGCCTATCTGGGGATCTGAGCCATGGAGATGACCGAAATCACCCCCGACGCTATCCGCCTGCGCCCGTCCCATGCGGGGCGCGCCGTGCTGGTCACCGGGGCCGCGCGCGGCATCGGGCGGGCGATCGCCGAAGCCTTTGTCGAACGCCACGCCACCGTCGCGATCTGCGACATCGATCCGGCAGCGGTGGCCCAAGCCTGCGCCGAGCTGAACGCCACCGGGCCGGGGCGCGCCGTGCCCCTGCCCTGCGACGTGACCGATTACGATGCGCTGGAGGCCGCCCTGCGCGCCACCGGCCTTGATTTCGACACGATCGTGAACAATGCCGGCATCTCGCCCAAAACCGACGGGGTCGCGCTGAAGGTCTGGCAGATGCCGCCCGACGAATGGCGCCGGGTGGTCGATGTGAACCTGACCGGCAGCTTCAACGCCATCCGCGCCTTGTCGCCCGCGATGGTGCAGGCGCGGCGGGGCTGGATCGTCAACACCTCGTCCGTGGCGGGCAAGACCTATTCGCCGGTCGTGGCCTGCCATTACGCCGCAACCAAATCGGCGGTGATCGGCTTCACCAAGCATCTGGCCGCCGAACTGGGCCCCTATTCCATCCGCGTGAACGCGATGGCGCCGGGCCGGATCGAGACGCCGATGGTCGCGGGCGTCGCAGCATCGGTCAACGCCGAACAGGTCCGCCTGACCCCCATGGGCCGCCTTGGCGCCCCGGCCGAGGTCGCGGATGTCGCGCTGTGGCTGACCTCGACCGAATCCAGCTTTGTCACCGGCCAGACCATCGATGTGGCTGGCGGCCTGTACATGACCTGAGGCACAGATGATCACCGGCCATACCCGCATCTACGGCATCGTCGCCGACCCCATCCATCACGTCAAAACCCCCGAGGAGATGAACGCCCATTTCGCCGCCCTCGGCCATGACGGGGTGCTGATCCCTTTCCACGTCCGCCCGCCCGAACTGGCACCCTTTATGGACGCCATGCGGGCCGTGCAGAACTTTGCCGGGCTGATCGCGACCGTGCCGCACAAGACCGCCATGCTGGCGATCTGTGACGAGGTCGTGGGCGACGCCGCGCGCATCGGGGCGGTGAATGCCGTGCGCCGCGATCCCGATGGCCGCCTGATCGGCGCCATGCTGGACGGGCGCGGCTTTGTCAGCGGCCTGCAGGCCGAAGGCGTCAGCCTGACCGGCATGGATGCCTGCCTGCTGGGCGCGGGGGGGGCGGGTGCCGCCATCGCCTTTGCCCTGGCCGAGGCGGGCGTGGCGCGGCTGACCATCAACAACCGTTCGCTGGACAAGGCCCGCGATCTGGCCCGGCGCGTCACGGACACCTATCCCGGCACCCGGGTTGATGCGGGTCTGCCCGACACCCCGCGCCATGATCTGATCGTGAACGCGACATCGCTTGGGCTGCGGGCGGGCGACGGACTGCCGCTAGACGATCACGCCTTCCGCCCGGGCCAGATCGTCGCCGAGGCGATCATGGAGCCCGAGCTGACCCCGCTTCTGGCGCTGGCGCAGGCGCGTGGCGTGCGCATCCATTTCGGTCGCCCCATGCTGCGCCATCAGATCCGCCTGATGGCCCTGCATATGGGCGCCCCCCCCTCCCCCGCAGAAAGCGCTTGATCCATGGCACAGGATATCCCCGATAACGCGCAATATGACGTGGTGATCGTCGGCGGCGGCACGGCAGGCTGCATTCTGGCCGAGGCACTGACCCGGTCGGGCCGCCAGCGCGTGCTGCTGTGCGAGGCGGGCGGCGAGGCCCGGTCGCCCTGGGTGCGCATTCCGGCGGGGTTTTACAAGCTGCTGGTCAACAAGCGCTATAACTGGGGCTTCTGGAGCGCCGAGGAAGAGGCCACGAATTACCGCCGTATCGCCATTCCGCGCGGCAAGGGTCTGGGCGGATCGACCCTGATCAACGGCATGATCTATGTGCGCGGCCAGCCGCAGGATTACGACCTGTGGCAGGATCGCGGCGCCCGGGGCTGGGACTGGGCGGGCGTCCTGCCGTATTTCAAGGCGATCGAGCGGTGGGATCTGCCCGATCCCGACAATCTGCGCGGTCATGACGGCCCCTTGCCCATCGCCGAGGTGATCGAGAAAAGCCCCATCGGCACCGCCTTCATTGAGGCGGCAAAGGCGCAGGGCCAACGTTTCAATCCCGACTACAATGGCCGCACCCAAGAGGGCGTCGGCTGGTATCAGGTCAACCAACGGGGCGGCGAACGCTTTTCCGCCGACCGCGCATGGCTGCGACCGGCGCGGGGCCGGGCGAACCTGACCGTGCTGACCGATGCCCGTGTGACCCGCATCCTGCTGGAGGGCAAGCGCGCGACCGGCATCACCCTGACCCGCAAGGGCGGCGACCGCACGGTTCTGGCAAACCGCATCATCATAGCGGCGGGCGCCGTGCAGACGCCGCATCTGCTGGAACTGTCGGGCATCGGCGATCCGGCGCGGCTGGCGGCTGCCGGGATCGCGCCGCTGCATGACCTGCCCGGCGTGGGCGAGAATTATCTGGACCATTTCTGCACCCGGCTGAACTGGCGCGTCTCGCAAAAGGTGACGCTGAACGAGCTGACGCGCGGCCCCCGCCTGCTGGCCGAGGTGCTGAAATATGCCGTGTCGCGCAAGGGGGTGCTGACCTATGGCACCGGTCTGAACCATGCGTTCCTGCGCACGCGCCCCGATCTGGATCGCCCCGATGTGCAGTTCTTTTTCATGCATGCCAGCTATGCCAATGCCGCCGAACGCAAGCTGCATTCCTTTCCGGGCATGACCCTGGGGGTGACGCAGCTGCGCCCGCAATCGCGCGGATCGATCCATGCGGTGACGCCTCATCTGGCCGACCAGCCCCGCATCGTGCCGAATTTTCTGGCCGAAGAGATCGACCGCCAGACCATGGTCGACGGGATGAAGCTGGCCCGCGACATCATCGCCCAAGCGCCAATGGATGCGTTCCGGGTCGAGGAACTGAACCCCGGCCCCGGTTGCACCGGCGATGCCGACTGGCTGTCCTTTGCCCGCGCCAATGGCCAAACCATCTATCACGCGGCGGGCACCTGCCGGATGGGCACCGATCCGATGGCGGTCGTGGACCCGTCGCTGAAGGTGCACGGGCTGGACGGGCTGTTCGTGATCGACGCCTCGGTCATGCCGGAAATGGTGTCGGGCAACACTCAGGCCGCCGTGATGATGCTGGCCGCCAAGGGCGCTGACATGATGCTGAACAATGACCGCTGACATGCAATCCCTGCAGGAGACACCGATGTATCCCGACCTGACCCTGATCGTGGGCGGCGATGAGCGCCGCGACGGCTCTGCCGGCACCCTGATCCTGTCCGACCCCTCGGACGGATCGCAATTGACCATCGCGCCCCGCGCGGGCCGCCCCGAGGCCGAAGAGGCCGTGATCGCCGCCGAGGCTGGCAGCGCCGAATGGGCCGCCCTGTCGGCCTTCGAGCGCGCCAGGATCATGCGCCGCGCCGCCGACATCATGCGCGAGCGCGCCGACGAGGCGGCCCGGATCATGTCGCAGGAACAGGGCAAGCCCCTGACCGAGGCGCGGGGCGAATGGATGGGATCGGCCGATTTGCTGGACTGGTTCGCCGAGGAAGGCCGCCGCGTCTATGGCCGCGTCGTCCCCTCACGCGCGCCCGACATCCAGATCCAGGTGCTGCGCCATCCGATCGGTCCCGTCGCGGCCTTCACGCCGTGGAATTTCCCGGCATGGAACACGATGCAAAAGGTCGCGCCCGCGCTTGGCGCGGGTTGCGCGGTGGTGGTCAAGCCCGCCTCCGACACGCCGGGCACCGCATGGCTGATCGGCAAATGCCTGCTGCAGGCGGGGCTGCCGCCAAAGGCGATCTCGGTCCTGTGGGGGGCGGCCTCGGATCTGTCGGATGCGCTGATCGCGGCGCCGCAGATCCGCAAGGTCTCGTTGACCGGATCGGCGCGGGTGGGGCGGATCGTGGCGGCCAGCGCGGGCAAGCATCTGAAGAAGGTGACGATGGAGCTGGGCGGCCACGGCCCGGTCATCGTCGCGGCGGATGCCGATCTGGATCAGTTGATCCCGCTGGCGGTGCAGTGGAAATTCCGCAATTGCGGTCAGGTCTGCGTGTCGCCCACCCGTTTCATCGTGCATGACAGCATCCATGACGAGTTCGTCCGCCGCTTTGCCCAAGGCGCTGCCGCCCTGACGGTGGGCCGCGGTGTGGACGAGGGCGTTCAGATGGGGCCGCTGACCTCGGCGGGTCAGCTGGGCACCGTGTCGGACATGGTCGAGGATGCGGTGGTCAAGGGCGCCCGGATCGAGACAGGCGGCCATCGCATCGGTCAGACGGGCAATTTCTATGCCCCCACCATCCTGTCGGGCATGGCCGACACGATGCTGGCCATGAACGAGGAACCCTTTGGCCCGCTGGCGCTGGTCATCCGCGTCCCCGATCTGGACGCAGCGATTGCCGAGGCGAACCGCCTGCCCGTGGGTCTGGGCGCCTATCTGTTCACCGGACGGCTGGCGACCCTGCATCAGGTGCAAAGCCGCGTGCAGACCGGCATGCTGGGCGTGAACCATTTCGCGCTGGCCCTGCCGGAAACGCCTTTTGGCGGCGTGCGCGATTCCGGCTTCGGATCGGAAGGTGGGTCCGAGGGCATCGAGGCCTATCTGACCAGCATGACTGTCACCGCGCGGATGATCTGACCCGGACACGGACAAGGGCCGGAGCGCGTGCCCCGGCCCTTGTCCGATGGTGCGGACGTGGCAGGCTGTTGCTGGCCCGTCAGCGCAGCAGGATCGCGCGAAAATCGTTCACATTGGTGCCGGTCGGACCGGGGCTGAACAGATCGCCAAGCGCGTCGAACCCGGTCCAGCTGTCATGGCCGCGCAGCATCGCGCGCGGGTCCAGCCCCCTCTGGCGCAGCCGCGCGCAGGTGGTGCCATCGGCAAAGGCCCCGGCATTCGCCTCGGTCCCGTCGATGCCGTCGGTATCGGCGGCCAGCGCGTCAAAGCGCGCCCCTTCGGCGGCCAAGGCCAGCGACAGCAGAAACTCGCAATTGCGCCCGCCCCGGCCGCCATCGCCAGACAGGGTCACGGTGGTCTCTCCTCCCGACAGGATCAGGATGGGCCGCGCAAAGGGACGGTCGCGCAACGCGACCTCGCGCAGGATGGCGGCATGGACGCGGCCCACATCCGCCGCCTCGCCCTCGATGCTGTCGGACAGGATCGCCACCGGCATCGCCGCCGCCCGCGCCGCCGCCTCCAGCGAGATGCGGGCCGAGGCGATGACGCGGTGCACATGCCCGTCGAAACCCGGATCGTCGGGGCGCGGCGCCAGCCCCTGATCGCCCGCCAGCCATCCCGCCACCCGGTCAGGCAGCGCGATGCGGTAATCGCGCACCAACCGACGTGCCTCGTCCCGGCCGGCCGGATCGGGGATGGTCGGGCCGGATGCGACCTGCGCGGGATCGTCGCCCGGCACGTCGGACACGACCAGCGTGACCACCCGCGCCGGGGCCGCCGCCAGTGCCAGCCGCCCGCCCTTGATGCCCGACACCTGCTTGCGGATCGCGTTCATCACCCCGATGGGCGCCCCCGATGCCAGCAGCGCACGGTTCAGCGCCGCCTCGTCCGCCAGGTCCAGATCGCCGGGCGGCAGCGGCAGCAGCGACGATCCGCCACCGCAGATCAGCGCCACGACCAGATCGTCGGGCCCCAGCCCGGACACCGCATCCATCAGCGCTGCCGATGCGGCCAACCCCGCCGCGTCGGGAACCGGATGTGCGGCCTCGATCACCTTGATCGTCCTTGTCGGACAGGCATAGCCATAGCGGGTGACGACCACGCCCTGACAGGGGGCGGGCCACAGTTCCTCGAAGGCGCGGGCCAGCTGGGCGGCGCCCTTGCCGGCGCCGACGACCACCGTGCGCCCCTTGGGCGGATCGGGCAGCTGCCCTTTCAGCACCGCGCGCGGATCGGCGGCGGTCACGGCGGCGTCGAACAGTCCGGTCAGAAAGGCGCGTGCATCAGTCATTCGTTATCCCAGCATTCCCGTATCCCCGCAGACCGAGATCGCCTGACCCGAGATGGTGCGCCCGCGCGGGCTGGCCAGAAACAGGATCTGATCGGCAATCTGCTGCGGCGTCACATAATCACGGATCGAGGTGTATGAAAACGCCTCGGTCTCGGCCTGTTCAAAGGCGATGCCGCGCGACGCAGCCCGCGCCTCCAGCACCCGGCGCTGGCGGTCGCCCGCGACCAGTCCCGGCAGAACCGCATTGACGCGGATGCGGTCGGGGCCCAGTTCCGCCGCCATGGATTTGGTCAGCCCGATCACCCCCCATTTCGCCGCCGCATAGGGGCTGCGCAGCCGGAACCCCAGCCTGCCCGCCAGTGACGAGATGTTCACGATCGACGGATTGGCGCTGGCACGCAGATGCGGCACGGCGCGGCCCGTGGTGATGAACTGGCTGGTCAGACAGACCGACAGGCAGCGTTCGATCTCCGTTACGTCCAGATCCTCGATCCGGCCGGTGGGACCGGCGATGCCGGCATTGTTGACCAGACAGTCGATACCGCCCATCCGATCCGCCGCCTGATCGATGAAGGCCGCCAGCGCCGCGTGATCGGACACGTCCACCCGCTGCGCCTTGACGGTCTTGGGCAGGCTGTCCAGCGCCGCCTGATCGATGTCGCAGGTGGTTACCTGCGCGCCTTCGGCCAGAAAGGCGTCGACGATGGCGCGCCCGATGCCGCCCGCCCCGGCGGTGACGATGACGCGGGCGCCCTGAAGCTGAAGATCCATGAGGGGGGGTATCCTTTCGATTGCGGGCGCGTCAGGCGCCGGTCAGGGCCAGCGACAGCCAGGGGATAAAGCTGATGATCATCAGCGCGATCAGCATCAGCACGACAAAGGGCAGCACCGCCCGCGACAACTGCGCGATCGACAGCCGCGATATCTGCGCCGCGATGAACAGGTTCAGACCGACCGGCGGCGTGAACATGCCCATGGCCAGATTGACGACCATGATGATCCCGAAATGCACCGGATGGATGCCGAAATTCAGCGCGATCGGCAACAGGATCGGGGTAAAGATCAGGATCGCCGCCGCCGCCTCCAGGAACATGCCGACGAACAGCAGCAGGATATTGACCAGAATGATGAACACCCACGGGCTGTCGATGGCGCCGATCACGAATTCGGAAATCGCGGCGGGCACCTGCAGCGACAGGATGATGCGCCCGTACAGCCCCGCCGCCGCGATGATGCTGAGCACCACCGCCGAGGTGATGGCGCTGTCGCGCAAAATCACCGGCAGCTCTCGCAAGGGCAGTTCGCGATAGATGACGACGCCGACCAGCAGCGAATAGACCACGGCGACGACCGCCGCCTCGGTCGGGGTGACGATGCCGCCATAGATGCCGCCCAGGATCAGCGTGGGCATCAGCAGCGCCAGGATCGCCTTGCGCCCGGCGCGGACCATGTCGCCCAAGGTCGAGGGCGCGTCCCGGGTCGAGGGGTGGCGCATCGCATGAAGATACGCAAAGATCAGCAGCGCACCGACCACGACAAAGCCCGGCAGGAACCCCGCCGCGAACATGTCGCCCACCGACTGATTGGCCGAGATGGCATAGAGGATCAACGGAATGCTGGGCGGAATGATGACGCCAAGCGCGCCCGAGGCCGCCTGATTGGCCGCCGCATAGGACGCGTTATAGCCTTGCGCGACCATCGCCGGGATCAGGATCGCGCCCACCGCCGCCGTCGTCGCCGCCCCCGACCCCGAGATCGCCGCGAAAAAGGCCGAGGTGATGATCGCCACCATCGCCAGCCCGCCATTCATGCTGCCGACCAGCGTGCGCGAAAAGACCACCAGCCGTTTCGAGATGCCGCCCGATTGCATCAGGTTGCCCGCCAGAATGAAGAACGGGATCGCCAGCAGCGGAAACGAGTTGATCGAGCGGATCATTTCCTGCGGGACGATCAGCATGGGCATGATCTCGCCCTGCCAGATGGTCGCGATGGCGGCCAGCCCCAGGGCAAAGGCCACCGGGACGCCCGCCAGCAGCAGGACCAGCAGCAATCCGAAAAGCAATGCGGTCATGATCTAGCCCTCCTGCGGGCGAAAGCAGTCGGCGATGACGGCGGCGGAGTTGATGAGGATCATCAGCGCCCCCGCAGGCATCGCGCCGTAAAGCCAGCCCATCGACACACGCGTGCTGGGGGCGGTCTGGGACATGACGCGTTCGGTGATCGCCAGCCCGTACCGGAACAAAACTAGCGCAAAGACCGCCGTGGCCAGCGCCACCGTGACGCGCAGCGCGATCGCCATGCGCGGCCCGGCAAGGCCAGACAGCAGATCGACCGCGATCAGCGACCCCTGCCGATAGGCATAGGCCGCGCCCAGCATGGTCAGCCAGACCGTGGAAAACCGCGCCACCTCTTCGGAAAAGGTCAGGGAATCGCCCATCACATAGCGGGCAAAGACCTGCCAGCTGATCAGCACCGTCATGACCGCCATCAAAGCGGCCATCAGCCAGCCGATCATCCAGTTGATCCCGTCAACCCCGCGCACCAGCGCCGTCAGAAGACCCTGCATTCCTTACCTCCCCCGGGAAAGATGATCGGCCGGACGCGCTGTCCGGCCGATGGTGCGCCTCAGGGCGCGGTGGCCAGCGCGGCGTCGACCAGTTCGGCCCCGACCGTGTCTTTCCACTGTGCGATCACCGGCTGCACGCGTTCCTTGAAAGGCGCCAGATCGGGACGGGTCACGGTCATGCCAAGCGTCTCCAGCTCGGCCACCAGATCCTGTTCCATCTGCTGCGAGGCCTCGCGCTGCACCGGGGTGGCGATGGCTGCCGCCTCCAGCACGATGGTCTGATCGGCCTCGGACAGCGAATTGAACAGATCCGCCCCCATCATCAGCGGGGCGGGCGAATAGACGTGCTGGGTCAGGTTCAGGTATTCCTGCACCTCATAGAATTTCACGTCATAGATGGTCGGCACCGGGTTTTCCTGGCTGTCCATCACACCTTGCTGCAATGCGGTGAACACCTCGGTCCAGGCCATGGGCGATGCATTGGCCCCAAGCGCCGTCCAGGTATCCACCTGCACGCGGCTTTCCTGCGTGCGGTGACGGATGCCCGCCAGATCCTCGGGCGTGTTCAGGGCGCGGACATTGTTGGTGTTGTGGCGAAAGCCGTTTTCCATCCAGCCGAGGATCTTGACGTTCGTTTCGGCCTCCAGCTTGTCGGCCAGTGCGGTGC
This sequence comes from Paracoccus nototheniae, assembly GCF_004335005.1. Classification (GTDB taxonomy): domain Bacteria; phylum Pseudomonadota; class Alphaproteobacteria; order Rhodobacterales; family Rhodobacteraceae; genus Paracoccus; species Paracoccus nototheniae. The sequence continues at coordinate 38,627 of NZ_RQRT01000002.1, read as the reverse complement.
CGTGTTCGCTGTCAAGGAAGGCATAGGCCGCATCCGCCGTGGTGAAGATATAGGGCAGATCGAACAGCATGAAGTCGTTCACGAACCCGCCCATCGGACCGGTCGAGGTGATGCCCATGTCGATCAGGCCAAAGCTCATTCCCTCGACCACCTCGCGTTCGGCGCCCAGGGCGTTGTCATATTGGGGGCGGATGGTCAGGCGGCCTTCGGACAGCCGCTCCAGCTCTTCGCCGAATTTCAGCACGCCGACGGCCTGATGCGATTCGGGGCCAAGTGGCAGGCTGACCTCGAATTCGCGGGTCTCTTGTGCCAGTGCCGCGCCGCCCCAGACCGACGCCATCAGCGCAGCCGTCGTCGCAAATGTGAATTTCCGCATTGTCGAACCCTCCCTTGGATGCTTTGGCGGACCGGCCTCCCCCGATCCGTCCGGCCATAAACTGTGACCTCGGTTTAGGTAGCGGACAACAGACCGCGGCGTCAACAGTTTCATGCCATCAATAAATGCTGGACATATATCCAATGCCCCGGCATGTTTCCAAAAAGCGCGTGTAAAGTGAGATCACGGAAATGACCGATCAGACACAGCCGATGGCACAGGACGGTTGGTCGCGCCTTGGGCCGCTGGCCCTGCAGGAAGGGGCGACGACGCAGGCGCAGATCTATGCCACCCTGCGCGAGGCGCTGATCAGCGGCTATTTTCGCCCGGGCGAGGAAATCAGCCTGCGCCGCGCCGCCGCCGTCATGGGCACCAGCGTCACCCCCGTGCGCGAGGCGCTGCGCCAGCTGGAAAGCGATGGCGGGCTTGAGGTGTTCGGCGGCAACCGCGTGCTGCGTGTGCCGATCCTGACCCCGGCGGAACTGATCGATATCCGCGACATCCGGCTGAATCTGGAAGGTTTTGCCGCCCTGCAGGCGATGGAGCGCATCCGCCCCGCCCAGTTGCGCCTGATCGACAATGCCTGCCAGCTGATGCAGCGCGCCGCCGATGCCAGCGATGCGGACATGTATCTGGAAAACAACTGGCGGTTCCATTCGCTGATCTATCAGGCCGCCGACCGTCCGGTGCTGATGGCGATGATCGCGGGGATGTGGCTGCGGGTCGGACCGCTGATCCGCATCGCCGTCACCGCGCCGCTGCATTTCGACCGCTCGATGGCCAGCCATGACGACGCGATGGCGGCTCTGCGCCGGGGCGATGCCGTGGCGCTGCAGGCGGCGATCATCCGCGACATCAGCGATGCCGCCGCCGACCTGACCGGCACGCTGAGCCAGCGCGAGGCAGGCGAGGAGACCGCCCTGCGGCGCAAGCGGTCCGCCTGACCCGGTCGGGCGCACACAGAAGTTTCGAGGAGGAGAGACAGACATGACACGAACCATCGCCGTCATCGGCAGCGGCTTGATCGGACGGGCCTGGACCGTCGTCTTTGCCCGCGCCGGATGCAGCGTCCGCCTGTGGGATGCGGTCCCCGAGGTGCGCGCAGGCGTCATGGCCCAGCTGGCCGAGACCTGCCGGATCAGCGGTGACGACCCTGCGGCGCTGGACCATGTGACGGTCTGCGACACGCTGGAACAGGCGCTGGACGGCGTCGAATGGGTGCAGGAAAACGGCCCCGAACGGCTGGAGGTCAAGCGCGACCTTTACGCTCGCATGGATGCCATCGCCGCGCCGGGCACGATCCTTGCGACCTCCAGCTCGGCGCTGGTCGCCTCCAGTTTCTCGGGCGATCTGGCCGGGCGGGCGCGTATTCTGGTGGCCCATCCGGTCAACCCGCCCCATGTCGTGCCGGTGGTGGAACTTTGCCCCTCGCCCGATACCGATCCGGACGTGATGGACCGCGCCGAGGCGCTGATGCGCGATGTGGCGCAGGTGCCGGTGCGCATGACGCGAGAGATCGACGGCTTTGTGCTGAACCGCCTGCAGGCCGTGGTCCTGGCCGAGGCCCTGTCGATGATCGAAGAGGGCATCGTAACCCCGCAGGGTCTGGATGACACGATCTGCCACGGGCTTGGGCGGCGCTGGACGCTGATGGGGCCGATGGCCACGATCAACCTGAACGCGCCGGGCGGCGTGATCGATTATCTGCAGCGCTATGGCCCGACCATGGCGCGGCTGGCCGACGATGCCGCGCGCGGCGAGGCCTTCACGCCCGAGGCCGCCCACATCGTGGCCGCCGCCATGCCCGACCCGTTACAGGTGCCCGCGCTCAGCCAGCAGCGTGACCGGCGGCTGGCGGCGCTGTCGCGGCATCTGACCCAAGACAATCAAAACACCCCAACGAAGGATCTCTGATATGGCCAGCACCCGCAAAGTCGTCATCACCTGCGCGGTGACCGGGGCCATCCACACGCCCTCGATGTCGCCGCATCTGCCGGTCACCGCAAGCCAGATCGCCGAGGCCGCGATCGGCGCGGCCGAAGCTGGCGCGGCGATTGTCCACCTACATGCCCGCGATCCGCAGGATGGCCGCCCCGACCAGACGCCCGAGGCGTTCCTGCCTTTTCTGCAGGTCATCAAGCAACGTTCGGATTGCGTGGTCAACATCACCACCGGAGGCGCCCCCACGATGAGCATCGCCGAACGTGTCCGCCCCGCCGCGACGTGGAAGCCGGAACTGGCCTCGCTGAACATGGGGTCGATGAATTTCGGCTTGTTCCCGATGCTGAAACGGTTCGAGGGTCAGCTGCAGCATGACTGGGAACGCAGCTATCTGTCCGACAAGGGCATCCTGTTCCGCAACACCTTCGAGGATATCGAACATATCCTGACGACGCTTGGCGCGAATGGCACGCGGTTCGAATTCGAATGCTATGACACCGCGCATCTGTACAACCTCAAGCATTTCGTCGATGCCGGGCTGGTCAAGGGGCCGCTGTTCATCCAGACCGTGTTCGGCCTGATGGGCGGCATCGGCGCGCATCCCGACGATGTCAGCCATATGAAGCGCACCGCCGACCGCCTGTTCGGTGACAGCTATCGCTGGTCGGTGCTGGGCGCGGGGCGCAATCAGCTGCCCATCGCGGCGATTTCGGCGGCGATGGGCGGGCATGTCCGCGTCGGGCTGGAGGATTCGATCTGGGCCGGTCCCGGCAAGCTGGCCGAAACCAACGCCCAGCAGGTCCGCGCCGTGCGCCAGATCATCGAGGGTCTGGGGCTGGAGGTCGCCACCCCCGACGAGGCCCGCGAGATGCTGGCCCTGAAAGGCGCCGACACCGTGGCGTTCTGACAGCGGCGCAATCTGACCGCAGAAACGCCCCCCGCCGATCCCGGCGGGGGGCGTTGTGTTACGACGCCGCGAAAGGCCAGGGGCGCGGGGTCGGGCGGATCCCCTCCCACGCGCGGGCGGCGCGCAGCACGCCCAGATCGTCAAAGCGGCGCCCGCTGATCTGCAACCCGATCGGCACACCCGCCGCGTCATGGCCGCAGGGCACCGAGATGGCGGGCTGTTCGCTGATGTTATAGGGCGCGGTAAAGCCGATATGCGCCATCGCGCGGGCCACGTCATTCTGGGCAGGATAGGCCCAGTCCGCCGGAAAGCTGACATTGGGCGAGACGGGCGACAGGACCAGATCGAATGCGACCGTCGCGGCCACCGTCAGACGGCGGATCTCGACCGTGGCGGCATAGCTGCGATAGACATCCTCGCCCGAACGCCCCAGGCCCGTCTCGGCCCATTCGCGGATCACCGGCAGGATCGCCTGACGCTGTGCGGGGTCCAGCGCCTGCACGTCAAGGCCTGCGCGCGTGCGCCAGAAATCATCCAGCGCCTGCAGCAGGTCGGGCGACATCCAGGGCGCCAGCGGCTCGATCACCGCGCCTGCATCCTGAAACAGCCGCGCGGCGGCGGTGACGGCGTCCGTCACCTGCGGGTCCACGGCCATGCCGCAACCGGCATCCATCAGCAAACCGATGCGCAGCCCGCTCAGGTCGCGGTCCAGATCCAGCCAGTCGATATCGGCGGGCGGCAGGGCGCGGTAATCGCGGCTGTCGGGCTGGGCCAGCACCGCCATCGCCATCGCCGCATCGCGGACCGTGCGGGTCATCGGCCCCGCCGCCCGACCCATGAAGGGCGGATCGATCGGCACGCGGCCAAGGCTGGGCTTCAGCCCGACCAGCCCGCACCATGCCGCAGGCAGCCGGATCGAGCCACCGATATCCGTGCCCAGATGGATCGGACCATAGCCCGCCGCCCCCGCCACCCCTGCCCCGGCGCTGGAGCCGCCGGGGTTCATCGCGGTGTTCCACGGGTTGCGGGCCAGCCGGTGAAAGCTGGACAGGCCCGATGACAGCATTCCGAAATCGGGCATGGTGGTGCGACCCAGAAAGACCGCCCCCGCCTCGCGCAGCCGGGCGGCGGGGGGCGCATCGGTGGGGCGCGGGGTCATGTCGCTGACAGTCGTGCCAAGCGGCATCGCCACGCCCGCGGTGGCGATGTTTTCCTTGATCGTGACCGGCACCCCGTCCAGCGAGACGCCGTTCACCACGATCTGCGCGCCGCGCCGCCAGCGATCCTCGGCAGCCGAGGCGGCGGTCAGGGCGATGTCGGGATCGACGGTCCACAAGCTGTTCAGCTGCCCCTCGCACAGCTCGATCTGGGCCAGCACGTCGCGCGTCACCTCGACCGGGGACAGCGCGCCGCTGGCAAAGCCGTCGGTCATCTCGGCGGCGGTCAATTCGTTCAGTCTGCTCATCGGTCGGGGTGTCCTGTCAGGTGATCTGGGTCAGCAGGCCCGCCGCCAGACGGGCGCGTTCGGGCAGGCTGGCGATCTGGATATGTTCGTTCAGCGTATGCAGACCCTTGCCCCGCACGCCGATGGAATCCAGCGTCGGTACGCCCATCGCGCCGGTGAAGTTCCCGTCCGATCCGCCGCCCGCGCTGCCCGCGCTCAGATCGAACCCGATCTGCGCCGACAGCCCGCGCGCCAGATCATACAGCGCCATCGTGCCGGGCTGGGGTTCCCAGACCGGGCGGGTCACGCCGCGCGTCACGGTGAACGCCACCCCATCCTGTTCGCCTTGCAGGGCCAGCATGGCAGCGACGCCCCGGTCCAGATCCTCTTGCGTCTTGGCCATCGACAAGACCTCGGCCCGGCAGGACGAGGGCACGCAATTCACCCATTGCCCGGCATGGATGACCCCCACCGAAAAGGTGCAATCGTCCGAGGTCATCGCCTCGATCTGCAGGATGCGCCGGGCCATGGCAGAGATGGCGGACCGCCCGTCCTTCAGCGCCCAACCGGCATGGCTGGGCCGCCCTTCGGTCAAGAGATCGAACCGCGCAATGGCATAGCGCCCGATCACCGCGCCGCCATCGGGGGATGCGGGTTCGGGCAGCAGCACGGCGCGCTGACCGCGCGCGGCATTTTCGATCAGCTGGCGGGTGGCGGGGGTGCCGACCTCTTCATCGGGGGTGAACAGGAACGTCACCGGCAAAGGCGTGGTCAGGCCCGCGCGCCCGATCTGGCGCATGGCTTCCAGAAAGACGTAATTGCCGCCCTTCATGTCCATGATGCCGGGGCCATAGGCCAGCCCGGCCTCGACCCGGAAGGGCAACTTATCCAGCGTGCCGACGGGATGGACCGTGTCCATATGCCCCGACACCAGAATGCCCGGCTGGCCCTGATCAGGATGCGGAAAGGTCGCCCGGATCGAGCTGCCGAACCCCTTGGTGCCCGGCACCGTTTCGACCACAGCCCCGATCGCCGTCAGATCGCGCGCGGCCAGATCCATCATCCGGCTGACGGCGCCCGCATCCCATGTCGGGCTTTCGCATTCGATCCACGGGCGCAGGCCCGCCAGCATCTGATCGGCGTCAAAGGGCAGATCCAGCGCGCTCATGCGGCCACCGGCAGGCGACGTTCTATCAGCCTTGCATAGATCGAGGCGCCGATGGGCAGGATCCCCTCGTCCAGCACGAAGCCCGGATTGTGCAGCGGCACGGTGCCTGCATGACCGACATTGCCATAGGCGCCGGGGATCATCTGCAGCATGTCGGCGAAATCCTCGGACCCGGTGACGGGTTGCTGGGTATCGCTGACCTTGTCCGCGCCAAGGATGTCGGCGGCGGCCCCTGTCCAGGCATCCGACAGGTCGGCATCATTGATCAGCACGTCGAAGATCTCGCGGAACGCGACATCGACGATCATGTCATAGCCCTGCGCCGCACCCTCGCAGATCGCCCGCATCCGGGCCTGCATCAGATCGCGGATCTCGGGTTTGAAGAACCGGATGGTGCCGGCCAGCGTGGCGGTTTCTGGCAGGACGTTATAGGCGCTGCCGGCGTGGATCTGGGTCACCGACAGCACCGCCTGATCCAGAGGCGCCAGATTGCGGGCCAGAATGGTCTGGAACTGACCCACCAGGCCGGAGGCCACGACCAGCGCGTCGCGCGATTGCTGGGGCATGGCGGCATGGCTGCCCTTGCCCGTCACGGTGATATCGAAAAAGGATGCCCCCGCCATCGCCGGACCCTTGCAGAGGCTGGCGCGGCACAGTTCCCCGGTGGGCTGGTTGTGCATGCCATAGACCTCATCCACCGGAAAGCGCTGGAACAGCCCGTCGCCGATCATCGCGCGGGCGCCGCCCAGGCCTTCTTCGGCGGGTTGAAAGATGAACACCGCCGTGCCGTCGAACCGACGGCTGGCGGCCAGATATTGCGCAGCCCCCAGCAGCATCGTCGTATGCCCGTCATGGCCGCAGGCGTGCATGGTCCCGGGCGCGGTCGAGGCATGGGGCAGCCCGGTCGCCTCATGGATCGGCAGCGCGTCCATATCGGCGCGCAGGCCGATGCGGCGGTTGCCCTGCCCCTTGCCGCGCAGGATGCCGACGACACCGGTCTTGCCCACGCCTTCGTGCACCTCATCCACGCCCCATTCGCGCAGTTTCGCGGCGACGATGGCGCTGGTGCGGACCTCTTCCATGCCGATTTCGGGATGGGCGTGCAGGTCGCGAAAGATGGAGGTCAGCTGGGGGGTGTTGGCGTCGATCTCAGGCAGGTTCGGCATGGGTCATGTCTCGCATTTCACGGAAATTCTGGAAATCCCATGACCGGCCGGGGGCGGCGTCGATCAGGGCGCGGGTATAGGCATGGGCGGGGGCTGCCAGCACTTCGGCTGCGGGTCCGTGTTCGACGACCGCGCCGCGCTGCATGACGATCACCTCGTCGCAGATCTGGGCGGCGACGCGCAGGTCATGGGTGATAAAGACGATGGCGATGCCCAGATCACGCTGCAACTGGTCCAGCAGATCCAGCACCTGCGCCTGCACCGACACATCCAGCGCCGACACGGCCTCGTCCGCGACCAGCACGTCGGGACGCATCATCACCGCCCGCGCAATCGCGATCCGCTGGCGCTGCCCGCCCGAGAACTGATGCGGATAGCGGGCCAAGGCATCGGTGGGCAGGCCCACGACCTCGATCAGTCGCGCGGCCTCGGCCAAGGCGTCCTTGCGCGAGGTGCCATAGTTCAGCGGCCCCTCGATCAGGCTTTCGGCGATGGTCCAGCGCGGGTTCAGCGACCGCATCGGATCCTGAAACACCACCTGCAGCTTCTGGCGATGCGGGCGAAGGGCGCCGCGCGACAGGCCCGCGATGTCGGTATCATCCAGCAGGATGCGCCCCGAACTGGGGTCGATCAGCCGCATGATGCAGCGCGCGACGGTGGATTTCCCGGACCCGGATTCGCCCACGATCCCAAGCGTCTGGCCCCGCGACAGGGTAAAGCTGACATCTTTCGCGGCATGGGCGGTGGCGGTTTTGATCAGCAGACCGCCGCCGCCATAGATCTTGTTCAGCCGTTCGACCCGCAGGACCGCATCGCCGCTGCCCGCCCGCGCCGCGCGGGGCGACAGGCTGGGCACGGCGGCCAGCAGCTTGCGGGTGTAATCGGCCTGAGGATTGCGCAAAAGCGGCTCGACCGCGCCGGATTCCACGATCTCGCCCTGTTTCATGACATAGACGGTGTCGGCGATTTCCGCGACCACACCCATGTCATGGGTGATGAACAGGACCGCCGTGCCATGTTTCTGCTGCAATTCGTCGATCAGCAGCAGGATCTGTTTCTGCGTCGTCACGTCCAGCGCGGTGGTGGGCTCGTCGGCGATCAGCAGCACCGGTTCCAGCACCAGCGCCATGGCGATCATGATCCGCTGACGCTGCCCGCCCGACAGTTGATGCGGGTATGACGCGAAGATGCGCGGCACATCGGGCAGATGCACCTGTTCCATGATCGCCAGCGCACGGGCCCGCCGTTCCGCGGCGGGCAGGTCGGTGTGCAACTCCATCACTTCCATGATCTGATCGCCGACGCGCAGGACCGGGTTCAGCGCGGTCATCGGTTCCTGAAAGATCATCGCCACGCGGGCCGCGCGCAATTCACGCATCTGTGCCTGAGACAGCGGCAGCAGATCGCGGCCCTGCAGGTGGATGGTGCCCGAGGACACCTTCAGCGCCTGCGGCAACAGCCCCATGATGGCCAGCGAGGTGACCGATTTGCCGGAGCCGGATTCGCCCACAAGGCAGACGGTTTCCGACGCGCGGATGGTCACGTCGATGGATGTCAGCACCTGCGGATTACCCGGCGTGTCGGGCAGGCTGACGGTCAGATCGCGGGCCTGCAGCACCACGGGCGCATCGTCGAAATTGCGTGTCTTGAACAGCATGTCTCAGCCCGCCCTTTTCTTCAGCCGGGGGTCCAGCATGTCGCGCGCGGCATCGCCCAGCAGGTTGATCGACAGGATGCACAGCGACAGCGCGATCCCGGGATACAGGATCAGTTCCGGCTTGATGCGAAAGAACAGCCGCCCCTCGGCCATGATATTGCCCCAGGTCGGGGTTTCGGTGCTGACGCCCGCACCGAGGAAAGACAGGATCGCCTCGGTCAGGATGGCCGAGGCCAGGATATAGGTGCCCTGCACGATCAGCGGCGCGGTGGTGTTGGGGACCAGATGCCGGATCAGGATCTTGTGCATGGGGGTGCCCAGGGCGATCGCCGCCTCGACATAGGGTTCTTCGCGCGCGGACAGGATCACGGCGCGGACCAGACGGACGACGCGGGGGATTTCCGGGATGGTGATCGCGGCGATGACCGACCCGACCGAGGGCCCGTTCAGCGCCACCAGCGCGATGGCCAGCAGGATAGAAGGGATCGCCATCAGCGCATCCATCATCCGCATGATGATCGCATCCGCCGTGCGGAAGAACCCCGCGATCATCCCGATCACCAGCCCCAGCAGGACCGAAACGGCGGCGGTGGCGATGCCGATGATCAGCGACAATTGCCCGCCGATCAGCACCCGGCTGAAGATGTCGCGCCCGTAATTGTCGGTGCCAAGCGGGTGGCCTTCGATCGGGCCCTGCAGGCGCACCATCGGGTTCATGGTCAGCGGATCATGCGGCGCGATCCAGCCCGCCAGCAGGGTCATGACGACGATGACCGCCAGCACCAGCGCCGCGATCTTGCTGCCAAGCCCGAATTGCGGCAGGCGCAGCGCGCGCAGCACCGGCTGCATGGCCGAGGTCGGTTGGGGGATCTGTGCCATCAGTACCGGATCCTTGGGTCAAAAAAGCTGTAGCTGAGGTCGATCAGCAGGTTCACCAGCACATAAAGAAAGCTGGTCAGCAGGATCATCGCCTGAATGACCGGATAATCGCGTGCCAGAATGGCATCGACGGTCAGCCGCCCGATGCCCGGAATGTTGAAGACGGTTTCCGTCACCACCACGCCGCCGATCAGCAGCGCAAAGCCCGACCCGATGACCGTCAGGATCGGCACGGCGGCGTTTTTCAACGCGTGGCGGAACAGGACGGTGCGTTCGGGGGCGCCCTTGGCCCGGGCGGTGCGGATGTAATCCTCGCCCAAGACCTCCAGCATATTGGCGCGGGTCATGCGGGCGATCAGCGCGATATAGATCGTGCTGAGCGTCAGCGCGGGCAGGAAGGCGTTGGACAGAAACGCCCCGATCCCCGCGCCGATCGGCTGGTATCCCTGCACCGGGAACCAGCCCAGCTTCAGCGAAAAGATCAGGATGAACAGATATCCGATGACGAAGACCGGCACAGAAAAGCCCAGCACGGAAAAGGTCATCACCGCGTAATCGGCGGCGCTGCGATGTTTCCACGCGGCCAGCACGCCCATCGGCACGGCCATCGCGACCGACATCAGGATGGTCAGGATCGCGATGGAAAAGGTCGGCCCCACCCGGTCCGCGACCATCGTGGACACCGGCGTATTCGAGATCAGCGAGACGCCCAGATCGCCGCGCAGCAACTGCCCGACCCAGGTGATGAACTGGATATGCAGCGGCTGGTTCAGGCCCATCGCCTCGCGGATGCGTTCCAGCGTGGCGGGGGTGGCCATGTCGCCCGCGATGATCGCCGCCGGATCGCCCGGCGTCAGGCGCAGCAGCAGAAAGACGAAGACGGCAACCAGCAGCATCACCGGAATGACGGCCAGAATGCGTCGCAGGATATAGCCCAGCATCGCGATCTCCCGGATCGGAGGGTTAGCTGAGGGGGCGGCACGGGGCGAGCCGCCCCCCCGAACAGTCAGGGGGTCTTCACTCGGCCTTCTGCATGTTCCAGAAGACCGGCACCGGCGACTGGATCATGTCGGTGATCGTGGTGCGGCGCGCCTGCGGCAGGGTGTATTGGCCAAGCGGAATCAGCAGGCCATTGTCCAGCGCATGGGTCTGGATCCGTTCGGCGACCTCGACCTGCGCATCGGCGTCGGGGGCGTCGATGAACTCTTCCTTCAGCGCCTCGACCGCCGCGTCGTCGGGCCAGCCGAACCACGAATCGCTGCCGCGTCCGCCCAGCATCGGGTTCGAGATGGGGTTCGAAATCTCGGGGACCATCCAGTTGGTGATGAACAGGTTCCAGCCGCCATCCGCGGGGGCCGCCTGACTGGCGCGGCGGGTGACCAGCGTCTGCCAGTCCATCGGCTGCATATCCACCTCGAACCCGGCCTCGCGCAGCATTTGCGAGACGACGACGGGCTGGGTCGCCAGCGCCACCAGATCGGTCGGCGCCATCAGCAGGACGGGGGTGCCGTCATATCCGGCCTCGTCCAGCTGGGCGCGCGCGGCCTCGCCCCCGCCGCCTGCGGTCAGGGTTTCGGCCCCCGCCTCGCTGGCCAGGGGGGTGCCACAGCCCAGAACGGCGCCGCAGACCTGATAATAGTCGGGATTGCCGACCATCGCCGCCAGAACCGGTTCCTGCGAGACCGCCTTGATCGCCGCCTGACGCAGCGCCGGATTGTCGAAGGGAGGATGCAGGAAATTCATCCGCGCCATGGTCTGCATGCCGGTCGGCTCGCGGGTTTCCACGACCAGATTCGGATCGCCCTCCAGCAGCGGGATCAGATCGACTTGCATCGCCTCGATATAGTCGATCTCGCCGCCCGACAGGGCGTTCACGGCGGTCTGGATGTCGGGCATGTTGACCCATTCGACACGGTCCACATTCACGACCTTGCCGCCCGCCATCCAGTCGGCGGGTTCGTCGCGCGGAACATATTCGTCGAATTTCTCATAGACGACCATCAGGCCGGGTTGAAACTCGGCCTCGACAAAGCGGAAGGGGCCGGAGCCGGTGTAATCCGTGATCGCCTCATCGGCCGAGGTTTCGGCGACCCGCGCGGGCATGATGAAGGGCGGCAGCGCGGATTGCTTGGACAGCACGTCCAGCATCGGCACGAACGGCTCGGTCAGGGTCCAGGTGATGGTGCTATCATCGGTCGCCTCAAGGCTGGCGGTGCGGTCCATGATGACCTGTCCACCCGCGTCCTTCTGGCCCCATCGCTGCAGCGATGCCACCGCATCCGCCGCCGTCACCGGCGCGCCGTCGTGAAAGACCAGCCCCTCGCGCAGGGTAAAGGTATAGGTCAGCATGTCGTCGGAAATGGTCCAGTCGGCCATCTGCGGCTGCGGCTGGAATTCCGCATCCTGCGCGATCAGCACGTCATAGATCATATAGGCATGGTTGCGGGTGATATGGGCGGTGGTGATGACCGGGTCCAGCACGCGCAGGCCGGAATGCATCACCGCCTTGACGGTGGTGTCGGCCCATGCGGCCCCCGCCAGCATCGTCGATGCCAACAGGGTGGCGGTGGTCAGTCTGGGGGAAAGACGGTTGAACATGATGTCCTCTCTGTTGAACGGGGTCGCGGGGGCTGATCTTGGCGTCAGCCTTGCGCGGGTGGGTTGAAGGCGGGGCCGCCCGGTTCCAGCCTGATGCCGGGACGCAGATGGCGAAAGGGCAGGCTGGCCGGACTGAGCGGCATGGGGCCGGGCGCGGTGCAGGTCAGGATGGTTTCGGCGATGGGCGCGAAATCGGCGCGGAAATGGTTCGAGCTTTTGACGACCAGCATCGCCTGATCCTCGGGGACGATGCCCAGAAAGGCGAACATCTGCCGGTCGGCCATCTGCGCCTTTTCCGACGCCACCGCGATGCGCACCCCGCCGATGCGCAGGCAGGCGCAGGGCCCAAGCCGCAGATGCGCGCCGCCGTAATAAGGGCCGGTGGCGTGGCAGGCGCCATCCGACAGCGCCTCGACGACAAAGGCCGCGGTCAGGGGGCCATCGCCCGGAATGTTCGACCTGCCGCCAAGCGACAGCGTGATCGTGGCGCCGATGCCCGCCTGATGAGCGGCGACTGCGGCGGCGGGGTCGGTGATCAGCCCGATGGCCGCACCTTGGGCATCGGCATCGATCAGCGCGCGCAGCATGCCCGTCGTGTCGGAATTGCCGCCCGCGCCGGGATTATCCTGCGTATCGACCAGCACCACCGGCCGCCGGGCGGTGGCGGCGATGCGCTGCGCCTCGGCCACGCCCTCGGCGGGATCATGGGACCGGCCCCGGAACGCGCTTTCCGCATCGCGCAGCGCCTGTGCGATGCGGTCTGCCACGGCATCGGCCTGATCCTGCGTCCCGGCATAGGCGATGACCGAGGGACGGCAATCGGCGAAATCCGCCGCCGGAAAGCCCATGAAGATCGACGCGCTGACCCCCGCCCGATCCGCGTCGTCCAACAGGTCATAGATCGCGGCGGCGGGTTGCAGATCGGTCGATTGCCAGGCGATGGGGATCAGGAAATCCAGCTGCCGAAAGGCCTTGGCATTGGCCGCCTTGCCCAGCAGCCGGTCCAGTTCGCGCGCCGCACGCCGCCCGGTTTCGGCCATGTCCACATGCGGATAGGTCCGAAACCCCACCATCCGGTCGGCCTTGTCGACCATCTGCGGGCTGAGATTGCCGTGCAGATCCAGCGCCGCCACGACCGGCACATCGGGTCCGACCACGGCGCGCACCCGCGCCAGCAGCGCGCCCTCGCCATCCGGGGCGCCTGTGGCGACCATCGCGCCGTGCAGGTCCAGAAACACCCCATCCAGCGGCAGGGCGTCGCGCAGGCCCGCGATGATCTCGTCGCTGATCGCCTGATAACAATCCGCCGTGACCGGGGCCGAGGGCACCGCCCCCGCCCAGATCAGCGGTACCAGATCCCATCCGCAGTCCCCGGCCACCGCGATCGCGCCCGCCACCGGCAGGTTCACATCGCGCGCGCCGGTCAGAATCGCCTGTCCCCGGCACAGGGGCAGATAGCCGCCGCCCTGTTCGAACGCCGCCATGTCGGCCGGGCTGGGGGCAAAAGAATTGCTTTCATGCACGATTCCCGCAAGAGCGATGCGGGGGGCCTTGGCTTTGGTTAAGCTTGTCAGCAATGTATTGCCATCCGATACAGTTGCATTGTAAAATGAGTGTATTGGTGCCGATTTCAAGATGTCAACGCCGGAGACCGCGATGCCGCAGGAAAGTCCGATGCCCGACCCCGCGCCGCCGAACGATGCCCTGTTCGTCCAGTCCCTTGCCCGCGGAATAAGCGTTCTGGAAGCCTTCCGAGAGGCCGAGGGCGCGCTGAGTCTGGCGCAGATCGCCGCCCGCGCCGGGCTGACCCGCAGCGCCGCGCAGCGCCTTGTCCACACCCTGCGCAAGCTGGGCTATGTGACCCCGGCCGAGGATGGGCGCGGCTTCCGGCTGGACCTGCCGATTCTGGATCTGACCCATGATTATCTGCGCCTGAACCCCTTGGTCCGGCGCGCCAGCCCCATCCTGCTGGAGCTGCGCCGCAACGTGCGCGAACGCGTGGACCTGTCGCTGTTCGACGGTCAGCGCATGGTCTATGCCGCCCGGATGCAAAGCAAACGAGAGACGTTCTTTGCCACTCTGGTCGGCAACAGCGTGCCCACGACCTGCACATCGGGGGGCTGGGCAGTGATGGCGATGCTGCCCCCGCCCGAGGTTGACGCGATTCTGGCCGCCGCCGACCTGCGCCCGCTGACCCCCCGGACCCTGACCGACCCCCAGGCCATCCGCGACCAGATCGCTTTGGCGCGCCAGAACGGCCATTCGCTGGCGCTGGAACAGATCCTGATGGGCGAGATCGCGCTTGGCGTGGCCATTCCCGACAGCGCCGGTCGCCCGGTCGCGGCGATCCACATCGCCGCATCCCTGTCCGAATGGAACCCCGAGGATTTCCGCCGCCGCATGGCCCCTCTGGCCGCCGAGGCGGTGCGCAGCATCGTCTCGGGCTGAGCCTGACCGGGGCCTGACGGCGACCCGACCGCAACCCGACCGGGGCACCCTGCCCCGATGCTTCCCATCTGCCCCCTCCCCGACCGCGCCTCTCGGACAGCGCGCATGGACCCTTGACAGACCCAATGGTAACGATATCATTGCTGCCAGGAACGGATGCTTTCGAGGGGGGAGGATCTTCATGCGGGCTGCCATCGAGGCGCTGTGGCGCGCCATCGACATCATCATGGCCGTGTTGCTGGCGGGGATGATCGCGCTGGTCTTTCTGAACGTCGTCATGCGCTATGGCTTTTCCAGCGGGCTGCGCGTCACGATCGAGCTGTCGCGCCTGTGGTTTGTCTGGGTCGTCATGCTGGGCGCCGCCGTGGTGCTGCGCCGGGGTGAACATCTGCAACTGTCCGAATTTTCCGAGGCGCTGATGCCGCGCTTTGTCCCCATCCTGCGGCGGATCTGCTGGGCCATCGTGCTGGTCGCGGTGATCATGCTGTTCGTGGGGGCATGGCGGCAGACGCTGGCCAACTGGAACAATATCTCGCAGCTGACCGGCCTGCCCTCGGGGCTGTTGTATCTGTCGGGCGTCGTCTCGGCGGCGCTGATGGCGGCGGTGGCGCTGGTGCGGATCTTCGGTCCCGACCGTGGTCCCGCCGGCACCCGCCCACCGGAGCATTGACATGACCCTGATCATTTTTCTGGGCGTGCTGTTCATCGGCATTCTGGCGGGCCTGCCAGTGGCGTTTTCGCTGCTGCTGTCGTCGATGGCGCTGATGCTGCACATGAACCTGTTCAGCGCCGATATTCTGGCGCAATCGCTGATCAATGGGGTGGACAGCTTTCCGCTGCTGGCGGTGCCGTTCTTTCTGGTCGCGGGCGAGGTCATGTCGCGGGGCGGGCTGTCCACCCGCATCGTCGCGCTGGCCATGGCGCTGGTCGGGCACCGGCGCGGGGGTCTGGGCTATGTCGCGATCCTGACCGCCATCGTGCTGGCGGGCCTGTCGGGATCGGCGGTGGCCGATGCGGCGGCGCTGGTGTCGATCCTGTATCCGATGATGCGCAAGGCGGGCTATCCCGAGGGGCGCAGTCTGGGCCTTCTGGCCTCGGGCGGGATCATCGCACCGATCATCCCGCCCTCGCTGCCGCTGATCCTGGTGGGGGTGGCGGGCAATATCTCGATCGCCAAGCTGTTTCTGGCGGGGATCGCGCCGGGGCTGATGATGGCCGCCGTGCTGGTCACCATCTGGACCCTGATCATGCGCGGCGAGGAAATCGAGACGCTGCCCAAGGCCAGCCCCGCCCAACGCTGGAAGGCTTTGCGCGAAGGGATCTGGGCGCTGCTGCTGCCGGTCATCATCATCGGCGGCATCCGCTCCGGCGCCTTCACGCCCACCGAGGCCGCCGTGGTTGCCGCCGTCTATGCCATCGTCATCTCGACCGTGGTCTATCGCGAGATGACGCTGCGGGGCTTTGTCGAGGTGCTGATCCATGCCGGGCGGTCCACCGCGATGGTCATGTTCCTTGTCGGCTGCGCCATGGTCGCCGCATGGCTGATCACGGTGGCGCAACTGCCCCAGCAGCTGGCCGCCCTGCTGCAGCCGCTGATCGACAGCCCGCGCCTGCTGATGCTGGTCATCATGGTGCTGGTCCTGTGCGTGGGCATGGTGATGGACCTGTCGCCGACCGTCCTGATCCTTGTGCCGCTGCTGATGCCCGTCGTGCGCATGGCGGGCATCGACGAGGTCTATTTCGGGCTGATGTTCATCCTGAACTGTTCCATCGGCCTGATCACGCCGCCGGTGGGCACGGTCCTGAACGTCGTCTGCGGCGTGGGCCGCGTCCCCATGAGCCAGGCCGTGCGCGGCGTCGGGCCCTTTGTTCTGGGCTATGTCGTCCTGCTGGGCCTGTTCATCCTGTTTCCGCAACTGATCACCGTGCCCGCCCGCTTCATGGGCGGCTGACCTGATATCCTTGAGGGAGGAACTGATGACCACTTTGCTTCGCACCACCTGTCTGGCGGCAACCCTGTCGCTGGCAGCCATCGCGGCTCAGGCCCAGACCACGTTGCGTCTGGCCCATGCCGCCCCCGAAACCGATCTGCAACAGACCCTTGCGACCTTTTTCAAGGACCAGCTCGAGGACCGCAGCGGCGGAGAGATCACCGTCACGATCTTTCCCCAAGGGCAGTTGGGCAATGACACCGCGATGGTCGACGGCACCCGGTCGGGCATCATCGATGTGGTGATGACCGGCCTGAACAACCTGACCGGCCTTGTCCCCGATGCCGGCGCGTTCGAGCTGCCCTTCATCTTTCCCACCCGCGCCGATGCCTATGCCGTGCTCGACGGCGAGGTCGGCCAGCAGATCGGCACCCAGTTCGAAGGCCATGGGCTGAAGATGCTGGGCTATCCGGAAAACGGCTATCGCAACATGACCAACAATCGCGGTCCCATCGTCGAACCCGCCGATGTCGCGGGGCTGCAGATGCGGGTCAACAACTCGAAAGCCTTGTCCGACATGTTCCAGCTGCTGGGCGCCACGCCCCAGCAGATCCCGGTGGCCGAGCTGTATACCGCGCTGGAAACCGGCGTGGTCGACGCGCAGGATCACCCGGTGGGCATCGTGCAATCCTTTAAGTTCGAAGAGGTTCAGGATTACCTGTCGCTGACCCAGCATGCCTATTCGCCGCTGGCGTTGGCCATGAACCTGAACAAATTCGACGGATTGCCCGAGGATCAGCAAGCCCTGATCGCCGAGGTCGCATCCGAGGCCGTCGCCATGCAGCGCGATCTGGCGCAGGACCGCGAAGAAGAGATGCTGGCCGATCTGGAATCAAAGGGCATGCAGATCAACCGCGACGTGAATGCCGCTGCCTTCCAAGAGGCCGTGCGCCCGGTCTGGGACAGCTTCATCGCCGAAAATGGCGATGCGGTCGTGACCGCGATCACCGCCGAATAAGCCCGGCGACCGGGGCGGCTGTCCGCCCCGGTCCCTTCAGGCCCCGTCGCTGCTGGTTCTGACCCGCAATTCGGGTGTGATCCGCATCGTGGTTGCGGCGGTCAATTTCCCGTCCAGCGCCTGCAGGATCAGGGCTGCGGCCTCTTGCCCGATGCGGTGGGGAAAGGGGTTGATCGTGGTCAGGGGGGGTACGCAGATCGCGGCGATCTCGTAATCGCCAAAGCCTGCCACCGCGACGCGGTCGGGAACGGCGATGCCCTGCCTCTGGCATTCGGTAAGCGCGCCAAAGGCCGACAGGTCGGACACGCAGACCACCGCATCGGTATCGGGCAGGCGCGCCAGCAGATCGGCCATCGCCGCCGCGCCTTCGGCCATCGAGATCGGCGGCGGGCCGGCATCGATCAGCCGCGTCGCATCCAGCCCATGGCGATCCATCGCGGCGACAAACCCCCGCCTGCGGTCGGTGCCGCGGGTGTCGCGGGCCGCGTCGCCGCCGATGAAGGCGATGCGACGCCGACCCTCGGCCACCAGATGATCGACCACTGCGCCCATCGCGGCGGCATTGGAAAAGCCCACCACATGGCCGATGGGCCGGGCGGGCAGATCCCAGATCTCGACCACCGGAATGGCGGCCTTGTCCAGCAGGGCGCGGGCGCGGTCGGTATGGGTGCCGCCGGTGACGACCATCGCCTCGGGGCGGCGGCGCAGCAGCTGGGCGATCAGCGTTTCCTCGGCCAGTACGTCGTAATCGGTATAGCCCAACAGGATCTGCAGGCCCCGCGCGCGCAAGCCTTCGGACAGTCCGCGCAGCGTGTCGGCAAAGTTGGCGTTGTTGATCGAGGGGATCGTCACCGCCACGAAATCCGAGCGCTGCGACCGCAGGGCCGATGCGGTGCTGTCGAACACATAGCCCAGTTCCTCGGCGGCCTTCATCACCGCGGCCTGCGCCGCCTCGCTGACCGTGCCGTCGGCCTTGAAGGCGCGGCTTACGGTCATCGGCGACACCCCCGCCAGACGGGCGATGTCGATCATGGTGGGCGCGCGGCGGGGCAATGGCGGGGCTTTCTGACGGGCGGGGGCGTGATGGTAACGATCCCGCCACTAGAGCGGGATCGCGGGGCTTTTCAAGCGGTCAGATCATGGTCATGCGCGGTGGTCACATGGTGATGGATGCGGCCGTCAAAGTACTGCGCCAGCACGGCCTCGGTCGCGGCCTTGGCACGGGCGCGCACCGGGCTGGCCAAAGCCGCCTCGACCGCCGCCAGATCGGGATAGCTGATCGCCAGGATCATCGGGAATTCCGGCGCGCCCTCGTCACGGGCCTCGGCAAAATTCACCCGCACGGCCAGCGCGCCGGGAAAGGCGTTCCATTCGGGCAGCACCCGGTCCAGGATCGCCTGACGAAAGGCCTTTGTCTGGCCGTCATGGATGCGGCCCTCGAACAGGGCAAAGCGGGTGATCATCGGGTGGCCTCTCTGGCAAGCGGGTTGGGGAAGAATTCCATCAGCGCGGCCTGATCCTGATCGCCCAGGCCCTTGGCGGTCAGCAGGCGATGAACCTCGGCACAAAGCGCGGTCAGCGGCATGGGGGTGTGGGACAGCCGCGCCAGATCCTGTGCGCCGTTCAGATCCTTGACCATATTGTCGATCCGGCCCGTGGGGCGGTAATCGCGGGCGCTGAACCGGGGCATGTATTCCTGCAGGATGGCGCTGTCGGCGCGGCCCCCGGCCAGCGCTGCGGGGATGGCGGCGGCATCGACGCCCGCCGCCTCGGCCAGGGCGGTCGCCTCGGCCACGGCCAGAAAGTTCAGCCCGCACAGCACCTGATTGATCAGCTTGGTCGTCTGGCCCGCCCCCGCATCGCCCATCCGGGTCTGGTTCGCGGCGACCCGGGCCAGCACCTGCTGCGCCTCGGCCACGTCGCCCGGCGCCCCGCCCTGCATCAGGGTCAGCTGGCCGGTGGCGGCCTTGGGCGCCCCGCCCGACAGCGGGCTGTCCACCCATCGCAGCCCGCGCGCGCCGGCCTCGCGCGCCAGATCCTGCGTGGCGGTCGGATCGATCGAGGACATGTCGATGATCAGCGTGCCGGGTGCCGCGCCTTCGGCCACGCCGCCGGGGCCGAAGACCGCCGCATGCACGATCTGCGGCGCGTTCAGGGACAAGATGATGGCGGATGCGCCTGTTGCGGCCTCGGCGGCGCTGGCGGTCGCGGTGGCGCCAAGGGCGCTCAGCGGCGCCATCTGCGCGGGGTTGCGGTCGAAGACGCGCAGGATGGTGCCGGTCTGGGCCAGCCGGGCACCGATGGCACCGCCCATGGCGCCTGCCCCGATCAGGGCGACGGTGCGGGGCGCGGCATCCGTCGCGTCGGCTTTGGTCAGGGATTCGGCTTTGGTCAGAAATTCGGGCAGGGTCATGGGTGATCCTTGTGCAGGGCCTGGGCGGCGGCCTCGACCAGCGCCTCCAGCGGCAGGGTGATGTCCAGCGGCGTCGCCTCAAGCGCGGTGGGCGGTTCCAGCGTGGCGAGCTGACTGTCCAGCAGGGCGGTGGGCATGTAATGCCCCTGACGCAGGGCCATGCGGGCGGCGATAATGTCGCGCGGGCCGGTCAGATGCAGGAACTGCACCGCGCCCCCCGCCCCCGCCCGCAGCCGGTCGCGATAGACGCGGCGCAGGGCAGAGCATCCGATGATGACCGGCGGGCGGTCCGCCAGCATCGCGGCGACCCGGTCCAGCCACGGCCAGCGGTCGTCATCGGTCAGCGGAATGCCCGCCGCCATCCTGGCCACATTCGCCGCCGGATGCAGATCGTCGCCGTCCAGATAGGGAATGCCCAAACGCGCCGACAGCGCGTGCCCGACGCTGGTCTTGCCGGTCCCCGACACACCCATGATCACGACGCGCAGCATCACAGCGACGCCGTGATGCCGCCATCGACGTACAGCACATGCCCGTTGACAAAGCTGGCGGCGTCGGAGGCCAGAAACACGCAGGCCCCGACCAGTTCCCCGACCCGGCCCCACCGGCCTGCGGGGGTGCGCTTTTCCAGCCAGGCGGTGAACTCGGGATCGGCCACCAGCGCCGCATTCAGCGGCGTGTCGAAATAGCCCGGCGCGATGGCGTTGCAGGTCAGCCCGTGCCGCGCCCAGTCCGTGGCCATGCCCTTGGTCAGGTTGCCCACCGCCCCCTTGGTCGCCGTGTAGGGCGCGATCGAGGGCCGGGCCAGCGCCGTCTGGACGCTGGCGATATTGATGATGCGCCCCGCGCCGCGCCCGATCATGTGCCGCGCCACCGCCTGCCCCACATTGAAGACCGAGGCGACATTCGTCTGCAGCAATTGCTGGAACGCATCGGCCGGGAAATCCTCCAGAGGCGCGCGGTGTTGCATGCCGGCATTGTTCACAAGGATGTCGATGGGGCCGTGATCGGCCTCGAACCCGTCCACCGCCGCGCGCACCGCCGCATGGTCGGTCACGTCAAAGACCAGCACCTGCGCGCCGGGAATGCCTGCCTGCGCCTGCGCCAGCTTGGCCGCGTCGCGCCCGTTCAGCACCACCTGCGCGCCCGCATCCGCCAGACCCCGTGCCAAAGCCAGCCCGATCCCCTGCGAGGAACCGGTGATCAGCGCGCGGCGCCCGGTCAGATCGAAAATTGCGTGGCTCATGATGTCCTCCGATATCCCGCCCGGCCCTACAGTTGCCTCTCGACAGGGCGGGCGTCAACTGGTTATGGTATCGATACCAATCCCTGTCAAGCCACGCCGCCCGGAGACGCCATGACCCAGTCCCAGATCCTGCCCCAGATCTTGCCCCAGATCCTGCAGACCGGCCCCTATCCCGCATGGGATCAGGGTCCGCTGGACGCCCGGTTCACCATGCACCGCCTGTTTCAGGCCGATGATCGCGCCGCCTTCATGGCCCGGCACGGCCCCCATATCCGCGCCATCGCCACAAGAGGAGAGTTGGGCGCGGGTGCCGCGATGATCGCCGCCTGCCCGCAGCTGGAGATCATCAGCGTCTATGGCGTGGGCACCGATGCGGTCGATCTGGACGCGGCCCGCGCGCGCGGCATCCGGGTCACGAACACGCCCGATGTGCTGACCGGCGATGTCGCCGATCTGGCGGTCGCGATGATGCTGGCACAGGGACGCGGCGTGACCGGCGCCGACAGATGGGTGCGGGACGGATCATGGGCGGGCCGCGGAGCCTATCCGCTGCAGCGCCGGGTCTGGGGCAAGCGCGCGGGCATTCTGGGGCTGGGCCGGATCGGCACCGCCATCGCCCGGCGCCTGCAGGGGTTCGACATGCAGATCGCCTATGGCGCCCGCACGCCCCATGACGATGCCCCGCCCGACTGGCAGTTCGTGGCCGATCCGGTGGCGCTGGCCGCGCAATCGGATGTGCTGTTCGTCGCGCTGGCCGCATCCGCCGCCACCCGCCATATCGTCGACGCCGAGGTGATCGGGGCGCTTGGCCCCGACGGCATGCTGGTCAACATCTCTCGCGCTGCCAATGTTGACGAGGCCGCCCTGCTGGACGCGCTGGAACAGCGTCGCCTCGGCGGCGCCGCGCTGGACGTGTTCGAGGGCGAACCCGCCCTGAACCCCCGTTTCGCGGCGCTGGACAACGTGCTGCTGCAGCCGCATCACGGCTCGGCCACGCATGAGACGCGCCACGCCATGGGCCAGTTGCTGCGCGACAATCTGGAGGCGCATTTTGCCGGCCGCCCCCTGATTTCGGAGGTCTTGTGATGAAGGCGCTTGTGATCCACGCCGCCCATGATCTGCGCATCGAGGACCGTCCCGACCCCATTCCCGGCCCCGGCCAGCTGCTGCTGCGCCTGGCGATGGGTGGAATCTGCGGGTCCGATCTGCATTACGTCAATCACGGCGGCTTTGGTGCGATCCGCCTGCGCGAGCCGATGATTCTGGGGCACGAGGTTTCGGCCCATGTGCAGGCCTTGGGCGCGGATGTGACCGGGTTCACGCCGGGCCAGCTGGTCGCCGTGTCGCCCTCGCGGCCCTGCGGGGCTTGCGGGTTCTGCCATCAGGGGCTGCCAAACCATTGCCTGAACATGCGGTTTTACGGCTCGGCCATGCCCTTTCCGCATGTGCAGGGTGCCTTCCGGCAATTGCTGGTCGCGGATGTGGCGCAATGCGTGGATGCGACCGGGCTGACACCGGGACAGGCCGCCATGGCCGAGCCGCTGGCCGTCACCCTGCACGCCACCAGACGCGCGGGCGACATGCTGGGCGCACGTGTGCTGGTCACCGGCTGCGGGCCGATCGGGCTGTTGTCGATCCTGTCCGCGCGCCGCGCGGGGGCCGCGCAGATCGTCGCCGCCGATCTGTCGGATTACACGCTGGATCTGGCCCGGCAGGTCGGCGCCGACACGACCGTGAACCTGAAGGACGCCCCGGACGGGCTGGCGGGCTATGCGGCGGGCAAGGGCCATTTCGATGTGCTTTACGAATGCTCGGGCGCGCAGCCTGCGCTGGTTGCGGGGATCGCGGCGATGCGCCCGCGCGGCATCGTGCTGCAGCTGGGTCTAGGCGGCGACATGAGCCTGCCGATGATGATGCTGACCGCCAAGGAGCTGGACCTGCGCGGCAGCTTTCGGTTCCACACCGAATTCGCCACCGGCGTCGCGCTGATGCGGCAGGGGCTGATCGACGTGACCCCGCTGATCAGCCACACCCTGCCCCTGGAGCGCGCGTCCGAGGGGTTCGCGCTGGCCTCGGACCGCAGTCGGGCGATGAAGGTTCAGATCGCGTTCTGAACGGGTCAACCCGGACCATCATCCGCGAACGGCGCCCCCTGCCGGGGTGTCGGTCGCGGGCCGAGGCGGGCGTCAGCGCCGCCGCAAGGGTGCGGCGATCACCCATAACGTTGCCGCAAGCACCAGCAGGCACAGCACCGTTTTCGAGATGACCCCCATCGTTCCCTGGATCAGCAGCGCATGCAGCACGGTCCCGCCCACGATCACCGCCGCCGCCGCGACATGCGCCCGCCGCCATGTCCGGGGACGCAGGCGCAGCCGCCGCTGCCCGACCGCCAGCAGGCCCGAGGCAAAGACCGCCCACATGGCGATGACGCCCCAGACCGAAAACGGCGTCGGCGACCGGAACAGCAGCGCATCGACCACATCGGGCGGGCTGGTGACCCATAGGGCCGCGACATGCAGCACGACCGCCCCGACCAGCGCCGTCCCGATCCAGCGATGCACCCGCGCGGCAGCCATGGCCGACAGGCCCGGCAGCAGCCTTGCGGCCAGCAGCGGTTGCAGCAGCAACAACGCCAGCCCGATGACACCGGCAAGACCGGCCAGGATATAGACCGGATCGCGCCATGCCAGCAGCGGGCTGGTGGCGGCAATGACCACCGGCACCGCGATGGCCAGCCCGACCGCACCCCAGATCAGAACGATGCGACCGGTGCCGTGCAACGCCACGCGGCCTCAGGCCGGCTGCAGGACGAAATCGGCGCTGAGGCTGGTATCGCTGGCCGATGCCATCACCGGACGCAGGAACACGGTCTGGAAGTCGCCGCTGTCATAGGCCAGATGCCCGTGGGCCTGCCCAAAGGCCGGGATGATCTGCGGCATCTCTAGCCGAAAGACCCCGTCCGCATCGGTCAGCGTGGCACCGTGACTTTGGGGGTCACGCTCTTGCCCCTCGGTTGTGTGGGCCCAGATCTGGATGCGCTGGCCTGCCAGCGGCGCGCCGTCGCCCGCGCGGCGCACCGTGCCGGTCATCCAGAACCCGCCGCCGCCGATCCGGTTCACCACGGGCGCGCCGGGGCGGTAATTGTTCGCCCCGCCGCGCATCGTCGGCGTCGGCGCAAGGCCCTGTGCGCGGGCGGGCACGATCAGGCCGGACAGGCCCGTGGCCGCGACGGCCCCCGCCGCGCAAAGAAGGGTCCGGCGGGTGGTCAGACGGTCGCTCATCTTGCGGTCTCCCTGCGGGTCCGGTCGGGGCGACCGGGCGTGCTGTCGGGAAATCATACCGCCTTTGCGCCCAAATCCGAGGCGCCCGTGATCAACAGTGCCGCCCCGCCCGCTCAACACTGCGTGAGACCGGGCGCCCTGCCCGTCCCGAAGGCCCCCGATCCGCCCCTGACGCCGGTCGATCCCGGACCCCTCCTGCGATCCTCGGTTTGGTCCGCCCTGCACTATTTTACGGGCACCGGGGCGGGAAAGGATTTACACCGGGCGGTGCGGCGGGTTGGACTGCACGCGCCGCGATCCGAGGGAGAGGACATGCAACAATCACTGGTGCTGGAAGAAAAGGGCCGCTTGGCCCTGCGCGAGATCGCGCTGGATCAGACGATGACGCCCACCGATGTGCGCATCGCGGTCCATACCGTGGGCATTTGCGGATCGGACGTGCATTATTACACCCATGGCAAGATCGGCCCCTTCGTCGTCGATCAACCCATGGTGCTGGGCCACGAGGCGTCTGGCACGATCGTCGAGGTCGGCGATCAGGTCACCCATCTGAAGGTCGGCGACCGCGTCTGCATGGAGCCGGGGATCCCCGATCCGACATCGCGTGCGGCGAAACTGGGGATCTACAACGTCGATCCTGCGGTGCGGTTCTGGGCGACGCCGCCCATCCATGGCTGCCTGACGCCCCGGGTCGTGCATCCGGCGGCCTATACCTATGTGCTGCCCGATGCGGTGTCCTTTGCACAAGGCGCGATGGTCGAACCCTTTGCCATCGGCATGCAGGCCGCCGCCCGCGCGCGCATCACGCCGGGCGATATCGGGCTGGTCACCGGCGCCGGTCCCATCGGCATGATGACCGCGCTGGCCGCCTTGGCCGGGGGCTGCGCCAAGGTCTATGTCGCCGATCTGGCCCAGCCCAAGCTGGACATCATCGGCGCCTATCCGGGGATCGAGACGATCAACATCCGCCAGACCCCGGCTGCCGAGGCGATTGCCCGGGCCACCGGCGGATGGGGGGCCGATGTGGTCTTTGAATGTTCGGGCGCAGCGCCCGCGATCCTGGGCCTGCCCGGATTGGCGCGGCCCGGCGGGACGGTGGTGCTGGTCGGCATGCCGGTCGATCCGGTTCCGGTCGATATCGTCGGCCTGCAGGCCAGGGAACTGCGGATCGAGACGGTGTTCCGTTATGCCAATGTCTATGACCGGGCGATCTCGCTGATTGCGGCGGGCAAGGTCGATCTGAACCCGCTGATCTCGGCGACGCTGCCCTTTGCCGACAGCATCGAGGCCTTCGACCGCGCCGTCGAGGCCCGCGACACCGACGTCAAGATCCAGATCCGGATGCCGGGCGTCTGACGGACAGGGACGGGGACCAAATGCCTCGGGGGCCGGACGCGCCGGTCCCCGAGGCCCTTACAATGCGATCAGCAATACCAGCGCCCACAGGGTGATCGCGCTGCCCGCGACCAGCGCATAGACGCCGTTCCAGCCGATGCCCGCCCGCTGCGGCGACACCTTGCCAAGCGCGGCAGCCAGCAGCACCGAGGCGGTGAAGGGCGAGGTCGCGCCGCTGAGCGCCCAGCCCCCGGTGATCGCCACGACAAGGGCCGTGGGGGGAATGCCCATCGTCTCGGGCGTGGGCAGAACCGGGACCAGCAGCGACACGGCAAGGATCGGGTTCATGCCCAGCTGTCCGGTCAGCGGAATGATCCAGACCATCGCGGCGACGATGATCCAGGCCGGGATGCCCTGCAGGTCCAGCCCCAGCCCCTGCACCAGAGGCACCAGCAGAAACGCCCCCAAAGAGCCGATGAACCCGGCCATGAACAACAGCACGATCTCTCCGCGATAGGAGGGCAGTTCGCGGGTCACGAATTGCACCGCCCGCTGGCCGACATGGGCGGCCCGGCTGGCGCCCTCGGGCGGGGTCTGCAGGGCGACCCACAGGGCGGCGACTACCGGGACCAGCGACATGACCGCGCCGATCACCTCGACCCCGGTCACCCAATGCAGAACAGCCACCCCCAGCAGCACGACCGCCAGCAGGATCAGCAGCGGGCGCAGCTGCACCGACCAGCGGCCCGTGTCGGTCGCCGGGGCGGCGTTGACCGGCGCCAACCGCTGCGGTTTGTACAGCGCGTCCAGACCCCATCCGATCACCAGCATCATCAGCGCGGTGACGATCCCCGGCACAGCCGCCGCCGCCCAGCTGGCCCCCGGCACGACCGAAATCGTGACGATCAGCGAAAACCCAAGGGGCGACCAGCACAGGGTCGAGGCGAAACCGCGCTGGATCGCAATCATCATGCGCCGGGTGCGCTGGACCCGGACCCGGCGGTCCGGCTCGCGCGCCGTGCTTTCCGTGGCCAGCGTGCCCAACAGAGAGATCGAGCCATAAAGCAGGATCAGCCCGAACAGATGCCCGCCGATGGTCAGCGCGCTATAGCGCAGCCCCGGCCTCTGCCGCGCCAGAAACCGCCCGCATTCGATGATCTGGGGCGAGGTCATGGCAGCATTGCGGATCGCGGTCAGCGCGGTGAACAGCGCCATGACCATCGCCCCCCGCTGCGCGGCGATGGCGGTGGCCTGTCCCCAGTCCGAAAGGCTCAGCGCGGACCAGATCACCAGCGCGATGCCGATCAGCACGAAGGCCTTGCGCGAGGCGCGCACCTTGGGCGTCAGGATCGCGACGGTGGCAATCGCCAGAACCGAGGCGGCCCATGCGAAGGGGGCAGAGGCGGTGTATTCGAACGCCACCATCATCGCGATCACCCCCGCGGGCAGGATACCCACAAGGCCGAAGCGGCGCGAATGTTCGGGATTGTTCATGGCGCCTTGTTCCGCTTTTCATCTGCCGAAGGCAACCGCCCAACGACCCCTGCCCCAAAGGCGGCTTGCGTCAGCCCTGCCCCTGAACGGCTGCCACAGGCCCCTTGCGCGTGGCATGGATCTGCCGCGCCAGCACCGCGACCAGAACCCCTGCGCCGAGGGCGGTCGAGACGACCTCGGGGGCGATCAGCAGCAGCGCAGCGCCGGTCAGGGCAATCCGCTCGATCCGCCACAAAGGCGCCAGCAGCCAGTTCGTGATCGCCGCCGACAGGGCCACGATGCCCAGAACCGCGCCGGTAAAAGCCAGCAGGAAACCCTGCAGCGTCGCCCCTTCGGTCACGATCAGCAGTGATGGCGAAAAGACGAAAATGAACGGCACCATGGCCTTTCCCATCGACAGCCGGAAGGCGGTATTGCCTGCCTTGAACCCGTTCGCCCCGGCGATGCCGGCGGCGGCATAGGCGGCAAGCGCCACCGGCGGGGTCACATCGGCCAGCACGCCGAAGTAAAAGACGAAGAAATGTGCGACCAGCGGTTCGACATTCAGCAGGCCCAAAACCGGGGCCGCGACGGCCACCATGATGATGTAATTGGCCGTCGTGGGCACGCCGCAGCCCATCAGCACGCAGACGACCGCCGTCATGACAAGCGTGAACAGCAAGGTCAGTGTGTCGATCGTGAACAGCTCGAACGGCAGAAAGCCCAGCAGGCCGTGAACGTCCCCGGCCCACTCGGCCGCGACCGAGGTGACCATGAAGGCGATCTTGAACCCCACGCCGGTCAGGGTGACGACGCCGATGACCACGCCCACCAGCGCGGCCGCAGCCGTGACCGCCAGCGATTGGCGCGCGCCCGCGACAAAGCCGTCATAGATGCCGGTGGCGGTGGCGCGGATGCCACCCGTCAGCCCCTCGTCCCGGATGCGCTGGATCAGATAAACGGCCATGCAGGCGGTGATCGCCCAGAAAGCCGACAGGAACGGCGTGCGGCCCGACATCAGCATCCAGACCAGCAGGATCAGCGGCGCCACCGACAGCCACCCCTCGCGCAGGACTTTTCCGGCCCGCGGCAGTTCTTCCTTGGTCAGGCCACGGATGCCAAGGCGTTTCGCCTCAAGATGGACCTGCACCAGCACGCCGAAGAAATGCATGAAGGCCGGGACCACCGCGGCGATCAGGATCGTGCGCAGCGGAATGCCCAGATATTCGACCATGAGAAAGGCCACCGCCCCCATGACCGGCGGGGTGATCTGGCCACCGGTGGACGAGGCCGCCTCGACCGCCGCCGCGAAATGGCGCTGAAAGCCGATCCTGATCATCGCAGGAATGGTCAGGGCGCCGGTCGTGACCGTATTGGCGATCGACGACCCCGAGATGGTTCCCAAAAGCGCCGAGGACAGGACCGACACCTTGGCGGGGCCGCCCGAAAACCGCCCCGTCAGCGCGGTGGCCAGATCGATGAACAGCTGCCCCAGCCCGATCCGCTGCGCCATCACCCCGAACAGCACGAAATGGAACACATAGGTCGCGATGACGCCAAGCGCGGTCCCATAGATGCCCTGAGATGTCAGGTACAAGTGATTGATGATATTGGCCCAATCCGCCCCCGGATGAACCAGGATGCCGGGCATCGACCGCCCGAACCAGGCATAGGCGATGAACAGCAGCGCGATGAATGGCAAGGGCCACCCCATCGATCGGCGCACGGCCTCCAGCAGGGTCACCAGCAGCAGCGTGCCCATCGCGATGTCGATGGGCAGCGGATTGCCGACGCGAAAGGCCAGCTGGTCATAAATCCATGGCACGTAAAGCGCCGCGATCAGGGCGGTCACGGCCATGATCCAGTCGGTGACGGGAATGCCCAGAACCGCGAAGCCGTCCGTCCGGTGCCGCCGCCCCGGAAAGGCCGCAAAGCTGAGAAAGACCAGAAACAGCGACACGCCCATATGCACGCCGCGATGCGTCGTGGCGCGGGGGATGCCATAGCCTGCGGTATAAAAATGATAGATCGACAGCAGGAACAGGATCGCCCCGGTCAGCAGCGCAACCGGTTTCAGGACCGTGCGGAACCGGGCCTCGGGGTCGTATTCCTCCTCCACCGCGCGCAATTGGGCCTCGGACAGCGGGCGGGCGGCATCGGTCATGGGGTCGTCCTGAAAACTGGTGTCATGGGTCGGGACAGGCAGGGGTCGGGACAGGCAGGCCCGCTGGCCCGCCTGTCCGGTCTGGTTCCAAGGTCGGCTCAGGCCGTCGGGGCCTTGATCATTCCAGAACGCCCGCCTCGCGGTAATACCGTTCGGCGCCCGGATGGAAGGGAATGCCCGCGCCCGTCGTGGCATTGTCCAGCGTGATCGCGGCGCCCTTGGCATGGCCTGCCGCGAACAGCGCCTGCGTGCTGTCGTTATACATGGCCTGCGTGATCGCATAGATCAGATCGTCGGGCTGATCGGCCGAAGTGACCATCTGCGCACCGACCGAGACGGTCGCGACATCGGCCTCCTGCCCCTCATAGGTGCCAGCGGGCAGCGTGTCGGTGGCGAAAAAGCTGTAGGTTTCGAACAGGGCGTCGATCTCGGGGCCCTCGATGGGCACCAGCGTCACGTCCTGCTGGCTGGCCAGTTCGGCAATCGCGCCCGCCGGAAAACCACCGACAAAAAAGAATGCATCCATCGCCCCGTCGCGCATCCGGTCTGCCGCCTGATCGGGCTTGAGATATTCGGGGGTGATGTCGGCCTCGGTCAAACCGAAGGCCTCCAGGATGATCTTGGCATCCACCAGCGTGCCCGATCCGGGTTCGTCCAGCGACACGCGCTTGCCCGCCAGATCCGCGACCGAAGCGATCCCCGCATCCGCCCGGGCCACCAGATGGATGCTTTCGGGATAGAGGTTGGCGATCAGCCGCAGCTTTTCGACGGCGGGCTGACCGTCCCACAGGCCGGTGCCGGTCTGCGCCCAATAGGCGACATCGGACTGGCTGAACCCGGCCTCCATCGCGCCGCCGTTGATCGCGTTGACATTGCCGACCGACCCGTTCGAGGCCACCGCCGTCGCCACCAGCCCCGGCACCCCGCACGACCCGCCATCATCGCAGGCCCGCGATCCCGGCGGGTTCGAGATGGCATTCGCAATCAACCCCCCGATCGGATAATAGGTGCCCGCGGTGCCGCCCGTGCCGATGCGGAAAAACGACATGTCCTGCGCGGCGGCCATGCCCCCAAGCGAGGCCACCACCGCGACGGCGGCAAAGAATTGAGATGCTTTCACGTTCATACCCTGTTGTCCCAGTCTGCAACCCACAGGCTAGCTCGACCGCCTTGCCGCCGACAACCTCCTTGTGGCATCAGCCAGACCTGCCGCCTCATCCGCGCGCGCCGCGCCTAATTGCTGAGCGACGGCGCGGCTCTGAAAAAGCGCGATCGGCACTTCGCACAGGACCGCCATGCCCGTCTGCCCCGCCCCGGCGGCCAGCCCGCGCAGGCACCAATGCAAAAGGCCCGCCCCCTTGCGGGAACGGGCCTTCCGGTCTTGAGATCGCCGCGATCAGGCGGCGGCTTTGGCCTGAGCCACGATCGCGCCGAAGGCGTCGGGCTCGTTGACGGCCAGATCGGCCAGAACCTTGCGATCCACCTCGATCCCGGCTTTCGCCAGCAGGTTGATGAAACGCGAATAGGTCATTTCGGCGTCCAACGCGCGGACGGCGGCGTTGATCCGCTGGATCCACAGCGCGCGGAAGTTGCGCTTGCGGTTCTTGCGGTCGCGGGTGGCGTATTGGTTGGCCTTGTCGACCGCCTGCGTCGCGGTGCGGAAGTTGCGCGACCGCGCGCCATAATAGCCCTTGGCTTGCTCAAGGACTTTCTTGTGGCGGGCGTGGGTGACCTTGCCGGATTTAACTCGTGCCATGTTTCAGTCCTCGGATCAGCGGTTGTAGGGCATGTATTTCTTGACGATCTTGGCATCCGCATCCGACAGGATGGTGGTGCCGCGCGCGTCGCGAATGAACTTGGTCGAACGCTTGATCATGCCGTGGCGTTTGCCGGCCTGACCTGCCTTGACCTTGCCCGAAGCTGTCATCGAGAACCGCTTTTTGGCAGCGGATTTGGTCTTCATCTTCGGCATTTTCATCTCCTTCGTCGACGTGAACATGAGGCTCGGCAATGCCAGATCGGCCGGCCCCACGGGTTAGGCAAGCGCGCCGTATAGGGGCGCCCGCCGGGATTGGCAAGAGGGGTCAGGGCGTGACTGCGCCGCCCGTGACCGATTGCAGCGCCGCCGGAATCGTGCCGGGGCCAAAGGGTTCGGGGCTGGTCCAGGCGCCCACGAACAGCAGAAAGACGCCCGCCACGAAGGCCAGCGCCGCCGCGCGGGGCGGTTGCGTCTGCAGCAGCTGGACCACCGCCAGCACGATGGACGACAGACACAGGGCAACCCCTGCCAGCAAAAGAACATCGGACATGGATCACCCCGTCAGGTTTCGTGCAGCCTTCAGCGTTATTCCGGGTCGGTGGCGAAGATCAAGCGGTCATCGCAGGGTGCGATGCGCAGGATGTTCGTCGAACCCGCCACGTTGAAGGGCACACCGGCCATCACGACGATCTGCTGCGTCTCGTCGGCAAAGCCGTAATCGCGGGCGGCGCGGGTGGCATTGACCACGGCCTCCTTGAAGCGCGACAGGCGGGGCGTGATGACGCAATGCGTCCCCCAGGTCAGCACCATGCGGCGGGTGACCGCCTCGACCGGGCTCAGCGCCAGAATCGGCACGCGCGGACGTTCGCGGGCGATCAGGCTGATCGTGGTGCCCGACTGGCTGAAGGCGCAGATGGCGGCGACCTCGGTCGTCTCGGCGATCTCGCGGGCGGCGGTCACGATCGCATCGGGAACCGAGGAGAGGCTGGCCTTGCGCGCCGCCTCGATGATCGAGCGATAGTTGGGATCGGCCTCGACCGAGCGTGCGACATTGTCCATCGTGCGCACGGCATCCAGCGGAAAGCTGCCCGCAGCGCTTTCGGCCGACAGCATGACCGCATCGGCGCCCTCGTAGATGGCATTGGCGACATCGCTGACCTCGGCCCTGGTGGGCATCGGGCTGTCGATCATCGATTCCAGCATCTGAGTCGCCACGATGACCGGCTTGGCGGCGCTGCGGCACAGGCGCACCAGACGTTTCTGGATCGGCGGCACCGAATGGACCGGCAGCTCCACGCCCAGATCGCCCCGCGCGACCATGATCCCGTCCGAGACCTTGAGGATCTCGTCAAAGGCGCGGACGGCGGCGGGTTTCTCGATCTTGGACAGGATCGCGGCACGCCCTTTGGCCAGCAGCTTGGCCTCTTCGACATCCTCGGCGCGCTGGACAAAGGACAGGGCCAGCCAGTCCACGCCCAGTTCGCAGGCAAATTCCAGATCGGCGCGGTCCTTGTCCGACAGCGCGGCCAGCGGCAGCACGACATCGGGGACGTTCACGCCCTTGCGGTCGCTGATCGTGCCGCCGACCGTCACGGTGCAATCGGCGAAATCAGCGCCGCAGGCATCGACCGTCAGGCGGATCTTGCCATCATTGACCAGCAGCTCGGACCCTTCGATCAGAGCGGCGAAAATTTCGGGATGGGGCAGGCTGACACGGGTCTGGCTGCCCGGCTCGGGCGACAGATCGAACCGGAACCGGTCGCCAACGGCCAGATCATGGGCGCCCTTGGCAAAGGGGCCGACGCGCAGCTTGGGGCCCTGAAGATCGGCCAGAATGGCGATCGGGCGCCCCGTCTCGGCTTCGATCTCGCGGATCGTGTCATAGCGGGCGCGGTGGTCCGCATGGCTGCCATGGCTCATGTTCAGGCGGAACACGTCGGCGCCGGTGTCGAAAAGGGCCCGGATCATCTCTTTGGTGGAAGAGGCCGGTCCCAGGGTTGCCACGATCTTCACATTGCGATGTCGTCTCATTCGTCCTGCCCTCGTCTCAGGTTTAGCGCTAGCTATGCCGCATAAGCGACGTGGCGGCAACTGGCGTCTGCCCGCCAT
The DNA here is from genome assembly GCF_004335005.1 of Paracoccus nototheniae. Taxonomy (GTDB): domain Bacteria; phylum Pseudomonadota; class Alphaproteobacteria; order Rhodobacterales; family Rhodobacteraceae; genus Paracoccus; species Paracoccus nototheniae. Next base: position 5,314 of record NZ_RQRT01000002.1, on the reverse strand, counting down.
CCGTCGTAGACAGCCTGCATCATGACCGATGACCCCTTGATGACCAATTGCCCGTTTCGCAGCCTGAACAGGAACGGCGCCTCGCGCTGGCTGATCACCTGCGACCATGCGACGAACCGCGTGCCGGACTGGGTGGCGGGCGGCGATCTGGGGATCGCACCCGCCGACATGGCGCGCCACATCGCCTATGACGTGGGCGCGGCGGGCCTGACCGAGGCGCTGTCGGCCCTGATGGACGCGCCCGCGATCCTGTCGGATTTCTCGCGGCTGGTGATCGATCCGAACCGGGGCGAGGACGACCCGACGCTGCTGATGCGCCTTTACGACGGAACGGTCATCCCGGCCAACAAGAACGCCGATGCAGCCGAGCGGGAGCGCCGCCTGACCCGCCTGCACCGACCCTATCACCAAGCCCTGGAACAGCTGGCGGCAGATCATCCGGCCCGCGGCATCTGCGCCATCCACAGCTTTACCCCGCAGCTGCGCGGTCGCCCGCCCCGGCCCTGGCAGGTCGGCATCCTCTATTCCCACGCCGATGCCCGGCTTGGCCCCGCGATGGTTGCCGCCTGCCGGAACGAGGGCTGGATCACCGGCGACAACCAGCCCTATGACGGCCATTTGCAGGGTGACAGCATCGACCGCCACGCCTTGTCCCATGGGCGTCCCAACCTGCTGATCGAGCTTCGCAACGATCTGATCGCCACGCCGGAAGGTCAGTCCATCTGGGCGGCACGGCTGGCCCCGGTGATCGACCGCGTTCTGACCGACAGCGGGCTTTGACGTCACAGTCGCAGGAGGGGGCCAGCCCCCCATCGCGTTCCGCGATTCCCCCCGGGATATTTCAGCCAAGATGAAAGCGGCGCCGCGTTCGGCTTCATCTTGGCTGAACCAGCCGGCGCCGTGCGCGAAGCCCCCGGCGGGCGCGGGGCGCAAACGGGGTCAGACGCCCAGCTTCAGGCTTTCTTCCAGATAGATCTCGCGCAGGCGGGTGGCCACCGGGCCGACCTTGCCGCCCCCGATGGGCGCGTCGTCGATGCGGACCACCGGCATCACGAAAGAGGAGGCCGAGGTGATAAAGGCTTCATCGGCCTCTTGCGCCTCGGTAATGGTGAAGGGGCGTTCCTCGACCTTCATCTGCGCCTCGCGGGCAAAGCGCAGGACGGCGGCGCGGGTGATGCCGTGCAGGATGTCATGGCTCAGCTGGCGGGTGATGATCGTGCCGTTCTTGACGATATAGGCATTGTTCGAGGTGCCTTCGGTCACATGGCCATCTTCGACCATCCAGGCATCGTCGGCGCCGCGCGCCCGCGCCTCCATCTTGGCCATCGAAGGGTAGAGCAGCTGCACCGTCTTGATGTCGCGCCGGCCCCACCGCAGATCCTCGACGCTGACGACCGACCAGCCGGTCTTTGCCGCCGGGGCATCGGCCAGGCCGGGCTTGGCCTGGGTGAACATGATCAGCGTGGGGGGCGTGTCGGCGGGCGGATAGACGAAATCGCGGTCGCCGGGATTGCCGCGCGTCACCTGCAGATAGACCAGCCCGTCGGTGATCGCGTTCCGCGTCAGCAGCTCGCGATGGGCGGTCAGAAAGGCCTCGTCCGTCAGGGGGTTGGTGATCGACAATTCCGCAAGCGACCGTTTCAGCCGCACCATATGGCCGTCGAAATCGATCAGCTTGCCGCCCAGCACGCTGACGACCTCGTAGACGCCATCCGCCATCAGAAAGCCCCGGTCAAAGACCGACACCTGGGCCTGATCCTCGGGAACATAGTCGCCATTCACGTAAACCGTCCGCGTCATCGTCGCCTCCGTTATGATCGCGCAGCGACACCTGCGCCGAAAGCGCCAAGGGGTCAAGAAGCGGTCCCCGCGCTGCAGTGCGGAAAAAACACTTGCCGTAGCCATCGCGCAAGATTATTACCGCCGGACGGCCCATCCCTTGTCGAACTGGACCCTGCCATGAGTTTTCGATTGCAGCCCTTGCCCCCTGCCCGACTGAACCGCTGCCAGCTGTTCGGGCCCGGCTCGCGCCCGGCGCTGTTTGAAAAAATGGCCCGGTCGGCGGCCGATGTGATCAATCTGGATCTGGAGGATTCGGTCTCGCCCGGCGACAAGGATCAGGCGCGGCGCAACATCATTCAGGCCATCGGCGATGTGGACTGGGGCACCAAGACGCTGTCCGTGCGGATCAACGGGCTGGACACGCCCTTCTGGTATCGCGACGTGGTCGATCTGCTGGAACAGGCGGGCGACCGGCTGGATCAGATCATGATCCCCAAGGCGGGCTGCGCCGCCGATATCTATGCCGTGGACGCGCTGGTGACCGCGATCGAACGGGCCAAGGGCCGGACCAAGGCGTTGAATTTCGAGGTGATCATCGAATCGGCCGCCGGGATCTGCCATGTCGAGGAGATCGCCGCAGCCTCGCCCCGGCTGCAGGCGATCAGTCTGGGGGCTGCGGATTTCGCGGCCTCGATGGGCATGGCCACGACCGGCATCGGCGGCACGCAGGAACATTACTACATGATCCGCGAGGGGCAGAAATACTGGCCCGATCCCTGGCACTGGGCGCAGACCGCCATCGTCGCCGCCTGCCGGGCGCATGGGCTGCTGCCCGTCGACGGCCCCTTTGGCGATTTCAGCGATGCCGAAGGGTTCGTCGCGCAGGCGCGACGCTCGGCCACGCTTGGAATGGTCGGCAAATGGGCGATCCATCCCAGCCAGATCGCCCTGGCCAACGAGGTCTTTTCGCCAAGCGAGGCCGCCGTGACCGAGGCGCGCGAAATTCTGGCCGCGATGGAACAGGCCCGGTTCGAGGGCGCGGGCGCCACCGTCTATAAGGGTCGTCTGGTCGATATCGCCTCGATCAAGCAGGCCGAAGTCACGCTGCGCCAATCCGATCTGATCGGCGCCTGACAGACCCCCGCAGCCCGGACCAGTGGAGGGGGACAGGCTGCACATGAGGGAGGAGCGGCCCCGCGAGCGATCGCGGGGCCGGTTTGGTTTTGCCGGGCGTCGGGCGGGGCCGGTGGCCAGTGAAGGCGACGGGCCCTGCCCTTCCGGGCGGCGAAGCGCCTTTCCGGCGCGCGCAGGGCGGCTTCTCGCCGGAACGTGTCCGGGGGTGGCATTTTGACGCTGGTCAGCCGCGCGGCTTGCGCTAAGGAGAAGATCGAGAAATCCCGCAGTCTCTGGGGGCGCGATTGTCGCTAGTTGTTACGCTGTCTTCGATCCCGCCGCGCTTTTCGGGGCTTGGCCCGACGCTGAAGTCCCTTTTGGGGCAGACCGTCGCACCGGACGAGATCCGGCTTTACATTCCCGCGCGCTATCGCCGCTTTCCCGATTGGGACGGCACCCTGCCCCAGGTTCCGCCCGGCATCACCATCACGCGCTGCGACGCGGATTTCGGCCCCGCCACCAAGATCCTGCCCGCCCTGCGCGATGGCCGGAGGCAGGATGTCGAGTTGCTGCTGTGCGACGATGACCGGATCTATGATCCCGGATGGACGGCGCGGTTTCTGGCAGCGCGGCGGCAGCATCCCGATTGCGTCATTGCCGAGGCCGGTCGGTTCGTGCCCGGCCATGACGGGACCGCCGACCCCAAGGCCGGGGCGCGGAAAAAGGATATCGCCTATCGCTGCAAGCGCATCGTGACCTGCGGCAGATACAAGCCCACCGCATGGACCCGTTCGGGCCATGTCGATGTGTTCAAGGGATATGGCGGGGCCTTGCTGCGCCCGGATTTCCTTCCCGATTTCGCCTTCGACATCCCCGAGCTGATCTGGACCGTCGACGATCCCTGGCTGTCGGGCTGTCTGGCCGTCAACGGGGTCCGGATCTGGCTGAATCCCCAAGGGCTGCATCCGGCAGAAGGGCGCGTGGGCCGCCGCGCGGCGCTGCTGGATTATGCATTGAAGGGGCGCGGCCGGGGCAATGCCAATGAGGCGTGTTTCGCGTGGTTTCAGCAGAATCACGGGATCTGGCTGCCCGAGAGCGTCCGGCCTGCACCCTCCATCGGACCCATCGCCCCCCTGACCGATGCCGTGGGGCCCCCTGCCGGTCCGATGGCCGGGGATGCGCCCTGCCCTTACGCGCGCCTCAGTTTCCTGAATGCCGCCGAAGCGCCCCAGCCCGCAAACACCGCGACGGCCAGCGACATCAGGCCGTAAAGCAGCGGCTGATCGAAGGCCAGACGGTACAGCCAGCGTTCCAGCCCGACCTTGCGGACCTCGATCGCGGCGCCATAGGCGTCGATCACCGCCCCCTCGCGCAGCAGAAAGATGCGGGCGCGATAATCGCCCTCGATCAGGTTGGCGGGCAGGCGGATGTCGGTGCGGAACAGCGTATCCTCGACCAGCGTAACGGCGCCTTCCTCCAGCCGGTAATGGCCGTTCTGTTCGCGCAGGCGGATCAGCGCCTCGGTATAGGGCAGCGTGTCGGTGACCTCGGGGGCGCCCGCAAAGGCACGCAGCACCAGAGGCAGAGAGATGCGATAGCGGTTGTCCCAATCGCTGGACAGGATCTGGTCCAGAGGCCGGGTCGTGGCCACCGCGTAAAAGCTGGGCGCTGCCCCGACATCGACCCGGTCGGTGTTGATCCAGATGCCCGCGCGGCGCTGCTTTTGCCAGATCGTCAGCGGCTGCGAGGGCGCCTCGATCGTCACGATCACGTCCAGCGGGCCGCCGGGGATCGGCGTCTCGCGCTTGACCGCGCCATAGATCAGGATGTCCGACCCGTCAAAGCTGGTCGTGATCGCGACCGAGCTGTTCGACAGACCCGCCACGACCTGTTCGGGCGGGGCCTCGACCTCGTCGGTGGCGGGGACCGCGCGGCTGCCGGAATCGGGGAACAGCAGCCATGTGTCGGTCGCGGGCACCTGCGGGATCAGGCCCGCATCCGGATCGGCAGGCATGGTCGATCCCGCGCCTTGCGCGAAAGCCGCCGGGGCGGTCAGCGACAGGATCAGGGACAGGACGACCGCGCGCATCATTGCCCCCTTGTGGTGATGGCGAACAGATCGTCGGGCCGCAGGAACAGATCCAGCGCCAGCTTGCCGCAGACCGCCAGCACCAGCAGCGCCAGCAGGATGCGCAGCTGTTCCGCCCGCAGCCGCGCGCCAAGCGTCGTGCCGATCTGCGCACCGACCACGCCGCCCACGATCAGCAGCAGCGCCAGCATCACATCAACGGTGTTATAGCTGACCGCATGCATCAGCGTCGTGAAAGCGGTCACGAAGGTGATCTGGAACAACGAGGTGCCCACCACGACCTTGGTCGGCATCCCCAGCAGATAGATCATCGCGGGCACCATGATGAAC
>NZ_RQRT01000029.1 GCF_004335005.1 Paracoccus nototheniae | reverse complement strand
CGCCATTGCCCCGCATCCCAACCCCGTGTTCGCCACAGCCGAACGCCAACCCTCTTGCCCGTTCGGGATTTCGCGCCCACCCTTGCCCCAGCCTCAAGAGGAGACCGCGATGAGCTGGAACCCCGCACTGACCCCCGGCTGCCCCGACGATACCGGGCTGGACGCCATCGAGACGCTGATCATCCCCCGCGCCCGCGATCTGGGCGGGTTCGAGGTGCGCCGCGCCCTGCCGGCACCCAAGCGGCAGATGGTCGGGCCGTTCATCTTTTTCGATCAGGCCGGTCCGGCAGAGATGCTGACCGGTCAGGGCATCGACGTGCGGCCCCATCCCCATATCGGGCTGGGCACGGTGACCTATCTGTATCGCGGCGACTTTCATCATCGCGACAGCATCGGATCGGATCAGATCATCCGCCCCGGCGCGCTGAACTGGATGGTCGCGGGCCGGGGCGTCAGCCATTCCGAACGCACCTCGGATGCGGCGCGGCAGGGGCCGAACGGTCTCTACGGCATCCAGACATGGATCGCGCTGCCTGAAACGCACGAGGATATGGATCCGCATTTCGAACATCACGCCCAGACCGCCCTGCCCGAAATCCGCGATGCGGGCATCGAAGCGCGGCTGATTCTGGGCCGCGCTTATGGCGAGGTGGCGCCCGCCACGATCTATTCCGACACCTTCTATCTGGATGTGCAGCTGGCGCCGCGCACCCGCTTTCCCCTGCCCGACGATCACGAGGATCGCGGCCTGTACATCACCGAAGGCTCTGTCTTCATCGCCGGGCAGGAATTCGAGGCCGGGCGGATGATGGTCTTTCGTCCGGGCGATGCGATCACCGTCGCCTCGGGCGACCGGGGCGCGCGGCTGATGGCGCTTGGCGGTGCGACGCTGAACGGCCCACGCCATATCTGGTGGAATTTCGTCGCCTCATCGCGCGAACGCATCGAAGAGGCGAAACGCGACTGGCGCGAGGCACGTTGGGGTCAGGGTCGCTTCGACCTGCCCAAGGGCGACAGCGACGATTTCATTCCCCTTCCCTGACGGAGACACGACATGCCCAAGACCCCCGAAGAGGTGCTGGATTTCTGGTTCTCGGACCAGATGACGCCCCTGTGGTTCGCCAAGTCCGACGATATCGACAAGGACATCACCGCCCGGTTCTCGGACACCTACGAGGCCGCGCATGCCGGTCAGCTGGACCTCTGGATGGATGCGCCCGACAGCGCGCTGGCACTGGTGATCGTGCTGGACCAGTTCCCGCGCAACATCTATCGCGGCGGACCGCGCAGCTTCGAAAGCAACGATCTGGCGCTGCGCCATGCCCTGACCGCGCTGGACAAGGGCTATGACACCGCCCAGCCCGCCGACCGGCGACAGTTTCTGTACCTGCCCTTCATGCACAGCGAGGATCTGGCCGATCAGGACCGCTCAGTCGCCCTTTACGAGGCGTTGGGCAATGGCAGCTCGCTGCATTTCGCGCGCGAACATCGCGACATCGTCGCCCGGTTCGGCCGCTTTCCGCACCGCAATGCCATTCTGGGCCGCGACGACACCCCCGAAGAGGCCGCGTTCCTGAAGACCCATTCCGGGTTCTGACGGGCTGCTGAACCTTGCCCCCGCCGCGAAGGCCGCCTAGCCTTCGTGGCATGGACCACCTGCCCTGCTTTTATGCGCCCGACACCGCCGCCCATGATCCGCAATTCTGGATGCTGCGGGGCGTGCCCATGCGCAACAAGGAAACCGCCGAACGGGCGACGCGTCTGCTGGCGGGCCTTGCGCTGGTGGATCTAGATGTCAGCGCCCCCCCGGTCACGGATCGAGCCGCGATGCGGGCGATCCATACCGCGCGCTATCTGGCGTTTCTGGAAACGGGCTGGGCCGAATGGCAGACAGCCCCCGGCGCGGGGCCCGAGGTGGTGGCCAACCTGCATCCGCAAAAGGCCACGCAGACCTATCCGCAGGGGATCACCGGGCGCGCGGGCTGGCACATGGCCGATACCGGCTGCCCGCTTGGCCGCGACACCTATGCCGCCGCATTGCGCGGGGTGGACACGGCGCTGGCAGCGGTCGCCGCCGTGCAGGGCGGCGCGCGCGCGGCCTATGCGCTGTGCCGTCCGCCGGGGCATCATGCGGATGCCGATACGGCGGCGGGGCACTGTTTCCTGAACAATTCCGCCATCGCCGCACAGGCCCTGCGCGCCGGTCACGACCGGGTCGCGGTGCTGGATATCGACGTGCATCACGGCAATGGCACGCAAGAGATTTTCTATGACCGCGCCGATGTGCTGACCGTGTCGGTCCATGCCGATCCGCAGGCCTTCTATCCCTTCTATCTGGGCCATGCGCATGAGGTCGGGCGGGACGAGGGCGCGGGGTTCAACCTGAACCTGCCGCTGCCGATGGGGTCAGGCAATGCGCCCTGGCTGGCGGCCATCGATGCCGCGCTGGACCGCATCGCCGATTTTGCCCCGGGCGCGCTGGTGCTGGCCCTTGGGCTGGACGCGCATGAGAACGACCCCCTGCGCGGTCTCAGCGTGACGACGCCGGGCTTTGCCGATGCCGCCGCCCGGATCAGGACCGCAGGCCTGCCCACCGTCATCGTGCAGGAGGGCGGCTATCTGTCCGACGATCTGACCCACAATATCGCCAGCTTTCTGCGGGGCTGGCAGGCCGCCCCCTGACCGGCCTATAGCGGGCAAATAACAGGGGGCATCCATGCGCATCTGCGTCATCAACACCGGCGGCACCATCTGCTGCACCGGCACACCGCTGGCGCCGATGGCACCGCAGCAATTCGCCCAAAGCGTGACGGATCTGCTGGGCGATGCGCTGGCGGCGGCCCTGCCGGGAGACCGGGTGCATATCGATCACGGGCTGCGGTTTTCGGATGAGGGGCCGGGGGTGCTGGACAGCACCGATCTGCGCCCCTCGGACTGGGCGCTGATGGCGGGGCGGGTGCTGGATCTGTATGACGACCACGATGCCTTCGTGATCCTGCACGGCACCGACACGATGGATTACACCGGCGCGGCGCTGCCCTTGCTGCTGAACGTCTTTGACGATCTGGGCCTGCCCTGCGCGTGCCTGTCCAAACCCGTGATTCTGACCGGGGCGCAGCTGCCGCTGTTCGTCCGGACGCCGCAGGGGCTGTTCCTGAATGCGGCCAGCGACGGGCTGGCGAACCTGACCGGCGCGCTGCAGGCCACCCGCCTGCGCCTGCCCGAGGTGGCGGTGTTCTTCGACGGAAAACTGTTGCGCGGCAGCCGGGCGCTAAAGGTCTCGACCACCCGGTTTGCGGCCTTTGACAGCCCGCATCTGCCGCCCTTGGCCGAAGGCGGGATCGGCCTGCATTCCGGCCCGGCGCAGCGCTTGCCCGGCCCCGCCGATCCCGCGCTGGCGCTGGACGCGGCCCCCGCCCGTGCGCTGGTCCGCGCGCAGCTGGACGCCATCGCGGCCGTGATCGACGATCAGCGCATCGCCCAGATCCCCGCCATTCCCGCCGATCACCGCGCCTGCGCCCCGCTGATGGCACAGATGATCGGCACCGCACTGGCCTCCGGCGCGACCGGCTTGCTGCTGGAAGGGTTCGGCGAGGGCAATATCCCCGCAGGCGGTGGCGCGGTTCAGGCCGCACTGACCGATGCGCAGGTGCCGGTCCTGATCGCCAGCCGGGCCATCGGTGGTCAGGTCGGCGCGTTCCATTATGCCGCCGGGGCGTGGATCGCGGCGACGGGTGCGATCGCGACAGGCGACATGACCCCGGTCGCGGCACTGGCCAAGCTGATGATTCTGAACGCGCTGTCCGGCCCTCGGGGATGGGACCGCCGCGTGCTGGCCGCCCTGCTGACGCGCAGCCTGACCGGCGAATGCGCGGCGACCGACCGGCTGGACGGCCCCCTGCGCCCCGGTCAGGCGATCCGAGCCGCCGATGGTGACGCAAGGCTGGACAACGATCCCGACAGCGGCCCCCGGTTCAGTGTCGGGGGCCAGATCCTCTGGCAGGCGCCCGGTCCCGGCACGCTGGCGATGCGGGACAACCGGCTGGTCCTGATCGCGCCGGATGGGGGGGTGCTGTGGACCAGCCCGGCCGCCGCGCCCGGCGCCGTGGCGATCCTGACCGCCCATCCGCCTGCGCTGCGCCTGTTCGATGCGGCGCGGTTGCAGGCCCCGCTGACGGTTCTGCCCTGCTGACAGGCGCGCGGTGATGGGCTAGTTTGCCCCGTCCAACCGGGGAACCCCATGTCACTGATCCACGTCCTGAACGGCCCGAACCTGAACCTGCTGGGCAAGCGCCAGCCCGAGATCTATGGCGCCGCAACGCTGGCCGATCTGGAGGCGTTGTGCCGCGAGGCCGCAGCCCCGCATGACATCCGCTTTCTGCAATCGAACTGGGAAGGCCAGATCGTCGACTGGATCCACGAGGCCCGCGACGAGGCGCAGGCGATCGTCATCAATCCCGCCGCGCTGACCCATACCTCGGTCGCGGTGCTGGACGCGCTGAACGCCTTTGACGGTCCGGTGATCGAGGTTCATATCAGCCAGGTTCACAAACGAGAGGCGTTCCGCCACCATTCCTTCGTCTCGAAACGGGCGGATGGGGTGATCGCGGGGCTGGGCTTTGGCGGCTATGTCGCCGCCCTGCGCCATGTGGCGACGCTGATCGGCTGAACCGGCGGCCTGACGCGCGCCCCTGAGGGAAACGGAAAAAACCGCCGGATCTGACCGCAGGGAGGAGGGTTGCGGCAGATCCGGCGGCTTTCCGGAGAGGTCCGTTTCCGGACCGGGAGGAGGACGCCACGAAGCATGGGCTTCACCCTTTGATCATGCACCAAGGCGCCGCCGGACGACATGGTTCGATGCGGCAGCGCAGCGGCGACGCGCGATTTTGCCGAAGGAACGGGCGGAATATGCTCGTTATGCCTGCATGATAGGCAGAGGTTCGATGGAACGCCCCCTTGCGGGTGATTCGCAGGCATCAGGGATCAGCGGCCCAAAGCCTCCAGATAGGTGCGCGACCACCATGCGACGTCATGGGTCTGCACGCCCTCCAGCAAAGCGGCGTGACGGTCGCGCCGTTCGGGCTGGGACATGCGCATGGCCTGCGCCATGGCGACGGCCAGATCATGGGGATCGTGGGGATTGATAATCAGCGCCTCGGTCATCGTCTCGGCGGCACCGGCAAAGCGCGACAGGATCAGCACACCCGGATCGGTCGGATCCTGCGCGGCGACATATTCCTTGGCCACCAGATTCATGCCATCGGCCAGCGGCGTCACCAGACCGATGCGCGCCTGCCGGTACAGACCCGCCAGCACCGGGCGCGGAAAGGGCCGGTGGATGAACCGGATCGGCGTCCAGTTCAGCGTCGCGAACTGGCCGTTGATGCGTCCCGCCAGATGTTCGGTTTCCTCGCGGATGTCCTGATAGGCATCGACCGCGCCCCGGGTCGGCGGTGCGATCTGCAGGAACGAGATCTTCTCGTGCAGATCGGGGATCTTTTCCAGCAGCAACTGATAGGCCCGAAATCTCTGCGGAATGCCCTTGGAGTAATCCAGCCGGTCCACGCCGATCATCATCTTGGCCTGCGTCAGGCTGCGCATGCGATCCTCGTCCGGGGCCTCGGCGGCCTCGGCCATGAAGGCGGCGGCGTCGATGCCGATGGGAAAGACCTGCGCGCGGACCTTGCGGCCCGACAGCTGGAACAGGTTGTCGGACACGAAATCCCCATCCGCCAGCTGCCGCGCGCTTTCGGCGAATGCCCCCAGATCGCGTTCGGTCTGAAAGCCCAGCAGGTCGTAATAGGACAGCCAGTCGAACAACTCTGCCGGATTGGGCAGGGCGCCGCAATCGGCGGGCCCGGGAAAGGGGATATGCAGGAAATGCCCGATGGGCGCGGTGACGCCCAAGGCGCGCAGTTCCTTGGCCAGCGGGAACAGGTGGTAATCCTGCACCCAGATCCGGTCGCCGGGCCGCAGATGCGGCAGCAGCATCTGCGCGATGCGGGCATTGGCACGGGCATAGCCGTCCAGATATTCCGGGCGGATCTGCATCAGGCTGGGCCGTCCATGGCACAGCGGCCACAGGATCGAGTTGGAATAGCCCAGATAATATTCGTCATGCTCCTGCGGGGTCAGGTCGAACGACATGCGCTGGAACGCCGCGCCGGGATGGTCCTGCAGGCTGTCCGAGGGGTCATCGACCACATCGCCGGAAAACCCGACCCAGACCCCGCCAGAGCTGCGCAGCGCGTCTTCCAGCGCCACGACCAGCCCCCCCGAGGGGTTGTCCCCCAGGGGCAGGCGGTTCGAGACGACCACAAGACGGGATTCGGGCAGGCGGGACATGGGGTCTCCTCAGGTCAGGGATGCATCAAGCCATGCGGCCAGTGCGGAAGGGTCGGCCAGACGATAGCGGGCGGCAGTCGCCCCGTCGCCCACCTTGATGGCAAAGCCGCCGCGCGACTGCGCCTCGGCCATGGCGGGTTCGTCGGTGGTGTCGTCGCCGGCAAAGACGGGCAGGCGGCCGGCAAAGGGCGGCAGCGTCATCAGATGGGCCAGCGCGCTGTCCTTGCCGACGCCGCCGGGGCGCAGCTCCATCGCCATCTTGGCGGGTTGCAGCATCAGATGCGGGTTGCGGGCGACCATGTCCTGCATGACGCCGTCGACGAAATCCTGCAATGACGGATCATCGCGGTAATGCAGCGCGACGCCATGGGGCTTTTCCTCGACAAGGATCGCGGGATGGGGGGCGGCACGCTCATGCGCCTCGGCATGCAGGGCCTTTGCGTCCACGCCGACGCTGTGCAGCGTGTCGATGCGCCCCGGCGCGGGGGACATCTCAGAGCCGTGGCTGCCCGCGATCATGCCCGCGAAATCACCCAGATGGCCGCGCAGATCCGCCACATCGCGCCCCGAGATCAGCGCCAGCGCGCCGCCCTGCCGCAGGCTCAGCGCCGTCAGACGGTCGCGCAGGGCCTGAGAGACGACCACCGCATCGGGACGCGGCGCGATATCGACCAGACAGCCGTCGAAATCCAGAAACAGGGCGACATCGGCGGGTAAAAGCGGCGGGGGGGACAGGGTCATGCGGGGCGGCTCTCCGGGGTTGGTGCGACAGGGAAACCCGGCAGTCGGCCTGCGGGTTCACGGCAATGTGCGTTATTTCTGCCGCAGCGCGGCGCCGGTGTCAAAACTCGACGCCCGCCTGCGCCTTGATACCCGCCCGGAAGGGGTGCTTGACCTGCGTCATCTCGGTCACCAGATCGGCGGCCTCGACCAGCGCCTCGGGGGCGCCGCGACCGGTCAGGACGACATGGGTCATGGGGGGTTTTTCAGCCGCCAGAAAGGCCAGCACCTCGGCCACGTCCAGATAGCCGTACCGGAATGCGATGTTGATTTCATCCAGCAGCACCATGCGGATGGCCGGATCGCGGATCATCTCCTGCGCCTTGGACCAGCCCGCCTGCGCCATGGCGATGTCGCGGGCCTTGTCCTGCGTTTCCCAGGTGAACCCCTCGCCCATGGCATGAAACTTGCAGATATCGGCGAAATGGGTGGTCAGCAGGGTCCGTTCGCCGGTGTTCCATGCGCCCTTGATGAACTGCACCACGCCCGAGGGCATACCATGCGCGATACAGCGCATGATCATCCCGAACCCGCTGGAGGATTTGCCCTTTCCCGGTCCGGTATGGACGATGATCAGGCCTTTTTCGCCGGTCTTGGTTTCCATCATACGGTCGCGGGCGGCCTTCTTCTTGGCCATCTTTTGCGCATGGCGGGCCAGATCGTCGGGCGTCTTGCCGGTCGTGTCGGGGGTGGTCGCGGGGTCGGGCTGGGTCATCGGGCGGCCTCTGAACGGTTGACAAATCGGGGGCGCGGGGCTTTTGGTGGGCGCGTGTTGGTTCCTGCTTATGGCAGGCGAAGAGGGAATGCGACAGGCCGGGATCACCCCGTCCAAGCGCAGCCGCCCCCGCGACCGTGACCGGAAAGGTCGCCCGATCCACTGGCCGCCCGCCGCAAGGCGCAGGCCGGGAAGGTGGGACGACCGTTGGGGAAACCCTGAATCCGCAAGCCGGGAGACCTGCCAGCACCAGAAACGATGACGGGCGAACGGGGTGTTTCGCAACCGGCAGGGACGTGGTCGCATCGCGCGCGCCGCCCCCGGTTCGGCATGCCCCTTTCGTCCCTTGGCTTTGAAGGGAATGGACCGCGATGCGCGCCGTCTTGCATGTCTGCACCACCTGCCGCGAGGTCGCGACCGAGGCCGATCCGATGGCCGATCCCGCGACCGATCCCGATGCGCCCCGCCCCGGCGCCCTGCTGCATGCCGCCCTGTCGGATGCCGCCCCCGAGGGGGTCGAGATCCGCGGCGTCGAATGCCTGTCGGCCTGTTCGCAAGGCTGTTCGGTCGCGCTGTCGGGCACGGGCAAATGGACCTATGTCTATGGCCGTCTGACGCCTGCCGATTGCGCCGATATTCTGGCGGGCGCCTCGGCCTATGCTGCCAGTGCCGACGGCATCGTGCCTTGGCGCGAACGCCCGGTGATCTTTCGCAAGCAGAGCCTTGCCCGCATCCCCCCGCATACCCCCCTACAGGAGCGACGCTGATGACCACTTTGCCCAAAGGTGATCTGACCAAGACCCCCGTCACCGTGATCACCGGCTTTCTGGGGTCGGGGAAAACCACGCTGATCCGCCACCTGATGCAGAACCCGCAGGGGCTGCGGCTGGCGGTGCTGGTCAATGAATTCGGCACGATGGGCGTCGATGGCGACATCCTGAAGGGCTGCGCCGACGACAATTGCCCCGCCGAGAACATCATGGAGTTGTCGAACGGCTGCATCTGCTGCACCGTGGCCGATGATTTCATCCCCACGCTGGAACGGCTGATGGCCCTGCCGGTGAAACCCGACCATATCCTGATCGAGACCTCGGGGCTGGCGCTGCCGAAACCGCTGCTCAAGGCCTTCGACTGGCCCGCGATCCGGTCGCGGATCACCGTCGATGGCGTGATCGCGCTGGCCGATGCCGAAGCGGTGGCCGCGGGGCGCTTTGCCCCCGATGTGGCGGCGGTCGATGCCCAACGCGCCGCCGATGACAGTCTGGATCACGAGACACCCCTGTCCGAGGTGTTCGAGGATCAGATCAGTTGCGCCGACGTGATCCTGCTGACCAAGGCCGATCTGGCCGGACCCGAGGGCATCGCCAGGGCTCGCGCCGTGATCGAGGCCGAACTGCCCCGCAAGCTGCCGATTCTGACGGTGACCGAAGGCCTGATCGACCCGCGCCTGATCCTGGGCCTGAACGCCGCCGCCGAAGACGACATCGACGCCCGGCCCAGCCATCATGACGGCGCCGACGATCACGAACACGAGGATTTCGACACGATCGTCATCGAGTTGCCCGAGATCACCGACCCCGCCGATCTGGCCGCCCGCATCGCGCGGCTGGCATCCGAACAGAACATCCTGCGGGTCAAGGGCCATGTCGCGGTGGCGGGCAAGCCGATGCGCCTGCTGGTGCAGGCCGTGGGCGGTCGCGTGCGTCACCAGTATGACCGCCCCTGGGGCCAACAGCCGCGCGTCTCGCGCCTTGTGGTCATCGCGGAACATGACGACGTGAACCCCGACGCGATCCGCGCCGTGCTAGAGGGCGTGCCCGCATGACCGGTCCCACCTGATGCATGTCATCTTCCGCGAACAGGTCGGTCTGGATCAGACCGACACCCCCTATGATCCGGGCCAGACGCCCGGCGATCTGGTCGTGCTGTCATTCTCGGACAGCGATCTGGGGGCGTTTGCGGCGGGATGGAAACGGGCGGCGGGCGGTCTGCCCCCGGTCCGGCTGTGCAATCTGGTGGCTTTGCGTCATCCGGTCTCGGTCGATACCTATGTCGATCAGACCCTGTCGGGCGCGCGCGGCATCCTGATCCGGCTGATCGGGGGAGAGGCCTATTGGCCCTATGGGCTGGCCTCGGTCGCCGATCTGGCGCGCAGGCGCGGCATCGCGCTGGCGGTGCTGCCCGCCGACGGGCGCGACGATGCGCGGCTGGACGATCTGTCCACCGTGCCCGCCTCGGTCCTGCGCGTGCTGCGCCGCCATTGCGATCAGGGCGGGGCTGTGGCCGCGCAGGCGGCGCTGGCGCAGATGGCCATCGCCTCGGGGTTGGAGGCCGCGCCGGTGCCGGGCATCAAGACGCTGCCGCAGATGGGGTTCTATGATCCCGATGCCGGGGTGATCGACACGCCGGGCCAGCCTGCGGCGCTGGTGACCTTCTACCGCAGCTGGCTGGCCGCCGCCGACATGGCCGCCATCGACGGGTTGATCCGCGCGCTGCGGGCCAGGGGCATCGCGGCCATCGGCGCCTTTGCGGCCTCGCTCAAGGCGCCGGGACTGGCGGACTGGCTGCGCGCGGCCCTGCCGGTCCCGCCCGCGCTGGTCGTGAATGCCACAGGCTTTTCGGCGGGCTCCGAGGCCCCCTTTGCTCCCTTCCCCGGCCCGGTCTTTCAGGTGGCCCTATCCACCAATCGCAGGCGGGAATGGGCGGTGGCGGAACGCGGGCTGTCGCCCTCGGATCTGGCGATGAACGTGGTCCTGCCCGAGGTCGATGGCCGGATCTTTGCCGGTGTCGTCAGTTTCAAATCGCCCGAGCGGCGCGACCCCGATCTGCAATATTCCCGCTTTGCCCATCGCCCCGATCCCGCGCTGATGACGGCGGCGGTGGACCGGATCGCGGCATGGGCGCGGCTGGCGCAGGTGCCGGTGCCCGACCGGCGAGTGGCGCTGGTCCTGTCCACCTATCCGGGGCGCGACTGGCAGATCGCCCATGCGGTCGGTCTGGACGCCCCCGCCTCGGCGGCAGCGGTGGCGGGGATGCTGGCCGATGCCGGATATGACGTGCCCCCCGGCCCGGCCATGCCCGAAGGCACCGTGGCATGGCCGCTGGACGATTACCGCACGGCGCTGGCCCGCCTGCCGCAGGCGCTGCGGGACGATCTGCTGGCCGCATGGGGCACGCCCGAGACCGACCCCGATTGCCGCGACGGCGCGTTCCATCTGCGCGTGGCGCAGCGCGGAAACCTGTGGCTGGCCCTGCAGCCCGAACGCAGCCACCCCGAGGGCCGCGAGGACAGCTATCACGACCTGACCCGCGTGCCCCGCCACGCCTATGTCGCCTTCTATCTGTGGCTGGCCGAACAAGACCCCCATGCGCTGATCCATATGGGCGCGCATGGCACGCTGGAATGGCTGCCGGGCAAGGCGGTGGCGCTGTCGGATGCCTGCTGGCCAAGCGCCCTGACCGGGGCACTGCCGGTGATCTATCCCTTCATCGTCAACGATCCGGGCGAGGCCGCGCAGGCCAAACGCCGCATCGGGGCGGTCACGCTTGGTCATATGCCGCCGCCGATGCGGGCCAGCGCGCTGCCCCCCGGCATGGCGGGGCTGGAACGCAGCCTTGACGAATACTCGACCGCCGACGGCATGGACCCGGCGCGGCGCGACCGTCTGATCGCCACCATCCGCGACGAGGCGCGCGCCCTTGGCGTCGAGGCCGATCTGGGCATCCCGCCGGAGGCCAGCGCCGCCGAGGCGATCACCCGCATCGACCGCTTTGTCTGCGACATCAAGGAAAGCCAATATGGCGAGGGGCTGCATATCTGGGGCACCGGCTCCTGTGGCGAGGGTGAACGCCACGGCCTGATGGCGGCGCTGGACGGGCGCTTTGTCGCGCCGGGGCCGTCGGGATCGCCCAACCGGGGGCGGTCTGATGTGATGCCCACCGGGCGCAACCTTTTCAGCGTCGATCCGCGCGCGGTGCCCACGCCATCGGCCTATGCCCAGGGCGTCACGCTGGCCGAGGAATTGCTGCGCCGTCATCTGCAGGATCACGGCGACTGGCCGCAGGGGCTGGTCGTGGATCTGTGGGGCAGCGCGACCATGCGCACGGCGGGCGAGGAATTTGCCATGGCCCTGCATCTGGCGGGGCTGAAGCCGGTCTGGGACGACGGCTCGGGCCGCGTGTCGGGGGTCGAGGTGATCCCCCTGGCCCTGCTGGACCGTCCCCGGATCGACGTGACGCTGCGGGTCTCGGGGCTGTTTCGCGACGTGTTCCCGGTGCTGGCGCAGCTGTTCCAGACCGGCGCCGCGACGCTGGCCGGTCGGGACGAGGCCCCCGACATGAACCCCTATGCGGCGGGGGCGCGGGTGTTCGGGCCGCAGCCCGGGCAATATGGTCTGGGCATGGGCACCGCCCCCGACAGCTTTACCGATGCCGCCCGCGCGGCGGCGGGCGAGGCGTGGATCGCGGCATCAAGCTGGGCGATCGGCGCGGATGGGGTCAGCCACGAGGCCCGCGACCAGCTGGAAAGCCGGCTGAACCGCGCCGACAGCTTCGTCCATGCGCAGGATCTGCCCGAAAGCGATCTGTTGCTGGCCGCCGATTACGCCGCCCACGAAGCCGGTTTTGCCGCCGCCATGGCGCGGATCGGTGCGCCAACCCCGGCGCTCTATCATCTGGACGCTACCCAGCCCGACCGCCCCCGCGCCCGCACCCTGACCGAGGAAATCGCCCGCACCACCCGCGCCCGCGCCGCCGATCCCGCTTGGGCCGATGCGATGACCGCCCACGGATATCGCGGCGCGGCGGAAATCGCCGCCACGCTGGACCATATGGCGGCCTTTGCCCATCTGGCAGGCGCGGTGCCGCCGCATCTGTTCGATCTGTATCACGACGCCACCCTTGGCCGCCCCGAGATCCTGGCCTTCATGGCCCATGCCAACCCCGCCGCGCTGGAGGCGATGCGCGATCTGTTTCGCCGACTGGCCAAGGCCGGGCTGTGGGTGACGCGGCGCAATTCGATCGCGGCCACGCTATGAGCGCGGGTGACGGCCAGATCGGGGGCCAGATCAAAGGCTGGTGCCCCGGCGCGCTGCAACCGATGGAATCCGGCGATGGCTGGGTGGTGCGCATCCGCCCCCCCGGCGGGCGTCTGGACGCCGCACAGGCCGGGGCGATCGCGGATGGGGCCTGTGCCCATGGCAATGGCGTGATCGAGCTGACGGGCCGCGCCAACCTGCAGCTGCGCGGCGTGACCCCCGCCAGCCATGCGCCGCTGATCGCCGCGCTGCGCGCCCATGGGCTGGTCGATGCGGATGCGGCGACCGAGGCGCGGCGCAACATCCTTGTGACCCCTTATGCCGACCCGCAGACGGATGCCCTGGCAAGCGATCTGGCCGCCGCGCTGGCCGCCAGCGGGCTGACCCTGCCGTCGAAATTCGGCTTTGCTGTCGATCCCGGTCCAAGCCCGGTCCTGACCCGTGACCCCGCCGATATCCGCATCGAGCGTCACGCCCAAGGTCTGATCCTGCGGGCCGAGGGGATGGCGCAGGGCGCCCCCTATCGCGGCCCGGAACAGGCGCTGGATCTGGCCCGCTGGTTTCTGGATCAGGGCGGCGCGCCGGACGGGCGGGGCCGGATGGCAGCGCTGATCGCGCGCAGCACCCGTCCCCCCGGCGCCACGCTGGCCGCGCCCGCCGCCACCCCACAGCCCGGTCCCGGCGCCACGCCCCAGGGCATGCTGGCGGCGCTGGAATTCGGACAGATCCCCTCCGACACGCTGCGCCGCCTTGCCCGGCTTGGCCCCCTGCGCCTGACACCATGGCGGATGGTTCTGGTGACCGGCACCCGCAGCCTGCCTGTCCTGCCGGGCGTGATTCTGGACCCCCGTGACCCGGCCCTTGGCCTGCGGGCCTGCCCCGGTGCGCCCGCCTGCCCGCAGGCCCATGCTGCCACCCGTCCGCTGGCACGCGCCCTTGCCGGGCTGGTGCCCGAGGGCGCGGTGCTGCATGTGTCGGGCTGCACCAAGGGTTGCGGCTGGCCACGCGCGGCGGATATCACCCTGACCGCGACCGCTGCGGGGTTCGACCTGATCCGCCATGGCCGCGCCTCTGATCCTGCAACCCTGCGCGGGTTGCATGCCCTGCAATTGCCGAAGGTTCTGTGATGCCCCATGATTACGAAAAGGACGGCGCCGCGATCTATCGCCAGTCCTTTGCCACCATCCGGGCCGAGGCCGATCTGGACGGATTTGACGCAGACGAGGAACCCGTCGTCGTGCGCATGATCCATGCCGCGGGGCTGGTCGGGCTGGAACATGACGTGCGCTTTACCCCCGGCATGGCCACCGCCGCCCGCGCCGCCCTGGCCGAAGGTGCGCCGATCCTGTGCGATGCGCGCATGGTCAGCGAGGGGATCACCAAGGCTCGCCTGCCCGCCGGAAATCAGGTGATCTGCACCCTGAACGACCCCCGTGTGCCGCAGATGGCGGCACAGGCGGGCAACACCCGCAGCGCCACCGCATTGGAGCTGTGGCGCCCGCATCTGGGCGGCGCGGTGGTGGCGATCGGCAATGCGCCCACCGCGCTGTTCCATCTGCTGAACATGCTGGAAGACCCCGACTGTCCCCGCCCCGCCGCCATCATCGGCTGCCCGGTGGGTTTTGTGGGCGCGGCGGAATCCAAGGATGCGCTGATGGCCGCACCCCCCGCGCCTGCGGTCATCGTGCGCGGGCGTCTTGGCGGGTCCGCCATCACCGTCGCCGCGATCAACGCGCTGGCCAGCCGGAAGGAATGAGGGCGATGGGCCAGATCATCTGCGCAGGGCTGGGGCCGGGCGATCCCGACCTGATCTCGGTCCGGGCGGACCGGGCGATCCGGGGGGCACGGCATGTGGCCTATTTCCGCAAGCCCGGACGGCAGGGACAGGCCCGCCGCATCGTCGAAGGGATGCTGGCCCCCGACGCCGTCGAATATCCGATGGAATACCCCGTCACGACGGAGATCCCCTTTGACAGCCCGGTCTATAACGACCTGCTGTCGGCCTTTTACGATGACTGGGCCGACCGGCTGGCGGCGTTGGCCCGGGACGCCGATGTCGTGGTGCTGTGCGAGGGGGATCCGTTTCTCTACGGCTCGTTCATGCATCTCTATGTGCGGCTGAAGGACCGGGCGCAGGTCGCGGTCATCCCCGGCATTCCCGGCATGGTCGGCTGCTGGAATGCCAGCGGCACGCCGATGACATGGGGCGATGACGTGCTGACCGTGCTGATGGGCACCCTGCCCGAGGACGATCTGGCGCGTCACATGGCGGGCAGCGACGCGCTGGTCATCATGAAGACCGGGCGCCATCTGCCCCGCGTGCGCCGCGCGCTGGCGGCGGCGGGACGGCTGGACGATGCGCTGCTGGTCGAACGCGGCACCATGCCCGGCCAGCGCATCGCCCGGCTGGCCGATGTCATGGCCGAGGATTGCCCCTATTTCGCCATCGTGCTGGTCCATGGCCGGGGCCGCCGTCCGGTGGCCCTGCCCGATGGCGCCCGCCCCGATGCGGGCTTGCCGGATGTCCCCCTGCCCCACGCTCCCCTGCCCGGTGCAGCCGAATGACCGGCTGGATCGCCGTCGCGGGTCTGGGACCGGGCTCGGACGCGCTGGTCACCCCCGAGGTGACGACGGCGCTGGATCAGGCGACCGATATCGTGGGCTATATTCCCTATGTCGCGCGGGTGGCGCCCCGAGCCGGGCTGGTCCTGCATCCGTCCGACAACCGGGTCGAGCTGGACCGGGCGCGGCTGGCTTTGCGGCTGGCGGCGGACGGGCGGCGGGTGGTCATCGTGTCATCGGGCGATCCCGGCGTCTTCGCGATGGCCTCGGCTTTGTTCGAGGCGGTCGAGGCCACCGGCACCGATCCCGACATCCGCATCCTGCCCGGCATCACCGCGATGCTGGCGGCAGCGGCGCGGGCGGGGGCGCCCCTGGGCCATGATTTCTGCGCCATCAACCTGTCGGACAATCTGAAACCCTTTGCGCTGATCGAACAGCGCCTGCGCCATGCCGCGCGGGGCGATTTCGCGATGGCCTTTTACAACCCCCGTTCGGCCAGCCGCCCCGAAGGGTTCGCCCGCGTGCTGGAAATTTTGCACGAGGAATGCGGCCCCGACCGCCTGATCATATTTGCCCGCGCCGTCAGCACCCCGGACGAGGCGCTGCGCGTCGTCACGTTGGCCGAGGCGCGGCCCGAGATGGCCGATATGCGCACCGTCGTCATCGTCGGCAATGCCGCGACCCGACGGGTGGGGCGGTGGGTCTATGCTCCGCGCAGTGTGGGGGCGGTCTGATGCAGCCAGTCCAGCGCCTGCTGCGGCGTGGCAACCACATCGGCGCCGGACATAGCGGGCCGGTCGATCATCACGACCTGCACCCCCAGTTCGCGCGCGGCCTGCAGCTTGGCGCTGGCGCCCGCGCCGCCGCTGTTCTTGGCGACGAGATGGGTGATGCGATGCGCAGCCATCAGGGTGCGGTCGCCCTCGGGGTCGAACGGACCGCGCGCGATCACCACCTGCGCGCGGGGCAAGGGCACAGTCTCGGGCGGATCGACCAGACGCAGCAGCCAGTCATGCGGCAGGGCGGCAAAGGGCGTCAGGGTCTGCTTGCCGATGGCCAGAAAGACCCGCGCCGGATCGGGCGGCAGGGCTGCGACCGCGCCCGCAATGTCAGGCACATGGGTCCAGCGATCCCCCGGCCCTGCGCGCCATTCGGGGCGTTGCAGCACCAGCAGCGCTATCCCCTGCGCGGCGCAGGCGATCTGCGCATTGCGGCTGATCTGCGCGGCAAAGGGATGGGTCGCGTCGATCACATGGCTGATCCGCCGATCCCGCAGCCATGCTGCCAGCCCCTCGGGGCCACCGAAACCGCCGATCCGCACGGCCAGCGGCTGCGCGACCGGCGCCGCCGTGCGCCCGGCATAGGAAAACACCGCATCGACGCCCGCATCCGCCAGCAGCTGCGCCATGCGGCTGGCCTCGGTCGTGCCTCCCAGCAGCAGGACGCGCATCATGTCTGACCCCTGGCTGTCGATCATCGGCATGGGCGAGGATGGACCGGCGGGCCTGTCCGATGCAAGCCGCCGCGCGCTGGCCGGGGCAAGTGTGGTCTTTGGTGGGCCGCGTCATCTGGCGCTGGCGGATATGGGTGCGCGGGGGCGGGCCTGGCCGGTGCCCTTCGATCCCGCGCCGCTGCTGGCGCTGCGGGGGCAGCCGGTGGCGGCGCTGGTCTCGGGCGATCCGTTCTGGTGCGGGGCGGGGGGCAGTCTGGCCGCCCGGCTGGCCCCCGGGGAATGGCGCGCCTTTCCAGCGCCGGGGGTCATCTCTCTGGCCGCCGCGCGGCTTGGCTGGCGGCTGGAGGATTGCGTGACCCTGGGCCTGCACGCGGCGCCCTTTGCACGGCTGCGCCCGCATCTGGCGCGCGGCTGCAGGATCATTGCGACCCTGCGCGACGGCGACGGCCCCGCAGCGCTGGCCGCATGGCTGGTGGCGCAAGGGGCGGGGGCGACACGATTGATCGTGATGGAGCGTTTGGGTGGGCCGTCCGAACGGGTCCGCCACGCCCCCGCCGATGGGTTTGCGATGGATTGTGCCGCACCCGTGGCCGTGGCGTTGGATGGGGCCGATCTGCCGCGCGGCTTCGGCCTGCCGGCGTCGCCGGGCCGCCCCGAGGCGCTGTTCGCCCATGACGGCCAGATCACCAAATCGCCCATCCGCGCCCTGACGCTGGCGGCGCTGGAACCCCGCCCCGGGGCGCTGCTGTGGGATGTCGGGGGCGGCTCGGGCTCGGTCTCGGTCGAATGGGTGCTGGCCGGGGGACGCGCCCTGACCATCGAGCCGCGCGCCGACCGCATCGCGAATATCCGTGCCAATATCGACGCCTTCGGGCTGGCCGGGCGGATGACCGAGGTCCATGGCGCGGCGCCGGACGCCTTGGCCGACCTGACCGATCCCGACGCCGTGTTTCTGGGCGGCGGCGCCAACCCGGCCCTTGCCGCCGCGCTGTGGGACCGCCTGCCTCCCGGCGCGCGGCTGGTGGCCAATGCCGTCACGCTGGAGACCGAGGCTTTGCTGGCCGATCTGCACGCGCGCCATGGCGGCCGCCTGCTGCGGCTGGACATCGCCGAGGCGCAGCCTCTGGGCCGGATGCGCGGCTGGACCGCCGCCCGCCCCGTCGTGCAATGGGCCGTCACGCGATGAGGCCCCCGTTCCGCATCGCCCCCCACCGCATCGCCGGGATCGGCTGTCGCCCCGGCACGCCGTTGCAGGCGTTGAAAATTGCCCTGAGCGCCATGGGCGGGGCCGACGTACTGGCAACCATCCCCGATCGCGCATCCGACCTGCGCCCGCTGGCCACGGCCCTGAACCTGCCGCTGCATCTGGTCGCGGTGGCGGGCATCGTCACGCCGACGCAATCGCCGCGCATTCTGGCCCTTCACGCCACCGGATCGGTGGCCGAGGCCGCCGCCATCGCCGCAGCCCAGCCTCGGGGGGGCAGGCTGGTCCAGACCCGCCGCACCTTCGGCACCGTCACCATCGCCATCGCCATCGCAGAGGTTTCATGACCGTCCATTTCATCGGCGCAGGCCCCGGCGCGCCCGACCTGATCACCCTGCGTGGGCGCGATCTGATCGCGGCCTGCCCGGTTTGTCTGTATGCAGGCAGCCTTGTGCCGCCCGCCCTGCTGGCCCATTGCCCTACGGGCGCGCGGATCGTGAACACCGCCGCGCTGAGCCTTGATCAGATCATCAACGAGATGGCGCAGGCTCATGCGGCGGGGCTTGACGTGGCGCGGCTGCATTCGGGCGATCTGTCGGTCTGGTCGGCGATGGGCGAACAGCTGCGCCGCCTGCGGGCCTTGGACATTCCGGTTCATGTGGTGCCGGGCGTGCCGTCCTTTGCCGCCGCCGCCGCCGCGCTGCAGGCGGAACTGACGCTGCCCGGCCTTGCCCAATCGGTGGTCCTGACCCGGACGCCGGGGCGGGCATCCGCCATGCCTGCGGGCGAAAGCCTGACCGCATTCGGCGCGACCGGGGCGACGCTGGCGATCCATCTGTCGATCCACGCGCTGGACCGGGTGGTCGCCGATCTGACGCCCCATTACGGCCCTGACTGTCCGGTCGCGGTGGTCTGGCGGGCCAGCTGGCCTGACCAACGGCTGATCCGCGCCACGCTGGCCACCATTCAGGCGCAGGCCCAGGGCATCGACCGCACCGCGCTGATCCTTGTCGGCCCGGCATTGGCGGGCGAGGGGTTCGACGACAGCCGCCTTTACGCCGCCGATTACGACCGCCGTTACCGACCCATCGGCCCCGACCCAAGATTTCCTGACCCGAGGTTTCCCGAATGACCGCCACCACCCCCGCCCCGATGGTTCCGGGCCTGATGATTTCGGCCCCTGCCTCGGGGACGGGCAAGACGATGCTGATGCTGGGCCTGCTGACGGCGCTGCGGCGCAAGGGGCTGGGGGTGCAGCCGTTCAAATCCGGCCCCGATTACATCGACCCGGGGTTTCATCTGGCGGCCTCGGGGCGGGCCAGCTTCAATCTGGATGCCTGGGCGATGGAGCCGGGGCGCATCGCCGCCCATGTCACGGGCCAGCCCACAGCCGATCTGGTGCTGGCCGAAGGCTCAATGGGCCTGTTCGACGGGGTCGCCAAGGCGGGGGAAACCGGCATCGGTTCCAGCGCCGAGATCGCGGTGATGATGGGCTGGCCGGTGGTTCTGGTGGTGGATGTGGGCGGGCAGGCACAATCGGCGGCGGCGACCGCGCGCGGCTTTGCGACGCTGCGCCCCGATCTGCCGTTCGCGGGGGTGGTGCTGAACCGCGTCGCCTCGGCCCGGCACGAGGCGCTGATCCGCGAAGGGATGGTCGAGGCCGGCATCCGCGTGCTGGGCGCCCTGCCCCGACAGGGCAACATCACCCTGCCCGAACGCCATCTGGGACTGGTGCAGGCCGAGGAGACCGCAGGCCTGCAGGCCATTCTGGACCATGCGGGCGATTTCGTGGGCGCGCATTGCGATCTGGATGCGATCGTGGCGGCGGCGGCCTGCCGCGCCCTGCCCGACAGCGCCCCCGCCCTGCCCCTGACGCCGCCCGGCATGCGCATCGCGCTGGCCCGCGACGCGGCCTTCAGCTTTGTCTATCCGCATGTGGTCGAGGCGTGGCGGCGCGCGGGGGCGACGCTTCTACCCTTTTCGCCGCTGGCCGACGAAGGGCCGGATGACAGCGCCGATTGCTGCTGGCTGCCCGGCGGCTATCCCGAACTGCACGCCCCCCGGCTGGCCGCCTGCGACGGCTTTCGCCGCGCCATGCACCGCTTTGCGGCCACCCGGCCGGTGCATGGCGAATGCGGCGGATACATGACGCTTGGCGCAGGACTTGTGGATGCGGCGGGGGATCGCCACCAGATGCTTGGGCTGCTGGGGTTGGAGACCAGCTATGCCAAGCGCCGGATGCATCTGGGATACCGTCGGGCGCAACCGCTGCAACCCCTGCCCGGGCTGGGGGTGCAGCCGCTGCGGGGGCACGAATTCCACTATGCCTCGATCCTGTCCCAGCCCGATGCGGCGCTGGCCCGCGTCACCGATGCCACCGGCGCCGAGGTTGCGGAAACCGGCAGCAGGGTTGCGATGCCGGGTGGCGGGCAGGTCACCGGCACCTTCTTTCACCTGATCGCCCCCGCCCGGACGTAACGCACCCGGACCTGATCACGGGACGGCTTGACGCAAGCTCGCCCTTCCCGTCTAGGTAAGGGTCTGAATGGTGCCCGTCAGACGCGACCCGCGTCGGGCTTCATCGGGAATGGGGAAGGGCGGACCCAATCGCGGCGCCCGAAGCCTCAGCCGCCCCCGCGACTGTATGCGGAGAGCGCGCGTCACCAGATGCCACTGGAGCGATCCGGGAAGGCCGACGCAGCGCCCTGACCCGCAAGCCAGGAAACCGGCCATGTCAGGCAACCTTCCCGCCGTCGGGTGTGACGGCCATCGGAGACTGGACCATGCATATCGAAGAGGGCGTCGTGACCGGCGCCAAGATCATCCTCAGCTATGCCACGGCCGCAACGGCGGGGGTGTATTCCCTGAAACTGGCGCTGGACGCCGTGCGGGCGCAGGGCGCGGCCTCGCTGGCCGGGCGCGCCGCGCTGGCCAGCGCGCTGACCTTCGTGTTCTTTCAGGTGCTGCCCACATGGCCCGTCGGCGTGTCCGAGGTGCATCTGATCCTGGGCTCGACCCTGTTTCTGCTGTTCGGGGCCGCACCTGCAGCGATCGGGCTGTCCTTGGGGCTGCTGGCACAGGGGCTGTTCTTTGCGCCCTTCGATCTGCCGCAATACGGGATGAACGTCACCACGCTGCTGGTGCCTTTGTTCGCGGTCAGGGCGCTGGCGGGGCGCATCATCGCGCCGGGCACGGCCTATGTGGATCTGCGCTATGGTCAGGCGCTGGCGCTGTCGACCGCCTATCAGGGCGGGATCGTGGCATGGGTCGCCTTCTGGGCGTTCTATGGTCAGGGGGCCGAGGCCTTGGCGGGCGTGCTGTCCTTTGGCGCCGCCTATCTGCTGGTCATCGCGTTGGAGCCGCTGGTCGATCTGGCCGTGCTGGCCGGAGCCAAAGCCTCGCGCGGCTTGCGCGGCAGCGGTCTGGTCACGCCGCGCCTTTACGCATGATCCGACTGGTTCTGATCGGGATCGGCACGGGCCATCCCGACCACCTGACATTGCAGGGCGTCCGCGCCCTGCAACAGGCCGATCTGGTCCTGATCCCGCTGAAAGGCGCCGAGAAAGAGGATCTGGCCCATCTGCGGCTGGCGATGCTGGACCGGCACCGCCCCGGCGGCGCGGTGGCCACGGTCGATCTGCCCCGACGCGCGGCGGATGGCGATTATCTGGAGGCGGTCGATCGCTGGCACGATGCCATCGCATCGGCCTGGAGCAGTGCGGTCAGCAAGGCCCTGCCGCAGGGGGGCACCGTCGCGCTGCTGGTCTGGGGCGATCCGTCGCTGTATGACAGCAGCCTGCGGATCGCCGCGCGGCTGGACTGGCCGGCTCAGGTCATCCCCGGCATCACCGCGGTGCAGGCGCTGTGCGCGGCCCATGCCATCCCGCTAAATGCACTGGGCGCGCCCGTCCAGATCACCACCGGACGCCGCCTGCGCGATCACGGCTGGCCCGAGGGCTGCGACCGCGTGATCGTCATGCTGGACGGCGCCTGCGCCTTTGCCGATCTGCAACCCGAAGGCGTGCGGATCTGGTGGGGTGCCTATCTGGCGATGCCCGAACAGCTGCTGGAGGCCGGACCCTTGGCCGAGGCCGCCCCCCGCATCATCGCCGCACGGGCGGCGGCGCGGGCGGCACATGGCTGGATCATGGACTGCTATCTGCTGGCAAAGGACGCCTGATCAGAACAGGAAGATGTCGTCGGCCACATCCTGCCGCGTCAGATCGGGGTTCAGCAGCACGATCCGGTTGCCCGAACCCAGATCGATCACCACCCCCTGATCCGTCTCGGTGACGCGGTTGTTCACAAAGCCGGTCACATTCGGACCAACCAGACCCCTGGCGATCATGATCCGGTCGATATCGGGCTGAAAATCCAGAATCGTGTCGACACCAATCGCGCCTGCAAAGACGAACTGATCCGCCCCCGCACCGCCGCGCAGCTGGTCATTGCCCGGCCCGCCGATCAGCGTGTCATTGCCCATGTCGCCGTTCAGGCTGTCATTGCCAAAGCCGCCCAGCAGCAGGTCATTGCCCGCTCCGCCGAACAGCCGGTCGAATCCCATGTCTCCGGTCAGGACGTCATCGCCGTCGCCGCCCATCAGCACATCATGGCCAAAGCCCCCGGACAGACGGTCATTGCCCGCGTCGCCCATCAGGTGATCATTGCCCATCTGGCCCAGAATGACGTCATTTCCCTGCCCGCCGCTGACCGTGTCATGGCCCGCGCCCGCCACGATCCAGTCGCTGCCCTGTCCGGCAAACACCCGGTCGTTTCCGGCCCCGCGGCTGATCAGATCATTCCCGGCCGTGCCGAAATTGCCACGATGCGGTTCGCCGACCTGCGACAGCCAGGCGGCGCCATTGGGGGGCGGTACGTTCAGAACGGGCGCCGCCACGGTCGAGATGATGATGCCCGGCGCGGCGTCCAGATTGACCGGCCCAAGGGTCGAGGCGAAGTTCTGTGTCGCCATGACGATCCGCTGGCCCTGATACATCCCGGTTTCCAGCCCGACGCCCAGATAAGTGACGTTGGGGTCAAGGATGTTGGCGCGGTGGCTGGGGCTGTCCATCAGGTTCTGATGCAGCTGCCGAACCTCGTCCAGCAGCGATCCGTTCCCGTTATCCGACAGCAGCGCCAGATTTTCGGTCACCCGCCAGCTGCCCTGCAGCGGAAAATTCGCTTCCTCGATCCGGTCGCGCGCGCTGGATCCGCCCTGCCCGGTATGGCTGAAATTGCCGGTCTGCAACAGCCAGCGGCTGTGATCCTCGGACGAATCGTTCAGGCGGGTTTCCAGCGTCAGGGGCTGCAGGCCGTTCCGCCCCCGCTCGGCATTCACCAGGCTTAGAAAATAGCGTTCCGCTGCGGTCGCTTGTGACATTCGATCCATTCCCCACGCCTGTCTTGCGCGATCATAGACCAACATCTCCGCGCCGAGGGCCGCTAAATCCGGAAAATCAGACACAAGATCCGGAGCAAACCTCCGCAGGGTGGCGCTTGGGGGTCATCGCCCCCAAACGCCGTGGCCTTACGCCTGCAGCGACCGGACACCGACCTCGCCCTCTTCGCGCGACTTGATCGCCGCCACGGCCGCGATGCTGCCC
Source organism: Paracoccus nototheniae (assembly GCF_004335005.1). Classification (GTDB taxonomy): domain Bacteria; phylum Pseudomonadota; class Alphaproteobacteria; order Rhodobacterales; family Rhodobacteraceae; genus Paracoccus; species Paracoccus nototheniae. The sequence goes on along the minus strand of NZ_RQRT01000029.1, from coordinate 24,573 downwards.
GCAGCCGTGGTGAAATAGGGGATCTTGTCATACAGCGCGACGGCGCGGATCTCGCGGCTGTCGGCGATGGCCTGAACGCCCTCGGTCGTGTTCAGGACCATCGCGATGTCGTCATTCTTCAGCCGGTCGACGATGTTCGGACGCCCCTCATAGACCTTGTTCACGCGGGTCGAGGCGACCCCATGCGCATCCAGAAAATCCGCCGTCCCCGAGGTGGCCACCAGAGTAAAGCCCATCCCCACCAGATCGCGGGCGGCCTGTGCCAGCGCGTCGGTCTTGTCGCTGTCCTTGACCGACAGGAACACGCGGCCCGTATCGGGCAGGTTGGTGCCCGCGCCCATCTGCGCCTTGAGAAAGGCCCGCGCAAAGTTCCGGTCCCAGCCCATCACCTCGCCGGTCGAGCGCATTTCCGGCCCCAGCAGCGTATCGACGCCGGGGAAACGGGCAAAGGGCAGCACCGCTTCCTTGACCGAAAACCAGGGCGTGATCGGATCGGCCAGCGTCATCGGATCGGCAAAGGGCAGATCGGTTTCCGGACCCACGCCTTCGGGATAGGGCGCGCGGGCAGGAAAATTCGACATCGGCTCTCCGGCCATCAGGCGGGCGGCGATGCTGGCGATGGCGCTGTCGGTGGCCTTGGCGACAAAGGGAACGGTGCGGCTGGCGCGGGGATTGACCTCCAGCACATAGATCTCGTTGTCCTTCAGCGCGAACTGCACGTTCATCAGGCCCTTGACCTTCAGCGCGCGGGCCATCGCGGTGGTCTGAACCTTCAGTTCCGCAATGGTGGCGGCGTCCAGCGTGTGGGGCGGCAGCGAGCAGGCGCTGTCGCCCGAATGGACGCCCGCCTCCTCGATATGTTCCATGATGCCCGCGACATGGACGTTATGGCCATCGCACAGCGCATCCACGTCAACCTCGATCGCGCCCGACAGATACCTGTCCAGCAGGACCGGGCTTTTGCCGCTGACGGTCACGGCCTCGGTGATATAGCGGCGCAGGTGGTCCATATCGCGCACGATCTCCATCGCGCGGCCGCCCAGCACATAGGACGGGCGGATCACCAGCGGGAAACCGATGCGTTCAGCAATCGCGATGGCCTGTTCGTCGCTGCTGGCGATGCCGTTGATCGGCTGTTTCAGGCCCAGATCCTGCAGCAGATGCTGGAACCGCTCGCGGTCCTCGGCCAGGTCGATGGCATCGGGGGTGGTGCCCAGAATCGGGATGCCTTCGTCCTGCAGCGCATTGGCCAGTTTCAGCGGGGTCTGGCCGCCGAACTGGACGATGACGCCGTGCAGGGTGCCGTTCTGCTGTTCGGTATGCAGGATTTCCAGCACATGTTCGAAGGTCAGAGGTTCGAAATACAGCCGGTCCGAGGTGTCGTAATCGGTGCTGACCGTTTCCGGGTTGCAGTTGATCATGATCGTCTCGTAGCCCGCCTTGGTCAGCGCATAGCAGGCATGGCAGCAGCAATAGTCGAACTCGATCCCCTGCCCGATCCGGTTCGGGCCACCGCCCAGGATGACGACCTTCTTGGCCCCGGTCGGGCGCGATTCGCATTCCACATCGCCCATCGCCGGGGTTTCATAGGTGGAATACATATAGGGCGTCTGCGCCTCGAATTCGGCGGCGCAGGTGTCGATGCGCTTGAAGACCGGGCGGATATCCAGGGCGCGGCGGGCGCGGCGGATATCGGTTTCGTCGCGCTTGGTCAGGCTGGCCAGACGGGCATCGGTAAAGCCCATCATCTTGACGCGGCGCAGGCCTTCGGCATCAGTGGGAATGCCGTTTTCACGGATGACATGCTCGGCATCGATGATCTCGCGGATGCGGGCCAGAAACCACGGATCAAACTTGGTCACGCGGTGGATCTCGTCATCCGACAGGCCGAACCGCATCGCCTCGGCGATGACGCGGATGCGGTCGGGAGTGGCTTTCGACAGAGCGGCGATGACGGCGGGCTTGCCCTGTTCGCTGGCGCCCTCGATGGCGATCTCATCCAGACCGGACAGGCCGGTTTCCATCGAGGCGAGCGCCTTTTGCAGCGATTCGTGAAAGCTGCGGCCAATGGCCATGACCTCGCCCACCGATTTCATCGCCGTCGTCAGCTCGGGCTTGGAGCCGGGGAATTTCTCGAAGGCGAAGCGCGGGATCTTGGTGACGACATAGTCGATGCTGGGTTCAAAGCTGGCGGGCGTGACCTTGGTGATGTCATTGTCCAGCTCGTCCAGCGTATAGCCCACCGCCAGTTTCGCAGCGATCTTGGCGATCGGAAAACCCGTGGCCTTCGAGGCCAGCGCCGAGGACCGGCTGACGCGCGGGTTCATCTCGATCACGACCATGCGGCCATCTTCGGGATTCACGGCCCATTGGACGTTCGAGCCGCCGGTTTCCACGCCGATCTCGCGCAGAACCGCAATGCTGGCGGTGCGCATGATCTGATATTCGCGGTCGGTCAGGGTCAGCGCGGGGGCGACCGTGATGCTGTCGCCGGTATGCACGCCCATCGGATCGACGTTTTCGATGGCACAGACGATGATGGCATTGTCGTTGCGATCCCGCACGACCTCCATCTCGAATTCCTTCCAGCCCAGCAGGCTTTCGTCGATCAGCACCTGCGCCATGGGCGAGGCGTCAAGGCCCGAGCGCACGATCCGTTCGTAATCGTCGCGGTTATAGGCCACCCCGCCGCCGGTCCCGCCAAGCGTGAAGGCCGGGCGGATGATCGCGGGCAGGCCGATGTCCTCAAGCGCTTCCATGGCTTGCGCGACGCCGGTGTTGATGTCGTATTTGCCGTTCGCCAGTTTGGGGGCGGCGATGATCGTGGCCTTGGGATTTTCCAGACCGATGCGGTCCATCGCCTCGCGGAACAGCTTGCGGTCTTCGGCCATCTCGATGGCGCTGCGCTGCGCGCCGATCAGCTCGACCCCATAGCGGTTCAGCGCACCGCTGTCGGCCAGCGCCAGCGCAGTGTTCAACCCGGTCTGACCGCCCATCGTCGGCAGCAGCGCGTCGGGGCGTTCCTTGGCAATGATCTTTTCGACGATTTCGGGGGTGATCGGCTCGATATAGGTCGCGTCGGCCATTTCCGGATCGGTCATGATCGTCGCGGGGTTCGAGTTCACCAGAATAACCCGGTATCCCTCCTCGCGCAGAGCCTTGCAGGCCTGAGCACCCGAGTAATCGAATTCGCAGGCCTGCCCGATGACGATGGGCCCCGCCCCGATGATCAGGATAGACTTGATATCGGTTCTTTTCGGCATGGTTTTGGCCCCCGGGCTGGTCGTGCATCGATCGCGGCAAATCGTCCGGGGTTATAGTCCGCCACGCCTCGGGCGCAAGGTGCGGCGGCGCGCAAAGGGAAAATTGCGGGTGGGGGCGACACAAGGCGTGCTGCAGGCCATCCGACACGATTCAATTCCCGGTCAGCAGGGCCAGCGCCGCCGTGTAGCGGTTGGTGGTGGGCATCGCCGTCAGCTGCGACCGGACCATGAAGGCCTGGACCAGCTTGTCGATCCCCTCGGTCGTCGCGATCTCCTTGAATCTGGCGCTGCCCAGCACGCGTTCGGATGCGCGGGTGTACTCCTCCAGCTGCCGGTCCACGGGCAGCTGGCCATAGCTTTCGGGAAACCCGAAGGCGCCCTGAAAGACCTTCCGCAGCGGGGTGTTTCCGATGATCTCGAACCATAGCGTACGATCGGATGAGTCGCGTCCGCCCAAGCGTTGCACCTCACGCCGGGCGTTCAGCGCCAGGCGCAGATTTTCATCCGACATGCCGATCCGGCGTTCGAATTCGCGCTGCACAAAGGCGTTGCTGACCGTCCGCGCCAATTCCGCATCCGCCGCCGCATCGGCGTCAACAACCGCAGAGGCGTCCGCCGGGGGCTTGGGGGCGCCATAGCCAAAGGCCTCGGCCAGCCGCAGATAACGTTTGTCAGCCAGCCGATTCACCAGCGAGCTTTCATCTGCAACATCCGACTCGAGGATTTTTTGGATAAAAGCCTTGTTGGCGATGTCGCCCTCCAGTCCGAAAGCGGACAGCGCCGTTGACATCAGGCGATAGTCTTTGACCAGATCCTCGGCCTGCCCCGCCCTGCCGATATTCTCCTGAAAATAGGTGGTCGCGCGCAACACGATGGGATCGCGGGCGACGGCCTCGATCTGTTGCGGCTCGATCCGCTGGACGATTTTCCAGCCGGCTAATCCGGTCACGCCGATGGAAATGCTCATTGCGACCTCACTCTCGGGTGCTGGCGAACAGGCGGGCTTCGCGGGGCAGAAGGTCGCGCAGCTTGCGCATCGCCTGATAGGGGTTGGGCGCGATCGCGGCAGCAGTGGCCTCGGCCAGAAGCAGGCGGCTGTCGCGATCCTCGAATACCTGGCTGAGTTGTTCGATGGCCAGAACCAGCTGCCGCTGACCCAGGGCCGGGTCCGCATCGCCCGACAGGATCAGCTGGGCGATATAGAGCGCCCGTGACACCGGGGTCCGGGCGTTGTCGGGATGGATGGCGTCACGCAGGCGCAGCACGTGAACATTGGGCGTCGTGATCGAGATGCGCGCCCGCCGGTCGCCGTTTTCGATCACGGCGCCATTGATCAGCACCCGTTCGCGCGGCGCCAGCTTGAGGACAAGACCGCTCATGCCCTGACCTCGCCCCTCAGCCCGCGCATGATGGTCATATTGATGTCGATCAGCGCCTCGGTGGTGGCCTGTCCGGCCATGACCGCCTGCCCATGGCGGATCGCAAAACCGGCCAGAGAAATCAGGCCCGCCTTTGTCGCGTCCGGCAGGCCATTGGCCGGTTCGGCCAGATCGGTGGCGAGCAACGTCCACAGCTGGGAATTCTTGAAAACTGCCTGGATCGTCTCCTGATTGTCGGCCTTGCCCGGAGACTGGCGCAGCATGCGCGTCACACGGGAAAAGATGTCGTATTCTGCATCCCGGGGCGTGCGCAGCCCGCTGGAGCAATAGCCATTGTCGTTCAGTGGCGTGACCGCGTTCAAGATTGTGCTTCCCGTTCTGGTGTCATGGCTGGGGTGGCGGGAGCCCGAAGGCGCCCGCCCTTTTCATCAGCGGTATCAGCGGAACAGGGCCATGATGGCCGAGGGTGCCTGGTTCGCGATCGACAGCGACTGGATGCCCAGCTGCTGCTGGGTCTGCAGCGCCTGCAGCCGGGCCGAGGCCTCTTCCATGTCGGCATCGACCAGCGCGCCGATGCCCAGCTTCAGCGAATCGGCCAGCTTGCCCACGAATTCGGACTGACCGGCCAGCTGCTTGCCATAGGAGCCCAGCTCGGCAGTGGCTTCCAGCACGGTGCTGATGGCCGTTTCGATATCGGACAGGAACAGACCGATATTGTCGGTGCCATCATCGCTTGGCTCCAGGCTGGTCGCCGCGTCGAAGATGGTCGTTTCGCCGAAGGTGGCGCCGGTTGAATCCAGATCGAGCGCGCCGATGAGCGTATCTAGGCCCGTGGTTTCGACGGTGATCGCGTTGATCGTGGTCGTCACCCCAGTGCCGCGGTCAAGCGAGGCCAGCACCTTAAGATCGGCTTCGCCCGATTTCAGCAGGTTCACGCCGTTCATCTGCGTGCCATTGATCACAGATGCGATCTCTTTGAACTTCAGTTCGATATCGGTGGTGATCTTGGCCTTTTCGCTAGCGGTTGCGGTGTTATAGGCACCCGCTGCCAGATCCTTGATCGCAGTCAGACTTGCGACGATCTTTTCGGCACCCTCGCGGGCGGTGGACACCACGGCATCGGCCACGTTCAGGTTCGACTGGATCGTCTTGAACGCCGAGCGGTCGGTTTCCATGACTTTGGAGATGGCCCAGACGGCTGCGTTGTCCTTGGCGTTGGCGACGCTTTTGCCCGTCGCGATATCCGCCTGCGCTTTGCCCAGTTGTGAGTTGACGGATTTCAGGGTCTGGAGGGCCACCATGGCGCTGGTATTGGTCAGAATGCTGGTCATATCGTTCTCCGTATGGTGCTTTGCACCGGGGATTGCTTCTGAGGCCTTCTGACCGTTCGGGCGGTTGCCCTGCGCCGTTCTGGGCGTCGTACCGTTCTATCTGCCGGTCCTTGACATCTAGTGAACTTTCGCCAGCCGCTCAAACGAACCTTCCGCAGCATTTTATTAAAACCGTTGCGGCATCTGCGCCTGCGTCGGCGTCACATTGCGGCGGCCGAGCGAATCATACGTCTGCAGACTGCGGGCCGCCTGCACGATCGATCGCACCTGTTCGGCAGCCTGCTGCGCCCCGGCCAGCGCGGCCAGTGCCAGAACGCGCAATTCGGCCAGTTCGGGTTCCAGCCGGGTGCGGGCAGCGTCGTCGATGCCGGTTCTGGCTGCGGTGCGCGACAGGGCGTCGATGGCGGTCAGCGCCTGACGGGCATCCCCCGCGATCAGCGCGGCCCGGACCAGTTCCATCTGGCGGGTGACGGCGCGGGTCATGCCCCCTCGCCCAACATCCGGGCAAAGCCCAGATCCAGCTGGCCCGCCAGCAGGGCTGCATGTTCGCGCGTCAGAAAGCTGGCAAACTGGTCTTCGCCCGCGCCGCCGGAAAACGCCCCCTCGGCAGGTGGAGGGCCGTAATATTTCAGCATCTCTTCCAAAAATGCCTGCTCCAGCTGGTCCGCAAGGCCGGTTGTCGTGTCGTTCTGCCGTCCGGCCGGCAGGATGGATCCGATCTGCATATCTGTCCCCGCTGTTCGATTTCGATCCTTCTGAAATATCGCGGAGCCGTAAATAATTAGTAAGGAATCTGCGCTATCGAGGAAAAAACCGCGAGGCTGACCATGGCTGACATCCAGATGATTCCGAACTGGCCCTCTCGACCGTCAGAGGCCGCGCAGGACGCGAGCCTGCCTCAGGACGGCGCGTCAGACTTTGCGCTGCCTGCACTGTCCTATGTGCAGCCCCAGCCCGCGCCGATCGCGGATTCCGCAGCGATGCCCGGCGACGCGCTGACCCGTTGGCTGGAAACCGTGCTGGGCCTGACCGCCGGGATCGGCGAAGCTGCGGATCCCTCCTTTGCGGCGATGGATGCGGGCCTGCCGCAGATCGACATCCCCCCGACGGCGCCGGAGAACGACCCGGCGACGATGGTGGAACTGCTCTTTCAGCCCCCGAATCCGTCGCCCGCCCCGCCCGAGGCTGACATTCCTGTCCTGGTCCAGGGAACACCGCCCCTGCCGATTGTTGCCGAACCGACGCAGGGACCAAACATCGTGACGACGGAGCTGCGCCTGCCCGCGCAGACGCAGATGCAGACGCCTGCAGCTTTGCCGGGTCCGGGCCGTGTTCAGGCCGCCGCCTCGCCTGCACCGGCGGCGCAGCCCGCCCCCGGGACGTCACAGGCGGCACCTGCAGTGACAGGCGCGGGGACAAACCTGTCCGCGTCGGCCATCGGCGCGACGACCGCGATGACGCGGGTTCAGACGCCGGACCGACCCGCCTTCCGTCCGCCCGCCTCCCGTCCGACAGACCCGGCACAGGGTGGCGGCCTGGGCCAGATCCCTCTGCTTCACGATGCGACGCCGCAGCGCGTGGGGGCTGAGGGCGGTCGGACAGTCTTACCTCACCCCGTCCTTGTGACGCAGGGGTCCAAGGTGACCGCGACAGTCCCCGCCGGGGCCGAGGGCAGTGGCGATGGCGATGTCAACGACGCGCTCGCGGTGATCGGATCGCGATCACATCCGGCACCTTTGCCCGAGGCCGAGCGGGCGGCGGCAGGGTTTGCGCCCGTCCTGCGCGACGCCGCAGGACCGCCGCCTGGCATGATGGCGGGCACGGTCGAGCCGGGGGGCAGCGCCGAGCCGATGAATCTGCCGGATGCCCCAAGGGCCGGCGCGCTGGTGGCGGGCGCATCCCCGCCAGCCCCTGACACCGGACAGGCACCCGATCCGCGCCCGGTGATCCGGCAAGTGACCGAGGCGCTTGTGACGATCCGCGGCGACCGCACCGAAATCGCACTGTCACCCGAGGAGCTGGGCCGTGTCCGGCTGATCATGACCGGCCCGGACCGCAGCCATATCACCATCTTTGCCGAACGCCCCGAGACGCTGGACCTTGTCCGTCGCAATGCCGATCTGCTGACCCAGCACCTGGCCGATGCCGGAGTCAGCACCGACAGCATGAGCTTTCGCCGCGACGACCGGGCGGGCTGGCCCGACGACGCGCCGCAGGGGATGGCCGATGACGATGACAGCCCTGCCCCGCCGGATGCCACGCTGGTCCGGCTGACCCCCGCGTCGCTCAGCGACCGGCGCCTTGATATCCGGATATAGGAGATTCCCATGATCGACGCCCTGACGCCCCCCGCCACACCTGCAACGCCCGCCCCCGCGACCGCCACCGGATTTTCCGCAGCGGGCACCGGCGGGGATTTCCAGACCTTCCTGACCATGCTGACCGCGCAGCTGAAGAATCAGGATCCGCTGAACCCGATGGAGGGCACCGATTTCGCCATCCAGCTGGCGACCTTTGCCGGGGTGGAACAGGCGGCGCTCAGCAACACGTTCCTGCAGCAGATGGCCGGTCAGTCCAGCATCGCCGGATGGATCGGGAAAGAGGCCCGGACCACCGCGCCGGTCTGGTTCGGCACAGATCCGATCACGCTGGATGTCGCGCCGGATGACCGGGCGGACAGCGTGCAACTGGTCGCCCGCAACGAACTGGGCGCAGTGGTCGCCCGGGAAGAGATCGGCCCCGGCGCTGGGCAGATCGACTGGCTGGGCCAAACGGCGCAGGGCACCAAGCTGCCCGATGGGCTGTACCGCTTTACCCTGGAAAGCCGCGTCGGAGACGAGCTGATCGCCGACACGGCGGTCAGCACCTATGCCCGCATCGTCGAGGCTCAGTTCGATGCCGGGGGCGGGCGGCTGGTCTTCGAGGGCGGCAGCTCTGTCGCCGCGGATGAGGTGACGGCGCTGCGCGATCCGGCCTGAAACCGGTGACGATCCGGCATCAGCGCGGATTGGGATCGGGTTCGATCCGGGGCAGGAAGCTGCCGCCCAGACCGGCGATGGCGGCGCGGATGCGTTCGGTCGCGGGGCTGGGGGCCCGGTCGGCGCGGTGCAGCAGATACCAGCTGCGCTGGATGGGCAGGCCGATGGCCGACAGCGCGGTCAGACGCCGGGCGCGCAATTCCTCGGTGCAGGTATGCTGAGAGATCAGGGCGATGCCCAGACCCGCGATGACGGCCTGCTTGATCGTCTCGTTCGTGCCCATCTCGACCGCGCGCCACGGGGCGCCTTCGCCGATGCGGTCCAGAAACCGGGTCATCAGGATGCGGGTGCCCGAACCGTCTTCGCGCGACAGAAAGGTCTGGGCCAGCAGATCGCCCGGCATCACCGGATCCTGCGCGGCCAGCGGATGGTCGGGGGCCGCGATGATGATATGGGGATGCGGCCCGATGGGATCGGCGATCACGGCGGGTTCGCGGGGCGGGCGGCCCATGATCGCCAGATCCAGCTCGTCCCCCGCCAGCGCGGCCAGAATGGCGTCGCGATTGCCGATGCGCAGCGTCACCTCGATCCGGGGCAGGGCGCGCAGCAGGGTCGCGACCAGAAAGGGCGCGAAATACTTGCCGGTCGACACCACCCCCAGGACCACAGTGCCGCTGTGCCCCTGACGCAGGGCCGCGACCTCGCGCCCTGCGCGGGCCAGCGCGGTGGCGGTCTGCGCCTCGGCCAGCAGCAGGGCGCGACCTTCGGCAGTGGGGCGAAAGACGCCATGTTCGGCCCGCTGCAACAGCGCCGTCCCAGCCAGATCGTCCAGCGATTTCAGTTGGCTGTGAATGGCGGGCGGGGTCAGGCCCATCTGGGCGGCCGCCAGGGTCAGGCTGCCGCTGTCGGCGACGGCGCGCAGGGCGCGCAGCTGGCGCAGGGTGATCGCATCCGTCCGCATCTTCACGTTTCCTGAATTCTTATTCCGTCTTATTAAATTTCCTTAAACCAACCCCGCTGTCAATCTGTCCTCATGCCGGTCGCCACACAGACCGACATCCGGGAGAGAATGTTCATGACCACAGCGCATCTGGAGACCCGGCTGATCGCCGACCGCTTCCGTCCGGTGCTGACCGGTCTGGCCAATGGCGCGGTGGCGCTGGCCGACCGGATCCGGCGCGGCGGCGTGGATGCAGGCCCCCCGCCCCCCGATCAGGCGGCGGACGGGTTGTTCGCCACCGCCCTGCAAGATGCGGATCTGCGCTGGATGACCAGCAGCCGCCAGCCGCAGATCCGGGCGATGCAGGCAGAGGGCACGCTGGCGCTGGCGCTTGATCCGCTGGACGGCGCGGCAGGTCTGGAAACGAACGCCCCGGTCGGGACGATCTTTGCGATCTTTCCCGCCGAAGACACCCCCGAGGCCAGCTTCCTGCGCCCGGCCCGTCAGATGCTGGCGGCGGGCTATGTGCTTTATGGTCCGCGCTGCTGCCTCGTGCTCAGCTTTGGCAAGGGCACGCAAATTTACGGTCTGGACCCCGAAAGCCAGCGCTTCATGCTGGTGCGGGATGGGGTAACGCTGCCCGCAGCCTCGCCGGAATTTGCCATCGACGCCTCGGATTACCGGCATTGGTCGCGCCCGGTCCGGGCCTATATCGACGACTGCCTGGCGGGAACCGAGGGGCCGCGCGCCCATGATTTCAACATGCGCTGGATCGGCGCGCTGGCCGCCGAGGCGCATCGCATCCTGACCCGCGGCGGCATCTTTCTGGACCCCGCCAACGGGCGGCCCGGTGCGGAGCGCGGGCGGCTGCGGATGCTGCATCAGGCGGCGCCCGTCGCCTTTCTGATCGAACAGGCGGGGGGGCGGGCCACCGATGGCGCGCTGCCGGTTCTGGATGCGCCCATCACCGCGCTGGACGCCCGCTCTCCGCTGATTTTCGGCAGTGCCGACAAGGTGGACCGGGTGGCCAGCTATCACGACCTGCCCGAGGCCGAGGTTTCGGCCCTGTTCGGCCATCGCGGCCTGTTCCGCGCCTGAGGATATCATGAGCAAGAAGCACCCCATTATTTCGGTCACGGGCAGTTCCGGCGCGGGCACCACGACGGTCAAATCGACTTTTGACCAGATCTTCCGGCGCGAGGGCATCAAGGCCGTCAGCATCGAGGGCGACGCCTTTCACCGCTATGACCGGGCCGCGATGAAATCCGAACTGACCAGCCGTCTGGCGGCGGGCGACGCCACCTTCAGCCATTTCAGCTATGACGCCAACGAACTGGAAAAGCTGGCCGAGATCTTTCGCATCTATGGAGAGACCGGCCGGGGCGAAACCCGCCACTATGTCCATGACGAGGCAGAGGCCGCGCGATGGGGCAATGCGCCCGGCACCTTCACCGATTGGGCGCCTTTCGAGGATGGCAGCGATCTGCTGTTCTACGAAGGTCTGCACGGCGCGGTCGTGAACGATACGGTCGATCTGGCCGCGCTGGCCGATCTGAAGATCGGCGTGGTGCCGGTGGTCAATCTGGAATGGACCCAGAAGATCCACCGCGACAAGGCGCAGCGCGGTTATACGACCGAGGCGGTCACCGACACGATCCTGCGCCGGATGCACGCCTATGTGCACTGCATCTGCCCGCAATTCACCCAGACCGACATCAATTTCCAGCGGGTGCCGGTGGTCGACACCTCGAACCCGTTCATCGCGCGCTGGATTCCCACGCCCGACGAAAGCCTTGTGGTGATCCGGTTCCGCAATCCCAAGGGCATCGACTTTCCCTATCTGACCCAGATGATCGATGGATCGTGGATGAGCCGCGCCAATTCCATCGTCATCCCCGGACCCAAGATGGATCTGGCGATGCAGCTGATCCTGACCCCGATGATCCTGCGCATGACGCATGACGCCAAGCGCGCCTGACCCTTTCGAAGGAGGACCGACCATGAACGAGATGCCAGCCAAGATGGACACCAAAAAGCGTTATGCCGCGGGCGTGCTGAAATATGCGCAGATGGGCTATTGGGAACCTGATTATGTCCCCAAGGACACCGACATCATCGCCCTGTTCCGCATCACCCCTCAGGATGGCGTGGACGCGGTCGAGGCGGCAGCGGCGGTGGCGGGCGAAAGCTCGACCGCGACCTGGACGGTGGTCTGGACCGACCGGCTGACGAATTGCGAGAAATACCGCGCCAAGGCCTATCGCGTGGATCCCGTTCCGAACAGCCCCGGCGAATATTTCGCCTATATCGCCTATGACCTTGACCTGTTCGAGGGCGGCAGCATCGCCAACCTGACCGCGTCGATCATCGGCAACGTCTTTGGCTTCAAGCCGCTGAAGGCCCTGCGGCTGGAGGACATGCGCCTGCCCGTGGCCTATGTGAAGACGTTTCAGGGCCCCGCCACCGGCATCGTCGTCGAACGCGAGCGCCTGAACTGCTATGGCCGCCCGCTGCTGGGCGCGACGGTCAAGCCCAAGCTGGGCCTGTCGGGGCGCAACTATGGCCGCGTGGTCTATGAGGCGCTGAAGGGGGGCCTCGATTTCACCAAGGATGACGAGAATATCAACAGCCAGCCCTTCATGCATTGGCGCGACCGGTTCCTGTACTGCATGGAGGCCGTGAACCGCGCCTCGGCTGCCACCGGAGAGGTCAAGGGCACCTATCTGAACATCACCGCAGGCACGATGGAGGAAATGTACGCCCGCGCCGAGTTCGCCAAATCGCTTGGCTCGATCATCGTGATGATCGATCTGGTGATCGGCTATACCGCGATCCAGTCGATGGCCAAATGGGCCCGCGACAATGACATGATCCTGCACCTGCACCGGGCCGGGCATTCGACCTATACCCGTCAGCGCAACCACGGCGTCAGCTTCCGCGTCATCGCGAAATGGATGCGTCTGGCCGGGGTCGATCACCTGCATGCGGGCACGGTCGTCGGCAAGCTGGAGGGCGATCCGGCCACGACCAAGGGATACTATGACATCTTCCGCGAAGAGCGGAATCCCATGGCGCTGGAGAACGGGATCTTCTTCGATCAGGAATGGGCCAGCCTGAACAAGATGATGCCGGTCGCGAGCGGAGGCATCCATGCGGGCCAGATGCACCAACTGCTGCATTATCTGGGCGAAGATGTGGTGCTGCAATTCGGCGGCGGCACCATCGGCCACCCCCACGGGATCGCCGCGGGCGCACAGGCCAACCGTGTGGCATTGGAGGCGATGGTCTTTGCGCGCAACTCGGGCCGCGACATCTGGAACGAGGGCGAGGATATCCTGCGCGCCGCCGCCCGCACCTGCACGCCGCTGAAGCAGGCGCTGGATGTGTGGAAGGACGTCAGCTTCAACTATGCCTCGACCGATGCGCCCGATTTCGCGCCCACCCCCCAAGTCTCGAACTGAAGGACAGATCCGATGAAAATGACGCAAGGACAGTTCAGCTTTCTGCCCGATCTGACCGATGACGACATCCGCGTGCAGGCCCAATACGCCATCGACCGGGGCTGGGCCGTGTCGGTCGAATATACCGACGACCCCCATCCCCGGAACACCTACTGGGAGATGTGGGGCCATCCGATGTTCGACAACCCCGATGCGGCGGCGGTCGTGTTCGAGGTCAACGAATGCCGCAAGGCCCATGGCGGCGTCTATATCCGGGTCATCGCCTTCGACGCATCGCCGGGATGGGAATCGATCCGCATGGCGATGATCGTGAACCGCCCCGCCATCGAGCCCGGCTTCCGTCTGGTCCGGCAAGAGGGCGAGGGCCGGTCGGTCCGCTACAGCATCGAAAGCTATGCGATGCGCGAACCCGAAGGCGCCCGCTATACCTGAGGCCTGCTCGGCCTGACACGAAAGCCTCGGGTTCTGCCCGTGCGGCGTCCCCTCCTGCGCCGCACGGGGTCCATGCCTGACACACCCCGCCCTTCTGCCGCACCCATGAGGTTTCCGATGACCGATGCATCCGCCGATCTGCCCAGCCCGGACGTTCCGACCCATGTCGATCTGGCGCAGGATTTCGCCGATAGCGGCGTGGCCGAGGTGCTGGGTGATCTGGACCGCGAACTGGTCGGTCTGGCCCCGGTCAAGGCCCGCATCCGCGAAACCGCCGCCCTGCTGCTGGTCGACCGCGCCCGCCGCAGGATGGGTCTGGCCACTGAAACCCCCACCCTGCACATGAGCTTTACCGGCAATCCCGGCACCGGCAAGACCACCGTCGCGCTGAAGATGGCGGCGCTGCTGCACCGCTTGGGCTATGTCCGCAAAGGCCATCTGGTCACCGTCACCCGCGACGATCTGGTCGGCCAATATATCGGCCACACCGCCCCCAAGACCAAAGAGGTGCTGAAAAAGGCCATGGGCGGCGTCTTGTTCATCGACGAGGCCTATTATCTTTATCGTGCCGAAAACGAACGCGATTACGGACAGGAGGCGATCGAGATCCTGCTGCAGGTCATGGAAAACAACCGCGACGATCTCGTGGTGATCCTGGCGGGCTATGCCGACCGGATGGACCGCTTCTTCGGCTCGAATCCCGGTTTCCGGTCGCGCATCGCCCATCACATCGAATTTCCCGATTACAGCGACCCCGAACTGATCCACATCGCCACCGGCATGTTGGCGCGCCAGAACTACACGCTGGATCAGGGGGCCAGCGACGCGCTGACCGATTATGTCGCCGCCCGGCGCGGCCAGCCGCATTTCGCCAATGCCCGCTCGATCCGCAATGCGCTGGACCGCGCCCGCCTGCGTCAGGCCAACCGCCTGTTCGCCGAGGCGAAAGGCCCGCTGGACGCCGCCGAACTCTCGACCCTGACGTCCGCCGACATCCGCGCCAGCCGGGTCTTTGACGGCGGGCTTGACGTGGACCGCGCCAGCAGGCAGGCCGCTGCCGAATAAGCCCCGCATGAACTGGGAGAAGACCATGGATTTCGACCGCAAGATCAGGATCGCCCCGTCGATCCTTTCCGCCGATTTCGCGAATTTCGGCGCCGAGATCCGCGCCATCGAGGATCAGGGGGCCGATTGGGTCCATGTCGATGTGATGGACGGGCATTTCGTTCCGAACCTGACCTTTGGCCCCCCGGCCGTCAAGGCGTTCCGCCCGCATGTGAAAACCTTCATGGACGTGCATCTGATGATCGCCCCGGTGGACGCCTATATCGACGCCTATGCCGAGGCCGGTGCCGACATGATCACCGCCCATGTCGAGGCAGGCCCCCATCCCCACCGCACCCTGCAGGCGATCCGCGCGACCGGCAAGAAGGCCGGCATCGCCCTGAACCCCGGCACCCCGGCCGAGGCGGTGGATTACCTGCTGGACCTCTGCGACATGGTGCTGGTTATGACCGTGAACCCCGGATTTGGCGGGCAGAAATTCTTCCACAGCCAGCTGGACAAGATCGCCCGCATCCGCGCCCTGATCGGCGACCGCCCGATCCATATCCAGGTCGATGGCGGCGTCGATCCCACCACCGCGCCGCTTGTCGCCAAAGCCGGGGCCGATGTGCTGGTCGCAGGCTCGGCGGTCTTCAAGGGCGGCTCGGTCGCCAGCCCTGACGTCTACGGCACCAACATGCAGGCCATCCGCGCAGCGATCGCCTGATCCTGCTTTGGTCTAGAAATATCCCGGGGGGTCGCGGGGGCCGGCCCCCCGCTCCAACGGCTGGCCCCCGCTCCCTCCATTTGACAATCCCGCCATCCCCGCGTCTTCTGCGCGCCTGAACACAGCAGGAGGTTAGGATGGATCTGGGCATCAAGGGCAAACGGGGACTGGTCTGCGCCGCCTCCAAGGGGTTGGGCCGGGGCTGCGCCGAGGCGCTGGCCGCCGCAGGCGTCAATCTGGTCATCAACAGCCGCACCGAGGCCGAGATCACCCGCACCGCCCATGAGATCGCCGAAACCTACGGGGTCGAGGTCATCCCCGTCGCCGCCGACATCACCACCGCCGAGGGTCGCGCCCGCGTGCTCGACGCCGTGGGCCATGCCGATATTCTCGTGACCAATGCGGGCGGCCCGCCGCCGGGCAACTGGCAGGACTGGAGCCGCGACGACTTTATCCGCGCCATCGATGCCAACATGCTGTCGGCGGTGGCGCTGATGCAGGCGCTGGTGCCGGGCATGATGGACCGGGGCTGGGGCCGGGTCGTCAACATCACCTCGGGCTCGGTCCGCGCGCCCATTGCCATTCTGGGGCTGTCCAACACCGCGCGCACCGGGCTGACCGGCTTTGTGGCGGGCATGTCGCGTCAGGTGGCGGGCAAGGGCGTCTGCGTGAACAACCTGCTGCCGGGCATCCACGCCACCGACCGCGCCGACAGCCTGGACGGCGGCGTGGCCAAGACCAAGGGCATCACCGTGGACGAGGCCCGCGCCCAACGTCAGGCCACGATCCCCACCGGCAGCTATGGCACGGCGGCCGATTTCGGCGCGACCTGCGCGTTTCTGTGCAGCCAGCAGGCGCGATTCATCGTGGGCCAGAACGTGCTTCTGGACGGCGGCGCGCTGAACGTCACGATCTGACGGCCGCGACCCGCCGCCGCGTGCTGCCCGCGACCCGCCCGGTTGCGGGTGGCCCCGCGCGCTGCTAGGTCCAAGCAAAACCCGACCGAAAGGCTTGGCCCGCATCGTGACGACATCCCCGACCGCAGCCTCCAGATTGCAGGTGGACCGGCTGACGCGCAGCTTCGACGGCGTGCCGGTGGTCGATGATGTCAGCTTCGACATCGCGGCGGGCGAGGTCGCCTGCCTGCTGGGCCCCTCGGGCTGCGGTAAGTCGACCACGTTGCGGATCATCGCCGGGGTGGACATGCAGGATCATGGGCGCATCTTCGTCGATGGCCAGCTGATCTGCGATACCAGCTTTCGCATCCCGCCCGAACGGCGGGCCATCGGCCTGATGTTTCAGGATTTCGCGCTGTTCCCGCATCTGTCGGTGCGCGACAATGTGGCCTTCGGCCTGCCCGGCGGCTTCAAGGCCAACCGGGACCGCGTCGGCGCGCTGCTCGAACGGGTGCACATGTCGCGCCATATCGACAGCTATCCGCACGAGCTGTCGGGGGGCGAACAGCAACGCGTGGCCCTGGCCCGCGCGCTGGCGCCCCGGCCCCGCGTCCTCTTGATGGACGAACCCTTCTCGGGCCTCGACGAGCGCCTGCGCGACGGCATCCGCGACGAGACGCTGGCCCTGCTGAAGGACGAGGGCACCGCCGTCCTTCTGGTCACGCACGAACCGCTCGAGGCGATGCGCATGGCCGATCAGATCCTGCTGATGCGCGCGGGCCGGATCGTCCAGCAGGGCGCGCCCTACAACCTTTACAACGCACCGGTGGACCGTCAGGCGGCAGGGTTTTTCAGCGACATCAATGTGCTGACCGGGCGCGTTCAGGGCGCCCTGACGGACACGCCCTTCGGGCAGTTCCTGACACCCGGCATCCCCGAGGGCGCCGAGGTCGATATCGTCATCCGTCCCCAGCATCTGAGGATCGACTTCGACCGCGCGGGCCAAGGCCCGGCCCCCACCGCCGAAAACGGCAGCGCCGCGCGCGCCCGCGTCATCCGCGCCCGCTATCTGGGCCGCGATTCGCTGGTCGAATTCGCCACGGATGCGGGCGCCATCACCCTGAACGCCACCGTGCCGGGCGTCTTTCTGCCGCCCCCCGGCACGCCCATGTGGCTGATGCTGCGGCGCGACCGCGTCTTTGTCTTTCCGCGCCCCTGACAACCCTGCCGCCGCAAGGGGGGGCCTTGCGCCCCCCGCCGCGCAAGCGCGCCTCCCCCCGCAGGATATTTCCGCCAAGATGAAAGGCCCTGCCGGCGTCATTTCATCTTGGCGGAAATATCCCCGGGGGAGTCGTGGCCTGCCACGACGGGGGCGGGCAGCCCCCCCCTTGCGGCGCATCACGCCTGTCCGGTCGCGTCCCGATAATCCGACAGCACTTGCGCCAGATGCAGGCGTCGCCCGGCGGGATCGGCCAGCCCCTCGCACAGCCGGCGCGCGCGTTCGGACATCTGCTGGCAGGCATCCGGATTGGCGCGGGCCCAGGTCAGACGATCAGTCAGGTCGGTGGCGCCGGGGGCCAGCGGGATGTAATGCGACCAGGGGCGAAAGATCGGGGTGATGAAGCTTTCCCACCCGTCCTCTTCCTTCAGCACCACGGCATGGCTGTGGGCCAATGTCAGGAAATCGGCATCGCCTTCGGAGCCGCCAAGGCAGATCGCATAGCGCGGCGCGATGGCGGGCGGCGGGGAAAGCGGCGCGGGGGCTGTCAGGCTGGCCCGGGCAAGGGACTTGGTCAGGCGCGGATCGGGGGTCAGGGCCAGATCCGTCACCGGCGCGGCCGTGCCGGATTGGGTCGCGCCGGAATGGGCGGCCAGAAATCGCCAACGGGGGGTCTGCGGCAGCGCCTCGGCGGCGCGTCGAAAAGCAGCGGATTCGGGTGGCCTGGACAGAAGGGCGGTGATCGCGGCCTCGGCTGTCAGGGGGCTGTTCGGGGCATGGCCGGACAGACCGCCCCGCCAGAGCGCCACATCCGCACGCAAAGCCCAGACCGGATCGGGACCACGGGGCGCGCCGGGAAAGCCCTCGTTTCCGATCCGGTGCAGCCATGGGGCGGGCCAGAGGAACAGATCCTGTGCGCCCTTGCGGCGCAGCCCGGCGATCAGCGGCCCGCCGGTCGGATGTTCGGGCCCGCTGCCGGACAGGCAGGCCGGGCGCATGTCCAGCCAATAGATGCCCTTGTCGGTCACCTCGGCGATGTCATTGGCCACGGCGGCCACGCGCAGCAGGCCGGGGCGTTGCGCGTCCAGATAGAACTTTCCGTCCGTCCCCCGCGTGACCGGCATGGCCGTGCCATCCGCGCCAAGCAATTCGCCCCGGGCCAGATCGAGGCACAGCGCATCCGTCGTCGGGGGCTGATCGGTGCGCGCTTGGGCGCTGATCCGGGCGGGGGCGGCGTGGCGGGCCAGCCGGTCGGCCAGCCGGGCGCGCCGCGCCGCGCCGATCCCGGCGCCGGGCAGCGGAACCTCCAGCATGCGCGCCACGCGGGGCAGGTTGCTTTGCCGGGCCAGCCTGACCGCCTTGCCGGGCATGGCGGGCACCTGGGCCAGATCATACCAGGGCGCAAGGGCGCGGCGGTAATCCTCGGGCGTGGCCTCGTCGATGTCGATCTCGATGAATTCGGGGCGCGTCCCAAAGTGGGCACGCACGCCGTCCAGATGGTCAGCCCAGTCCTCGGCCCAGATGTCGGCCAGATCGCCCAATGCGACGCCCAGAGACATCGCATAGCTGCGCGCATAGGCGCCGCCGCGATGCAGATAGCGGCTGACGACCCAATCCTCGACCTGCCGCGTGTTCAGCAGAAAGACAGCGCCGGGATAATGCTGGTCCAGCAGGGCGTATTCCTTGAACGCCTCGATCACCGGCATGTTCAGAAAACGGACCGATTCCATGTCGGTAAAGGCGGTGATCTGGTCGGACCAGCGCGCCAGCGGCTTGCCCCCGGTCAGCTTGGCATAGGCAATATCCTCGGCCAGCGCGCCTTCCAGCCAATGGGCGGCGGGGATGCCGTTCATGTCGAACAGTTGGGCGATAAAGGTCGTGCCGCATTTGTTGAAGCCGATCTGGAAGAACTTGGGCGGCATGTCGGGCCTTTCACGAGGTCGTGTCCGACGATGAAGCGCGGCCCCACGCCTGTCAACGGGCCGGGCTGCCGAAGGTCCGTGCAGGGGCCTTTCCCGTCCTGCCGTGCTGCGACAAAGGTCTTGCCTTGGGGCAAGCCTGCGGCTAGCACCAAGGGCAGGAATTCGGGAGACATCGGCCATCGCGCCGGGGCCGAAGGAGAAGCCGCCCCGGCAAGCTCTCAGGCAAAAGGACCGTTTTCCCCAAGAACTCTGGAGAGTGGCCGCAAGGCCCGCCGAAGGGATAACGATCTCAGGCGCCCACAGACCGGATGACGGCGGCGGGCAAGGACAGAGGGGGCATCGACGTGCGGGGCATTCCCCGTCCAACCGATGCCGGCTGTCCGGCTGAACCGCAGGAGGCCCCATGGCCGACGAGACCCGCCGAACCGGACTTTACGATCTTCACGTCGAACTGGGCGCCCGGATGGTGCCCTTTGCAGGCTGGCAGATGCCCGTGCAATTCCCGATGGGCGTCATGGCCGAACATCTGCACACGCGGTCCCAGGCCGGCCTGTTCGATGTCAGCCATATGGGGCAGGTGCTGGTCACCGCCGATGACGGGCAGGTCGCGACCGCCGCCGCCGCGCTGGAAACGCTGATCCCCACCGATGCGATGGGTCTGGCGCCGGGGCGACAGCGCTATGGGCTGTTGACCAACGAACAGGGCGGAATTCTGGACGATCTGATGTTTGCCAACCGGGGCGATCATTTCCTGCTGGTCGTGAATGCGGCCTGCGTGACGCAGGATATCGCGCATCTGCAGGGGCTGGCCGGGGTCCGGGTGACCCCGGTGACCGATCGCGGATTGCTGGCCCTGCAGGGGCCCCTGGCCGCCACGGTGCTGGCGCGGCTGGTGCCCGGCGTGGATGACATGCGCTTCATGGACAGCCGCATTCTGGACTGGGATGGCGCCGATCTGTGGGTGTCCCGGTCGGGCTATACAGGCGAGGACGGGTTCGAGATCTCGGTCCCCGAGGCACGGCTGGACGCCTTTGCCCGTGCGCTGCTGGGCCACCCTGAGGTGGCGCCCATCGGCCTTGGCGCGCGCGACAGCCTGCGGCTGGAGGCCGGGATGCCGCTTTATGGCCATGACATGGACGGGTCGGTGACCCCCGCGCAGGCGGCCCTGGGCTGGTCAATCCCCAAGGTTCGCCGCGCAGGCGGCGCGCGGGCAGGCGGGTTTCCCGGCGCCGATGTGATTCTTCCCGAGCTGGGCACCCCTGCAACCTTGCGCCGGGGCCTGCGCCCCGAGGGCCGCGCCCCGATCCGCGAGGGTGTGGCGATCTTTGCCGCAGCCGAGGGCGGCGAGGCCATCGGTCATGTCACCTCGGGCGGGTTCGGGCCGACGATCGGCGGGCCGGTCGCCATGGCGCGGCTGCCGGTCGATCTGGCCGAGGGCGATCAGGTCTGGGCCGAGCTGCGCGGCAAGCGCATCCCGGTGACCCTGTGCGCCCTGCCCTTCGTTTCCCCATCCTACAAACGCTGAGGAGCGTCTTCATGCTGAAATACACCGAAGATCACGAATGGCTGCGCGCCGAGGGCGACGAGATCGTCGTGGGCGTCACCAAGCATGCCAGCGAACAGCTGGGCGATGTCGTGTTCATCGAGTTGCCCGACGAGGGGCGCGAGGTCACGGCTGGCGAAGAGATCGTCGTGATCGAAAGCGTCAAGGCGGCCAGCGACATCACCGCACCGGTGGCGGGGGTGATCACGGCGGTGAACGCGGCGCTGGCCGACAACCCCGGCGATGTGAACGGCGATCCGATGACCGCGTGGTTTTTCCGCCTGAAGCCTGCCGATGCGGGCGCGATGGACGGGTTCATGGATGAGGCGGCCTATCGGGCGCTGGTGGACTGATGCGTTGCCGGGCCCTGCCCGGCGACAGGCCGGGGGCGCTTCGCCCCCCGGACCCCCCGAGGATATTTCTGGACCAAAGCAGGCCCGAGAGGGGTGCTGCCTGGATGGAGTGACGGATGAGCCGCTGGACCCCGACCGATTACAACCCCGATGATTTTGCCAACCGGCGCCATATCGGGCCGTCTCCGTCCGAGATGGACCAGATGCTGGCGGCGGTGGGCGCCGACAGCCTTGATCAGCTGATCGAACAGACCGTGCCTGCCGCGATCCGGCAGGCGGACCGGCTGGACTGGCCCGCCTTGTCCGAAGCCGGGCTGCTGGCGCGGATGAAAGAGGTCGCGGCCAAGAACCGGGTGATGACCAGCCTGATCGGGCAGGGTTACTACGGGACCGTCACCCCGCCCGCCATCCAACGCAACATTCTGGAGAATCCGGCCTGGTACACGGCCTATACCCCCTATCAGCCCGAGATCGCGCAGGGGCGGCTGGAGGCGCTGCTGAATTTCCAGACCATGGTGGCGGATCTGACCGGGCTGCCGGTGGCGAATGCGTCCCTGCTGGACGAGGCGACGGCGGCGGCCGAGGCGATGGCGATGGCGCGGCGGCAGTCGAAGTCCAAGGCGGATGCGTTCTTCGTGGCCCATGATCTGCATCCGCAGACGATTTCCGTGATCGAGACGCGGGCGGCGCCTTTGGGCATCCGCGTGATCACCGGATCCATCGACGATCTGGTGGCGACCCAGGTCTTTGGCGCGATCTTTCAATATCCCGGCACCTTTGGCCATATCCGCGACCTGACGCCCGAGATCGAGGCGCTGCATGCCGCCGGAGCGCTGGCGGTGGTGGCGACCGACCTGCTGGCCCTGTGCCTGCTGAAGGAGCCCGGCGCGATGGGGGCGGACATCGCCGTGGGCAGCGCGCAGCGGTTCGGGGTGCCGATGGGGTATGGTGGTCCTCATGCGGGGTTCATGTCCTGTCGCGACGGGCTGAAGCGGGCGATGCCGGGGCGCATCGTGGGCGTCAGCATCGACAGTTCCGGCAACCCGGCGCTGCGGCTGGCCTTGCAGACGCGCGAGCAGCATATCCGGCGCGAGAAGGCGACCAGCAATGTCTGCACCGCGCAGGCGCTGCTGGCGGTCATGGCGGGGTTCTATGCGGTCTTTCACGGCCCCGTGGGTCTGCGCGCCATCGCGCAGCGGGTGCATCTGCATGCGGTGACGATCGCGGATGCGCTGCGCGCGGCGGGGGCCGAGGTGGCGCCGCAGGCGTTCTTTGACACGATCACCGTCAAGGTGGGCGTGGGACAGCAGGGCATCATGGCCGCCGCCCGGCATCGCGGCATCAATCTGCGCAAGGTCGGCCGCGATCGCGTCGGCATCAGCGTGGACGAGACGACCGATGCCGGGGTGATCACCCGGCTGCTGGATGCGTTCGGGATCACCGATATGGCCGGGCAGGCCATGGCGCCGGCCATCCCCGAGGCTCTGCTGCGCGAGAGTGATTACCTGACCCATCCGGTCTTTCACATGAACCGCGCGGAATCCGAGATGATGCGGTACATGCGGCGGCTTTCGGACCGGGATCTGGCGCTGGACCGGGCGATGATCCCGCTTGGCAGCTGCACGATGAAGCTGAATGCCGCGGCCGAGATGATGCCGATCACCTGGCCCGAATTCGGGGCGCTGCATCCCTTTGCTCCCCATGATCAGGCGGCGGGCTATCACGAGGCGATTGCCGATCTGACCGACAAGCTGTGCGTGATCACCGGATACGAGGCGTTTTCCATGCAGCCGAACAGCGGCGCGCAGGGGGAATATGCGGGGCTGCTGACCATCGCCGCCTATCACCGCAGTCGCGGCGAGACCCGCGATATCTGTCTGATCCCCGTGTCGGCGCATGGCACCAACCCGGCCAGCGCGCAGATGTGCGGAATGCAGGTCTTGGTGGTGAAATCCGCGCCCAATGGCGATATCGATCTGGAGGATTTCGCCGACAAGGCGGCCAAGGCGGGTGATCGGCTGGCAGCGGTGATGATCACCTATCCCAGCACGCATGGGGTGTTCGAAGATACCGTGCGGCAGGTCTGCGACATCACCCATCAGCATGGCGGTCAGGTCTATATCGACGGGGCGAACATGAACGCGCTGGTCGGTCTGGTGAAACCCGGAGAGATCGGCGGCGATGTCAGCCACATGAACCTGCACAAGACCTTTGCCATCCCGCATGGCGGCGGCGGGCCCGGCATGGGGCCGATCGGGGTCAAGGCGCATCTGGCGCCCTTCCTGCCCGGCGATCCGCGCGATGCCGACAGCGGGGCGGTCAGTGCGGCGCCCTATGGTAGCGCCTCGATCCTGCTGATCAGCTGGGCCTATTGCCTGATGATGGGCGGTGAGGGGCTGACGCAGGCGACGCGGGTGGCGATCCTGAACGCGAATTACATCGCGGCGCGGCTGGCCGGGGCCTATCCGATCCTGTTCATGGGCAACCGGGGCCGGGTCGCGCATGAATGCATCATCGACACGCGGCCCTTTGCCGAACATGGCGTGACCGTCGATGACATCGCCAAGCGCCTGATCGACAACGGCTTTCACGCCCCCACGATGAGCTGGCCGGTCAGCGGCACGCTGATGGTCGAACCCACGGAATCCGAGACCAAGGCCGAGATCGACCGCTTTATCACCGCCCTGCTGGCGATCCGGGCCGAGATCACCGAGGTGGCCGAGGGCCGCATCAGTGCCGCCGACAGCCCGATGCGCCATGCGCCGCATACGGTCGAGGATCTGGTGCGGGACTGGGACCGCCCCTATAGCCGCGAACAGGGCTGCTTCCCTCCGGGGGCGTTCCGGGTGGACAAGTACTGGCCCCCCGTGGGCCGCGTCGACAATGCCCATGGCGACCGCAATCTGGTCTGCACCTGCCCGCCATTGGAGGCCTATGCCGAAGCCGCGGAATAGGCAGTTTGCTGTAATGGTCTGTTTAATCCCGGCCTTTGGGGAACCCACCCATGGGCCGGGGCATTTCACCTTTATGTCAGAACCGGGCACGCGGATGTGACCGCCTGCCCGGCGTTCAACCCAAGAGGTGC